>CABURU010000001.1 GCA_902494085.1 uncultured Collinsella sp.
CCGCTGTTTAAGTTTGTCGCGAGTTCCGCACGCAAAGGAAAGCACTTAATGTGCTTTCCGTCTTGCGCAGGACTGTAGAGCAGCAAACTTAAACAGCGGGCGGCCCGGTCCGGGAATCCGCCCACGCGCACAGCAGAAGGGATTCCTTTTGTGTAGGCTTTGCGGAAATGTGCCAATTTTGGGATACGCCCGGCGGCGTGGTCTGTTGACGGCACAGCTAACGCCACGTATCCTATCGAACTGCGTGTTTCGTAGGGGGATGCTGACCCCTCGATTCAAGCCGTTGCACTTTACAGAAAGCTGGAATCATTCGAGAAGGAGTACGCTTTGCCTACTATTAACCAGCTGGTTCGCCAGGGCCGTCGTTCCGTGCCCAAGAAGTCCAAGAACGCTGCTCTGCAGCACAACTCCCAGAAGCGCGGCGTGTGCACCCGTGTCTTCACCACGAGCCCCAAGAAGCCGAACTCGGCTCTTCGTAAGGTTGCCCGTGTTCGCCTTGTCAACGGCATCGAAGTTACTGCTTACATCCCGGGTGAGGGCCACAACCTGCAGGAGCACTCCATCGTGCTCGTTCGCGGCGGTCGTGTCCGTGACCTCCCTGGTGTCCGTTATCACGTCATCCGTGGCGCCTACGACGCTGCTCCGGTCCAGAACCGTATGCAGGCCCGTTCCAAGTACGGTGCTAAGCGCCCCAAGGCCAAATAAGCCAGATAACGTTTTGATACTTTCGCCGTGTGCCGCCTAAGCGCCGCACGGTAGACACTTAAGGAGATTTCACATGCCGCGTCGTGCAGCAGCTAATCGTCGTGAGGTTCAGCCTGACGCCGTTTACAACAACCGCCTGGTGACTCAGCTCATCAACAAGGTCCTTCTTGACGGCAAGAAGGCCACCGCTGAGCGCATCGTTTACACCGCTTTCGAGATCGTTGCCGAGAAGTCCGAGGGTGGCGACGCTCTCGCTACCTTCAAGAAGGCTATGGACAACGTCAAGCCCACGCTCGAGGTTAAGCCCAAGCGTGTCGGTGGCGCTACCTATCAGGTCCCGATGGAGGTCAACTCCCGTCGTTCCACCGCTCTGGGTATCCGCTGGATCGTCAACTTCTCCCGCGCTCGCAAGGAGAAGACCATGGCCGAGCGTCTCGCCAACGAGATCCTCGACGCTTCCAACGGCCTGGGCGCTTCCGTCAAGAAGCGTGAGGACGTCTTCAAGATGGCCGAGGCCAACCGCGCGTTCTCTCACTATCGTTGGTAAGTTAAGGTAAGGAACTAACATGGCTAAGCCTAAGTACAAGCTTTCCGATACCCGTAACATCGGCATCATGGCCCACATCGATGCCGGTAAGACCACCACGACCGAGCGTATTCTTTACTACACCGGTAAGACCCACAAGATCGGTGAGGTCCATGAGGGCGCTGCCACCATGGACTGGATGGTTCAGGAGCAGGAGCGCGGCGTAACCATTACCTCCGCTGCTACCACGTGCTTCTGGAACAAGGACGGTAAGGACTACCGCATCCAGATCATCGACACCCCGGGCCACGTTGACTTCACCGCCGAGGTCGAGCGCTGCCTGCGCGTCCTCGATGGCGCTGTCGCCGTCTTCGACGCCGTTGCCGGCGTTCAGCCCCAGTCTGAGACCGTTTGGCGTCAGGCTTCTACCTTCAACGTCCCCCGCATCGCCTTCATCAACAAGTATGACCGCGTGGGCGCTGACTTCTTCAACGCTATCGAGACCATGAAGGATCGTCTCGACGCTAACGCCGTGGCCGCTCAGGTCCCGATGGGCGCCGAGGACAACTTCTGGGGCGTCATCGACCTGGTCACCATGACTGCATGGGACTTCAAGGCCGACGAGAAGGGCATGACCTACCCCGAGCCGATGGACGAGATCCCGGCTGAGTTTGCCGACATCGCTGCCACCAAGCGCGAGGAGCTCCTCGACGCTGCTGCCAGCTTTGACGACGAGCTCATGGAGAAGATTCTCATGGAGGAGGACTTCACCGTCGAGGAGCTCAAGGCTGCTCTGCGCAAGGGCGTTCTGGCCAACGAGCTCAACCTCGTCTTCGTGGGTTCCGCCTACAAGAACAAGGGCGTTCAGGAGCTGCTCGACGCTGTCGTCGACTACCTGCCCAGCCCGCTCGACGTCGAGGCCGTCACCGGTACCGATCCGGACACCGGCGAGGAGATTCAGCGTCATCCTTCCTTCGACGAGCCCTTCTCCGGCCTGGTCTTCAAGATCATGACCGACCCGTTCGTCGGTAAGCTCACCTATGTCCGCGTTTACTCCGGCCGCGCCGAGTCCGGCTCCTACGTGGTCAACGCTTCCAACGGTCAGCGCGAGCGCCTCGGCCGCATCCTCGAGATGAACGCTGCCGAGCGTATCGACCGTGACGACGCTGCCGCTGGCGACATCGTCGCTTGCGTCGGCTTCAAGAACTCCACCACCGGTGACACCCTGTGCGCCGAGGGCAAGGAGATCGTCCTCGAGAAGATCGAGTTCGCTAAGCCCGTTATCGACGTTGCCATCGAGCCCAAGACCAAGGCCGAGCAGGACAAGATGTCCCTGGCTCTGACCAAGCTCGCCGAAGAGGACCCGACCTTCCAGGTGTCCACCAACCACGAGACCGGCCAGACCATCATCGCCGGCATGGGCGAGCTGCACCTCGAGATCATCGTCGACCGTCTGCTCCGCGAGTTCAAGGTTGACGCTAACGTTGGTAAGCCCCAGGTTGCCTACCGCGAGACCGCTGGTCACGACGTCGAGAAGGCTGAGGGCAAGTTCGTCCGTCAGTCCGGCGGTCGCGGTCAGTACGGCCACGCCGTCATCAAGCTCGAGAAGATGGAGGAGGGCTTCGGCTACGAGTTCGTCAACGCTATCGTCGGCGGCGTCGTGCCCAAGGAGTACATCCCGTCCATCGACAAGGGCATCCAGGAGGCCCTGAACACCGGTGTTATCGCCGGCTTCCCGGTCCTCGACGTTAAGGTCACCCTGTTCGACGGTTCTTACCACGAGGTCGACTCCTCCGAGGCCGCCTTCAAGATCGCCGGTTCCATGGCTATCAAGGACGCCCTCAAGAAGTCCGATCCGCAGCTGCTCGAGCCGATCATGGCTGTCGAGGTCGAGACCCCTGAGCAGTACATGGGCGACGTTATGGGCAACCTCTCCGGTCGCCGCGGCAAGATCGAGGGCATGGAGGATCGCAAGAACAGCAAGCTCATCCGTGCCAAGGTGCCGCTGGGCGAGATGTTCGGTTACGCTACCGACCTTCGCTCCCAGACCCAGGGCCGTGCATCCTACACGATGCAGTTCGACTCTTATGAGCCCGCGCCCAAGTCCATCGTGGACGAGGTCATGAGCAAGAACGCCTAAGTTCGAGCTCCCTGTTACGTAATCCGCGAGAACATCTCTCGCACTCTTTGGAGGTTTAAGTTGGCTACCCAGAAGATCCGCATTCGCCTCAAGGGCTATGATCACGAGGTCGTCGATCAGTCCGCGAAGCTCATCGTCGAGACCGCTCAGAAGACCGGCGCTCGCGTTTCCGGTCCTGTCCCCCTGCCCACCGAGCGCAACCTGTACACGGTTATCCGCTCGCCGCACGTGAACAAGGACTCCCGTGAGCAGTTCGAGATGCGCACCCACAAGCGCCTCATCGACATCCTCGACCCCACCTCGGGCACCGTTGATTCGCTCATGCGTCTCGACCTCCCCGCTGGCGTCGACATCGACATCAAGCTCTAAGCGATATCGCTCATAGCTCAAAGGGCCCCGCTGCCGCTACGGCAGCGGGGCCCTTTTGTTTTGAATGATGGTTTGGACTGTGGGGTAATGCTGCCGAGTAGGTGGTTGCGGCGCCCTATTCGCTCAAGGGACGCAGCGATGCCTCCTCAAAATGGAAGGATCGAAAGCCGTCTTCCGTTTCGATGCACGCGCGACCAAAGCCATCGACCGTTTGAAAGATGCCACGCGCCAGCTCGTCCCCAGCGGGGGAGCGGGCGATAACGTGCTCCCCGATCCAATTGAGGTGAGCGATATATTCATCGTGGACGGGCGCGAGCGGACCGGCGTCTTCTTCCTTGGCGGTGAGGCGCTCTGCCCAGGCATCTACAGCGTCTATAACTGCGTGATAGACCTCATCGAGGAGCATGTCGACGGCGGGAACGTTCTCGTTGAGATCCGAGAGGCCAATTGCCGCCAGGCCGCCATCGGGCACCTCTTGGGGCGTGTAGTTTACGTTGACGCCAATGCCGCAGACGGCGAAAGGTTTGCCTTCGTTATCGCGTGCGGCCTCGACCAGAATGCCGCCGAGCTTGCGTCCTCGCGCGACCAGGTCGTTGGGCCATTTGAGGCCAATCTCGTTTGCAAGACCCTGCTTTTCGAGCGCCTCGAGCACCGCTAAGCCGCTGATGGCGGCAAGACCAGAGTACTTTGCAGGATTAACGCATGGACGCAGGACAATCGAAAGCAATAGGTTGCCGGCGGTTGAATCCCACTTGTGGCCGCGCCGGCCGCGTCCTGCCGTCTGAGTCCGGGCGGCAAGTCCCGTGCCGTGCGGCTCTCCCTGTTTTCCTGCTTCGAGCAGGTCATCGTTGGTCGATCCGGTTACGTCGACTATCGTTAAACGAGAATCCATAACAGCTGCTACCTCCTAAGTTAATAAGGCAATCGCGCAATGGTGTCGAGAGATAGACACAATGTGAAGCCTTTGTCGCATTTGGACAATTTAATGTTAACACGTCAACAACGACTAAAATGCGCTATCCTCTCTTGGTCGATGTAAACACGTCAACAACTCAAAGGAGGTTAGTGATGGGTTTCACGATTCTTGGAACAGGCTCGGCGCTTCCTGAGCGCAGTGTTTCCAATGACGAGCTATCTGAGTTCCTCGATACCTCGGATGAGTGGATTTTTACCCGCACCGGTATCAAGAGCCGCCACGTCTGCACCACCGAGTCACTCGACGACCTTGCCGTAGCGGCGAGCGAGCGGGCACTCCAGGTGTCCGGAATCGACGCGAGCCAGCTGGATCTAATCGTCTGCTCGACGACAACGGGTGACCACCTTGTTCCCGCCGAGGCGTGTGCCGTAGCCGAGCGTCTGGGCGCGACGTGCCCTGCCTTCGATGTCTCGGCGGCTTGTGCCGGCTTCGTGTTTGCGCTCGATGTCGCCGAGGGCTATATCGCCCGCGGCCGTGCCGAGCGCGTGCTTGTTGTTGCTGCCGAGCAGATGACGCGCACGCTCGACTGGACCGACCGCGCCACCTGCGTGCTCTTTGGCGATGGGGCAGGCGCCGCAGTGATTGGAGCTGGGGGAGACAACCCCCTTGCCGTTGAGCTTTCGACGGCGCCCGACGTCGAGACGTTGCGCGTACCCGGTCTGGTCGGCACCTCGCCGTTTAAGGCCTCTGCAGATAGCGAGAGCGTGCTGTCCATGAATGGCCGCCGCGTGTTCAAGTTCGGCGTCAACGCCATCTGCGACACGGTCCATAAGCTTGCGGGCGATGCGGGCATTTCGGTCGAAGACATCGACCATTTTGTATTCCATCAGGCTAACGAACGAATCCTGAGTCAGGCGGTCAAGCGCCTCGGCGTGCCAGACGAGCGCGTGGTTCGAACGCTGCGCGAGATCGGCAACATTTCGAGCGCATGCATTCCGCTTGCCCTCGATCGGCTGGCAAACGCCGGTGCACTTCACACAGGCGACACCATCGCCTTGGTTGGATTTGGCGCCGGTCTGGATATAGGTGGCTATCTGCTTCGTTGGAAGTAGTTGCACATAGGAAAAAACGCCCCTAGGGCACAAACAAAGGAGAACTACCATGGCAGATCAGAAGACCTTCGAGCGCGTTTGCGACGTTATCCGCGAGACCGCCGGTCTTGACGATGTCGAGATGAAGCCCGAGTCCACGCTCGAGGAGATTGGTCTCGACAGTCTGGGTACCGTCGAGATCCTCGTCGCCGTCGAGGACGAGTTTGGCATCCAGCTCGATACCGAGGAGAACCCCAAGACGGTCGGCGAGTTCGCCGATACGGTCGAGGCGGCATTGGAGAAGTAGAGATGCTCAAGACTCCTCTCTGCGATCTGCTCGGCATCGAAAAGCCCGTGTTCCAGGGCGGTATGGCCTGGATTGCCGACGCCTCGCTGGCGTCCGCAGTGTCCGAGGCGGGTGGCTTAGGGATTATCGCGGCCATGAACGCCGACGCCAACTGGCTTCGCGACCAGATTCACGAGCTGCGCGCCAGGACGGATAAACCCTTTGGCGTCAACGTCATGCTCATGAGCCCGTTTGCCGACGAGGTCGCGCAGGTCGTGATTGACGAGCGAGTGCCGGTCGTCGTGACGGGCGCCGGCAATCCCGCCAAGTACATGAAGGCGTGGAACGAGGCGGGCATCAAGGTCATCCCGGTCGTTGCCTCGGTGGCGCTGGCGCGCCTCGTGGCGCGTCGTGGAGCCACGGCGGTTGTTGCCGAGGGCACCGAATCGGGCGGCCATATTGGCGAGACCTCGACGATGGCACTGGTGCCGCAGGTCGTCGATGCGGTCGAAATCCCTGTTGTGGCAGCCGGCGGTATTGCCGACGGCCGCGGCGTGGCAGCCGCCTTTATGCTGGGCGCCGCCGGCGTGCAAGTGGGTACGCGCTTTCTGGTCGCAGACGAGTGCACCGTATCGGAGCAGTACAAGGAGATGGTCCTGAAGGCCAACGACACCTCGACGCGTGCGACCGGCCGCTCGACGGGACACCCGGTGCGTGCCCTCAAGAGCCCCTTCACCAACGCCTACGCCAAGAGCGAGGGTTCCGGTGCGAGTGCCGAGGAGCTCGGTGCTATGGGAACCGGTGCGCTGCGTAAGGCCGCCAAGGACGGCAACTACGAAGAGGGTTCGTTTTTGTGTGGACAGATTGCCGGCATGGTCAACGAGCGCCAGAGCGCACGTGAAATCGTTAACGACCTGGTCGATGGCGCCGAGCGCGTCCTGAAGGGTGCGTCCGCATGGGTAGCGTAGCGTTTCTGTTTGCCGGTCAGGGTGCCCAGCATCCCGCGATGGGTGTTGACCTCATCGAAGCATCGCCGGCGGCTGCCGAGGTGTTCGCCATTGCCGACGAGGTGCGCCCGGGGACCAGCGAGCAGTGCCGGAGCGCCTCCAAGGAGGAGCTCTCGCAGACCGAGAACACGCAGCCGTGCGTGTTCGTTCACGACCTGGCAGCGGCTACCGCTCTGCGTGAGCGCGGCGTGATGCCTGCCGCCTGTGCGGGATTCTCGCTGGGCGAGGTCGCCGCGCTCACCTTTGCGGGGGCATTCGATACGCGAGCAGGCTTTGAGCTCGTGTGCGAGCGCGCGGCGCTGATGGCCGCGGCTGCCGAGCGCCATCCGGGCGGCATGCGCGCCGTCATCAAGCTCGATGCGGCGCAGGTCGAGGGCTTGGCAAAACAGGCAGGCGAGGACTGCTGGCCGGTCAACTACAACAGCCCGCAGCAGACGGTTGTGGCCGGAGCGTCCGAGGCGCTGCAGGAGCTCGACGTCCTAGTAAAAGAGGCTGGCGGCCGCGCTATGAAAGTCGCGGTGTCGGGTGCATTCCATAGCCCCTATATGGCAGAGGCGACTGAGGGGCTGGCGACGTATATCCAAGCCGGCCACGCGCCGTCTCCGCTGCTGATTCCGGTCATGGCAAACATGACGGCGGCGCCCTATCCGGCGGACCCGCGGGCAGCATCGGATGTCTTGGCCAACCAGGTGAGTCATGCCGTTCGCTGGGTCGACACGCTACATACTCTGCAGGATCAGGGGATCGACACGTTTATTGAGGTCGGCCCTGGCAAAACGCTGTCGGGCCTGGTCAAGCGTACGCTGAGCGACGTTCGCGTGTATTCGTGCGAAACGGCCGAGCAAGTCGCAGCTATTGCCGACGAGCTCGCATAGTCCACAGGGCTGTAACCCGAAAGGAATGACATGGGCAACTTGAACAACGGCGCGCTCGAGCGCAACGACTCACGTCGCGTGGCACTGGTCACGGGCGGCTCGCGCGGTATCGGCCGCGCCTGCGCTATCGGTCTGGCGGAGGACGGCTTTGATATCGCCGTCGTCTATGCCGGCAGCGTCGATGCGGTGCGCGAGACGTGCGAAGCCTGCGAGGCCGCTGGCGCCGCGGCACGCGCATATCAATGCGACGTGGCCGATCCCGCTGCCGTCAACGCGTGCGTGGAAGCGGTCCTCAACGACTTTGGCTCCATTTGGGCGCTCGTCAACAACGCCGGCATCACTCGCGATGGGCTGCTTATGCGCATGGGCGATGACGCCTTCGATCGCGTGCTCGATGTCAATCTTAAAGGAACGTTCAATACGACGCGCGCGCTCACTAAGACCTTTATGCGCCAGCGTGGCGGCTGCGTCGTCAACATGAGCTCGGTCGTGGGCCTGATGGGCAACGCCGGGCAAGCCAACTACGCTGCCTCCAAGGCGGGCGTGATCGGCCTGACCAAGGCGGTGGCGCGCGAGCTTGCATCCCGCGGCGTACGAGTGAACGCGGTCGCCCCCGGGTTCGTCGAGACAGATATGACGGCAAAGCTCTCAGAGAAGGTTCGCGCGGCAACCGAGGAGCAGATTCCCCTAAAGCGCATGGCGCGCCCCGAGGAAGTGGCCGGCGTGGTGCGCTTTTTGGCGAGCGATGCGGCTTCCTACATTACGGGCGAGGTTGTACGCGTTGACGGCGGAATGGCGATGTAGAAATCAGGGCCGAAGAACGGCTTGGATGAGGAGACCATGATGGAACAGAGAGTTGCAATTACCGGCATAGGTGTCGTATCGCCGCTCGGCAACACCGCGCTTGCCACCTGGGCGGCAATGTGCGCTGGCACGTGCGGCATCGGCCCGATCACGCACTTCGATACCGATGCGTTTGCCGTCAAGGTGGCGGCCGAGGTCAAGGGCTTTGACGGCAACGATTACTTTGGCAAGCGTGACGCCAAGCATCTCGACCCCTGCGTTCAGTTTGCGATGGCGGCTTCGGACGAGGCGATGCACGATGCGGGCTTTGATGTCGAAGGCGCCATCGATCGCGAGCGCCTGGGCGTCTACGTGGGCTCGGGCGTGGGCGGCATGCAGACGCTCGTCGACAACGTCCATACGATTGCTGACCGTGGGCCTCGCCGTGCATCGCCCTATATGATCGCGATGATGATCCCCAACATGGCTTCGGGCAACATCGCGATCCGCCACAAGGCAAAAGGCCCGACCCTGCCCGTGGTGACCGCGTGCGCGACCTCGGCCCATGCCGTGGGCGAGGCGTTCCGCGCCATCAAGCATGGCTATGCCGATGCGATTCTCGCCGGCGGAGCCGAGGCGGCCATTATCCCCGATGCCGTTGCAGGCTTTACGTCCTGCCGTGCGTTGACCACCAACCCCGATCCCGCGACTGCCTGCCGCCCGTTCGATGCAGACCGCGATGGCTTTGTGATGGGCGAGGGCGCCTGCGTGCTGGCACTCGAGAGCATGGAACATGCGCAGGCGCGCGGTGCGCACATTTATGCCGAGGTCGTGGGCTACGGCAACACCGATGATGCCTATCACATCACGAGCCCCGATCCCGAGGCTGCCGGCATTGCCCGCGCGATATCGCTGGCGGTGACCGAGGGCGACGTCAAGCCTTCCGAGGGTCTCTACATCAACGCCCACGGCACATCGACCAAGCTCAACGATTCGTCCGAGACGGCGGGCATTAAGCGTGCGCTCGGCGAGGACGCGGCGCGCGCCGCGCACGTCTCGTCGACTAAGTCGATGACCGGCCACATGATCGGTGCCACGGGTGCCATCGAGGTCATGGCCTGCGCCATGGCGCTCGAGCAGGGCGTGGTGCCGCCGACCATTAACTACCACACACCCGATCCCGCCTGCGATCTTGACTACACGCCCAATCGCGCGGTTCGCGCCGATCTTACCTGGGCGCTTTCGACCAACCTGGGCTTTGGCGGGCACAACGCCGCCATCGCGCTGCGTAGATATACGAGGAGCTAGAGCATGGATTCCAAAAGACTTGCCGAGATAGCCGATGTTATGGAGGACCGCGGCCTCACGCGCGTACGCGTTGAGGAGCCCGATGGCACCGCGGTCGAACTCGAGCGCGCGAGCGCCGCGCAGCCGGTTGCCGTGCCCATGCCTATGCCGGGTGCCGTGACTGCTCCGGCGGTGGCTCCTGTCGCCATGCCTGCCGCCGCACCGGAGCCCGCCGTGCAGGCGCCTGTTGCCGCGCCGGAGCCCAAGGGCACCGAGGTGACCGCTCCCATGGTCGGCGTTTTCTATGCTGCCCCGGCGCCGGGCGACGAGCCGTTTGTGCACGTGGGCTCCAAGGTCAAGGCCGGTGAGACCCTCTGCATCATCGAGGCCATGAAGGTTCTCAACGAGGTGACGGCCGAGGCAGACGGCGAGGTGCTCGAGATCTGCGTGGCCGACGGCGACCTCGTGGAGTTCGGCAGTTGCCTTATGAGGATCGGATAGGTGATGTCCATGAACAAAGAAGAGCTCAAGAAGCTGTTGCCGCATCGCGAACCGATGCTTTTGCTCGACGAGGCCGAGCTGGTGGGCGACGAGGCCCACGGCAAGATCACGATTACGGGTGACGAGTACTTTTTGCAGGGGCATTTTCCGGGAAACCCGGTAGTCCCCGGCGTGATTCAGTGCGAGATGCTCGCCCAAAACTGTTGCGTGCTGCTGATGGGCGATGAGGAGGCGCGCGGCGCGACGCCGTTCTATACGAGCCTCGATAAGGTGCGCTTTAAGCGTCCGGTGCGCCCGGGCGACACGGTTGATCTGGTGTGCACCATCACGCGTGCGCGCGGGCCGTTCCGCTTTGCGATGGGTACTGCGAGCGTCAACGGTGAGGTTTGCTGCCGCGCCGATATGTCTTTTGCACTCATGCACGAAAGTTAAGGAAGGCTTCATGTTCGACAAAGTGCTCATCGCCAACCGCGGCGAAGTCGCGGTCCGTGTTATCCGTGCGTGCCGCGATATGGGCATCAAGACCGTCGCCGTTTATTCCACGGCCGATGCGGACGCGCTGCACGTGCAGCTTGCCGACGAGGCATATTGCATCGGCGGCCCGCGTCTTGCCGAGAGCTACCTCAACGACGATGCCGTGCTCACCTGTGCCGTAAAGTCGGGAGCTAAGGCAATTCATCCCGGCTATGGCTTCTTTTCCGAGAAGGCGAGCTTCGTGCGCGACTGCGACAAGTATGGCCTGGCGTTTGTCGGTCCTTCGGCCGAGGTGATCGACAGCATGGGCGACAAGGACGCCGCACGCCGAACGGCTGCCGCGGCGGGCGTGCCCATCGTGCCGGGCTGCGATTTGCTCAAAAGCCCCGAGGAGGCGACGGCCGAGGCCGAGCGCATTGGCTGCCCCGTGCTCATCAAGGCGCGTGCGGGTGGAGGCGGCCGCGGCATTCGCAAGGTCGAGCGCGTGGAAGATGCGGCAAAGGCGTTCATCGAGGCGCGTGCCGAGGGCGAGGCCGTCTTTGGCGACGGCGAGTGCTACATGGAGAAGTTCGTCGCGCCGGCGCACCACGTTGAGGTGCAGATTATGGCCGATAAGCAGGGCCATGTGTTTTCGCTCGGCGAGCGTGAGTGCTCGGTGCAGCGCCGCAACCAAAAGCTGATCGAGGAGAGCCCCGCGCCGTGCCTCGAGGGACGCGATGATATTCGCGCGCGCATGCACAAGGCGGCGCGCGACTTGGCTCGTGCCGTTGGCTATGAGGGCGCCGGCACCATTGAGTTTCTGTACTCAGATGACGGCAATTTCTACTTTATGGAAATGAACACGCGCTTGCAGGTGGAGCATCCGATTACAGAGTTTGTGACCGATACCGACTTGGTCAAGTGGCAGCTGCGCGTGGCAGCCGGCCAGCCTCTGCCCTTTGAGCGGGAGGACATGCCGGTCCGCAACCACGCCATGGAGTGCCGCATTAATGCCGAAACGCCGGACTTTCTGCCGTCATGTGGAACGGTCACCGCGTTGCGTGTGCCGGGTGGTCCGCGCGTACGCTGGGATTCCGCCATGTTTACCGGTGCGAAAGTTCCGCCGTACTACGACTCTATGCTTGGCAAACTCATCGTGTGCGCGCCCACGCGTGACGGCGCTATTCGTAAGATGCGCTCGGCCCTGGGCGAGCTCGTGATTGAAGGCGTGAGCGAAAACAGCGAGCTTCAGCTCGACGTGCTGGCAAACGACGAGTTCTTGTCGGGCATGTATCACACCGATCTGATGGGGCATCTCTATGCTGATGAATAGAAAAGCGAAGACGGTCAACGTTCTCGAGGGGCCGATGACAGAGTCGTGCGCCGAGTTTCCCGCGCGTCACGTGTTTATCAAGTGCCCGGAGTGCCGCCGTGTGATCGATGAGGCACGCCTGCACGACAACCTCGAGGTCTGCCCTCGTTGCGGCAAACACTTTCGCGTGAGCGGTCGCGCGCGCATGCGCATGACGGTCGACGAGGGCACGTTTGAGGAATGGGATGCCAATCTGGCGTCGGAGGATTTCCTCTTGTTTCCCGGCTATGCCGACAAGCTCAAGAGCGTGAGCGAGCGTTCGGGCGAGCGCGATGCCGTCGTGTGCGGTAGGGGTAAAATCTGCGGCTGCGATACCGCGCTCTTCTTTATGGATGCCAACTATATGATGGGCTCGATGGGCTCCGTGGTGGGCGAGAAGATCTGTCGCACATTTGAGCGTGCGACCGAGCTGGGATTGCCGGTTGTCGGCTTTACCGTTTCGGGCGGCGCGCGCATGCAAGAGGGCGTGACGTCACTTATGCAGATGGCCAAGATTTCTGCGGCGGTTAGGCGCCACAGCGAGGCGGGCGGTCTGTATATCACGGTGCTCACCGACCCCACGACCGGAGGCGTAACCGCGAGCTTTGCCATGGAGGGCGATATTATCCTGGCCGAGCCCGATGCCCTGACGGCATTTGCCGGCCCGCGCGTGATCGAGCAGAACATGCACAAGCGCCTGCCCAAGGGATTCCAGCGCTCCGAGTTTTTGCTGGAGCACGGCTTTTGCGATGCCGTTGTTCCGCGTGGCGAGATTGCGCTCACGGTAGGCGAGCTGCTGGCGCTGCACGAAGGGCACGCGCCCGGCCTGGGGGCACCGCATGAGATCGTGCATACGGGTCGCCGCGGCAAAAAGCTGGGACACTTGTTTAAGCGCTCGCCGGCACCAAAAACCGCGCTCGAGATTGTCAAGCAGACCCGCTCGGCAGATCGCGCCACGGCAGGCGAGATGATCTCGCTGGGCCTGGATGGATTTGTGGAGCTGCACGGCGACCGCTACTTTGGCGACGACGCCGCTGTGGTGGCTGGCATTGGCTGGAAAGACGGGCGCTCCGTAACGGTCATCGCCATCGAGCGCGGCACCACGACCAAAGAGCGCATGCGTCGCAACTTTGGCATGGCACATCCCGAGGGCTACCGCAAAGCGCGTCGCCTTATGCGCCAGGCCGAAAAGTTTGGTCGACCGGTTCTGTGCCTGGTCGATACTTCGGGCGCGTTTTGCGGCATCGGTGCCGAGGAGCGCGGCCAGGGTGAGGCGATTGCCCAGAATCTCATGGAGATGAGCGGCCTTAAGACGCCGATTGTCTCGGTGGTGACAGGCGAGGGCGGCTCTGGTGGCGCGCTGGCGCTATCCGTGGCCGACCGCATCCTGATGCTCTCGAGTTCGGCCTATTCGGTCGTGAGCCCCGAGGCCTGTGCATCGATCCTGTGGAAGGATACCGAGCGCGCGAATGAGGCCGCCGAGGCGCTTAAGCTCACGGCCCCCGATCTGTTGGCGCTCGGCATCATCGACGGCATTGTCGACGATAGGGGCCTGTCGCATGAGGAGATCGCCGGTGCCGTCATGTCCTCGGCATTTGATGCCTTCGATACGCTTGGGCGGCTCGACGACGCGACCCTCACAAACCTCCGCTACGAAAAGTACCGCGCAATCGGTCGGTACCGCACGATGTGACAAAGGGGCAGTCTGCATGTCACATTGGGAAAGGCGTTCCATGTCGCAAGTTTCTAACACCTCGTTTACAACGACGGTCTCATCAAACGCTATGACCGTGGTGGACTATCTGTCCAAAAGTATGATGTCGGCGCTGCCGTTTATTGTCTGCGCGGCGTTGTTCCGCACCGTCGCCGTCATTATGGGCGAAGGCATGCTGGGCCTGTGGTCTGCCGATTCCGAAATCTATCGCCTGTTCTACAGTTGGCTCTATAACGCCGGCTATTACTTTTTGCCCATCTATCTTGGTTGGGCGGCCGCCCGCCAGCTCGGTTGCTCGGAGCAGCTGGGCATGATGCTGGGCGGCGTATTGATTGCGCCCGATCTGCTTAAGCTCGTCGATGCCGCATCGACGACGGGGGCATCGATGACTTCCGTGTATGGCCTGCTTCCCGCGCCGGTCAACGATTACACGGCGACTGTTATCCCGGTTCTCATCTCGGTGCCCGTGCTATGGCGAGTGGAGTGTTTCTTTCAGCGCGTTATCCCTAAGGCCGTGGCGTTTTCGTTCGTTCCGTTTGCGACCATGCTCGTCATGGTTCCGGTTTCGCTGTGCATTACGGCGCCGGCGGGCAGCTATCTGGGCATGCTGTTGGGACAGCTTATGTTTATGCTTGGCAATTCCGGTGGCATCGTGTCGCTGCTTACGCTCATGGGGCTTGCCGCGGGTTGGGAGTTCCTTAAGATTGCGGGCATCAGCAACGTTGTCCTATCGCTCGCCTATGCGCAGTTTATGAGTGTGGGAACGGATTCGTGCATTCTGATCGCCGCGACGATGGCAACGTTTGCCGTTTGGGGCATGCCCTTTGGTGCGTCGCTTCGCGTTGCGGATAAGGACGAGAAGGCCCTCATGCTGGGCTATTCGATCTCGGGCGTGCTTGGTGGCGTAAGTGAGCCGGCGCTGTACGGTTGCGGCTTTAAATATGGCAGGTGCCTGACGTGCATGGCCATTGGCGGCGCCGTCGGAGGCCTTGTTGCGGCCGTGGGCCACGTTACGGCCTATACCATCGGTATGACGAATGTCCTCATGGTCATTGGCTTTGCCACGGGCGGCATCTCGAACCTGCTGTGGTGCTGCGCTGCCGGCGGTGTGGCATTTGCGGCGTCTGCGGCGCTGAGCTACTGCTTTGGCGTGGTGCCGGCGAAGGGGCAGGCGGCGGGGGATGGAGCCGATTTGCCCGAAACCTCTAAGAGCGCGGCCGAAGTAAGCGCGTAAACCTGTGCGACACAAGGACGATTCCTTTGCCACATTCCAAGGCCGTGGCCCGTGTGGGTTGCGGCCTTTTTTGTATCTGGGGGATAAAGTGGCTACACTACAATCCGTTTGAGCAATAGATATATAGGTAGTACCGTGGGGGCGGATGTAGATGGTCGAGTGGATTGTTAAGCGTGCGCAGGGCGACCGTGCGCGCGTGGGCACGTTGACGGGCGTGGTGTGTATTCTCGCCAATGTGGCACTATGCGCTGCGAAGGGCGTAATTGGCGTGCTGTCGGGATCGGTTTCGATTGTGGCGGATGCCATGAATAATCTGTCTGATGCCAGCTCGAACATCGTGAGCGTGCTTGGCTTTAAGCTGGCGAGCAAGCCGGCCGACCCCGAGCATCCTTACGGCCACGGTCGCTACGAGTATCTCTCGGGTCTGGTCGTGGCTGCACTCGTGCTGCTGATCGGCCTTGAGCTTATCAAATCCTCGTTTGAGCGCATCATCCACCCCGAACCTGTCGAGTTCTCGCTTGCCCTGGTGGCGGTCCTGGCGCTTTCGATGGTCGTAAAGCTCTGGATGGCGGCCCTCAACCAAAAGCTCGGTGACCGCATTGAGTCCGAGACGCTGCATGCGACCGCGCAGGATTCCAAGAACGATGTCCTTGCCACAGGCGCCGTGCTGGCGTGCGCAATTGTTTCGCAGGTGACGCACATCAATCTTGACGCATGGGTCGGCCTTGCCGTTGGCGCCTATATTGGCTGGAGTGGTTTTGAGCTTATCCAAGATACGGTGAGCCCGCTTTTGGGCCAGGCGCCCGATCCCAAGCTGGTCAAGCACATTCGAGACAAGATCATGAGCTATCCCGGCGTTTTGGGCGTCCACGACCTTATGGTTCACGACTACGGCCCGGGCAGGAAGTTTGCAAGTGCGCATGCCGAGATGGCGGCCGAGGCCAGCCCGCTGGAAAGTCACGACACGCTCGATAACATCGAACAGTCGTTTAGGGTCGAAGACGGCATGATCGTCACGCTTCACTACGATCCCATCGTGACCGATGACCCCAAGGTGGCGAGCATGCGCTTGCGCATTCACGCCATGGCTCAGGAGATCGATAACCGCCTCTCGATTCATGACCTACGCTGCGTGCCGGGTCCTACGCACACCAACGTGATCTTCGACTGCGTGCGACCCTCGGATCTGCAGATGAGTGCCGAAGACTTAAAGCACGCGCTGGCGAAACGTGTCGAATCCGAATATCCCAAGTCGATTGCCAAGATTACGATCGACGAAGACTACGTAGGGCATACCCACGAGTAAGGCTGTGCCGGCAAAGCAGGTTATGCAGAAGGGGAGAGCATGAAGAAGCTGTATCTACTCCGCCACGGTCAGACGGAGTTCAACGTCAAAAAGCTGGTCCAGGGCCGCTGCGATTCACCGCTGACCGACCTGGGTCGTCAGCAAGCCGGGATGGCAGCCGCGTGGCTCAAAGCCCACAACGTCGTCCCCGACAAAGTGGTCTCCTCCCCTTTGGGCCGAGCCATGGCTACGGCAAGCCTCGTCGCAACCGAGCTTCTCGGCGCAGACGCTGACGTTGAGCCCTGCGAAGGCATTATCGAGCGCTGCTACGGCACCTTCGAAGAGGGCCCGCACGACGCGCTACCCACCGACGTCTGGGATCCGGGCGAGGATCTGGTCCCCTTCGGAGGAGAAGGAAGCCAGGCGCTGCAAGGGCGCATGGTAGACACCCTCACCAATATCATGGACGCCGATGGTATCGAAACCCTTCTAGCAGTAAGCCACGGCAGCGCCAGCCGCCAATTCATCAAAGCTGCAGCCCCAGAGGGCTTCGAGCTCCCAGCCAAACTCCCCAACTGCGCCATCATGATCTTCGATTTCGATGAGCAAAAGCCACAAGCAGAAGGCGAGCCTCATCAATGTAAGTTCACCCTCCAGCAAATAGTGGACCCCCAACAAAGTCATTAGCCTGAGCGAGCAAGGTTTAGCAGACATCAACGTGGCGTTCCCAGTGTGCGGCGGAGGGGGCGGGCCCGAGACATATTAAGGTTGCTGCTCTACAGTCCTGCTCACGACGGAGAGCACATTAAGTGCTCTCCTGTTCGTGCGGAACTCGCGACAACCTTAATATGTCTCGGGCCCGCCCCCTCCGCCGCACACTGGGAACGTGCCACGCACTTTACCTGCGTAAACAATGTGAGTGAAATATGAATCTCGATGGATACGCCCGCAGCCGTGTATACTAAACAGCTGTGTGAAACCAGGGGAGTATTCTGGCTGGACAAAATGCCTGCTTAATAGGGTTGTCAGGTAGTCCGGACGAAATACAAGGCTGGGGAGCACGTCGTGTAAGTAGTGGTCCTCTAGGGGCGTACGCTCGGTGGTGTACGCATTGTCCCAAGACCACGCGAGAGTTGGGATCATATCTTGATCAGCATGATTCTCGGCCGCAAGATTGGCATGACCCAGGTTTGGGACGAGAACGACAACGTCGTTCCCGTCACGGTCATCCAGGCTGGCCCCTGCGCTGTCTCGCAGGTTAAAACTCAGGCAACCGACGGCTATGACGCCGTCCAGATCGGTTTCGGCGACATCAAGGCCAAGAACGTGAACAAGCCCATGGCTGGTCACTTCGCCAAGGCTGGCGTCGAGCCTGTCCGCTTCCTTCGTGAGGTCCGCGTCGAGAACGGCGAGGAGCACAAGGTCGGCGAGGTCGTCACCGTCGCTGATTTCGCTGATGTCGAGAAGGTCGACGTCATCGGTACCTCCAAGGGTAAGGGCTTCCAGGGTCGCATCAAGCGCTGGGGTCAGCGCCGCGGTCCTATGACGCATGGTTCTCACTTCCAGCGTCACCCCGGTTCTATCGGTCAGTGCGCCTATCCTGCGCGCGTCCTCAAGGGCGTCAAGATGGCCGGTCACATGGGTAACGAGCGCGTTACCGTCAAGAACCTTTCCGTTGTCCGCATCGATGCCGAGCAGAACCTCATCTTGGTCAAGGGCGCTGTCCCGGGTGCCAAGAATGGTCTCGTCGCCATCCGTATGGCCTAAGGGCCCAGCCCATTTAGCCCAGCGTCATACCAAGGAGAACACTTAAATGGCAAAGTTTGAAGTAAAGAACAGCGAGGGCAAGAAGGTCGCCGAGGCCGAGCTCGCCGCTGAGGTGTACGGCATCGAGCCGAACATCCACGTTATGCACCACATCGTCAAGTGCCAGATGGCCTCTTGGCGTCAGGGCACCCAGTCTGCTAAGGGTCGCTCTGAGGTTTCCGGTGGCGGCAAGAAGCCTTGGCGTCAGAAGGGCACCGGCCGTGCCCGCCAGGGTTCCATCCGTGCTGCCCAGTGGCGTCACGGTGGCGTCGTCTTCGCCCCCAAGCCCCGTTCCTACGCTAAGCGTATGAACAACAAGGAGGTCAAGCTGGCTATGCGCTCCGCGCTGTCCGCCAAGCTGGCCGATGGCGAGCTCGTGCTCGTCGACGACTACGGCTTCGAGAAGCCTTCCACCAAGGCTGCCGTCGCCATGCTCAAGGCTCTCGGCCTTGAGGGCAAGCGTCTGACCATCATCGTTCGCGATGAGGACGTCAACGCCTACCTGTCGTTCCGCAACATTCCCAAGACGTTCATCATCACCGCTGACGAGGCCAACACCTACGATCTCGTCAACAACAACGCTGTGCTGATGCCCGCCGACATCGCCGCTCACTTCGGGGAGGTGCTTGCATAAATGACCGCCCACGAGATCATCATCCGTCCGATCGTGTCCGAGCGTTCCTTCTCCGGCATGGAGCTGAACAAGTACACGTTCGAGGTCGCCAAGGATGCTAACAAGTATCAGATCAAGGACGCTGTCGAGGAGATCTTCGGCGTCAAGGTCGTTCGCGTGAACACCCTGACGGTCAAGCCCAAGACCAAGCGCGTGCGCTATGTCGCCGGCAAGACCCGTTCTTGGAAGAAGGCCATCGTCACGCTGGCCGAGGGCGACACCATCGAGGTCTTTGGCAACCAGGCCTAAGACTCGTTGCTGTTGAGTGAGCTCATGCCTCCCAAATAGGGGAGGCGGGAGCTCAAGGTTTTGGGCGTATAAAATGGACACGCCCGGAACCGTGTATACGTCCGGTGTCATCGCACCCGAGGCAGAACCTCGAATCCCTGTCTGCGATGGCTAACGGATTCCTATTGAAAGGGATTGTAATGGCTGTAAAGCACCTTAAGCCGACCTCCGCTGGTAGGCGTTGGCAGACGATCTCCGACTTCTCCGAGATCACCTGCACCAAGCCCGAGAAGTCTCTTCTCGAGCCCCTGCCCAAGAAGGCCGGTCGTAACAACAACGGCCGCATCACCACCCGCCACCAGGGCGGCGGCGTGAAGCGTCGTTACCGCGTGATCGACTTCAAGCGCAACAAGGACGGCGTGCCCGCCAAGGTTGCCACGATCGAGTACGATCCGAACCGTTCCGCTCGCATCGCTCTGCTGCACTACGCTGACGGTGAGAAGCGCTACATCCTGGCCCCCAAGGGCCTCGAGGTCGGTCAGACCATCATGTCCGGTTCTGACGCCGACATCAAGCCGGGCAACGCTCTGCCCCTCGCCGACATCCCCGTCGGTACGCTCATCCACGCCGTCGAGTTCCAGCCGGGCAAGGGCGCTGCTATCGCCCGTTCCGCCGGTAACTCCTGCCAGCTGATGGGTAAGGAGGGCAAGTACGCTATCGTCCGTATGCCCTCCTCCGAGATGCGCCGCATCCTCGTTACCTGCCGCGCCACCGTCGGTGAGGTCGGCAACGCCGATCACTCCAACATCGTCATCGGCAAGGCCGGCCGTAAGCGTCACATGAACGTGCGCCCGACCGTCCGCGGTACCGTCATGAACCCTGTCGACCACCCGCACGGCGGTGGCGAGGGCAAGAACCACACCTCTGGTCGTCCCTCCGTTACCCCCTGGGGTAAGCCGACGAAGGGCCTTCGTACGCGCAAGAAGAAGAAGGTCTCGAACCAGCACATCATTCGTCGCCGTAAGAAGTAATTTCGGATACCGAGTTTTAGGAGAAAGCACTTATGAGCAGAAGTCTCAAAAAGGGCCCGTTCGTGGAGACTCGCCTTCTCTCGCGTATCACCGCGATGAACGAGGCTGGCAAGAAGGACGTCGTGAAGACCTGGTCCCGCGCGTCCACCATCTTCCCCGAGATGGTTGGTCACACCATCGCCGTCCACGACGGCCGCAAGCATGTGCCCGTGTATGTTACCGAGTCCATGGTTGGTCACAAGCTCGGCGAGTTCGCGCCGACTCGTACGTTCCGTGGCCACAAGGCCAAATAGGGGGTTAACCGTAAATGGCAACTAAGTCTATTGAAACTGAGGCCACCGAGGTTCGCGCCGTCGCTAAGTACGTGCGTGTTTCCCCCAGCAAGGCCCGCCTGGTGGTCGATCTGATCCGCCGCAAGCCTGTCGCTCAGGCCTTCGACATCCTCCACTTCTGCGACCGCGCCGTCGCCGTGGATGTCGAGAAGGTTCTCCGTTCCGCCGTTGCGAACGCCGAGAACAACAACGGTCTGCGTGCCGACAACCTGGTTGTCGCCGCTGCCTATGTTGACGAGGGTCCGACGCTTAAGCGCATCCGTCCCCGCGCCAAGGGTTCCGCTTCTCGTATTCTGAAGCGTACTTCCCACATCACCGTCGTCGTTGCTCCTCGAAAGGAGGCGTAAAGCTGTATGGGTCAGAAAGTCTACCCCACCGGCTTCCGTCTTGGCATCACCGAGAACTGGCGCTCCCGCTGGTTCGCAGAGAAGGATTACGCTAAGACCCTCGGTAACGATCTCGAGATCCGCAAGTACCTCGAGAAGCGTCTTTCCCGCGCAGCTGTCTCCCGTGTCGAGATCGAGCGCGCTGGCGACAAGGTGAAGGTCATCATCCTCACCGCTCGCCCCGGCGTTGTCATCGGTAAGAAGGGTGCCGAGATCGATACCCTCCGCACCGAGCTCGAGAAGGTCGCTGGCGTCTCCAAGGGCCAGCTCTCCGTCGACGTTGTCGAGATCAAGCGCCCCGAGCTCGACGCCAACCTCGTTGCTCAGTCTATCGCCGAGCAGCTCGAGGGCCGCGTTGCCTTCCGTCGCGCTATGCGCAAGGCTGTCCAGTCCGCCCGCAAGGCCGGCGCTAAGGGCATCCGTATCCAGTGCTCCGGTCGTCTCGGCGGTGCCGAGATGGGCCGTCGTGAGTGGTACCGCGAGGGTCGCGTGCCTCTGCACACCCTCCGTGCCAAGATCGACTACGGCACGGCTGTCGCCAGCACCACCATGGGCGCTTGCGGCGTGAAGGTCTGGATCTACCTGGGCGAGAAGCTCCCGGGCCAGCCTGTTCCCAACCCTGCACTCGAGGGCTCTTCCCGTCCTCGTCGTCGTAACTCCGAGAGGAGGGGTCAGTAGTGCTTGCCCCTAAGCGTATTCTTCACCGCAAGGTGCAGCGTGGCTCCATGAAGGGCCAGGCCAAGGGTAATACCGAGCTGCATTTCGGCGAGTTTGGTATCCAGGCTCTCGAGGCCCATTGGATCACCAACCGTCAGATCGAGGCCGCTCGTATTGCCATGACCCGCTACATGAAGCGTGGCGGTCGTGTGTACATCACGATCTTCCCCGATAAGCCCATCACCAAGAAGCCTGCCGAGACTCGCATGGGTTCTGGTAAGGGTAACCCCGAGGAGTGGGTGGCCGTCGTCAAGCCCGGCCGCATCATGTTCGAGGTCAAGGGCGTGCCCGAGGAGGTCGCTCGCGAGGCTCTGCGTCTTGCACAGCACAAGCTTCCCATCAAGACCAAGATTGTTGCTGCTAAGAACGCTGAGCAGCGCATCGAGAAGGAGATGGCTGAGGAGGCCGCTCTCGAGGCCAAGTGGGCTGCTGAGGACGCCGCCGCCGCCAAGGAGGAGAACTAATGAAGCCCGCAGAGATTCGTGAGCTCTCGGACGCTCAGCTCGTTGAGAAGCTGAAGGAAATGCGCGCCGAGCTCTTTAACCTTCGTTTCCAGATGGCCACCAGCCAGCTGGACAACACCGCTCGCGTCAACACCGTGAAGAAGGACATCGCTCGCGTCCTCACGGAGCAGCGCGCCCGCGAGATCGCAGCGGAGAAGTCCGCTGTCGCCGAGTAGGACCTAAGGAGAGAACATGACTGATTCGCGTAACTCGCGTAAGGTCCGTACGGGTGTCGTTACCTCCGTCTCCGGTGCCAAGACCATTGTTGTCACCATCACCGAGCGCAAGCGTCACCCCAAGTACGGCAAGATGATGACCAGCTCCAAGAAGCTGCACGCTCACGACGAGGAGTGCACGGCTGGCGTGGGCGATACCGTCCGCGTTATGGAGACCCGTCCTATGTCCAAGATGAAGCGTTGGCGCCTCATCGAGGTCGTCGAGCGCGCTAAATAAGCAGTCGCTCTTACGACTTGTACGTTTCCGAAGATGTGCGTATGCCTGGC
Source organism: uncultured Collinsella sp. (assembly GCA_902494085.1). Classification (GTDB taxonomy): domain Bacteria; phylum Actinomycetota; class Coriobacteriia; order Coriobacteriales; family Coriobacteriaceae; genus Collinsella. Next base: position 22,703 of record CABURU010000001.1, read on the forward strand.
TTGCATACCACGGGCCGTATAAAGGCTGCGCACCTCTCTTCGGTTCTTAGTTCGGAGGAACATCTACCATGATTCAGATGCAAACCATGCTGAACGTCGCCGACAACTCCGGCGCTCGCAAGATTCGCTGCATCAAGGTGCTTGGCGGTTCCAAGCGTCGTTATGCAGGCATCGGCGATGTGTTCATCGGTGCTGTCCAGGAGGCTACCCCTGGCGCCAACGTCAAGAAGAAGGACGTTGTCCGTTGCGTCGTCGTTCGCACCGTTAAGGAGATCCGCCGCAAGGATGGCTCCTACATTCGCTTTGATGAGAACGCCTGCGTTGTCATCAACAACGATGGTTCGCCCGTCGGCACCCGTATCTTCGGGCCCGTCGCTCGCGAGCTTCGTGACAAGAAGTACATGAAGATCGTCTCGCTCGCTCCCGAGACCCTGTAGTTAGGGGAGATATATGTATATCAAGAAGGGCGATAAGGTCCAGGTTCTCTCTGGTAAGGATCGCGGCAAGCAGGGCGTTATCCTGCGTGCTCTCCCCGCCGAGAACAAGGTCGTTGTCGAGGGCGTTTCGGTCGTCAAGAAGGCCGTCAAGCCCAACGCTGCCAACCAGCAGGGCGGCATCGTTTCGCAGGAGGCTCCCATCGACGCCTCCAACGTCAATCTCGTCTGCCCCGAGTGCGGTAAGGTTACCCGCGTCGGTCACGAGAAGGACGGCAAGAACAAGCTGCGCGTCTGCAAGAAGTGCGGCCACAAGTTCTAAGCTGCCCGCAACATCAAGTTGCTAGCAAAGGCCCGGATGCCAAGGCACCCGGGCCTTTTTCTATCCCTACTCATTGGGGACAGACTTAAATGAGTGGGAATATTCATTGGGGACAGACTTAAATGACCAGTCGTTGGGGGACAGTCTCTATGTGCCGGCAGTCTGGGACGGTCCTTTGATGTCTGATGCCCCAGAGGGGTGGAGTAATACGGCCTACTCTGTCTTTTATGGCTATGGTGTTCCGCCCCTGTATGTTTCATAAGGATCGTTATATGCGCATTTACGCGCATGTCATTGCGCGATAATGCGTGTACGCGCGCATACATGTGCAAATAATGGCTAAATGATGACCGTTAAGCAAATAAACACGCAAATACGAGCAAATGCACGCGCGTTTGTGCGAATATAGAGACAGCAGAAATGTTAGACGCTCCACGATTCAGGAGGCACAAATGGCAGATTACAAGCAGGCTCCACTCGACTCCGCGGCAGCCGCAAAAGCAGCGTTCGCTTCGGTCCAGGACAAGCCATTCCCCAACGATATTTTTACGGCCCCCGAGCTCCGCTGGGCTGTGATCGGGTGCGGCGTTATCGCCAACCAGATGGCCCAGTCTCTCGCTCTTGCCGGTCGCAAGCTTGCGGGCGTCGCCAACCGCACGCTGTCCAAGGCTCAAGCTTTTGCTGAGCAGCATGGCATCGAGAAGGTCTATGACACGGTCGAGGACCTCTACGCCGATCCGAACATTGACGCAGTCTATATCACCACGCCGCACAACACGCATATCACCTTCCTGCGCGCCGCTCTGGCAGCTGGCAAGCACGTACTTTGCGAGAAGGCCATTACCCTCAACTCCGCCGAGCTCGACGAGGCGCGTACCATCGCCGACGAGCACAACGTCGTCCTCATGGATGCCACCACGGTGCTTCATATGCCCTTGTATCAAGAGCTGCGCCGTCGCATGGATGCCGGCGAGTTTGGTCGCATGAACCTCGCCCAGCTCAACTTTGGTAGCTACAAGGAGTTCGGCGATCTGACCAATCGCTTCTACAACCGCAACCTTGCTGGCGGTGCCATGCTCGACATCGGCGTGTATGCCCTGTCCGTCATGCGTCTCTTTATGGCAAGCCAGCCCGCTGAGGTCGTTTCGCTGGGCAACACCTGCGAGACCGGTGTCGACGTTGCGGGCGGCATCGTCTGCCGTAATGCCGAGCAGCAGCTGGGTGTTGTGAGCCTCACACTCCACTCCAAGCAACCCAAGCGCTCGGTCATCAGCTTCGACAAGTGCTATATCGAGGTCAACGATTATCCGCGTGCCGATCACGCGACCGTCGTGTGGACTGCGGACGGCCACCGCGAGGAGGTCCACGCCGGCACCGAGGCTTACGCCCTTTGCTATGAGATGGCCGATCTTGAGCAGGTCGTTGCCGGCGACGACTCCAAGCGCGAGCTGCTGGATTATGCCTCTGATGTTATGGAGCTTATGACCAAGCTCCGCGCCGACTGGGGAGTCGTGTACCCCGAGGAGGAGTAAGCGATGCTTGCGGAAGATAGGCTCAACGCGATCGTGTCGATGGTGCAGCAGGCCGGCTCGGTTACCGTGCCGGAGCTTGCTGAGGCCCTGGGCGTGACGGCGTCTACCATTCGGCGCGACCTGCAGACGCTCGACCGAGCGCATCGCATCGCCAAGGTCCACGGCGGAGCGACGAGTCTTGAGCGCGCGCACGTGACGCGCGACCTAACGCTTAATGAGCGCAGCGACCTCCATAACGACGACAAGGAGCGTATCTGCGCCCGTGCGGCGGCACTTGTGGAGCCCGAGAGCTATGTATACATCGACTCGGGTTCGACGACGCTCAGGCTCATCGAGCATCTTCCACACCTTGAAGATGTCACCTATGTGACCGATTCCGTGCTCCATGCTCAACACCTTGCTTTGCGCGGCATGCGTACCGTGGTGCTGGGCGGCGAGCTCAAACCCGAGACCGAGGCGCTCGTTGGCCCCGATGCCTTGGCAACCTTAGACCGCTACAACTTCAACTGTGGCTTTTGGGGCTCTAACGGCATTGCCGCCGAGCAGGGCTTCACGGCGCCCGATATCGAGGAGGCGCAAGTAAAGCGTATCTCGATGCGCCATACGGCCAAGCGCTTCGTAATCTCGGACGCCAGTAAATTTGGCATGGTGGCGCCCGTCAAGTTCGCGGACTTCCGTGACGCAACGATTATTACCGCAGGCGATGTCCCCGCCAAGTACCGGGCAATGGACAACGTCATCACGGTCTAACAGCAGGGGACGGGCTAAGGCCAAAACCACCGCGAAGGGGCAGGAACCTTTGTGGTGGTTTTGACGTTTGTCCAGATAAAACCTGCCAAAATAAACCTGTCCCTTTTCGGCAGGTTTTAGGGCTCCCAGGGGCAGGGGGCTTCGATGTGGATGTGCTCGCCGGTTACGGGATGCGTGAAGGACACGCTGTGGGCGTGGAGCATCAGGCCACAGGGGCGCGGCGTTCCGTACAGGTCGTCGCCAACCAGGGGATGGCGCTCGCTCGCCAGATGCACACGGATTTGGTGCTTGCGGCCGGTGAGCAACTCGACATCGATATACGAGCGTGTGGGTAGGCCTCGGCGGCTCTTAAGGCGCTTGAGCACCTTCACGCGCGTCTGAGACGGCTTGCCGCTGGCGCCAACGCGCATCTTGCGGCTATCGTGGCGGTCGCGGGCGATGGGCTTGTCGATGAGCTTTTCGTTCCAGTCGATCTTGCCCTCGGCGAGCGCCAGATAGTGCTTTTCGAATGCGTGGTCGATGATCATCTGGTCAAAAGCGGGTTGCGTCTGCTTGTCGAGCGAGAACAACACCACGCCGGTGGTGTTGCGGTCCAAGCGGTTGAGCGGCTGCATGTCAGTCGCGGCAAAGCCGTCGCCCATCGCCAGCAAAAGGTCGCTGGCGTAGTCGGTAAGTGTGCGCTCGCCGGTGCCGTCGCCGTGGACGATTATGCCGGCGGGCTTGTCGATGGCCATGAGCCAGGCGTCGCAGTAGAGGACTTGAGGTTCTTCGTTCACGTGTAAGCCTTTCGGTTAGCTAATTCCCACAAACATGCAGCCCGAGGTGGCGCCGCGCAGGCGGGCGGCGGGCTTGCGGCCGGCTTGAGCCGCCTCGACGGCGCGGCGGACGCGGGCGACGGCGCGGCCCACCTCATCTGCCTCGAGCAGCGTGCCGTCGACCATAAGACGACGGACGCCGGCGTCGAGCAACTGCGGTACCTGCGGCGTAAGGTCGATGGGGTAGGCATCGTACAAGCGAGAGCGGCCATGGATGTCGGTACGCACCGGCATGATCTTGCCGTCGATATTCTTGAGCGAGAGCTTGCGGGCACGCAGGCGGCAGTTGGCACAATCGTGGATACAGCCGTTGGCAACCTGCAGAATGCAATGCTCGCTTGTCATGACGCGCGGACGGCCAAAGACGGTGATGCCCAGAGCCGCGGGCGCGGCGGCGCCGAGCGAGACAATCTCGTCGAGTGTGATCTCGGGCGAGAGCCAAAACGCACCGGCTCCGCGCTCGGCAAGCGCCTCCATGCAGGGCGTGTTGTGCACCGGCAGGCAAGAGCGAATCTCGGCCGTGGCGCCAACCTGGGCGGCCAGGGCAAGCTCAGAGATGTTGCCAATAGCGACCGTGGCGCCGGCAACAACCCACGGGTCGACGCGTACGTGGTCAACGGCACGGCAGACCTCGTCGAGCACGGGTACGATGCCCTGCTCAAATGCATCGGCGGGGGAGAGCTCGGCCGCATCGAGCGCGTCGGTGGTCATGTAGATGCGCGTTACACCCTCGGCGCGAGCGGCCTCGGCGGCCTCGAGCGAGGTGACGGTGGCGCAGATCTGCGGTTCATCGCGGTAGTGCTCGGGCGCGGGGCGGGAATCACTGGTTACAATCGACGGCAGCTCGAGCGTTTTCGCGCGCTCCTCGTACGGTGCCAGAATGGCCTCTTCCAGCGCCTTACAAGCGGCGGCGCGCACCTTGTGCACGGCGGAAAAGCCCATACCGCAGCCGGCGTCGAGCGAAACGTCAAAGCTTGCGGCCTCAAAGGGAGAGGAGCCCATGCGGCCCACATGCTCAACCAGGTCTGCCGCCTCGACGGCGCGGGTCTTGGCGGCCTCGACGGTGAAGCCCGTGGCGGTGGCGGTGAGCGCGGGGTTGTCACAGCAGGTGAGTGTGACAGTAAATGGCTCGCCTAGGCGCGCCACGACGGACACGTCAACAGCTCGGCGGCGCAGCACATCGCGCTTGAGCGCGGCGCCGGCGGCGTCGATGGCACGCTGACTGCGAATCACGCGGACGCGGCAGCCCTCGGGCATGCTGCGGGGCACGCGGCATTCGATGACATCGCCGGCGGCAGCGTCATCGGCGGCAATGGTGGTCAGGAACTGGTCAAACTCGTTATCGTGGCGAAGCTCCAGCAGGTCGCCCTTGCCCACGGGCTCAAACAGCTCAATGCGGGCGATGGCGGCGCGGCGACGGCGATCGTCGGGCTTGAGTCCGCGTACATCGCGGTTGGCCAGGCGGCTGCCCAGCACCGTGCCCACAATCTGGCCGCGGTTGTTGGAGCGCTCGTAGCTCATCATCTCGTCGCCCGAGGTGCCATCCTGGTAGGCGTGCGTAAAGTCGCGATTAAAGCAGCGCTTGAGCTGGCGCTGGCGGGCGGCATCCTCATCCTTAGAGGTCGAAACATCGGCAAGCATGTCATCAATCTGATGACGGTACACGTCGACGATGGAATACACGTAATCGGGGGCCTTCATGCGGCCCTCGAGCTTGAGCGATGCGGCGCCGGCGTCATACAGACGGCGAACAAGCTGCGACGTGTTGGTGTCGCGCGGGCACAGCGCGCGCTCGCGACCGGCAGGGGAGAGCGAGCGGCCGTTTTCGTCGATCAGCTCGTAAGGCAGGCGGCAGGGCTGGGCGCACATGCCGCGGTTGGCCGAGCGACCAGCCATGGCAAAGCTCGACAGCAGGCACAGACCCGAGTAGCAAAAGCAGATGGCACCGTGGCTAAAGACCTCCAGGTCCACATTGGGCGCGGCGTTGTGGATGGCGGCGATCTCGTCGATGGAGAGCTCGCGCGAGAGGGTCACGCGGTCGGCGCCCTGCTCACGGCACCAAAGGGTTCCGCGGTCGTCGTGGATGTTTGCTTGGGTCGAGATATGCGTCTCGATGCCGGGCATCGTGCGCTTGACCTCAAAGAACAGGCCCCAGTCCTGGATGATGAAGGCGTCGGCGCCCAGCGTGGAGCAGCGATGGATGAGCTGCAGCGCATCGCTCATCTCGGATTCCTTGATGACGATGTTGACCGTGACGTAGACGCGCGACCCGGCTAGATGCGCGGCGCGGCAGGCTTGCTCAAAGGCCTCGTCGGTAAAGTTGGTGGCCTTGCGGCGGGCGTTGAAGCTGCCCATGCCGCAGTAGATGGCGTCTGCCCCGGCAGCGAGCGCGGCGGCAAAGGGCTCCGGGCCTCCGGCGGGGGCCAAGAGCTCGGGTCTGCGGTTGGTGGTTCGACTGGCGGTTGCGGTCATATCCTGCCTTTCAAAATGCTCAGATAATCAAAAGTATAGTGGCGCCGTTGCGGCAGGCGATGCCCGTGCTCCAAGCGGGATAAAGTCTTCAGCAGCTTGGGCTGGCTGACCCCGTGGAGAACCGTTCAGCTGCCAACGGGCGCCGTTGGGCGATAAATTATTCTCGCAGCGTGATAATTATCTTGCATCGCGCGGAAACCTTGAGTACTATCCCAATCAAGCGCGGTGTTCAGACCGAACTGTGCCTCCCGGTGTGAACGCCGCGCTCACGCTTTCTCAACTGATCGTAAGGAGATAAACATGAGCAAGACCGTCGTGTCTTCCGATAACGCACCCGCAGCCATCGGACCGTATTCCCCCGGCATCCAGACCGGCAACATGGTGTTCCTGTCCGGCCAGCTGGGCATCGACCCCGCAACTGGCAAGATGCCCGAGGGCGTCGAGGCCCAGGCCAAGCAGTCCCTCGCCAACGTCGAGGCCCTGCTGACCGCTGCCGGCGCCACCTTTGCCGATGTCGTCAAGACCACGGTCTACCTGGCCGACATTGCCGACTTCGCTGCCGTGAACGAGATTTACGCCTCCAAGTTCGAGGCTCCGTTCCCCGCGCGCAGCGCTTTCCAGGTTGCCGCCCTTCCGGCTGGCGGTCTGGTTGAGATCGAGGTCGTCGCCGCTCTCTAAGGCGTTGGCAACAACTAAACATGACATGCAAAAAGACCCTGCAGCGCGTGCGAGCTGCAGGGTCTTTTGTCAAGTGACGGATCGCTTGTGGAGCCAAAAAGACTGCCCGCGCTCCATTTTGCTCGTTAGCCCTCCTTGCGAACTTTTTGCAGGTAGCGGTAGACGCTGGGCTCCGAGATGCCCAGTGCGGTGGCGGCGCAGGCCACGGCGCCCTTGAGCATGAACACCCCGTTGCCGTTGAGGTGGCGAATGACGTCCACGCGGTCGCTCTGACCAAGTGACGCTACATCCAGCCCGCGCGCGCTCAGTAACTCGGCAATGCTGCGGTCGATGAGCTCCTGTGTGGACTCCGAAAGGCTTTCGACCTCGATAGGGGCGGGCTCCGTGCGAGTCGGCGCCGCGTCGAAGCACGCCATGAGCTGCTGCGCCATGGCGTTGATGGAGCGCACGGTCGAGAGGTCGGTGTTGACGCAGAGCATACCGACGATCTCGTCATTCTCGCGGATAAAGTACGTCGCTGACTCCAACGTCTTGCCGCCGGCACCGCGCCCCTCGTAGCCCGTAATAAACGGCAGGTCGCGATACTTGGCGTCGTGCATGATCTTGAGTGCCAGATCGGTGGCGGGACCGCCGACCTTGCGGCCGCTCACGATGCCGTTGCGAATATCGACGATGGCGTGGTCGGGATCCGAGAAATCGTGCAGCACGATTTCACTGTTTTTGCCGAGTATCTGCTCCAGAAAATCGACCATCGGCAAAAAGCGACGTACGGTCTCGTTCACGGGCAACTCCTTTGGGTGAAATCGGAAATGTTCATAACAATTTTTTCTCATGGTAACACGTTGTCTATTGACTCACATATCCGCAGGTACATTGCGTAATACAGATGAGCGGTAGATATTTGGCGGTAAACGGTTGACCAAAAGAAAAGTTAGATGTTATTTTGACCAGACACTTTCATGACCTGCGGAAATGCGTTATCTCAGCTGAAGAATAGTCTGATAACAAAAAATTATTATTGAGAATGAGAATCATCTTTAATACGATATGCAATGAAGGCACAACCTCAACCCCGCACTGCGTCACAATAGAGCGTTAGATGCGAAAACAACTACTTCGAGGATTGGTGGTCAAATGACCCAGGAGACGGTTACGAACGGCACTGAAGCCCTGTTCACTCGCGAAGGCATGCCTCCCGTTAAGGAAATGATCCCGTGTGCCCTTCAGCACGTACTGGCATCGTTTGCCGGCATCATTACCCCGGCGGTCATCATGGCCGGCGTCTACGGCTTTAATAGCCAGCAGAGCACCGACATCATCCAGGTCGCGCTCATTCTTTCGGCGATCGATACGGCCCTTCAGGCCTTCGCTCCCTTCCGTCGCATCGGCGGCGGCCTGCCCATCGTCATGGGCGTTTCGTTCGCGTTCCTGCCGGCCCTGCAGGCCATGGGCGCCTCGGGCTTTAGCTTTGGTGCGCTGCTGGGCGGCGAGATCGTCGGCGGCGCCGTCGCGGTCCTCTTTGGTCTGGCCTACAGCAAGATCAAGTGGCTGTTCCCGCCCGTCGTGACCGGTACGGTCATCTTCTCCATCGGCGTTTCGCTGTATCCCACGGCCGTCAAGTATATGGCCGGCGGTATGGGTACGCCGCTGTGGGGCACTCCGCAGGCCTGGTGCGTCGCTCTTATCACCTTCGCCGTGGTCTTTGCGCTCGCCAACTTTGGCAAGGGCACGCTCAAGCTGGGATCCGTGTTCTTTGGCATGATCGTCGGCATGATCGTCTCCATCCCCTTTGGCATGATCGACTTCTCCAGCGTCGCCACCGCTCAGGTCTTCGCCCTTCCCAAGCTCATGCCCTACGCGCTCGAGTTTGATCCCGAGGTCTGCATTACCCTCGCCGTCGTGTTCCCCATGGTTGCCATCCAGGTTATCGGTGACGTCTCCGCCGCCTGCCTGGGCTCCATCGACCGTATGCCCACCGAGCGCGAACTCTCCGGCGCTATCGTGTCCCAGGGTCTCACCTCTATGGTCGGCGGCCTGCTTGGCGGTCTTCCCACCAGCGCCCTTGGCCAGAACGTGGGCATCATCTGCTCCAACAAGGTCGTGAACAAGTGGGTCTTTGTGATCATCGCGGCCGTATTTGCCATCGCCGGCCTGTTCCCGCAGCTCTCTGCCGTCCTTTCCGCTATCCCGCAGCCCGTCATCGGCGGCGCGACCGTCGGCGTCTTTGGCACCATCACCATGAACGGCGTGCGCATGTTCACCCGCGAGGGCCTCACGCAGCGCACTACCACCATCGTCGGTACCTCCGTCGTCTTTGGCCTAGGTATCTGGATGGCCAGCGGTTGCCTTGCCGGTGAGGGTATGCCCACCTGGGTGCCCACCGTCATCGGCTCCAATGCTGTAACCCCCACCGCCATCATGGCCATTGTCCTTAACCTGATCCTTCCGCAGACGCCGGTCGTGGCTCAGCACATCGATGCTGCCAAGGACGCTGCCGTGGATCTGGTCTTGCCCGAGAGCAAGAAGTAACCAATTCGGTGCTATTCGTCGGCGGACGCATCGCCTCGTCCGCCGACGTCATGCGGCGTCAAGCCGCACTTCAAAGGGTTTGTCCCTTTGGTGAAGCGTTGACGGGAGAGGGCCCGTTTCCGGTGTAGGCCGGCGCTTCGCACTCCGCCATGTCAGAGGTGTCAAACCCCGCCCCTGATGTTGAAGGGAGCATCCATGCTTCTGGTCGCTAACGGTTCCGTCTTTACCCGCAACGCTCAGACCCCGTTCATTCCAAACGGTGCGGTCGCCATTGACGGAGATACGATCGTCGAAGTGGGCCCCGAGTGCGAGCTCAAGGCCAAGTACCCGGATGCCGAGTACGTCGACGCCCAGGGCAACCTCATCATGCCCGGACTCATCAACTGCCACACCCACATCTACTCGGGTCTGGCCCGCGGCCTTGCCATTAAGGGCTGCAACCCCACCAACTTCCTGGAGAATCTTGAGCAGCAGTGGTGGAAGATCGACGACAACCTGACGCTCGACGGCACCAAGGCCAGCGCCTACGCCACGATTCTTGACTCCATCCGCGATGGCGTCACCACGATCTTCGATCACCATGCGAGCTTCTGCGAGATCCCGGGAAGCCTCTTCACCATTAAGGACGCAGCTCAGGAGCTGGGCATGCGTTCGTGCCTGTGCTACGAGGTCTCTGATCGCCGCGGCCAGGAAAAATGCGACCAGGCCATTGCCGAGAACGCCGAGTTTGCCCAGTGGGCCGCCAAGGAGCGTCGCGATAACGATAACCACATGATCGCCGCCATGTTTGGCGGTCACGCCACCTTTACGCTTTCGGACGAGACCATGGACAAGATGGCCGAGGCCAACAACGGCCTGACCGGCTTCCACATCCACGTGTGCGAGGGCATGAACGACGTGTGGGATTCCCGCCTCAACCGCGGCGGCATCAGTCCCGTCGAGCGCCTGCTGCAGCACAACCTGCTGGGTCCCGACACCATGCTGGGCCACTGCATCCACGTGACGCCTGCCGAGATGGATATCGTCAAGGAGTCCGGCACCTGGCTCGTCAACAACCCCGAATCCAATATGGGCAACGCCGTGGGCTGCGCCCCCGTGCTCGAGTTCTTCCGCCGCGGCATCCCCGTGTGCATGGGCACCGACGCCTACACCCACGATATGCTCGAGAGCCTTAAGGTCTTCCTGATCATTCAGCGCCACAACGCCGCCATGCCCAACGTGGGCTGGTGCGAGGCCATGACGATGCTGTTTGAGAACAACGCCAAGATGGCGAGCAAGTACTTCGATCGCAAGCTCGGTGTGCTCGAGGCCGGCGCTGCCGCCGACGTCATCGTCATGGACTACAAGCCCTTTACGCCGCTGAGCGAGGAGAATATCGACGGCCACATGCTCTTTGGCATGATGGGCAAAAACTGCCGCACCACCATCATCAACGGCCGCGTCCTGTACAAGGATCGCGAGTTCGTTGGGATTGATGAGGACAAGATCAACGCGTGGACCATGGCTGAGTCCAAGAAGCTCTGGAGCACGCTCAACGATCGCGCCTACTAATTACAAGTAGATTCACGCGCGTCGGATGTTTCGCCGCATCCGACGCGCGTATAGGCGGCCTCCGCGGGGTCGCCGGCGCTGTGCTAGCGCTACACCGTATTTGCGCCCGCCGCGCGGTCTCGCCGGGCGTTACAGAGAGGAGCTCACTATGAGCGACATCATGAGGCCGATCCCGTTTTCGCAGCTGATGAACTGGATCATCGAGGAGCACAAGACTCAGGGCGCCGTCTTTGGCGTGCGCAAGATGGTCACGACCAACCAGGAGGGCGCGCTTCCCATTTTTGACGAGCGCATCGAGACTCCGTTTGGCCCGGCCGCCGGTCCCAACACGCAGCTTGCCCAGAACATCGTGGCCTCTTATGTGGCCGGTTCCCGCTTCTTTGAGCTTAAGACCGTTCAGGTTATGGACGGCGAGGAGCTCTCCAAGTGTGTGAACAAGCCCTGCATCGTGGCGCAGGACGAGTGCTACAACTGCGAGTGGTCGACCGAGCTCGAGGTTCCGCAGGCCTTTGCCGAGTACGTGAAGGCATGGTTTGCCTGCCACCTGATCGCTCGCGAGTACGGCCTGGGCAGCCCGGACGGCTTTGTCTTCAACATGTCCGTGGGTTATGACCTGGAGGGCATCAAGAGCCCCAAGGTCGACGCCTACATCGAGGGCATGAAGGACGCCAGCGGCTCCGACGTCTGGAACGAGTGCCGCGCATGGGCGCTCGCCAACCTGGACAAGTTTGAGCATGTCGACGCCGCGTTCGTCGAGTCCATCCCGGCACGCGTCTCCAACTCCATCACCGAGTCTACCCTGCACGGCTGCCCGCCGGCCGAGATCGAGCGCATCGCGACCTATCTGATCACCGAGAAAGGCCTCAACACCTACATCAAGTGCAACCCCACACTGCTGGGCTATGAGTTTGCCCGCCAGCGCCTCAACGAGCTGGGCTTTGACTACATCGTTTTCGATGACACGCACTTCCGCGAGGACCTGCAATGGGCCGACGCCGTGCCTATGTTCGAGCGCCTGATTGCCCTGTGCGCCGAGCGCGGCCTGGAGTTTGGCGTCAAGCTGACCAACACGTTCCCCGTCGACGTGACGAGAAACGAGCTGCCCTCCACCGAGATGTACATGTCGGGCCGTTCGCTGTTCTCGCTGACCATCGAGGCTGCCCGCCGCATTACCGAGCAGTTCGATGGCAAACTACGCATTAGCTACTCTGGCGGTGCCACGGTCTACAATATCCGCGCCCTGTACGATGCCGGCATTTGGCCCGTTACCCTGGCGACCGACGTGCTCAAGCCCGGTGGCTACGAGCGCTTTAGCCAGATGGCTGGTGAGTTTACCGATCTGGACGGCAAGCCGTTCGCGGGTGTCTCTCTCGACGCCGTGACCGCGATTCAGACCGATTCGCTCACCAACCCGCTATACAAGAAGCCGCTGCGCCCGCTGCCCGACCGCAAGGTCGCCGGCAAGAGCCCGCTTTCCGACTGCTTTACCACGCCGTGCCGCACGAGCTGCCCCATCCAGCAGGATATTCCCGCCTACTTGGCGGCTGTTGACGAGGGCCGCTACGAGGACGCACTCAACATCATCATCGAGCGCAACGCCCTGCCGTTCATTACCGGCACTATCTGCCCGCATCCCTGCGGCCGTGCCTGCGAGCGTGCGTTCTACGAGCCCGAGGGCGCCCAGATCCGCGCCAGCAAGCTCAAGGCCGCCCGCGAGGCCATGACCGCCGTGCTGCCCAAGCTGCGCGCCCAGGCCATCGCCAACGACGGCGAGCGCAACGTTGCCGTTATCGGCGGCGGCCCGGCCGGCCTGGCGACGGCGTTCTTCCTGACGCGCGCTGGCGTGCCCGTCACCATCTTCGAGGCCCGCGATTCGCTCGGCGGCGTGGTCCGTCACGTCATCCCCGAGTTCCGCATTGCGAGCGATGACATCTCCCACGATGCCGAGCTCTGCCTGGCCTTTGGTGCCAAGGTGCAGCTCAATGCCCGCGTGGAGTCCATTGACGAGCTCAAGGCCCAGGGCTTTACCGACGTGGTCGTGGCCACCGGCGCCTGGATGCCCGGCTCTGCGGGCCTGGGCGAGGATGCCGAGCTCGACGTGCTGGAGTTCCTCGAGGCCGCCAAGAGGGGCGAGAAGCTCGAGCTGGGCGAGGACGTCGTGGTCATTGGCGCCGGCAACACCGCCATGGATGCGGCCCGCGTGGCCAAGCGCCTGGCTGGCGTGAAGAACGTGCGCCTGGTGTATCGCCGCACCAAGAAGCAGATGCCCGCCGACGAGGAAGAGCTTGATCTTGCTCTTGCCGATGGTGTTGAGTTCTGCGAGCTGCTGGCCCCCAAGGCGCTTAACGGCGCCGTGCTGACCTGCGACGTCATGGAGCTTGGCGAGCCGGATGCAAGCGGCCGTCGCAGCCCCGTCGCCACGGGCGAGACCGTCGAGCTTTCCGCCACCACGGTGATCTGCGCCGTGGGCGAGGGCATCGATGCCAGCCTGTACGATGCCGCGGGTGTCGAGCACGACCGTCGCGGCCGCCTTGCCGCCACCTCCACTGGCGTCGAGGGCGTTTGGGCTGCGGGCGACTGCCGCCGCGGTCCTGCCACCGTGGTCGAGGCTATTGCCGATGCCGCCGAGGTCGCCCGCGCCATCGCCGGCGTGGACTTTAACAAGTACGCCGACTGCAACGAGCAGGCCGGCCGCGAGGACACTTGCTACGAGCGCAAGGGGTCGCTGTGCCGCGACAAGCGCAACTGCACCAAGACTCGCTGCCTGGGCTGCGGCTCGGTGTGCGAGGTCTGCTGCGATGTGTGCCCCAACCGTGCCAACGTGGCAATTAAGGTGCCGGGCCTGGCCAAGCACCAGGTCGTCCACGTCGATGGCATGTGCAACGAGTGCGGCAACTGCGCCGTGTTCTGTCCCTACCAGGAGGGCCGTCCCTACAAGGACAAGCTCACCCTGTTCTGGAGCGAGCAGGACATGGAGAACTCCGAGAACGAGGGCTTCCTGGCTGTGGACGAGGACCACTTTAAGGTCCGCGTCGCCGGCACGGTCCGCACCGTCTCGGTCGATGCCGTCAACACCGGCCTTCCCGAGGCCGTCCGCCTGACCATCAGGGCTGTGCGCGACAACTATCCGTATCTCCTTAAGAAATAGGCGAGTCTCTTATGGCCAAATCCATTCAACATAACGTGGCCTACGTTGCCTGCGGAAGCGGTTGCGCCTCCGCAGGCGGCGACGCCCGCTGCAGCGAAGGCTGCATTGGCTGTGGCGCCTGCGTCACGGCCTGCCCCCACGGTGCCATTGCGCTGGTCGATGGCATCGCCCGCGTGGATCGCTCAAAGTGCACGGGCTGTGGCCTGTGCGGCATGGCGTGCCCGCAGCGCGTGATTGCCTTCGTCCCCGGCTACCAGAACATTCTGGTGCGCTGCAACAACACCGATAAGGGTGCCATTGCGCGCAAGATTTGCGACACGAGCTGCATCGGTTGCGGTATGTGCGCCAAAAAGTGCCCTGCCGGCGCTATCCGCATCGAGGACAACTGCGCCCATATCGACGGCGTGGACTGCCTGTCGTGCGGCATGTGCGCCGTCGTCTGCCCGCATGGCGCCATCCACGACCGCACCGGCATCGCCGCCGGCGTGTAGAAGGGAATCACCATGGCACAGGAATTCACTTTTACCGTTAACGGCGTGGAGCGCACGACGACTCAGAACAAACCGCTGCTGCGCTACCTGCGGGACGACCTGCATATTCACTCCGCCAAGGACGGCTGCTCCGAGGGCGCCTGCGGCACCTGCACCATCCATGTGGACGGTGCGGCCGTTAAGGCGTGCGTGCTGACCACCGCTCTTGCCGCCGGCCGCAACATCGTGACCGTCGAGGGCCTGCCCGAGGACGTGCGCGAGGCCTTTGTGTACGCCTTTGGCGCCGTGGGCGCCGTGCAGTGCGGTTTTTGCATTCCCGGCATGGTCATGGCGGGTGCGGCGCTCATCGCCGAGGACCCCGAGCCCACCGAGGAGCAGATCAAGTACGCCATTCGCGGTAACGTCTGTCGCTGCACCGGCTACAAAAAGATTATCGAGGGCATCTCGCTGGCCGCTGCGGTGCTCCGCGGCGAAAAGCAGATCGACGAGGACCTGGAGCGCGGCGATGACTACGGCGTGGGCAAGCGCGCCTTTCGTATTGACGTGCGCAAGAAGGTGCTCGGCGAGGGCAAGTATCCCGACGACATCGACGAGCTCGATCAGCCGGGCCTGACCTATGCCAGCGCCGTGCGCTCCAAGTATCCGCGCGCCCGCGTGCTCTCCATCGACACCTCCAAGGCCGAGGCCCTGCCCGGTGTGGTGGGCATCCTGCGCGCCGAGGACGTGCCGGTCAACCAGGTCGGCCACCTTATCCAGGACTGGGACGTCATGATCGCTCAGGGCGATATCACCCGCTGCGTGGGCGATGCCATCGTGCTGGTGGTCGCCGAGGACGAGGCGACGCTCGAGAAGGCCAAGAAGCTCGTAAAGATTGACTACGAGCCGCTGGAGCCCGTGCGCAACATTGTCGAGGCCAGGGCCGCCGACGCTCCGCGCCTGCATGACAGCTTCTTTGCCTTTGGCAACACGGTGGAGCTCAAGGACAACGTGTGCCAGAGCCGCCACGTGACGCGCGGCGACGCCGCCAAGGCGCTGGCCGAAAGCGCGTTCACCGTGACGCAGCGCTTTACCACGCCCTTTACCGAGCATGCCTTCTTGGAGCCCGAGTGTGCCGTTGCCTTCCCGTACAAGAACGGCGTCAAGGTGCAGTCGACCGACCAGGGCGCCTACGACACGCGCAAAGAGTGTGCCCACATGTTTGGCTGGGACAACGAACCCGAGCGCGTGGTCGTCGAGACCATGCTCGTGGGCGGCGGCTTTGGCGGCAAGGAGGACGTGTCCATCCAGCACCTGGCCGCGCTTGCCGCATATAAGCTCCAGCGTCCTGTGAAGTGCAAGCTCACTCGTGCCGAGTCGCTCGCGTTCCATCCCAAGCGCCACGCCATGGACGGTACCTTTACACTGGGTTGCGACGCCGAGGGCAACTTTACCGGCCTGGATTGCGAGATCAACTTTGACACCGGCGCCTACGCGTCGCTGTGTGGCCCGGTGCTCGAGCGCGCCTGCACACATGCCGTCGGCCCCTACAAGTACCAGAACACCGATATTCGCGGCTTTGGCTACTACACCAACAACCCGCCCGCCGGCGCGTACCGCGGCTTTGGCGTTTGCCAGTCCGAGTTTGCGCTCGAGAGCCTGATCGACCTGCTGGCAGAGAAGGTCGGCCTGGATCCGTGGGAGATCCGCTACCGTAACGCCATCGAGCCGGGCGAGGTTTTGCCCAACGGCCAGATTGCCGACTGCTCCACGGCGCTTAAAGAGACGCTGCTCGAGGTCAAGGATGCCTACTATGCGCATCCCGGACACGCCGGTATCGCCTGCGCCATGAAGAACGCCGGCGTGGGCGTTGGCCTGCCCGATGCCGGCCGCTGCAAGATCCGCATCGAGAACGGCGTGGCCGTGGTCTATGCCGCCACGTCCGACATCGGCCAGGGCTGCAACACCGTCTTTTTGCAAGACGTTGCCGAGGCATGCGGCCTGCCGCTTCGCTGCATCGCCAACGGCGAGTGCTCCACCGAGAACGCTCCCGACTCCGGCACCACGTCTGGTTCGCGTCAGACGGTCGTGACCGGCGAGGCCGTGCGCGGTGCCGCCTTCCTGCTGCGCGATGCCATGCTTGATATCGAGGCCGGCAAGTCTGCGCCCGCCGCTCCCGTGAATGCGCATGGCGACGGCGTCAAGATCGAGTACGACGACGGTCGCGCCTATCAGCTGCACACGCAGGAGCTCGTCGCCGGCCAGGGTATGCATCCTCAGGATCCCGCGGCCGCCATCAAGGCGCTCGAGGGACGCGAGTTTGGCTACGTGTACCTGGAGCCGACCGACAAGCTGGGTGCGGATGTTCCCAACCCCAAGAGCCACATCTGCTACGGCTTTGCCACGCATGTGGTCATTCTGGATGATGACGGTCGCGTGAGCGAGATCTATGCTGCGCACGATTCCGGCAAGGTGGTCAACCCCATCTCCATCCAGGGTCAGATCGAAGGCGGCGTGCTCATGGGTATGGGCTATGCGCTTACCGAGGACTGGCCGCTCAAGGACTGCGTACCCCAGGCAAGGTACGGTACGCTCGGGCTGTTCCGTGCGCCCGAGATTCCGAATATCCACGCCATCTACGTGGAGAAGGACGAGCTGTTGCCCGTGGCATACGGCGGCAAGGGCATCGGTGAGATCGCAACGATTCCCACGGCGCCCGCCGTACAGAACGCCTATCGCGCATTCGACGGCAAGCTGCGTCCGGATCTGCCCATGGTGGATACGCCGTACAGCCGCGTTCGCAACCGCGGGTAGGGTGGGGTGCGGACGACCATTGCTGATGGGCTGTTCGCGCTCAACATCAACTGTATATGCTGCGCCTTTGGCCCCAGCTCCATCGCGAGTCGGGGCCTTTTGTTTGGAGCGGAGGCCGCGTCTCGGAATCCAGTCTCGGAACGGGACGCACTTTCCGGATCGGTCCTCAACCGGAAGCTGTGTCCCGGAATCATGCCTCAGAGTGGGATGCGCTTTCCGCTAACCGCTCACTTGGAAAGTGCATCCCAGTTTGAGCGTTCATTCCGGGACACGCTTTCCGCTAGGTCCGCCATCCGGAAAGTGCGTCCCGTTTTGAGCGTCCAGCCTGGGACGCGCTTTCCGTTGGCGTGGCCGTTGGGAAAACGCGGCCCAGATAGGGGGATGCGATTCGGCGATGCGTGGCCTAGCAGCTCCTACAGCTCAATATCGTTGAGCCATGTCGGCAGCGCGGTCTGCCGGATGCCTGCCGTCTGCGGCTTTTTGGCGAGCACTCCTGCCGAGCGGACCTCGTTCATGGTAAAGCGCAGCAGAGGGTGACCGTAGAGCGATAGGTGCGCCTCGCGCTGTCGTTCGGCAACGAGCGCCTCGGCGGTGGTGCGTCCGGCCAGCATGGTCTGGTCGGTATATTTGATGAGCCCGTCGAGCTCGCCCAGCGTGAGTTCCCGCGCCTGGCGCTCCCAGGTAAAGTCCGTTCGTATAGGCTTGGCCGAATCGAAGGGGTCCGTCAGCTCGTATTGAAGCCAGTCGGGCGCAAAGCCCGTCTCGATCATGACGGCTCGGGCGACCGATTCCCCGCCGCTCTCGGCGCGGGCGTCGGCATATCGAAGCGTTGTGAGGGCGGTGCGAATCGCGCGACCATTGCGGGCAGTCGCTCGTTGCTCAACGGCCTCCATCAGCTGTTCCGGCGCAAGGCCGAGCTTTGAGATCGCCGAGTCGGCAATGGGCATGCCGTCGGCAAAACCAGTTTGCAGCAGGCAATCTGTGGCCGTTTGGTTGGGCGGCGTTACCGATATGCCGGCTCTGCGTATTGCTCCGGCCGGCTCAATCTGGTGCCGCTGAATATGTGCGCCCGGACGAGCCGACGGCTTTGTCGAGCTGCAGACATGCACAACATTCAGGTGCCGCCACGAGGCCTCGAGCCCCAGCAGGCAAGCTGCCGAAAACGAGCAGAACGTCCAATCGGGATGGATGATCGCAAGGGCGCGGATAATCTCGCAATGGCGTTGCGCTCGGTTGAGTTCATCCCAGCGCGTTTTTCGCGCAAACAACCCCGACATGGGCGAGACAACCGTGCCGCCGGTGCGCCGAAGGAGCGCTTTTCGGATCGCCGTGCTCGGGGGAATCAGACAGCGCCCCTCTTGTTCGGCTTGAGTGAGCAGTTGGTCGATGAGCTGGTCATTGCAATGGGTCATGAGCTACCGCCTCCTTTTGGGTAGCAAAAACGTATCAGCTGGAACTTGCCGCTCAGCTGACCAAAAGCTGACCAAAATCTAACCATGCAGGTAGATGACCTGCTTTTGGCGACATATTTCTTGTTTGAATCGGTGGGCGGTAATCGGCGACCGTGAACGGTAGCTGGATATGAAGTCTTGGTAAGTTTCGAGACGTGTACTTTTTGAAAAAGAGCATTCTATCTGCTGTTTTGTGTTTCTGGATCGCATATTTGAAGGCATGTGATAAGGGCGGAGGATCGTCGTCTTGTACCTGAGGAAACCGTGACCCGGAATGAGCGCTCGGAATGGGATGCATTTTCCGGTAGAAGCTTCAGCGGAAAGTGCATCCCAGAATTCAGGCTCAGAACGGGACACGCTTTCCGGATGGAATGCTTGGCGGAAACTACGGCCCAGTTTTTGGCTCCAGAACGGGATATATTTTCCGGAACGGTCCACGTGCGGTGGTGTACCCCCCCTTGCGTGGCCCGCTTGTCGAATTACGTTATAGCTAGCTATATTATAGGAAGGTATAATATAGCTAGCTATAACGTAAAGGAAGGATGGCCCTATGTTTATCGGAAGAACAGTGGAAATGTCCGAGCTCAATCGACTGTATGGCACGGGCTCCTTTGAGATGCCTGTGATTTACGGCCGTCGTCGTGTGGGCAAAACGCGTCTTATCACAGAATTCATCCAAGACAAGAAGGCTATTTACTTTCAAGCTCGTCGTACCAATGCAGAGGCAAACCTGCACGGCTTTAGCCAGGCGATACTTGCGGGTTCGGTTGGTGCTGCAGGCGTGTCGTTTCGTAGTTTTGACGAGGCGTTCGATGCATTGGCCACCATGGCTCGCACGGAACGTTTGATTGTCGTGATTGACGAGTATCCCTATCTCGCCCAATCGAATCCCGAGATCAGTTCGTTGCTGCAAGACAAGATTGATCACTTGTACAAAGAGACTAGGCTCATGCTGATTCTATGCGGCTCGTCTCTTTCGTTTATGGAGGAACAGGTGTTGGGCTACGAGAGCCCACTATACGGTAGGCGTACGGCCCAGTTTAAGATCATGCCGCTCGATTTTACGACGACCCTCGGCCTGTGGCAGAGCATGAGTCGCGAAGACGCTGCAGTTTGCTATGGTATGACGGGCGGCATTCCTGCATATATCGAGAGAGTCGATCCTGCCGCATCGCTCAAGGACAACATCAAACGTCTTTTTCTTACTTCTACGGGCTATCTCTTTGAGGAGCCGAGTAACCTGCTAATGCAAGAGTGCCGCAATCCCGAGCAATATGATGCGATCGTGCAAGCAATTGCTCAGGGGCGCTCGAAGATCTCGGAGATTGCGAGCTCTACGGGAATCCCTGCGAGCAACGTAAAGAGCTATGTGGATAAGCTGGCGTCGCTCGGGATTGTCGAGCGCGAGCTGCCCCTAAACGAGACGAGCAATAAGCGAGCCGTGTATCTGCTGAGCGATCAGATGTTTAGGTTCTGGTACAAGTTTGTGCCGCAGAACATTGGGCTGATTCAAAACGATATGGCCGAGATGGCGTATGAGCGCATTGAGCCGCACGTATCGGATTACATGGGTACGATCTTTGAGATTATATGCAGACAATACGTGTACGAACTCGCGCGCGCGGGCCAGCTCGATGTGGTTCCGGCGAGTGTCGGGCGCTGGTGGGGGACGGACAATCGCACGCATACGCAGGAAGAAATCGACTTGATTGTTGACGATGGCGAGGGCGCTGCGCTGTTTGCGGAGTGCAAATGGCGCAATGAACCGGCGGGCGAAGACGTGCTGCAAAAGCTCGTGCACCGAAGCGAGCTCTTTAGACGGCAACGAAAAAGCTATGCACTTTTCTCAAAAAGCGGCTTTACGCAGGGATGTCGGGATGCCGCGGAGAGTAGGGGAGACGTCAAGCTGATCTCGTTTGCCGAGATGTGTGAGCGGAGATAACCAAGCGCGCTCTGATGTGATGCTCGGAATGGGACGCGCTTTCCCTTTGGCGGCCTTTGGCGGAAACTACGTCCCGGATTCCCGCTTCAGGATGGGATGCCGTTTCCGATAGAGGCATGGGGCGGAAAGTGCGTCCCAGAATCCGGCGCAACGCCGCTGGAGTAGAGGGGCGAGCTCCGGACTTCGTAACCGAAAATCCATTTGTTAAACCTGGCACCCGTGGGTAGAATAAGGTCGACGGCAGCCCAAGGGTGATAGCTGGGCAGCGCCGTTACTTCGATTAAGGGGTCAATGCCTTAGAGGCGTCGACCCCTCTTTTTCTGCTTCGTACGCTGCTTGAGTGCCTCGGTAAGTCCGATAAGCGCCGTGAGGAGCGAGACCAAAGCGGTCAGGAGCTTCACGAAATCAGTCAGATCGGTCATGGGCATCACCTCCCGTCGCATGGAGGGCGCTGCCCGGCACATGGAACTGCCGTCAACAACTGCAATTCTATCAAAGTACTGCTATAAATACGAATATATGTTCGATAATAACAGTGGCGTGATTCTCTCAAAGTGTGGCTTTACGCAAGGATGCCGGAAAGCCGTGCTGTGCGATTTCATGTCCGCACGGGCGCCTATCCTTACGGCAATGTAGCCGCTTATGTAGCAAGCGGCAGTTGACGGAGAAAGGCCCTAACCGTGTCAGCTGAAAAGACGCCGGGTATCTCGGCTATCGATACGACGAACTTTGCGCGCCAGATTGTGCTGGACTTTGAGTTTGCGCCGGTGCCAAAGCAGCGCCAGCGACGTGGGCTGCGCAATGAGATTATCGAGGTCGGCGCCGTCAAGCTCGATTACCACGGCAACGTTATGGGCGAGTTCTCGCAGTTTGTGCAGACGGAATTTACCGAAGGCGTTGCGTTTTCCGTCCGCGAGCTTACGGGGATATCGGCCGTGGACACTGCGATGGCCGATCCGCTCTACATGGTAATCAAAAGGCTCAGCGATTGGATCGGTCGCTACTCCGCACAGGTGGTTTGCTGGAGCGGGGCGGACCGTCGACAGCTTTTGACCGAGTGCCAGGCAAAGCACATTGATCTTTCCGCATTTCCTACGGACTGGGCCGACCTGCAGGCGTTTTACACCTCGATCATGGACGTGGGCAGCCACGGGTGCGTCTCTTTGAGTGACGCGGCGACGTGGTTTGGCATCGAGTTCGACGAGCCGACGGGTCACGCCCACAGCGCCCTTGCCGATGCGCGCGTGACCGCCAAGCTGCTCAAGCAGGTGATGGACGGGGACTACCGCGTGAGCCCGCGCGCCCAGGAAGTCCGCCAGCGGTGGGGGATGGGCGAGCGAGCTCAGACGCGCCTTTCTAGCAAGTGCCCCGAGCTGGGCGACCTGCTGCTGAAGCTGAAGGCGGCGGGAAGGTAGGGGCGTTAGCTGTCTGCATGGCGCGTGCCTGTCGCGTATCGTTACTCTTCCTGCTGCTTGGCAGGCAAGATGTAGACGTTCTCGGCGTCCACGGCGATCTGCGCGGGGCGGTTGTAGAGGGTGTCGATCTCCTTTACGCTCTGCTTGAACGGCGTGACGTCGGGCGTCTTTGCCTGATGGAGCTTTTCGAGGAGTTTCTCGGATTGCTTGTCGTTGAGCTTTCCGATGCTCTCTCCTGCGCCTTCGAGCGCCTCGTCGATGAGTGTATGGTCGCCCACGGGGGTCTTTGCGATGGCGTGACCGAGCAATTTGCCCGCGGACGCGATACCGCCCAGCAGTGCCGCATCGACGGTGTCGACAGCCCCCGCTTCGAGTGCGTTGTAGCAGTCGGTGTAGAGCTCGCGGTACGCGATCGAATCAGCCTCGATCTTCGCAGTGGCGTCCGCGAGCTTTGCGGGCTCGAAGTTCTGGGCGAGCATGGGTTCGAGGAACAGCGAGAACGCGTGGATGTAGGTGGCGAGCTGGCAGTCTTTGAGGTAGTCGAGCACCTTGTCGAGGCGTCTGCCCAAGCCGTCTCGCACCTCGATGAACCCTTTCTTTTTCAGATCTGCCTGTGCCTGCGAGCGGAAGAGTTCCATGTCCTGCGCGGACGACTGCTTGATGTCGAGCACCTTCATATGGGCGTTTGCCATGTAGGTGGCGTTGCCGTAGTTGAGTCCGTAACCGTTGAGGATGTCTGCGAGCGTCTTGAGGCTGCCACGCATGTTGGCCTTGTCGCGCTGACGCATGTACTCGAACATTTCGTCGACGGACTCCTGGATGGAGTCGAGCTTTTGGTTTATCTGCGCGATTGCGGCTGCCATGAATAGCGATGTTGGATCGTAAGGCACCTGCGTGACGCTCGTGGCGATGTCGCCCTCAACTACGTGGAAGCGCGCCTGCCCAAGGCCCTTGGCGGCGTCGCGGTAGCCCCCTGTGAGACCGCTGCCGTCCTTGAACGAGTTGAGTTTCGACGGATCGAGCGGGTTACCATATTTGTCAGTCGCCTGGAGCAGCGTGGGCACGCTCACCGTGTTGGTGACGGTGCGAAACATCGAGGGGAGCGAGGCGAACGCCACGCCGAGTTGGGGAATTCGCTCGAGCGGTAGCTTGATGGCGCCGGAGACGTCCACCCGCTTCTGAGTGAGCGCGAGGTGGATTTTGGTCGATGCGAGCTGTTTTGCCACGAGCTCCTCTCGGCCGTCGTTCGCCGAGGGTTTGGTCTCGTTGTCTGCCATAGCGCGCTCCTTGCTTACGTTGATAGTCGTGGGCATTATCTCATCGCCTGGTGGCTTGCTAGAGCGAGGTAGAGGCCGAGCGTCTGGCGAAACTCGTTAACTGATTGCATTTCAGCGGATTGGGTTGATTATAAAAGAAGGACGGCTATCCATCTGCCCTTCCCAGTTGAGTTCGCTTTGAGCTACTGTTCGTGCCTATGCTGCTTGGGCTCAAGCCTTCTCGCTGCCGTGAAGCAGGTCGTGGCCGCCATGGCCAATGCGATGCTGGCCATCCAAGTGGAGTCGCCGGTTGCAGCGAGATTTGGTTCATCGGCTGTCGTGCGTCCCGACTTTTTTGTAGCCGCCTCGTCGGCGTCCTTTTCAGGAGTGGCAGGATCACTTTTGTTGTCGCCGGGTGAATCTACGTCGGTCTTTCCGCCCGCCTGCTCCCCTTGGGCCTTCCCCTCCACGGTGAAGGACGCATCGGTTGCCGTCCCGTCCTTCCAGACGGCCGTGACGGTGTGTCCGCCGGCGGCGAGCGTGTCCAGGTAGGACGGCCTGAGCTCGATAATCGTGCTGCCCCTGGTTGCGGTGTAGTTCTCGGCGGAGACCTCAGTTCCGTCCACGAGGAGACGCGTGAACTCATCGAGAGGACCGCTGAAGCGGAAGGTCAGACCGGCCTCGCCGTCCTTTGCATACGCCTGCCCGTCGCCCTTGGTGGCGGCATACAGCGGAGCGGTCACGTCGAAGGTGACGTCCCCCGCGTCGTCGACATCAAAGGTCTGAACGCCGGTCTTGCCGTTACGCTCGGCGTAGGCGGAGCTGTAGACGAAGGTCTCGTGGCCCGTCTTGTCGAGGACCGCGAGGGCTTGGATTTCAAACGAGCCCATCGAGAGCGACGTGGGGAACTCGATTTCGATATAGCCCCTTGCCGCATCGTAGCTGCAGCTCAACGTTTTGCGGGTCTTTAAAGAGTTCGGGTCCTCGACATAGCCGGGGTCGCCGAGGATCGGGGAGACAGACTTTACGCCGTCCGCGTCGCCTACATTGCAATAGATACGGAGGATCCCGCCGACGGGGACCCTCTTCGCGGAGATGGAAACGTTCGAGACCGTGGGCGGGTTCCGGTCGATCGCGCTGCCGGTCACCTCGAAGCACAGCTCGCTCGGGTCGCCAACCGAGAAAGTCGCGCCCGAAATGCCGTTGGCCCTGGCGTAGGAACTCTCGTACACATCGGTCTCGAACCCTAGGCCATCGGTGACCGAAAGGCCGATCAGCCTGTGCCTTCCGATCCTATTGCTGTCGAATGTGAGGTCAAACCCGTCGATAGACGAGCCTCCGTGATAATAGGCTGACGAAACAGAGCAGCCGTCGTCCGAATTCTCCCAGCCCTGCCGCAGTATGGGGGAAACGGAACGAACGCCGTCGGCATCGGAGACGGTCCAAGAGATGTGGAAGTCGGCACCGGTTGCGACCTCCCTGCTCGAGAGCGACACGGAGGACACGGTCGGCGGGTTTTGGTCCTCGGGTCCCTCGGTCACCTCATACTCGAGGGGGTCGGTGGTGAAGGTCGGACAGTCGAGCCCCTTCTCCTCGGCATACGTCGTGTCGTAGACATCGGTAACCCATCCAAGACTATCGGTCACGCCGAGGCCGATGATCCGGTACCTGCAGGGCCGGTCGCTCGGGGAGGTGGAGATATCGAAGCCCGCGGTCGTGTTGCCGGTCGACGAGAAGGCGAGACGGGAACTGATTCCATGGTCTCCGGTATCGTTTTCGACAACGACTTCGACTATGGGCGTGACGGACCGTACCCCGTCAGGGTCATCGACGCTATAGCCGACATGCAGCGTGGAGCCGGCCGTGACTGTCGTCGCGGATATCGTCACGTTGGAGATGCTGGGCGGGTTCGGGTCCGACGCGGCTAGGGCGGTTGAGGGCAAAGCAAGCGCTACGGTGGCGGACAGCGAGGCGAGCAGGCTAAGCGCGAAGCGCCTGGAGAATTTCAAGGAGGTCATTGGTGGTGCCGATCTTCCATAATTGTTGCAGCGATACCAGTATATCTTTGGCCCATGCTAGCCAGATGTTCTTTCCGCGAACGGCTCGTTAGTTTAGAGACGGCATATGGACGCCTGTCTCGTCCACGTTTCTCGTAAGGGCGATTATAAGGACATGAAGAGACTTTCTCGGAACAATCAATTGGGGATATCAAAGAAATGCTGGACGTCTCCCGATCGCTCAATGCCTTTGAGGTGAAATGCGGCGCATCGGCTACGTTGTTGAGATCATTTATCGAGCGATACGTCATTCCAGCTGAGGCCACCGTCATGAGGCTTCTGTTCCTACACCCCCCGCAATCCCGCGCGCGGCACCCAACAGCTCGTACTCCCTCTCGCTCCACTGGCACAGCTCGGCAGTCTCGACGGCGTCGCGGCACAGGTCTAGAAACACCTCAGCTCCCTCGCAGAAGCACTCGCGGGCAAAGGCGCCGGATCCGTCCGCAACGCACTTGCCGTCAGCAAAGAGCTTCCAGCTGGACGGCTCGCGCGAGTTGTCGCCGGACAGCCTGATCTGCAGTACGTGCGGGCCGCCGGCGGCACGGAGCTCTTCCTCGAGCTTCTGTACCGTAAAGCGCATCTGGTGGGAGAGGCTGCTCTTGACCATGGCCGAGGCATAGCTGTTCGGCTTGTCCAGAAGATGCATGTGATTCGGTTTGACGACCAGATTGTGGAAGTTGCGCTCACTGCGCACGGAGAAATTGTCCATACGGACTCCTTTCATCGATGTTGGCAGGGCCACCGTGCCTCTTGGCCGGTTGGCGTCGGGATCGTGGAGCCAACTCTCTACCCCGACTCTGGATAAAACGCGCCCGCTCCTTGCGGGCACGATGGGGTCTATCAACGTGTACGGACATAAATCAAGCGCCATCCGCGAAATGACGCGCGGATGGCGTTGGTTTCCCAAGTGATTATTCGGCTTCCATCCGGAAAAGTGTCGAAATCAGCCGTGTAAAAGTACGGAAAAGTGTCGAGATAGGCATCTTAAAACTTCGGAAAAGTGTGGCTGGATGACAAAACAGCACTTAGAAGCCGGTGCTGGATGCGGGATCCTGCGGCCGCCTTCAGCTCTCGCTACTCGTCGTCTCCGTCGTTGGGGTCGCCCTTGAGGGTGTTGATGTCCAGGTACTCGTCATCGTTCTCTTTTTGCTGGGTCTCCGACTCCGCTTGGGTGGGGCCGGAGAACAGCCGGAATCCCTCAAACGCAATGACGCCGAGCAGGGCAATGACAATGGCGATAAAGGCAACCTTGACTGCTTGCGGAAATTCCGAGAAACGCAGCGCCTTTTCCTCGGCGTAATAATCGGCGAAGCGCTCTTCGCCCGTGCTTTTGGTATACGCCGGCGCGGACGCGGCCTCCGGGTCATATTCCGGTGCAGGCGTGGCAGCGTACGGATCGTTGAGATAATCGCTCGATGCGGTGCCATAGTCCTCGGTCTCGATGCGACCGTTGCCGGCATAGTCATCGGAATAATCGGAATATGTCGCACCGCCCTCATAGTCCGCGGCGCTCGTGTTGGCGGCAAAAAGCGGGTTAACTGGAACGTCGAGCGCCGGCATGCCGGTAGAGGTCTCATCCAGATCGGCTGCAGCCCAGGAATCGTAGGCAACCTGACGGGCAACGGGCTCATCGAGCCTTGCGACCGGAGGCTTGCGTGCCGCAGGAACAGGCAACTGCTGGGCGCTGTACATAACAGTGCTGTCGGCCGATTTGCCCTGCGTCGCTGCAGCGAGAAATGCCGCCGTCTCGGACGGGTCGCTTGCGGGGCGGGGAGCGGGCGTGGGCGCCGAAGTGGGTGCGGGCGTAGGCGCGGGTGTCGAAACAGCCAACTGCGCAGGAGTCGGCGCAGATGCGGTCTTAGGCGCAAGTGCGGGATTGGGGTTTGACGGGCGAGCCCCGCCGCCCATGAGTTCGTCGGCGGTCCACGGGCGATCATTCATCACGTCGTCAAGGCTCAGCGAAAACAGGTCGTCTTCACTCTCATCGAACATGCGGTGCACATGTCCACCAATTGCCGGAATCAATCCGCGACCGGTGCATGATGCCTTGCTCAACGCCATTCTGTTCCATCCTTTCGAAATGCTAATGACATCGATTATATGGAACTTCCCAAGCGGCTCGGTCTTGGATTCGTGCTTTCCAGAACTCGCGCCCAAAAGGGGAGGGTAATCCAGGCGAGTGCCTACTTGTCGCCGGCCGCCGCCTTGGCCTCATTGAGGTAGCTATAGAAGCTGTACTTGGAGATGCCAAAGAACTCGCAGGCGCGCTCGCTCGACTTGGAAATGAGGAAGGCACCGCGACGGTCGAGGTAGCCAATGGCACGAATGCGCTCGTCTTTGGTCATGAGTGCCGCGGGCTTGCCCACAAACTGCTCGCACTCGTGCAGCAGGTCCTCGAGCAGGTCGCCGATGTTCTTGGTAATGGGCTCGGGCTCGGTATAGCCCGTGCCGCCGGTGCCGGTAAAGGCATCGAGCGAGCGCTCAAAAGCCTTCATAAGCGTAATGTCAAAGTTAATGCCCAAAATGCCGACGGGCTTGCCCTCGTCGTTGCGGATAAAGATCGTCGAGGACTTGAGCAGCTTGCCATCGGTGGTTTTGGTGAGGTATGGCTCGCGGTCGTGTACGTCGGCGGTGCCCTCGTGCATGGACTCAAACACAATATGGCTGGGGCCGTCACCCAGTTTGCGCCCGCTGACGTGGCCGTTTTCGATCACTACGATGGAGTGGTCCACGTCCTCGGTCTCCAGGTCGTGGACGACGACTTCGCAGTTGGGGCCAAACTGGAGCGCCAGGCCGTGTGCAAGGCGCTTGTAAAACTCAATCTGTGCGGGGGTCATGGGTACCTTCCTAAAAATTAGTTTGGGCACACTTTGCCATAAACCACACCTGTTCGCAAATAACGAAAGCGTTGCTGCGTCATGTAACCGTTCGTCGGCGAAAAGGTACCGATTACGGCAACAAACAGTTTGTTAGGTTTGCCAATCAAAAAGTGTGATAGAACAGTGCTAACAAACTTTTTGTTAGGCATCCACATAAAAGTTCAGCCGTGTGAATGGGATCGGGCTGAAACGCGTATGCGGGGGCCGGCAAGAGAGGACTTAAGGAGTTCACCGTATGGCCGATAAGATCCAGTGGGCGGGCAACACGATGCCCAAGAGCGATGACAAGCACTTGGGAATCATGAGTCTCGACCACGTGAAGAAGGCCCGCGCCTTCCACCAGTCGTTCCCTCAATATACCGTCACCCCGCTTGCCCGCCTGGACGGTCAGGCTGCGCGCTTGGGTCTGTCCAACCTGTGCGTTAAGGACGAGAGCTATCGCTTTGGCCTCAACGCCTTTAAGGTTCTGGGCGGTTCGTTTGCCATGGCCAACTATATTGCCGACGAGACCGGCAAGGACGTTGCCGACTGCACCTTCGATTACCTGACCTCCGATCAGCTGGCCGAGGACTTTGGCCAGGCTACCTTCTTTACCGCCACCGACGGCAACCATGGTCGCGGCGTGGCATGGGCTGCCAACAAGCTGGGCCAGAAGGCTGTCGTGCACATGCCCAAGGGTTCCACCAAGCCCCGCTTCGATAACATCGCCGCCGAGGGCGCCACGGTGACCATCGAAGAGGTCAACTACGACGAGTGCGTGCGCATGGCCGCCGCCGAGGCCGACGCCTGTGAGCGCGGCGTTATCGTTCAGGACACCGCCTGGGAGGGCTACGAGAAGATCCCGTCTTGGATCATGGAGGGCTACGGCACCATGGCTTCCGAGGCTGCCGAGCAGCTGCGCGAGATGGCCATCAACCGCCCGACGCACGTGTTTGTCCAGGCTGGCGTGGGTTCGCTCGCCGGCGCCGTGGTGGGCTACTTCACCAACCTGTATCCCGATAACCCGCCCACCTTCGTCGTGGTTGAGTGCGCGCCTGCCGCCTGCCTGTACAAGGGCGCTGCCGCCGGCGACGGCGATCCGCGTATCGTGGACGGTGACATGCCCTCCATCATGGCCGGCCTGTGCTGCGGCGAGCCCAACATCCTGGGCTGGGATATCCTGCGCAACCACACCACCGCCTTCGTGTCCTGCCCCGACTGGGTCACCGCTCGCGGCATGCGCACCCTGGGCGCTCCCGAGAAGGGCGACCCGCGCGTCATCTCCGGCGAGTCCGGCGCTGTGACCACCGGCCTGGTCGAGACTCTCATGCTCGATCCCGAGTACGCCGAGCTCAAGGAGCTCATCGGCCTGGACAAGACGAGCTCCGTGCTCTGCTTCTCCACCGAGGGCGACACGGACCCCGACCAGTATCGTCGAATTGTTTGGGAAGGCGAATACCCCACTTGCTAATCGTTGGGGCGGAGTAAATAGGTATCGCTCCGCCACCTCACAGGTAGATTCCTTCGTTTGAAAGGTTATGAACAATGGCTAAAGAACTCGATTTCGACGCTATCAAGGCTGCTGCTGAGTCTCATCGTGCTGATATGACTCGCTTCCTGCGCGCTATGATCTCTCACCCCTCTGAGTCCTGCGAGGAGGGTGAGGTTGTTGCCTGCATCAAGGCCGAGATGGAGAACCTTGGCTATGACGAGGTCAAGGTCGACGGCCTGGGCAACGTCATGGGCTTTATGGGCGAGGGCGACAAGATCATCGCCATCGACTCCCATATCGACACCGTCGGCATCGGCAACATCGAGAACTGGGACGCCGATCCCTATGAGGGCTACGAGACCGACGAGATCATCTACGGCCGCGGCGGCTCCGACCAGGAGGGCGGCATGGCTTCTGCTACCTACGCTGCCAAGATGATGAAGGACATGGGCCTCATCCCCGAGGGCTACAAGATCATGGTCGTCGGCACCGTCCAGGAAGAGGACTGCGACGGCATGTGCTGGCAGTACATCTACAACAAGGACGGCATTAAGCCCGAGTTCGTCATTTCCACCGAGCCCACCGACGGCGGCATCTACCGCGGTCACCGCGGCCGCATGGAGATCCGCGTCGACGTTCACGGCACCTCCTGCCACGGCTCCGCTCCCGACCGCGGCGACAACGCCATTTACAAGATGGCCGACATCATCGCCGACGTCCGCGCCCTCAACAACAACGGCTGCGACGAGTCGACCGACATCAAGGGTCTCGTTAAGATGCTCGACCCCAAGTACAACCCCGAGCACTTCGAGGATGCCCGCTTCCTGGGCCGCGGCACCTGCACCGTCAGCCAGATCTTCTACACCAGCCCCAGCCGCTGCGCCGTGGCCGATTCCTGCGCCATCTCCATCGACCGTCGCATGACCGCCGGCGAGACCTGGGAGTCCTGCCTGGACGAGATCCGCAACCTGCCGGCCGCCAAGAAGTACGGCGACGACGTGAAGGTCTCCATGTACATGTACGACCGTCCGTCCTGGACCGGCGAGGTCTACGAGACCGAGGCTTACTTCCCCACGTGGATCAACAAGGAGACCGCTCCGCACGTCAAGGCCCTCGTCGACGCCCACAAGGCCATGTTTGGTGACGAGCGCATCGGCTGCGAGCCCAGCATGGACAAGCGCACCGGTCGCCCGCTGTGCGACAAGTGGACCTTCTCCACGAACTGCGTCTCCATCCAGGGCCGCTACGGCATCCCCTGCGTGGGCTTTGGCCCGGGTGCCGAGTCTCAGGCTCACGCTCCCAACGAGGTCACCTACAAGGACGACCTGGTCACCGCTGCTGCCATGTACGTGGCTGCCCTGAACCTCTACGATCCGAGCAAGGCCGATGGCGACGCCACCGTGTTCCGCGCCGGTCTGACCAACAACAAGATCGATTAGTCCCATTCCTCGATTTTGTTGAGCCGGGGGCTGCTCGTGTCCCCGGCACCCCCTGTTGACTTGGGGCCCGCGGTCGTTATCTCCCATGCTTCCTCAACGGTGGCGGGTCCTCGTCATGGTGCTCTGCATGTTCTAGCCACACGCGCATGCCGGAGCACATCTACTCATTGCGATCGTTTCATCTTTAGAAAGGACATTTCCATGGACGCTAAGTTTACCGAGCTCGTCGAGCAGCTGAACGGCCTCGATTTTAAGGGTATGTACGGCAGCGATTTCCTGCACACTTGGGACAAGACCACCGATGAGCTCAAGGCTCTCTACATCGTCGCCGACGCCCTGCGCGAGCTGCGTGAGAACAACGTCTCGTCCAAGATCTTCGACTCGGGCCTGGCTGTCTCCCTGTTCCGCGACAACTCCACCCGTACGCGCTTCTCCTTCTCTAAGGCTGCCAACCTGCTCGGCCTTGAGCTGCAGGACCTGGACGAGAAGAAGTCCCAGATCGCTCACGGCGAGACCGTCCGCGAGACCGCTACCATGATCTCCTTCATGGCCGACGTCATCGGCATCCGCGACGACATGTACATCGGCAAGGGCGACGCCTACATGGCCGAGGTCTCCGAGTCCGTGCAGCAGGCCTACGAGGACGGCGTTCTGGATCACCGTCCCACGCTCATCTCTCTGCAGTCCGACTCCGATCACCCCACGCAGTCCTCTGCCGACATGCTCTACCTCATCAACGAGTTTGGCGGCCTCGAGAACCTCAAGGGCAAGAAGGTTGCCGTCACCTGGGCCTATTCGCCCTCTTACGGCAAGCCGCTGTCCTGCCCGCAGTCGCTGATCAGCCTGCTGCCCCGTTTTGGCATGGACGTCACCCTGGCCCACCCCGAGGGCTACGACCTCATGCCCGAGGTCGTCGAGCGCGCCCGCGGCTATGCCGCCGAGTCCGGCACCACCTTTAAGCAGGTCAACACCATGGCCGAGGCCTTCGAGGGCGCCGACATCGTGATCCCCAAGAGCTGGGCTCCGTTTGCCGCCATGGAGAAGCGTACCAACCTGTACGCCGAGGGCGACGACGCCGGCATCGCAGCGCTCGAGAAGGAGCTGCTCGCCCAGAACGCTACCCATCAGGACTGGTGCTCCACGACCGAGCTCATGGAGAAGACCGCCAACGGCCAGGACACCATCTTTATGCATCCGCTGCCCGCCGACATCTCCGGTGTCTCCTGCGAGCACGGCGAGGTTAACGCCGACGTCTTCGACATGCACCGCGTGGGCATGTACAAGGAGGCTAGCTACAAGCCGTACGCCATCGCTGCCATGATGTTCCTGCAGAAGGTTGCCGATCCCGCCGCCACCCTCAAGGCCCTCGACGAGCGCAACACCGCCCGTTGGCTCCAGGCCTAAAGCCGGGCTGAGGTAAGCCATGTAAAGGGGGCGCTCTGCCAACCGGCGGGGTGCCCCTTTTTTGCATCGCGGGCGTGCGGGATAAGCGCTTTCGATGTGGATGCCCGCGGCGCGAGTTATGGGTACGATGGTTTCAGGGGAGGTATCACCATGAAACTTGGATGCGTCATTATGGCTTCGGGCGAGGGCAGGCGGTTTGGCTCTAACAAGATGCTTGCTGATATCTATGGCGAGCCGCTGATTGCCCGGACCATCGATTCGGTTCCCCGGGGCTTTGACGTCGTGGTTTCGACGCGTTGGCCCGGGGTCGCTCAGATTTGCGAGGACAAGCATTGCCCGTGCGTGCTGCACGATGGCGAGCTGCGTAGCGAAAGCGTTCGTGCGGGCCTTTCGTGGGGAGTCGAACGCAACTGGAAAGGTTGCCTCTTTTTGCCGGGCGACCAGCCGCTCGTGAGTTCGGATTCTTTTGAGGCTATGGTTCGTGCATTTGACGAGCGTGGCCGCAAGCATCCGGTGCGTCTTGCGTGCAACGGTGAGCCTTCGAGCCCGGTGCTCTTTCCGGCGGAACTGTTCGATGCACTTATGTGTCTTGAGGGCAAGGACGGCGGCGGTTCGATTCTCAAGGACCGTACCGACGTGGTGCTGGTCGAGGCGCGTGCCTACGAGCTGTGGGACGTCGATACCGTCAAGGGACAGCGACGCATAGCGGAGCATATCGCGGCCTGCTCGTATTTTGATCGCGTGGCCAACTGTATGAATCGATAAGGAGCAACATGATCATCATCAAAAACGGCGCGCTCGTGACGCCACAGGGGCTTCGCCGCGCCGATCTTGCCATGGAGGGCGACAAGATCGTGCGGATTGCCGCGGCGATTGAGCCGGGCGAGGACGATACCGTCCAGGACGCCACGGACTGTTGGGTGTTCCCCGGCTTTATCGACGGCCACACGCACATGCAGTGCTGGACTGGCATGGATTGGACAGCCGATAGCTTTGAAACCGGCACGCGTGCGGCTGCCTGCGGCGGTACGACGACCATCGTGGACTACGCGACGGCCGATCGCGGCGTGACCATGCCCGACGCCCTTGCCGAGTGGCATCGCCGTGCCGACGGAACCTGCACGGCCAACTACGCCTTTCATATGGCACTCGCCGAGTGGAATGAGCGCAACCGCGCCGATCTCGCGGCTATGCGCGAGGCGGGCGTATCGTCGTTTAAGACCTACTTTGCCTACGACCACCTGCGCTTGGACGATGCCGAGACACTCGAGGTGCTGGAGGAGCTCAAGCACCTGGGCGGTATCCTGTGCGTGCATTGCGAGAACGGCACGCTGGTGAATGAACTTCAGAAGCGCGTGTACGAGCAGGGGATTCATGGACCCGAGGGGCATGCGCTCAGCCGTCCGGACGTGTGTGAGGCCGAGGCCGTGAGCCGCCTGCTGTATCTGGCTCACTTGGCCGGGGACGCTCCGGTCAACGTGGTGCACCTTTCGACCAAGCTGGGGCTCGAGGCCATCCGTGTTGCCAAAGCGCGCGGGCAGAAGAATATCTATGTCGAGACCTGCCCTCAGTATTTGATGCTCGACGATACTTGCTACTTGGAGCAGGGCGAGGACGGCTTTGCGGGTGCCAAGTATGTGATGAGTCCGCCGCTGCGCCATGCCGGCGACCGTGCCGCGCTGCGCGAGGCGCTTGTGGCCGGCGAGATCGATACGATTGCGACCGATCATTGTAGCTTTAACCTGCACGGGCAAAAGGACCGCGGGCGCGACGATTTCCGCGCGATTCCCAACGGCGGGCCCGGCGTGGAGCATCGTCCCGTCGCGATTGCCACGAGTTTTGAGGGACAGCTGGGACCCGAGGACCTCTGCCGCTTGATGAGCGAGAACCCGGCGCGCGTCTTTGGCATGTATCCGCGCAAGGGATGTCTTGCCGAGGGCTCCGATGCTGACGTGTGCGTGTGGGATCCCAAGGCGCGCTGGACCATTAGCGCGGCGACGCAGCATCAGGCCGTGGACTACACGCCGCTCGAGGGTTTTGAGGCGCATGGTCGCGCCAAGGCCGTCTACGTCAACGGTGTGCTGGTAGCGCGCGATGGCGAGCCCACCGGAGCCCAACCCGGCCGCTACGTCCCCCGCTAACAGGAAGATCACCGGATTCCCCTCCGCAGTTGCGGTGAAATACGGACTGTTTGCGGCCGTTTGGCGGCCAAACAGTCCGTATTTCACCGCAACTGACGAGATGGGGCCGGCTACTTGAGGCTGGTGGCGATGAGGGGGCGGCCGAGGGCTGCCTCGAAGCGGTCGGCTATCGTGGGGTCGCTGAGCGTGTCGACTTGGTTGAGCATGACGTGTGCGGTGCCGAGCTTCAGCGCCTGCAGCTCGGCATTGAGCACCATGGCGACGCGCTCTGGGGTGGCAGTGTCGGTGGGCTCGCAGCCGCAACGCTCGCAAAAGAGCTCGGGGCGGTGGACGGCTTCGTTGATGGGCTTGCCGAGCCCTGAGGCGCCGACGATCCAGACGATGTTGGCCGTGCCAGAGGGAATCACCGGCTCCCAGGCGGCGTGCGCCTTGAGCGGGAGCCGCTTGCTGCCGTCCGCCTCGGCCAGGACGTAGTCAAAGCGCTGCGCCAGCTGGTCGAGCGGCTCGGCAGGGGAGGAGAGCTTGCCCGTCTGGGGGTCCAAGACGCCCGCCTGGCAGATGCTTCCCCGCACAAGCCCCGCGCAGGCCTCGCAGGTGCAACCGGGGACATGCGAGGCGCCCGGCTTCCAAGGTACGGCGTCCGGGCGACGGTTCGACCCGTCCCATGGCACGCCGGCGACGGGGAACATATGCGTGGTGGTGCAGAGGAGCACGCGGCCGCCAGCGCGCATGAGCTCAAGACCCAGCGTTTTGAGCAACGTCGACTTGCCACCGCTGCCGATAATCGCGGTAATGCCTGGTTTGATCCTGAGCGCCGAGGCAAGATTGCCGCTAACCGTTTCCATCTGTTCACCGCCGTATAATACTGTGATAATAAATAATCATCAGAGTAGCGGTCGAACCGCTTTTGCTCTGCTCAAACCGTAGCACAGGGAGGTGCCCCGGGAATGCTCGTTTATGTTCGCGGCGCCGGCGATATCGCCACGGGTGTCGCCGCTCGCTTGGTGCGTGCCGGCGTGTCGGTCGTTATGGCCGATATCGCGGTTCCCACGTGCATCCGCCGCACAATCAGTTTTTGCGAGGCCATTCGCTTGGGCGAGGTCCAGGTCGAGGGCATTCGCGCTCGCTTGGCGCAGACGCCGGCAGAGGCGCTCGAGATTACCCAAGCGGGGGATGTCGCCGTGGTGGTGGACCCTCAGGCCAAGATGCTCGATGAGCTTAAACCCGCGGCTGTGGTCGACGCGATTTTGGCCAAGCGCAACCTGGGCACCACGCGCGACATGGCGCCTACCGTCATCGCCGTGGGGCCGGGCTTTACCGCGCCGGTCGATTGCGACGCCGTGGTCGAGACCATGCGCGGGCATTTCCTGGGCCGTGTCATTACCCAAGGTTCACCCCAGCCCAACACGGGCGTGCCGGGCATTATCGCTGGCTATGGCAAAGAGCGTGTTATCCACAGCCCCGCCGCCGGCGTGTTTCGGTCCGACCGCGCAATCGGCGACATCGTGAGCGCTGGAGACGTGATTGGCTACGCGGGCGATACTCCCATGGCCACACAGATTGACGGCTGCTTGCGCGGCCTTTTGGCCGACGGCGTTCAGGTGACCGAGGGCTTTAAGTGCGCCGACGTCGACCCGCGCGGCGATGCCAGCTATATCAACTATATTTCGGACAAGGCGACGTCGGTCGGCGGCGGCGTACTCGAGGCGCTCGCCATGCTCACTGGTGTATTCCAGGGATAGGAAATTGCAATGGAAAAGCTCGATGTGGTGAATGCTGCGCTTGGCGCTCTGAAGGCTGGTAAGACGTGCGAGCTGGTGGTAGTTGCCGGCACGGCAGGGTCATCGCCGCGTGGCGTGGGCGCCTGGATGGCCGTCTTTGCCGATGGTAGCCAAGCGGGCACCATCGGCGGCGGCAAGATCGAGCTTTTTGCGCTGGACGAGGCACGCGAGCTGCTGGCCGCAGAGCAGTCGCGTCTGGTCCGCTACACCATGGGCGGCGAGAACTCCGATACCGGCATGATCTGCGGCGGAGCCATCTGCCTGTGCTATCTGCATCTGGATGTATCGCAGGTGCCGTTGTTCCAGTCGGTTGCCGACGTCTTGGCGTATCGACGCATTGGCGACTTCGTCATCGACTTTGAACCGTTTGTCATTCAGGCCCTCGAGGGCGATGTGGTCGAGTACCATGGCGAGACATCGCGCCATACCATTGCCGGCTGCCCCGAGCTTTCGCTGGTGGAGGAGGGGAGTAAGGTCACCTACACCAACGCCGCCTCCGAGATTCCCCCGGCGCACATCGAGACGCTCTGCCCCGAGGGCCTGACCTACATCTTTGGCTGCGGACACGTGGGCGCCGCGACGGCGCGCGTGCTCACGGCGGCGGGCTTTGCCGTCGTGGCTTGCGACGACCGCCCCGGCACGCTGACGCCCGAATGGGTGCCCGGGGTCTATGACCGTCGTCTGGTCGATTACAAGAACCTGGGCGAGCAGTGCCCCATCGGCCCGCGCGACTTGGTGGTTGTGGCCACGGCAGGCCACAAGTCCGATATCGACGTGGTGATTCAGGCCATGCGCGCCAAACCCGCCTATCTGGGCTGCTTGGGCTCGCGCCGTAAGACGGCCTTTGTGCGCGCCCGCCTGGAGCAGGAGGGCTTTACGCAGGACCAGATCGACGAGCTGCACCTGCCGATCGGCGTTGCCATTCAGGCCGAGGACCCCGAGGAGATCGCCATCTCCATCGCCGCCGAGATGATCCACCTGCGCCGCACCAAACTCGTCCCCCGCAAGCGCTAATCTCATCCCCATCAATAAGTTGCGGTGAAATAGTTCCTAGATGGGCCCGACGGGCGGTCGGCCAGGAACTATTTCACCGCAACTGCTTTTTGGGATCCATTTGTGCGGGGGAGTTGTGGAGTTGTGCAGGCAGACGAGGTTTTTCTGGAAATATGCTCCCGATGCGCGTATAGTACCGATTGTTTTGTCGGCTCCTGCTGCGTCGAGTCCAAACCGCGAAATGCCATGAGCGGCGCGGATGCAGCCAGGAGGCACGAGGACAACCCATCGTGGCCACGCCCCGTGCTTAAAACCCCAAGAAGGAGTGAACAATGGCAGAAGAGAAGTATGTGCCGCGTCTGAAGACCAAGTACAACAACGAGGTCAAGCAGCAGCTTCAGGACAAGTTCCAGTACGAGAACGTCATGATGATCCCTAAGTTTGAGAAGATCGTCGTGAACATGGGTGTCGGCGAGGCCGCTACCGATTCCAAGGCCATCGACGGTGCCGTGCGCGACCTGCGCGCCATCACCGGCCAGCAGCCGATGATCACCCGTGCCCGCAAGTCCATCGCTACCTTCCGCCTGCGCGCTGGTATGCCGATCGGCTGCAAGGTTACCCTGCGTGGCGACCGTATGTGGGAGTTCTTCGATCGTCTGACCTCCGTCGCGATCCCCCGTATCCGCGACTTCCGCGGCATCTCCGCCAAGAGCTTCGACGGCCGTGGTAACTTCTCCATGGGCGTCACCGAGCAGCTCATCTTCCCCGAGATCGACTTCGACTCCGTCGATCACCAGCGTGGTATGGACATCACTTTCGTGACCACCGCCAACACCGATGAGGAGGCCAAGGCCCTTCTGGACGCCTTCGGTTTCCCGTTCAAGAAATAGGTTCACCTGCCCTATAAGCGCCGTTCCCACAAGGGGGCGGCGCTTGGGGCGAACAATACTCTATGTGAGGAGGATATAAGTGGCTAAGACATCGATGATCGTCAAGTGCAATCGCAAGCAGAAGTTCTCTACTCGTGAGTACACGCGCTGCCAGCGCTGCGGCCGTCCGCACTCTGTGTACCGCAAGTTCGGCCTGTGCCGTGTCTGCTTCCGCGAGCTTGCACTCAAGGGCGAGCTTCCCGGCGTTAAGAAGGCCAGCTGGTAAGTCACTACCAGCGTTTCAAGCATCCGTTTGGAACAGGGAAAACGCGCTAGTTAGGCTTTGCCGTTAAGGGCGGCGAAGAACCAAGAGCACGTGTTCATCAAGAACGAAGGAGAATCTGTATGAACCTTACAGACCCGATCGCAGATATGCTTACGCGCATCCGTAACGCTAACTCTGTGAACAAGGCCACGGTCTCCATGCCGAGCAGCAAGAAGCTCGTCGAGATCGCTCGTGTTCTGCACGAGGAGGGCTACATCGAGGGCTACGATGTCGAGGACACCGTTCCCCAGAAGACTCTGCACATCACGCTTAAGTATGGTCCCAAGAAGGCTAAGGTCATCAACGGCATCCGCCGCATTTCCAAGCCGGGCCTGCGTAAGTACACTGGCGTTGCCGACATGCCCCGCGTCCGCGGTGGCCTTGGTACCGCCATTATTTCCACCAGCCATGGCGTCATGACCGACCGCGATGCTCGCAAGCACAACGTCGGCGGCGAGATCATCGCTTACGTCTGGTAATTCGCTCGGTAGGTAGAAGGAAAGGAGATCACCGTGTCTCGTATCGGTAATAAGCCTGTCCAGATTCCCGCCGGAGTCGAAGTGGCAGTCAACGGCAACAACGTTGTCGTCAAGGGCCCCAAGGGCCAGCTCGAGCTCGATGTCTTTGAGAAGCTCGCTATCAACGTCGAGGACAACGTCCTCACCGTTTCCCGTCCCGACGACGAGCGTGAGACCCGTGCCCGCCACGGCCTCACCCGTGCCCTCATCCACAACATGGTTGTTGGCGTTTCCGAGGGCTTCGAGAAGAAGCTCGAGCTCGCCGGCGTCGGTTACCGCGTGCAGCAGAAGGGCAAGAACCTCGAGTTCTCCCTCGGCTTCTCGCACCCCGTGATCGTCGAGGCTCCCGAGGGCATCACCTTCGAGGTTCCCGACAACACCCACGTGAACGTCAAGGGTATCAACAAGCAGCAGGTCGGTCAGATCGCCGCTGAGATCCGCGGCCATCGTCCTCCCGAGCCTTACAAGGGCAAGGGTATCCACTACGTTGGCGAGCACATCCGCCGCAAGCTGGGTAAGGCCGCCAAGTAGTCGTAACCGACTCACTCGCATAAGACCAGCACCCCGTCAGGTGCTGGCAAGATCAACCTTTTTAGGAGTTTACGTATGAACAAGCATAAGGCGAAGCTGGAAGGCCTCAAGCGTCGTCAGCGTCGTGTTCGCGGCAAGGTCTCGGGTACCTCCGAGCGTCCGCGTCTTCGCGTGACCCGTACTAACGCCAACATCTATGCCCAGATCATCGACGACAGCAAGGGCTCCAGCCTGACGCTCGTCTCTGCCTCGACCCTCGAGGCCGAGTTCAAGGGCACCCACACCTCGAACAAGGAGGCTGCGGAGAAGGTCGGTCAGCTCGTTGGCAAGCGCGCCATCGAGGCCGGCATCACCAAGGTCGCCTTCGATCGCGGTGGCCGTATCTACCATGGCCGCGTCAAGGCCCTCGCCGACGGTGCTCGTGCCGCCGGTCTCGAGTTCTAGGAGGTATGTAGCACATGGCTCGTAATCAGAAGCAGCAGCGCGAGGCCTCCGAGTTCGAGGAGCGCGTCGTTTACATCAACCGCGTGTCGAAGACCGTCAAGGGTGGTCGTCGCATGAGCCTCGTCGCTCTCGTCGTCGTTGGCGACGGCAAGGGCAACGTCGGCGTTGGCATGGGCAAGTCCGCTGAGGTGCCCATGGCCATCTCCAAGGCGTCTCTCGATGCCAAGAAGAACATGTTCCACGTGCCGGTGACCGATCAGGGCACCATTCCACACGAGGTTCTCGGTCACTTTGGTGCCGGCCGCATCATCATCAAGCCCGCTGTCGAGGGTACCGGCGTTATCGCCGGCGGCGCTGTGCGTCCCCTCTTCGAGCTTGCTGGCATCAAGAACGTCCTGTCCAAGTCCCTCGGTACCGACAACGGCCTCAACATCATCAAGGCTGCCGTCGAGGGCCTCAAGGAGCTCTCCAGCCCTGAGGACGTCGCGGCTCGCCGTGGCCTGACGGTCTCCGAGATGTTCGTCGGTAAGGAGAACTAAGCATGGCTGACACCATCAAGATCAAGCAGGTCCGCAGCACCAACGGTTGCAAGCAGGACCAGGTCCGTACTGTCCGTGCCCTCGGTCTCCACAGGATCCGCGAGGTTCGCGAGATTGCTGACAACGAGTCCGTCCGCGGCATGATCTTCAAGGTCAAGCACCTTGTCGAGATTGTAGAGGAGTAGCAAATGCAGCTTCACGATCTTACTCCCGCGCCCGGTTCCACCAAGAACCACAAGCGCGTCGGCCGTGGCAATTCTTCGGGTCACGGCACCACTTCTGGCCGCGGTCAGAAGGGCCAGGGTTCCCGCTCTGGCGGCACCAAGGGTGCCGGCTTCGAGGGTGGCCAGACTCCGCTGGCTATGCGCCTGCCCAAGCTTCCGGGCTTCCGCAACCCCCGTCGTATCGAGTACACCGCTGTTAACGTTGAGCGTCTCGAGCGCAAGTTCGAGGACGGCGCTGTGATCGACGGTGCCGCTCTTAAGGCCGCTCGCATCACCAAGAGCGAGTTCGAGCCCGTCAAGGTGCTCGGCAATGGTGAGCTCACCAAGAAGTTCACGGTCAAGGTCGACAAGGTCAGCGCTTCTGCGCAGGCCAAGATCGAGGCCGCCGGCGG
Organism: uncultured Collinsella sp.; assembly: GCA_902494085.1. Classification (GTDB taxonomy): domain Bacteria; phylum Actinomycetota; class Coriobacteriia; order Coriobacteriales; family Coriobacteriaceae; genus Collinsella. The sequence continues at coordinate 64,286 of CABURU010000001.1, forward strand.
AAAGGTCGAGCTGCCGTGCTAAATGGTCTTAAGAATGCTTTCCGCATCAAAGAATTGCGCGAAAAGATTCTTTTTACCATAGCTATGCTCGTCGTGTACCGCATTGGTGCGCACGTTCCTGTGCCCGGCATTCCCTTCCAGGGGATGCTGGGCCTTTTCTCGACCGATAACAATTCGGTCGCCGCAGGTGCTATGGCCCTCCTGAATCTTTTCTCTGGCGGCGCTTTGAGCTATGTGTCGGTGTTTTCGCTTGGCATCATGCCTTACATCACCAGCTCGATCATCCTCCAGATGCTCCAGGCCGTCGTGCCTTCCCTGCATGAGCTTGCCCGCGAGGGCGAGGTCGGTCAGACCAAGATTACGCAGTATTCGCGTTACCTCACCCTGGCTCTGGCAATCCTCAACTCCGTGGGTTACCTCTTCCTCTTTAAGAGCTTCGGCATCAGCTTTAATGGCGCCGGCGCTCCCGAGATCATCTTCGACCTCATGATCGTTGGTACGCTCACTGCGGGCGCCATGCTGATCATGTGGATTGGTGAGCTCATCACCCAGCGCGGTATCGGCAATGGCATGTCGCTGATCATCTTCGCGAACATCATGGCCGGTCTGCCGCAGGCTATCTTCTCCAGCACCGAGGGCAATGCCGGCGGCATCATCACCATGGTGATCATCTGCGCCATCATCCTGCTGGTTATCCCGCTGATTGTTTTCCTTGAGCGCGGCCAGCGCCGCATTCCGGTCTCCTACGCTAAGCGCGTCGTGGGCCGTCGCATGATGGGTGGCCAGACCACCTACCTGCCCATCAAGGTCAACACCGCGGGTGTTGTGCCGATCATCTTCGCTTCGGCGCTGCTGTACTTCCCGGCTCAGATTGCCGTGTTCTTCCCCGGCATCGGCTGGATTCAGGCAGTCGCTTCTGCGCTTTCGACCGGTTGGCTCAACTGGGTGCTTAACGTTGTCCTCATCGTGTTCTTCGCGTACTTCTACACCTCCATGGTGTTCAACCCCGATGACACGGCCGACAACCTTAAGAAGCAGGGCGGCTTTATTCCGGGCGTCCGTCCGGGTAGGGCTACCGCGGCCTACATCAAGAACGCGCTCAACAAGATTACGCTTCCCAGCGCTGTCTTTTTGGCGCTCATCGCCATCGTGCCTTCGATCATCTTTTCCTTCACGGGTAACCATCTGATCCAGGCATTTGGCGGCACGTCCATCCTCATCATGGTCGGCGTCGTGCTCGACACGGTCGATAAGCTCGAAGGCCAGATCAAGATGTATGATTACGATGGATTCTTTAAATAGGCTAGAGGAGGATTGCTCATGAACCTCGTATTGCTCGGAGCTCCGGGTGCCGGTAAGGGCACCGTCGCACAGGAGCTCGTCGCCGAGTTTGGCGTCGCCCATATTTCCACGGGCGACCTGCTGCGTGCTGCCGTCAAGGGTGGCACCGAGCTTGGTATTCAGGCTAAGAAGTACATGGACGCTGGCGAGCTCGTTCCCGACCAGCTCGTGATCGACCTTGTCAAGGAGCGCCTTGCCGCCGATGACGCCCAGCAGGGCTTCATCCTCGACGGCTTCCCGCGCAACACCGCCCAGGCCGTAACGCTCGATTCCGAGCTCTCCGCTATGGGTCGCGAGATCGACTGCGCCCTTCTGGTCGATGTGGCCCCCGAGGTCATCATCGATCGCCTGTCTTCTCGTCGCACCTGCCGCGCCTGCGGTTACACCGGCACCGCTGCCGATGCCACCTGCCCCAAGTGCGGCGGCGAGATGTATCAGCGCGACGACGACAAGCCGGAGACCATCAAGAACCGTCTCGACGTCTACGAGAAGTCCACGAGCCCGCTCGTCGACTACTATCGTGGCCAGGGTCTGCTCAAGTCGGTCAACGGTGACCAGGCTCGCGAGACCGTGTACGGGGATGTCAAAGAGGCTCTCGGTCTATGATCAAGATTAAGTCTGCAACGCAAATTGAGCAGATGAAGAAGGCAGGAGCGCTATCTAAGATGGCGCTCCGCCACGTTGGAGCCATGGTTCGCCCCGGCGTGTCGACTTTCGAACTCGATCAGCTTGCGGAGCAGATTATCCGCATGCATGGCGGCACCCCTGCCTTTAAGGGTTACGGCGGGTTCCCGGGGACCATTTGCGCATCGATCAACGATGCCGTGGTTCACGGTATTCCCAACCCTGACATGATCCTGCGCGATGGCGATATCATCTCCATCGATACGGGAGCCGTCGTTGACGGTTGGGTTGGCGATAATGCTTGGACGTTTTTCGTCGGCACCCCCACGCCCGAGGCCAAGGCCCTGTGCGAGGTTACGCGCGATTGCCTAAAGGCCGCCATCGAGCAGGCTGTTCCCGGTAACCATATCGGGGACGTCGGCTATGCCGTTCAGTCTCTCGCCGAGTCTCACGGTTACGGCGTGCTTCGGGATTACGTGGGGCATGGTATTGGCCGCGTGATGCACGAGGACCCCAACGTTCCAAATTATGGAAAGAAGGGGAGAGGCGTTCGCCTTCAGGCCGGTATGGTCATCGCCATCGAGCCGATGGTTACGATGGGTTCCAATCATGTGAGCACGGGCTCCGATGGTTGGATCGTTACGACCAACGACCACCTGCCCGCCGCGCATTATGAGAACACCGTCGCCATTACCAATGACGGTCCGGTGATTCTTACCACCGATGCCCAAGGTGCTTGGTGTCCCTTGCAGGGCGGAGAAATGTAACAAGTTCCACGTAGTTGTGGAGCCATTACGAAGATATTACGATACGTGCATGCGTATTGTAGAATACTCAATCGCTGTCGTTTTCTAGAGAAAGATGATTGCTTGTGAAGAAGGAAGACGCAATTGAGCTCGAGGGTACGGTAAAGGAGCCGCTGCCCAACGCCATGTTTAAGGTCGAGCTCGAGAACGGTCATTCGGTTCTGTGCAACATTTCTGGCAAGATCCGAATGAATTACATCCGCATTCTCCCCGGTGACAGGGTTGTCGTGGAGCTTTCCCCGTACGACCTGACCCGCGGTCGCATCACCTATCGCTATAAATAGCGACACGCATACACGCTCTTTTCCGACTGCAGGCTTAGCTCAACCTACGGTCGGTTTGCGTGTGAAGACCAGCCATAGTTTTAAACGCCTGCGGCTGGGCGAGTAGATAGTAGGGAAGTAGTTTGAGCGCTACCGAAAGGAAGAACGATGAAGGTACGTCCTTCGGTCAAGAAGATGTGCGATAAGTGCAAAATCATTAGGCGCCATGGCAAGGTCCTCGTCATTTGCGAGAACCCCCGTCATAAGCAGCGTCAGGGTTAAGAGAGGAGACTACGTTGGCCCGTATTAATGGTGTCGACCTCCCGCGTGAGAAGCGCGTTGAGATCGGTCTGACCTATATTTACGGCATCGGCCGCACCACTGCGACGAAGATTTGCGTCGAGTGCAACGTTAACGTGGATACGCGCGTTAAGGACCTCACCGAGGATGAGGTTAACGCCATCCGCGATTATATCGATAAGAATCAGATCATGGTTGAGGGCGACCTCCGCCGTGAGCGCAACCAGAACGTCAAGCGCCTTATGGACATCGGCTGCAACCGCGGCCTTCGTCACCGCAAGGGCCTCCCGGTCCGCGGCCAGCGCACCCACACTAACGCTCGTACCCGCAAGGGCCCGAAGCGTCAGATCGGTGCTAAGAAGAAGAAATAAGGAGCGCTAGATAGATGGCTACTGCTAAGAAGAACGTTCGCGCTGCCCGTCTGAAGCGCGCGGACCGTAAGAACATTTCCGTGGGCCAGGCTCACATTCGTTCTACGTTCAACAACACGATCGTTTCGATCACCGATCCCCAGGGCAACGTCATTTCCTGGAAGTCGGCTGGCCAGGTGGGCTTCAAGGGCTCCCGTAAGTCCACGCCGTTCGCTGCCCAGATGGCTGCCGAGGCTGCTGCCAAGCAGGCCATGGAGCACGGTATGAAGAAGGTTTCCGTCTTCGTCAAGGGCCCCGGCTCCGGTCGTGAGACCGCCATCCGCTCCCTCCAGGCTGCTGGCCTCGAGGTCTCGAGCATCCAGGACAAGACCCCCATTCCGCACAACGGCTGCCGCCCCAAGAAGCGTCGCCGCGTGTAACTGAAAGGATCGTATCAATATGGCAATCGACAGGACTCCTGTTCTTAAGCGCTGCCGTCAGCTCGGGATCGATCCCGCTGAGCTCGGTTACAGCAGCAAGAAGGAATCTATCCGTCAGCCCAAGCGCCGTCGCAAGGAATCTGAGTACGGCATGCAGCTGCGCGAGAAGCAGAAGGTCAAGTTCATCTATGGCGTTCTGGAGAAGCAGTTCCACGGCTACTTCAACAAGGCCCGTAAGATGAACGGCGTCACCGGTGAGAACCTCATGATCATTCTTGAGTCTCGCCTCGACAACGTCGTCTTCCGTCTTGGCTTCGCCCGCACCCGCAAAGAGGCTCGTCAGTCCGTCCGTCACGGTCACTTCACCGTGAACGGCAAGCGCGTGGACATCCCGTCCTACCGCGTCAAGGCCGGCGACGTCGTCGCTGTCGGCGAGAAGTTCCGTGACCTCCTCCCCATCAAGGAGGCTCTGATTTCCTCCGAGCGCTTTGAGGTCCCTGGCTGGCTCGAGGTCGATATCGAGAAGCTGTCTGGTAACGTGCTCGCTCTGCCGACGCGTGAGCAGATCAGCGGTGATATCAACGAGCAGCTCATCGTCGAGCTCTACTCTAAGTAGTCCATCCGGGCTGCTGAGGCTGGAGGTAATACATGTCAGAATTCATTAGGCCTCAGGTTCAGGTCGAAGAGATCAACGAGACGTCTGCTCGTGTCTCCGTCGAGCCGCTCGAGCGTGGCTACGGCGATACGCTGGGTAACTCCCTTCGTCGCGTTCTTCTGTCCTCGCTCGAGGGTGCCGCCGTCGAGGCTATTCAGATCGATGGCGCGCAGCACGAGTTCATGACCATCCCTAACATGGTCGAGGATGTCACCGACATCGTCCTGAATGTCAAGGGTCTTGTCTTCAGGGCTCTCGGCACGACCGACGAGGCGACCGCCACCATTTCGGTTGACGGCCCCTGCGAGGTCACCGGTGCGGACTTCTTTATTCCGTCCGAGTTTGAGCTGGTCAACCCCGAGCAGCACATCGCTACGCTCACCGAGGGTGGCCATCTCACCATGAGCATGCGCATCGGCTATGGCCGCGGCTATGTTTCTGGCGAGGCCAACAAACGCGACAACGATCCCATCGGTGTGATCCACGTCGACTCGCTGTACTCGCCGGTTTCCCGTTGCGCCAAGCTCGTTGAGGCTTGCCGTGTCGGTCAGCACACCGACTACGACCGCCTTGTCCTCGAGATCGAGACCAACGGCTCCATCGCCCCGCGCGACGCCGTGGTCCAGGCTGCCAATATCATTAACCAGCATATGGCTGCCTTTATGAACCTTGCCGAGACCCCCGAGGTCGAGGAGGAGGCTTCGATCTTCGCTCCCGAGGTCACCAACGACAACGCTGAGCTGGACAAGCAGATCGAGGATCTGGACCTTTCCGTCCGTTCTTACAACTGCCTTAAGCGCGCCAGCATTCACTCGGTCCGTCAGCTCGTTGAGTTCTCGGAGAACGATCTGCTCAACATCCGTAACTTCGGTGTTAAGTCGATCGAGGAAGTGAAGGACAAGCTTGAGTCCATGGGCCTGAGCCTGAAGGCTTAATGCTTCGCATATTTGAGGAGAAACTAGACCATGCGTCATAACGTTAAGAAGGGCCTGAAGCTCGGCACCGATGCGAGCCACACCAAGGCCATGAAGAAGAGCCTTGCTAAGGCCCTCTTCGAGAACGACCGCATCAAGACCACCGAGACCCGCGCTAAGGCGCTGCGTTCGGTCGTCGATCCGATCATCACCTGGGCCAAGAAGGGCGACCTGCACTCTCGTCGTCTGGCTATCGCCAAGCTCGGCGATAAGCAGCTCGTTGCCGAGATCTTCGACAAGGCTGCTCAGGGCATGTGGCAGGACCGCAACGGCGGTTACACCCGCATCATGAAGCTCGGTAACCGCAAGGGCGACAACGCTCCCATCGTTATCATGGAGCTCGTCACCGAGCCTTGCACGCCTAAGGCTAAGAAGGCTGCTCCGGCCCCCAAGAAGGCCGCTGCTCCCAAGAAGGTCGAGGCTGCCGAGGAGGCTCCTGCTGAGGAGACCGCTGAGTAGACAATCCGTCTGCATAGGCTATATTCGAGGGGTACGTTCGCGTACCCCTCTTTTTTTGTCGCGATACCGTTGCTTGTTTGTTGGGAGCGCCCATGACTGCGCCGTCTGATTTCAATTCGATTTCCGAGCTTGACGCCACGCTCGTATTTCGCGTGGCCTATGATGGTTCGTCGTATAGCGGATTTGCCGTGCAGCCGGGACAGACGACGGTTGCGGGTGAGCTACGTCGAGCTATTGAGACGCTCCTGCGCCGTCCGATCGACCTGACGTGTGCGGGACGTACCGATGCCGGCGTGCATGCGGTGGCACAGTTTATCAGCGTGCCCGTAACGGACGCTGAGTTGGCTTTGACGCGCCGTAGGTGGCTGAGGGCTATGGATGCCCTCCTGCCCAAAGATATCGCCATAAACGAGGTCTACAAGGCCCGTAAAGGCTTTTCTGCACGCTTTGATGCGCGTTCCCGTACGTATACGTACCGTATTGCCGATCGCGACGCGCGCCCTGTGCTTTCGCGCGGTGCGGTGTGGTGGCATCGCTACCCATTGGATGTTGAGGCGATGTCTGCGGCCTGTCCCGCGCTGCTGGGCGAGCAGGACTTCAAGAGCTTTTGCAAGGTGGCGTCTGCCGTGGGCAAGCCCACGCACCGCTGCGTGATGCGTGCCGAGTTTGGCCATGAGGTTGCGTTTGGCGAGGACATCCTGACGTTTACCATCGAGGGCAATGCGTTTCTGCATTCGATGGTCCGCACGATCGTGGGCACGCTTGTCGAGATTGGCATGCATCGCCGTGAACCCGAGTGGATGCGCGAGGTCATCGATGCTTGCGACCGTACCGCTGCGGGCCCCACGGCTCCTGCCTGCGGCCTTACGTTTATGGGCGTGGATTACGATCCCGCCGAGCTTGTCGTGCTCGACTAGGGGAGGGCTCGGCGCGTCGTGCGTCGGCACCTGTCATCTGTGGGCTGCGCGTGTGCAACATCTGTTCTTGGCGTGCAATACAACCGGTGTTTCATTGCTTTTATTGCCGGGGTGTACCATGAACGACAGTTTGATTCACTGCTGTCGAGAGGACGGATAACTTGGTTCGACGTGGCTCGCATCCGCGACTTTCGGTGATCCTTGTGGTAGAAGGTTCGCCCAGCTATGCGATGCGTGCGCTCGAGAGTATCCAGAACCAAGACCTCTACGATTTGCAGATTGTCGTTGTCTGCCGCGATGCTGCGCCCGGTGTGCGCCATTCGCTTCAAGTTGCTGCCGACAGGGACATCCATATTGATTTGATTGACGTCGAGGACGCGAAGCGCGGCGCTTGTCTTCGTGCCGGTTTTGCTGCCTCGCGCGGCTCTCAAATCATCGCCATGAACGCCGATGAGTGGTTTGCTCCGCAGTCTCTTTCCAAGATGGTCGATATCGCGTGCGATACTACGGCAGACATAGTGCTCCCCACGGTGTCGCTCGACCGCTATGATGCACATCGAGAGCGCCATTCGCGCGTCTTGGATGCTGCTCATATTTCCATTGATAGCAAATCTTCGATGGTGACCGGGCTGTCCCAGTTGATTTTAGGCGGCCTAGTCGTTCAGACCTCTGGCGTGATGTATAGCCGTCCGCTGTTTGAGGCATGCCTTTTGTACGACAAGGCGTTTCGCACAGTTGGGTTTATGGCGTGCTCGCTCTCGCGGGCGCAGCGCGTCTCCGGATGCGGCGACGCTTGTTTCCACGCGGCGGCACCTAAGCTTACAGATGCCTTTGATCCCACCATGTATGCCAAGGTATCCGATGACACCCGGGCGCTCGACGAGCTTACGGACTCACTCTCGGAAGCAGATAGCGGTGGTCGGCTCAAGCTGGCAACCCAAAAGTTCTACTTTGCCGGACTGGTCGCCTGCATCGAGAATTTGTGTCTGAGCCCGCATGGAGTGTCGTCAATCGAGCGTTCCGCCCGCATGCGTGATATGCTCGAGGCGTCTCGAACCCGTCAGATGGTCGCCGCGCTCAAGGATAACCATCGGGGACTCGGTCTGTTGTTTGGGCCGATCGCCAGCGCCAAGCCCGCGCGCTGCGTGATGTGTACGCATCTGGCAGCTTTTCTTAACCGGACGGGCGCAAAAACCGCCTAAACGGCTCATTTCGAAACAAATTTGCATAGAATTGTTTCGAAATGCGTTCTTATACACAAAAGCCTTCAAATAGCGTTAAACTATTCAATCACTGATTGATTGTCTCCGCCATCTTTTGGAGAGAGGGTTTGTATGGCTAAAAAACGCAATGGGCGCCAGGATGCCATTAGAGATATTGTGCGCAATAAGGACGTCCGCACGCAGCGCGTGCTGGTCGATGAGCTCCGCGCTATGGGCTTTGATTGCACGCAGGCGACTGTCTCTCGCGATATTGCCGATATGGGGCTGCGTAAGCTCCCTGAGGGCATCTATGTTCTGGCAGAGGACCTGCACCTGCAGCGTATGGTTTCCGAGCTCGTAACGGGCGTTCTGCGCACCGATAATCTGGTTATGATCAAGGCTCAGCCTGGTACGGCTTCCGGCATCGCCGCCGCTGTTGATGCGGCAGAGCTGCCCGATGTGCTTGGCTCGCTTGCCGGCAACGATACGATTTTGGTCATTGCCCAGACGGCCGAGGACGGCGAGCGTCTCGAGGCGCTGATCAATAAGCTGAGCAATTCTCGCAAGTAGGCGTGCGGGTCGTGCGCTCGGCACTGTGCGCGCTGACATCGTGGCTTGTAAGGGGTATCGACGTTGGCCGGTACCCCCTTTTTTTGTTTGCCGGTATAAAGACCGCCCATCAGGTCGCTTTAAACTAAAAAGGCCCCCGAGCAGTTCAATAAGCTGCTCGGGGGCCTTGTTGCTTATGGCCGGATGATTTCTAGCCGACCGTATCGTCAGGCGTGGGCGAGGGGTCGGGAGTGGGTGTAGGCGTAGGCGTGCCGCCATCGCCGCCGGTCGAACCACCAGTGGAGCCGCCCGTCGAGCCACCGGTCGTACCGGTGCCGCCGGTGGTGTCGCCGCCCGTGGTCTCGGTGGTCGTGGTCGTCGTGGTAGTCGTCGTGGTGGTTTCCTCTTCGTCCTCGTTCTCGTCCTTGTCGTCGTTCTCCGTCTTCTTGGAGTTGTTGGTGCCGTAGAACTTCCAGACGCTGTTGTTCTTGTAGGTGGGCGCCGTTCCGGTCGCAAACTCCTCGCGCTCGGTACCGGTCAGAACGGTGTTCATAAACCGCTTAAAGACAGGCAGGTTGGTGCTGTCGCCCAGCAGGTCTGTGCCGTATTTTTGGATGGGGATCTCGCCCGCGGAATAGCCGGTCCACAGGGCGCACGCCAGCTGCGGGGTATAGCCGCAGAACCACAGGTTGGTGGTGTTGTCGGTGGTGCCCGTCTTGCCGGCATAGGGCTGGTTGACGCTCAGGGCACCGGCAGCACCCGTACCGCCGCCCTGCATGACGCCGGACAGAACATCGGTGACCGCGGCGGCCTCGCCCTCGGTAAGCACCTGTGAGGGATTGTCGGTGTGCTGGTACAGCACCGAACCGGTACGAGAGTCAATCTCGGTGATGGCGATCGGCTGGCGATAGTAGCCGCCGTTGGCAAACGTCGCGTAGGCGGCGGCCATCTCGAGCGGCGAGATCGAGCCGGTGCCGAGCGTCATGACGGGAACGTCCTCGATGTTGTCCTTGGCGGGATCGATGCCGAGCTTTTTGACGAGCGAGATGATCTTGCTGTTGCCGACGGCTTCCGCCACCTGGATGTAGCCGGTGTTGGAGGAGTATGCCGTCGCCTGCTTAAGCGTGATGTTGCCATAGCTATGGTTGGCGTAGTTTTGGACCTCGGTCGTGGTGCCCTTGGCCTTGAGCGGCGAGTTGCAGTTGAGGGTGACGTTGGGGTTCATGCCGTTTTGGATGGCAGTTGCCAGTGTAAAGGCCTTGAAGGTGGAGCCGACGGGACGCTTGGCCGTGGCATGGTTTACGTGGTTCTCGTCGGCGTTGTAGTCGTAGCCGCCCACCATGCACTTGATGTAGCCGGTCTTGGGGTCGACGACGACCATGCCCATGTCCAGGCCGTCGAGTGAGAGCGTGTCGAGCTGCTCGCGGACGGCATTCTCTGCCACCTGCTGCATCGTGGGGTCGATGGTGGTCTTGACGGTCAGGCCGCCCTTAAAGAGCACGTCGGTCGAGAACTCCTGCTCCAGCAGCTGCTTAACATAGGCGACAAAGTAGGGCTGCGAGTATACGTCGACGCCGCTGCCCGAAATCTCGGTCACGTTGAGGGTGATGGGCTCGGCCTGTGCGGCATCGTGCTCCTCCTGGGTGATGTGGCCCAGGCGCAGCATGTTGTCGAGGACCTTGTTGCGGCGAGACAGTGCCAGGTCGGGATTGACCGTGGGGTCGTACTGCGAAGGCGAGTTGGGAAGGCCGATGAGCAGCGCGGCTTCGCTCAGGGTGAGGTCGGCGGCGCTCTTGGACAGGTAGGTCTCGGCGGCGGCCTCAATACCGTAGGCGCCGTGACCGTAATAGATGGTGTTGAGGTACATCATGAGGATCTCGTCTTTGGAGTACATGTCCTCCATCTTGACGGCGATGTAGGCCTCGCGCACTTTACGCTCGATGGTCGAGTCGAACTGCTCCTCCTGCAGGATGGTGTTGCGCACCAGCTGCTGGGTGATAGTCGAGGCGCCTTCGTGTCCGCCGCCGAGGGTTGCCACCGCAGCACGCGCGATACCCCACAGGTCGATACCGCCGTGCTCGTAGAAGCGCTCGTCCTCGACGTCAACGGTGCCCTGCAGCACGTAGGGGGAGACCTCGTCCTTGGTGATGGACTTGCGGTTTTGCGTGTAGAAGCTCGCGATCTTGTTGCCGTTGCAGTCGACGATCTCGGTGGGCTCGCTCACCAGATACGCGTTGGCGTCGGTGTAGTCGGGCAGATCGGACAGCCAGCGGTTGACGTTGCCGACCATGCCGATGCCAAATGCCACGCCCGCAATCAGCAGAAAGCCCAAAAACGAGAGCAGGATTATGGGCAGGGCATGCGTCTTTGAACGGCTGCGTCCCTGTCGTTGGCGAGGACCCATATATTGACCTCCAGGTATGTCGTGCCGGACGGTGGATGTGCCGTCGGGGCAGGATGGACATAAGTTATTACACGATAAACCAAACGGGGCGCGCGATGCCTCGTGTATGCTGGAAGACGGCATTTTTCAGAGTGAATGCATACCTTGGTAAGGAGTTTGTCGATGGCGATTCGGACGATGGGGCCGAGCAGACAATACGAGACTGGATTGGATGCTGCCGGCACGGCGCTGCCCGAGCTGCTGGCGCCGGCGGGCGGGCTCGACCAGATGCTTGCGGCCATCGCCGCGGGTGCCGATGCCATCTATGCGGGGTTGGGCGGCTTTAACGCCCGTGTGAGCGCCCATGGCTTTACGGATGACGAGTTTGCGCGCGGCTGCGCCGTGGCGCATGCCCATGGCGTGCGTGTGTACGTGACGCTCAACGTGTTCGTGTTTGACGATGAGTTGTCCGACGCGGTGGCGTTGGGAGCTCATGCGCTGGGGCTGGGCGCCGATGCTCTGATTGTCGCCGATGCCGGGTTGGCCTGCGCGCTGCGCGCGGCGATTCCCGGGGTCGAGATTCACCTGTCCACGCAGGCGGGCGTTCATAGCGAAGGTGCCGTGCGGCTTGCCACCGATGAGCTGGGGGTTGAGCGCGTGACGACGGCACGCGAGCTGACGGTCGACGAGATTGCGGCGCTATGTGCCACGGGCGTGCCCATCGAGGTATTCTGCCACGGTGCGATTTGCATCGGATATTCGGGGGCGTGCGAGTTCTCGGCCCTGCGGCGTGGGCGCTCTGCGATGCGCGGTGATTGCACACAGCCGTGCCGTCTGGCGTACGACCTAGTGGACGAGGCGGGACAGAGCGTTGTCGCCGTCGAGGGAGATCGCCTGCTGTGTCCGCGCGACTATCTGGGTATTGCGCATCTGCCCGAGCTTGTAGATGCTGGCGTGGCGTCGCTCAAGATCGAGGGGCGCATGAAGAACCCCGATTACGTATTCAACGTGGTGCGGGTGTGGCGCCGGGCACTCGATATGCTGTGCGACGGCGCGTGGAACCCCGGTGCCGTGGAAGAGCTTGAGCGCGAGCTGGGCCGGTCGTTTAACCGTGGGTTTACCGACGCGTATCTGCGGGGGCGTTCGGGCGACGAGCTTATGAGCTTTGAGCGCGCAATTAACCAGGGCGTGCGCGTGGGACGCTTGGTCGCTGTGGGCCACGAAGAGGTGACCGTTGAGCTCGACGCCGCCGTGGCGGCGGGTGACACGCTCGAGATTCGGTTCTATCCGGGTGTCGACGCGCGTCCCGATGTGCCCAAGCGCTGGCCGCAGGTGCCCTGCCCGGTGGATGCCGCAGCGGGGAAGCGCGTCGTCGTGCATTGCAAGCGTAAGGTGGACACGGGCTGCGAGGTGTACCTGATTCGCAGCGCCGGCGTGTTGAATCAGTCGGCGGCGGTGTTGGAGCGCATGCGGGCCGAGGCGAATGCGATTGCGCCCGTTGCACGTGCCGTTGAGGTGCTGCCCTTTGAGGACGTTGCGGTGGATGGCGGTGCGTCGACGGAGTTGGTGGAGTGCGCGGTTCCCACTCGCATGATTTTTGCTTGGCAGCTGATGGATGCCGACCCGCGCGGAGAACTCGATTTGTCCGACGCCGTTGTGGTGCTTGACGAGGTGTGCCGCACGGGTGACGCTGGCCAGACCCGCTCACTGATGCAGCGTGCCGGGCGCGTCGTCTGCCGCAACCTGGGACAGGTGGTGATCGCTCGCGAGCTAGGCGTGACGTTTGACGTGGCGGCGCCGGTGTTCTGCGCGAATCGGGCCACGCTTGCCTGGCTGCGCGGACTCGGTGCGGGGCGGGTGTACTTGCCGGCCGAGTTGCTCGGCAATGATGCGGGGCGTATTGCCGAACTGACGGCCGAACCAGGTGTTCTGGGCCCTGTCGACGCCGACCGTCCCGAGCTTATGGTGTGCGAGCACTGCCTGCTGACCGCCGAGGGCGTCTGCGCTACCGATGCGACGGGACAGGTTCGTTGCCGCGACTGCTCGCGCCGTCAGCAAACGCGCTATTTAGTTGAACGTGACGGTACGCGTCTGCCGGTCGCCGTTGACGCGTGCGGCAGGACGAGGATTTTCCTGTCGTAGGTGCCGCGTCGCGTCAGTTTGTTATCATATGAGAGTTTATGGACTTCCAGCACCGCCGTATCCGGTGAGGGTGCTATAGCAAAAGGAGGATACCCAATGCTGTCTGTTGACGAGCAAATGCGTATCATCACCTCGGGCGCTGCCCAAATCGTTCCCGAGGCCGACCTTCGCAAGAAGCTTGAGAAGGGCGAGCCCCTCAACATCAAGCTCGGCGTCGACCCCACCAGCCCCGACCTGCACCTGGGCCACGCCGTGCCGCTGCGCAAGATGCGCCAGTTCCAGGACCTGGGCCACAACGTTACCCTTATCATCGGCAACGGCACCGCGCTGATCGGCGACCCCTCGGGCAAGAATTCCACCCGTCCGCAGCTTTCGCAGGAGCAGATTGAGGCCAATGCCGAGACCTATGTGAGCCAGGCCATGAAGATCCTGGATCCCGAGAAGACCACCATCGTGCACAACGGTGACTGGATCTTGTCGATGGATCTGGCCGGTCTGCTGCAGGTGTGCTCCAAGTTCACCGTCGCCCGCATTCTTGAGCGCGATGACTTTACCAAGCGCTACCAGTCTCAGACGCCGATCGCCCTGCATGAGTTCCTGTATCCCGTGATGCAGGCTTTCGACTCCGTGCAGATCAAGGCCGACGTGGAGATGGGCGGCACCGATCAGCTCTTCAACCTGCTCGCCGGCCGCGAGCTCATGGAGAAGATGGGTATGGAGCCGCAGATTGCGCTCACCATGCCACTGCTTGAGGGCACCGACGGTGTGCGCAAGATGTCCAAGTCCTATGGTAACTACATCGGCCTGACCGACGCTCCCAAGGATATGTTTGGCAAGACCATGTCCATCCCCGACGAGATGATCGGCAAGTACTATCGTCTGGCCAGCTCGCTCACCCCGGCCGAGGTCGACAAGATCGACGCCGCCCTGGCCGATGGTTCTGCCGACCCCTACGAGCTCAAGCGCGCTCTGGGTCGCGACCTGTGCGACACCTACCACGGCGCCGGCGCCGGCGACGAGGCTCAGGCCGAGTTCGACCGCGTATTCAAGGAGGGCCAGCTCGCCGACTTCCCCGAGAAGCACGTTGAGCTGACCGTCAACGACGAGGGCCAGATCTACCTCGCCGGCCTGCTCAAGGATTTGGGTCTTTCGGCGAGCGCCGGCCAGGCCCGTCGCGACATCGACGGCGGCGGCGTCAAGATCAACGGCAAGGCCGTGGCTCCCAAGAGCTACAACATCGATCCCAGCGCCCTCAAGCTGGGCGACACCCTCTCCGTGGGCAAGCGCAAGGGCTTCAAGCTGATCTAACGAGCGAGTTGACCTCACAAGTGCAACAAGGCCGCAGCCGGGATTTCCGACTGCGGCCTTTTAGTTACGCGGTTTTACCAAACCGCGTAACCGGTCGACGCTGCAAACCCGCCAGCGCGGCAATCTGCCTTTCAACTTCGGCGGCATGACCAGAAGGTCAATGCAGCCTCGTTTCAAGGCACCTTGCTCGCTCTGGCGGGTTTTCCGCTGTCGTTGCCAAGACATCGGCGTTGCCTTGGTCGCAAGTAGTCATCGGGGACGTTCTTTAATGACTAGTCGTTTAAGAACGTACCCAACGACTACTTTTGGGCGCTTACCGTTAAGCGGAAGGGGTGTTATCGGCGGCCTTCTTTTGGGCATACAATGGCTATTGGTTTGCTGCGGTGAAGGTTTGTCCGCTCCGCAGCTTTTTCTACGGTTAAAGGAGTATGTATGTCCGTTGAGGTCATGAGGACTGTGATCGACGCTGCCGAGGGCCGCGTGCCCGTTGACACGCTGTTTACCAATGCGCAGATCATCGACGTGTATGGCCAGCGCGTGGCGCCCGGTAGCGTTGCCGTCAAGGACGGTGTGATCGTCGGCGTGCTCTACGATGGTCGCGACGATGCCGCTGGCACCTACGAGGCAACTGAGGTCATCGACTGCCAGGGTCGCTATCTCGCTCCCGGTTTTATTGACGGGCATCTGCATATCGAGTCTTCGAACATCCGTCCCGCCGAGTATGCGCGCATGGCGGCGACGCGCGGTACTACCACCGCCATTGCCGACAGCCACGAGATTGCCAATGTTGCCGGTCTGGACGGCCTGCGCTTTATGATCGAGGATGGCCGCCGCGCGCCCATCTCCATCAAGTACATGATGCCTTCGTGCGTGCCCGCACTGCCCGACGAGCAGGCCGGTGCCGTCATCACCGCTACCGATATGCAGGCGTTTTTTGCCGAGCATCCGGGCGATGTCTTTGGCCTGGGCGAAATGATGAACCTGCCGGGCGTCTTTATGGCCGACCCCGAGACCTGTGCTCGCATCGATGCTGCCAACCAGACGCCGTCCAAGCAGGTCGACGGCCATGCGCCGCTCGTTGCCGGTAAGGACCTCAACGCCTATGCCGCAGCGGGCATTATCGCCGACCACGAGTCGACGATTCCCGAGGAGGCACTCGACAAGCTGTCCCGCGGCATGTATGTGATGCTGCGTGAGGGCACGTGCAGCCACGACCTGGCCAATTTGTTCCCGATGCTGCTGGAGAATCCCGCGCGCGCCCGCCGCTGCTGCTTTGCGACTGACGACCGCGCCCCTTCCGATGCGCTTGCGACTGGCATGATCGACAATGCCTGCCGCGTGGCGATTGAGGCCGGTATCGACCCCGTGGTCGCTATCTCCATGGCGTCCCTCTCCACGGCCGAGGCGTTTGGCCTGGACCACGGTTGCCGCGACCCGCACGAACTGCGTGGCGCCATCGCCCCGGGCAAGCGGGCCGACCTGCTGGTACTCAATGACCTGGCGTTTGCCACGGCTCCGCATCGCGTATATGCCGCCGGTGCTCTGGTGGCGCAGGACGGCACCTTTGTGGGCGAGATCGCACCCGAGATGGCCGAGGTTGCGGCCCTTGCCGATGAACTGCGTGCTTCCGTTAAACTGCCGAAGCTATCGCTCGACGTGTTCGACTATGCCTTTAAGCCGGGCGAGGCCGTGATCGACGTGGTGCCGGGCAAGGCCATCACGGGTATGGCTCGCCCCGAGAGCGCCGAGGGCCTGCGCCGCATTATGCTGATCGAGCGCCATGGCCGCGGCGTGTCGCTGCAGGCCGAGGGCGCCGACGGCGATGGCCCCGCTGGCCTGGGTCTTGTCGGCAAGCACATCGGTCGCGGCTGGGTGCGTGGCTTTACCATCACGGGCGGTGCCATTGCCTCCACGATCGGCCACGATTCGCACAACGTGTGCGTCGTGGGCGATAACGCTGCCGATATGATGGCGGCTGTTGAGGCCGTGGGCCAGGGCGGTCACGTGCTGGTGCGCAACGGCGAGGTCGTGGCGCGCATTCCGCTGGCGCTCGGTGGCCTGATGAGCGAAGGCACGGCCGAGGACGTCGCCGCGCAGCACGACGACTTTATGGTCAAGGCGCGTGCCATGGGTATTGAGCCGCCGCTCGACCCCATCATGGGCATCATCTTCTTGCCCCTGCCTGTCATCCCGACGCTCCGCATCCGCCCCGAGGGCATGTTCGACGTCACGACCTTCACCTACGCCGACTAGTCATCGGGGACGTTCTTAAACGACTAGCCGCCTGCGACACTCTTTGGCGTGTCGCCTGACGCTGCGGCCGTAGGACCTCTGGCCTGTGTGAGCTATTTGCCAGGTCCTTGTAACGTTTACGCCCGCGGAGTCTTATTTGAACTCCCTTTGGGTACGTTGGAATCGGATACACGTTCGATTCCAACAAGCCCGAAGGGAGCTTTTCTATGTTCAAACTGATTGCATCCGATATGGACGGCACGCTGCTTGACGAAAACGGCCAGGTGCCTCCCGAGACCTACGAACTGATTCTGGCACTACACGAGCATGGTGTGCATTTCGCCGCATCGTCAGGTCGTCGCTACGATCGCCTGTGCGAGTTCTTTGCGCCCGTTCGCGGCAAGATGGACTTTGTCGCCGCTAACGGCGCCCAGGTCTACGCCGACGGCAAAATGGTAGACCGTGAGGTGTATTCGCACCTGGCGATTCGAAGGCTCGCCCAAGCTGTCGCGACGTTTCCCAATCTGCATCTTGCGCTTTTTGACCGAACCAAGTCCTTCCTGCTCGATGACGAGTGCAAGTTCGTGCGTGAGGTCGATAAGGACCTTCCCAATGCCGAGCGCATTTGGGAGCTGCCCGATCCCAGTGTAAATATCATCAAGGCGAGTATCTTTTGCGATGACGGTGCCGTTATGGACAGTGCGTACGTACTGCAGCGCGAACTTGGGCAGCTCTTTACTTTTGCGCCTTCGGGTAACGCGTGGATCGATGCCATGCAGCCCGGTGTGTCGAAGGCCTCGGGCATCGCGCAGCTCGCGGAGCATTACGACATTGGGCGCGACGAGGTCATGGCGTTTGGCGACTCGATGAACGACTACGAGATCGTTCGCTTTGTCGGCACGGGTTGCGCGATGGAAAATGCACGCCCCGCGCTCAAGGCGGTGGCCGATCGCGTGGTGGGTTGTAACCGCGACCACGCCGTCCAACGTGAGCTCCGTCGCGTGCTGGAGAGTCTCTCCTAATCCGGCAGATGGGGACGTTCTTTTTCTGCCGGCAGTGGGGGACAGTCCTTGCAGCTTTTTGCGAAGAGTGTCCCCAGTGACTAGTCGTTTAAGAACGTCCCCAGTGACTAGGCGAGGGCGGCCATGATGGTGCGGGCGACGCCGTCGTGGTCGTTGTCGTATTCGGTGATGGCGTCGGCGGCCTCGCGGTCTTCGGGCTCGGCGTTGATCATGGCCATGCCATGGCCCGCTGCCTGCAGCATGGGGATGTCGTTGATGTTGTCGCCGAACGCCCAGGCGTCGGCGAGACGCTCGCCCAGATGCTCACACAGCCACGTGAGGGCCGTTCCCTTGGTGGCGCCCTCGCCCATGACCTCGATATTCATGGCGTAAGAACGCGTGACCTCAATGCCTCCGAGCGTGTCGAGCGCCGCCGCGATGGCGTCGCGATCGGCCGGGTCGTGCCAGTACATGGCGATGCGTTCGAGCGTCTCGACTTCGTCGATCTTGCTGTCGATATCCATGTCGATCGGTGTTCGTGTGCGCTTGAGCGAAGCCGCGATGTGGGGATCGCCGCCGCAGAACTCATCTAGGCGCCCGTAAAGCGAACGGGGGAGGAAACACTGTCCATCTGCGAAGATATCGAAGGTCACATCGTGGCCGGCGGCAATGCGATGGATGCGGTGGGCAATGCCGCAATCGAGCGGACGGCTCAAGATGCACGTGGCGCGCGAGGCGTCGGTGGGCACATCGTCGTCGAGCTGCCAGACGCTGGCGCCGTTGGCGCAGACTGCGTAGTGCACGGCGGGATGGGCGAGAATGGGCTCAAAGATGCCCGACAGCGGACGCCCCGTGCAGGGAACAAACTCGATGCCACGACGTGCGAGCTCGTCGAGCATTGTCCAGGTGGCATCGCTCATCTGCTTATCGCTCGTCAGCAGCGTCCCATCCATATCGGAAAACACAATCATTTGATGCAGCCCTTTCTACTGGCATAAAAAGCGTGGCCGAGGGCTTGGGTCCCTGGCCACGCTCGAGTTCTATAACGGTCCGCGTCCTAGCGGTCGGCGAGCGGCTTGTACTCCAGCGGCTCGATCACCGGACGATAGGCGGGGCGGATGATACGGTGCGCGCAGAAGAGCTCTTCCATGCGGTGCGCCGACCAGCCGGCCATGCGGGCGACGGCGAATAGCGGCGTAAAGAGCGTCTCGGGCACGCCGAGCATCTTGTAGATAAAGCCCGTGTACAGGTCGATGTTGGCGCAGATGGGCTTGGTCATGCCGTGGTCGCGCATGACCTGGGGTGCCAGGCGCTCGATACGCTCGATGAGTGCGAACTCTTCGCCCAAGTCCTTCTTGGCTGCCAGTGAGCGCGCGTAACGGCGGCAGACCTCGGCGCGCGGGTCGCTGAGCGTATAGACGGCGTGGCCCATGCCGTAGATGAGGCCCGTGCCGTCGAAGGCCTGCTTGTCGAGGATCTTGCCCAGGTAGGCCGCGACCTCGTCCTCGTCCTCCCAGTTGGAGACATGCGCGCGGATGTCCTCGTGCATAGACACGACCTTGGCATTGGCGCCGCCGTGGCGCGGGCCCTTGAGCGAGCCGATAGCCGCGGCGTAGGCGGAATACGGGTCGGTGGCCGAAGACGACAGCACGCGGCAAGCGAAGGTGGAGTTGTTGCCGCCGCCGTGC
Source organism: uncultured Collinsella sp. (assembly GCA_902494085.1). Lineage (GTDB taxonomy): Bacteria > Actinomycetota > Coriobacteriia > Coriobacteriales > Coriobacteriaceae > Collinsella. The sequence goes on from CABURU010000001.1 coordinate 83,920, forward strand.
TCGGCATGCAGCATGAGCATAACGTCGAGCAGCATCGCCTCATCGCGGGTGAACGCCATGCCGCCGCGCAGGACCTGTAGGATGGTCTCGGCGGTGGAGAGGCCGGGCGTGGGGTGCGGCACGTGAACCTCGGAGCCGCGAAGCTTGGCGACCGAGGCCATGTGTGCGAAGGCGGCGATGCGCGGGAGACGTGCGAGCATGGAAATGGCGACGTCGATTTCGTGCTCGGGCGTGATCACGTCTGGTTCGGCATCGAAGGCGTAGAGCAGCAGCACGGCGCGCTGAAGCACATTCATGATGCTCGACGACACCGTGGTCATGGGAAACTCTTTGACGTACTCGTCGCTCAGATGTCTAAAGGCACCTAGGCGCTCGCAGAAGCCGTCGAGCTCTTCCTTGTTGGGCAGCGAACCCGTGATAAGCAGATAGGCGACTTCTTCGTAGCCGTAGCGATTCTCGGCCTGGGCATTGTTGACCAGATCCTCGATGCTGTAGCCGCGAAGCGTGAGCTTGCCCTGATCGGGCACGACCTTTCCGTCGACCTTGTTGTAGCCGTGCACATCCGAGATACGAGTGAGGCCCGCGACCACGCCCGAGCCGTCGGCATTGCGCAGGCCGCGCTTGACATTGTGCTCTTCGAACAAGCCCTCGTCATAAGGGTCGGTCGGCAGGCCGTGGTAGAGGCTTTCGCTCTCAGGCGAAATCTGGCGGCTTGCTTCGTAATCCAGAACCAGTCGGCTCAAGTGGTCATCGAAGCGGTAATAGATTTTCTTGGCGTCGTAGGCCATGCGCGCTCCTCTCCGGGCCGCATCGGGGTGGCTTGCATGGGCATGCGCGCGTCAGGCTATCCCCGGCGGCTTGCTCGCTACAGGCGGTACATAAAGTTAAAGACATCCTCGCGCTGGATGGACACGTTGACGCCCGAAAGCTCGCCGGCCTCGGCCAGGGCCTTCTGCAGCTCGGCGAAGTCGAGCTTGGACTCGGCGGTGTCGGCCAGCATGGTCATGGTGAAGATGTCCTCGATAATGGACTGCGTAATGTCGCGGATGTCGACGTTGGCCTCGCCCAGAACACGGGTGACGCCGGCGACGATACCGGGGCGGTTCTTGCCAAGGACGGTGATGACGATGCGGGAGGACGAGATCTCGGCCATGGGAAACCCTTTCGCGTGATTGCGGCGCGCGCGGGGCGCTCCGCTACGGTACAGTGTTCATCATTGTACCTGTCTGGCGCCAAAAGGGGTGTGCTTACTGCGGCGTTACACGTCTGCAACATGGGAGAAGGGGCAACAGGGTGCGTGTCCGCTGCGGTTGGTCGCGCCGCGTTGCACAAAGACCGTGAACCTTTTGTGGGACGCGCGGCGCCGTGGTACCATAGCCGAGTTTGTTGTCTTGGTCGGAAACCAAGACGCCTTATGCGCTGATCGGTAACCAGCGCCTGACCAATAAGGAGTCCTACCATGAAGCAGGGTATCCATCCCCAGTATGTCGAGTGCACGGTGACGTGCTCCTGCGGCAACACCTTCAAGACGCACGCTACCGTGTCCGAGATGAAGGTCGAGCTTTGCAACGAGTGCCACCCGTTCTACACCGGCCAGCAGAAGTTCGTCGACACCGGTGGACGCGTCCAGCGCTTCGCCGACAAGTTCGGTGGCGCCGCTGCCGCCCAGCTCAAGAAGGCCGAGGAGGCCAAGGCTGCCAAGGCCGCCAAGGCTGCTGAGGCCGAGGCCGCTCGCAAGGCCGCCGCTGAGGCTAAGGCTGCCGAGAAGGCTAAGCGTGCTGCTAAGTTTGCCGAGGAGGCTGCCAAGCAGGCCGCCGAGGCTCCCGCAGAGGCTCCCGTCGAGGAGGCCGCTGCCGAGGCCGAGACCACCGAGGCTGCTGAGTAAATAGCTCGCCGCGGAATCACTCGCATTCATGGCGTGAGGGCCGTGCATCCATTTGGGTGCGCGGCCCTTTTCTTTTTATTGGTGCAAACCAACCTGCCCCCATTGCACCAAATGGCAGAGAGGCAGCGTTTGCCCAGATAAAACCTGCCAAAATTAACCTGTCCCATTGTGGCAGGTTGGTCGTAGTTATTACGTGGCGGTCGAGGTCGACCGTATAGGCCGCGCCTTGTTTGGCTAAAGTACAATCATCTGTGTTTAACTCGCCCGCAGCTGCACGGCGTGGGCGATGGCCAAAAAGGAAAACCACATGGGATTCATGTCAAAGCTGCTGTCCTTTGGATCCGATAAGGACCTTAAGCGCTACTACAAGATCGTCGACCAGATCAACGGTCTTGAGCCCCAGTTTGAGAAGATGACCGAGGAGGAGCTCCGCGGCCAGACCGATAAGTTCCGCGAGCGTTACGCCAACGGCGAGTCGCTCGACGACATGCTCCCCGAGGCCTTTGCCACCGTGCGTGAGGCTTCCAAGCGCACCATGGGTATGCGCCACTTTGACGTGCAGCTCATTGGCGCCATGGCACTGCACGAGGGCCACATCGCCGAGATGAAGACCGGCGAAGGTAAGACCCTCGTCTCCACGTTGGCCGGCTATCTCAACGCTATCGCCGGCAAGGGCGTGCATGTCGTTACCGTCAACGATTACCTGGCAAAGCGCGACTCCGAGTGGATGGGCCGCATCTACAAGTACCTGGGCATGACCGTCGGTCTGCTCCAGAACAACATGCCGCTCGAGCTCAAGCGTCCGGCCTACCAGGCAGACGTCACCTACGGCACCAACTCCGAGTTCGGTTTCGATTACCTGCGCGACAACATGGTCACCCGTCCCGAGCAGCGCGTGCAGCGCGGTCACAACTACGCCATCGTCGACGAGGTTGACTCCATCCTGATCGATGAGGCCCGCACCCCGCTGATCATCTCGGGCGCTGGCACCAAGTCCGCCAGTACCTACAAGGACTTCGCGCGTGCCGTGCGTGGCCTTGAGCGCGGCGAGGACGTGTCGCACGACATGCTCACCGCCACCGAGGACGTGGAGCCCACGGGCGACTACGTCATGGACGAGGCCAAGCACACCATTGCCGCCACCGAGCGCGGCCTTAAGAAAATCGAGCGCCGCCTGGGTATCGATGACATCTATGCCGATCTCTCCGGCCAGCTGGTCAACCACCTGCAGCAGGCGCTGAAGGCCCAGTACATGTTCCACCGCGATAAGCAGTACGTGGTCACCAACGGCGAGGTCAAGATCGTCGACGAGTTCACCGGCCGCATTATGGAAGGCCGCCGCTATTCTGAGGGCCTGCACCAGGCCATCGAGGCCAAAGAGGGCGTGCTCGTACGCGAGGAGAACCAGACCCTGGCCACCATCACCCTGCAGAACTACTTCCGTCTGTATGACAAGCTCTCCGGCATGACCGGCACGGCACTTACCGAGGATGCCGAGTTCCGCGAGATCTACAAGCTGCCCGTCGAAGTCATCCCTTCCAACAAGCCCGTGCAGCGTGTGGATCACGAGGACCTGGTGTACCGCACCATTCAGGCCAAGTACAACGCCGTCGCCGACGATGTCGAGCGACGTCACGCCAAGGGCCAGCCGGTCCTGGTGGGCACCGTCTCCATCGAGAGTTCCGAGAAGCTGTCCGCCGCCCTTACCAAGCGCGGCATCGCACACGAGGTCCTCAACGCCAAGCACCATGAACGCGAGGCCCACATCGTTGCCCAGGCCGGACGCTACGGCGCCGTGACCATCGCTACTAACATGGCCGGTCGTGGTACCGACATCCTGCTGGGCGGCAACCCCGACGAGCTGGTGCGCGAGCGCCTGGAGTACGAGGGTCTGACCATGGAGGATGTGACGCCCGAGCAGCTCGAGCAGTTTAACGCCGAGGCCAAGGAGACTTGCAAGGCCGAGCGCGAGCGCGTGCTTGCCGCCGGCGGCCTGACCGTCATCGGCACCGAGCGCCATGAGTCCCGCCGTATCGACAACCAGCTGCGCGGCCGTTCCGGCCGTCAGGGCGATCCAGGCGAGACCCAGTTCTACCTGTCGCTCGAGGACGACCTCATGCGCCTGTTCGGCGGCGACAAGATGGACCGCGTCTCCAAGATGATGGTCACGGCCGACATGGGCGACGACATGCCCATCCAGCACAAGATCATCTCCAAGGCCGTCGAGAGCGCCCAGCACAAGGTCGAGAGCATCAACTTCTCCATGCGTAAGAGCGTCCTTGAGTACGACGACGTCATGAACAAGCAGCGCCAGGTCATCTACGCCGAGCGCAATAAGATTCTGGACGGCAAGGACCTGACCGACCACATCACCGAGGTCATGCACGACACCGTGTACCGCTGCGTGCAGGAGTTCTGCACCAAGGACAGTCACGATGGCGAGCGCGACCTGGAGGGCCTGCGCAAGTGGGTTGTGGAGCTCACCGGCCACATCGATACGCCGAAGTTCCCCGACGAGGATTATGAGGCCCTGGCTGCCGATGTCCTGGCTTACGTAGAGAAGTGCTACAACATGAAGGCTGAGCGCTTGGGCGAGGACCTGATGCGCGAACTCAACACCCAGGTCATGCTGCGCGTCATCGATACCCGCTGGATGAACTACCTGCAGGAGATGGACTACCTCAAGACCGGCATCGGCCTGCGCGGCTTTGGCCAGCGCGACCCGCTGGTTGAGTACAAGACCGAGGCCTACGGCGCGTTCCAGATACTCGTCGATACCATGTACGAGGATTACCTGCGTACGGTTCTGCGCATCGAGATCAAGGCTGCCCCGCGTGCCGTGGAGCACAAGGAGGAGCCCGCGCTCGAGGGTGCGCACTTCTCCGGTCCTGCCGAGGTCGATGGTGACAACGGCGGCTCGGTGCTGCGCAAGCAGGCGCAGGTGCAGGCCCGCACAGCTGTCCAGGGTGGTCCGGCTGCCGTCAACAACGGTGGCAAGGTGACCACCTATCGCAAGTCCGAGAGCGACGATCCGTACGTCAACGTGGGCCGCAACGACCCGTGCCCCTGCGGTAGCGGCAAGAAGTTTAAGTACTGCCACGGCAGGAATCGTTAATGGCTGAGGCTTTAGAGGTAACGCCCGCCGAGCTGGACGCGTTTGCGGACCGGCTCGGTGAGGTCGAGTCGTATCTCCACCTGGACGAGAAGCGTACCCGCGTGTTCGAGCTCGAGGCCAAAAGTGTTGCCCCTGGCTTTTGGGATGACGCCGACGCCGCCCGTGCCACCATGGAGGAGATCGCGCGCACCAAGGAAGATATCGCTGCCGTGGACACCGCGCGCGGCGAGCTTTCCGATGCCCGCGCCGCGCTGGAGCTTGCCGAGGAGATGGGGGATGACCCCGACGCCGCCGCCCTTCGCGAGGAGGCTGCAGCCACGGCTGAGCGCCTGGCCCGTGCCATCGATGAGCTTGAGCTTTCGAGCTGGTTTACCGGTGAGTTCGATCACGGCGATGCCATTGTGACCATCAAGCCCGGACAGGGTGGTCTGGAGGCCCAGGACTGGACCTTCATGCTCTTTAAGATGTACATGAAGTACTGCCAGCGTCGCGGCTGGAAGGTCACCATCAACGACTGTCCCGCGGCCGAGGTCATCGGCATTGACCGTGCGACCTTTACCGTCGAGGGCAAGGACGCATTTGGCATGCTGCGCGCCGAGGCCGGCGTCCACCGCTTGGTTCGCATTAGCCCCACCGACGACAAGAAGCGCCGCCAGACCACGTTTGCCGGCGTCGAGGTCATCCCCGTGCTACCCGATGATATCGACATCGAGATCAGTCCCGATGACATCCGCGTGGACGTGTACCACGCGAGCGGCCCGGGCGGTCAGGGCGTCAACACCACCGACTCCGCCGTGCGCGTGACGCATTTTCCCAGCGGCATTGTGGTCACCTGCCAAAACGAGCGCAGCCAGATTCAGAACAAGGCCGCGTGCATGCAGATCCTCAAGGCTCGCCTGTACGAGATTGAGCTCGAGAAGCGCGCCGAGGCGCTCGATGAGATCCGCGGACCCAAGACCACGATTGGTTTTGGCAACCAGATTCGCAGCTACGTGCTCTACCCGTACCAGATGGTCAAGGACTTACGCACGGGCGTGGAGACCAGCAATGTCGAGGCCGTCCTTGACGATGGCGACCTGGACCCGTTTGTTATTGGCTACCATCGCTGGGCTACCGGCAACGCCGATGCAGAAGGCTCGGAGGTCTAAAACATCGGGTGGCTTCAAGCCGATGCCAAGCCCAACGGTTGGACGGGTTTGTATCCAGAATAAACCCTGCGCAGGGGTGGTTTTTGTCCGGCGGATCGGTAGAATCGAATACAAGAAGAAGTTCAAAGCGCATCCGTTTGGGTGCGCTTTTTTGAGGGAGGCAGCATGGCATATCGTCTGGACATCAAGCGCATTCTTTCGATGAACTTCTTTCACGACCTGCCCCAGATCATGTTGGGGTGTGCCTTGGCCGCCATCGCGACCGACTTGTTTTTGATTCCCAACGGTCTTGCCGCCGGTGGCGTTACGGGCCTTGCCACCATTATCCAGGCGGTCGGCGCGGCGCGCGGCCTATCGCTTCCCGTTGGTATTCAGACGATCGTGATGAACGCCTTGCTGTTGTTGGTCGTTATGCGCGAGGGCGGCATGTTCTACGTGGTGCAGACCGCGACGGGCTTTGTGCTGCTGGGCTTCTTTACCGATCTGTTCGCCCCGTTTGTAGCACCTCTGGCGGATGCGGACCTGATGCTCCCTGCCATGTGGGGCGGCATTATTACGGGCATCGGTTACGGCATGGTGTTGCGCGCCGGCGCCAACACCGGCGGCTCGGACACGATTGGCCAAATCATCTCGCGTAACACCTCGCTGCCGGTGGGCTCGACCGTCATGGCGATCGATGTTGCCGTATGCGCGCTATCGGCTCCGGTCTTTTCAATCGAAAACGCACTGTATGCAGGCCTTTCGATGGTCATTAGCGGCTACGTGATCGATGCCGTGGTCGATGGTGGCAACAAACGCCGTATGGTACTCATCATCTCGGACAAGTTCCCTGATATCGCTGCCGATATCATGTATGGCCTGGGTCGTGGTTGTACCAAGTTTAAGGCGACTGGCATGTATTCGGGTGCCGAGAAGCCAGTGATTATGGTCATCGTGAGCCGTCGAGAGCTCAATACCCTCAAGACGATCGTGCGCGAGCGCGATCCTCATGCCATCGTGACGGTTGCCGACGTTACGGAAGCCTTCGGCGAGGGATTCAAGGACATTAGCGCGTAGGGTCGATCGCGTTCCATCCAAAAGACGTTCACATTGATAAACCGTTTCATCAGCGGTTCTGCCTGCTAAATTGTTCAAATAATGATAAAAACTCTGGTAAAGCCATCAGTTTCCAGCATAATGAATGACGTACGTGCATTGCGGCTGTGTTGGGATTACCTTCGGTGCCGTGCGCATTTTGTCTAATGAGGATGAAAGGAAGGCACAATGAGCGACGAAGAGCTCAAAAAGGTTGCCAACGAGGTAAGGAAGGGCATCGTCACCGGCGTGCACGCTGCCAAGTCCGGCCATCCGGGCGGTTCGCTCGGCGCTGCCGACATCATGACCTATCTGTACTTTGAGGAAATGAACGTCGACCCGGCCGATCCCCGCAAGGCCGATCGCGACCGTTTTGTGCTCTCCAAGGGCCATTGCGCTCCGGGCCTGTACGCCGTGCTCGCCGAGCGTGGGTTCTTCCCCAAGGAGGATCTCGAGACGCTGCGCCATATCGGCAGCCACCTGCAAGGTCATCCCAACATGAACGACACCCCGGGCGTCGATATGTCCACCGGCTCGCTCGGCCAGGGCATCTCCGCCGCCGTGGGCATGGCGGTTGCCGCCAAGCACTGGGGCGATACTTACCGCACGTACGCCCTGCTGGGTGATGGCGAGAGCGAGGAGGGCCAGGTCTGGGAGGCAGCCATGTTTGCCGGCAACCAGCAGCTCGATAACCTCTGCGTGATCGTCGACCACAACGGCCTGCAGATCGACGGCCCCGTCGAGGAGGTCAACGACCCCATGCCGCTCGCCGACAAGTTCCGCGCCTTTAAGTTCCACGTGGTGGAGCTTGCCGACGGCAACGATTTCGATCAGATCCGCGCCGCCTTTGCCGAGGCCCGCGCCACCAAGGGTCAGCCGACCGCCATCATCGCCGAGACCATGAAGGGCAAGGGCGTTTCCTTTATGGAGAACCAGGTTGGTTGGCACGGCAAGGCCCCCAACGATGAACAGTTTGAGCAGGCCATGGCAGAGCTCACGGCCGCCGGAGAGGAGCTCTAGGATGGCAGACGTCAAGAAAATCGCCACGCGCGTAAGCTACGGCGAGGCCCTCGTCGAGCTCGCCAACGAGCACGATGACTTTGTGGTCCTCGACGCCGACCTGGCTGCCGCCACGCAGACCGGCAAGTTCAAGGCAGCCTGCCCCGACCGCTTCTTCGATGTGGGCATTGCCGAGAGCAACCTGATGGGCGTCGCCGCCGGTATCGCGACCACCGGCCGCGTTGCCTTCGCGAGCACCTTTGCCATGTTCGCTGCCGGTCGCGCCTTTGAGCAGGTCCGCAACTCCATCGGCTACCCGCACCTCAACGTTAAGATCGGTGCCACGCATGCCGGTATCTCGGTGGGCGAGGATGGCGCCACGCACCAGTGCTGCGAGGATATTGCCCTCATGCGCGTCATCCCCGGCATGACTGTGATCGTTCCTGCCGACGACGTCGAGGCCCGCGCCGTAACGCGCGCCGCCTACGAGTGCGACGGTCCGGTGTACATGCGCTTCGCTCGTTTGGCCTCGCCGGTTATCAACGACCCCGAGACCTACAACTTCGAGTTGGGTAAGGGCATTGTCATGCGCGAGGGCGCCGACGTCACCATCATCGCCTGCGGCCTGATGGTCGGCGAGGCTCTCGAGGCCGCCGAGCAGCTCGCTGCCGAGGGCATCGACGCCGAGGTCATCAACATGCACACCATCAAGCCCATCGATGCCGACCTGATCGTCAAGAGCGCCACCAAGACCGGCCACGTCGTGACCGTCGAGGAGCATTCTGTAATCGGTGGCCTGGGCAGCGCCGTTGCCGACGTCCTGTGCGAGCAGTGCCCGACGCCCCTCAAGAAGATCGGCGTCAACGACACCTTTGGCGAGTCCGGCCCGGGTGCCGAGCTCTTGCACAAGTATGGCCTGGACGCCGCCAACATCGTGGCGACCACCAAGGAGTTCTTGGCATAAGGCAAGGCGGATCTCAAGGACTGCTTCGCCAGAACTATGGAAACCCGGCAGGGGCGCTCTCTTGGAGAGCGCCCCTGTTTCAGTTGCGGTGAAATAGGGACTGATTAGACCTTTTAACTGGTAAAACAGTCCCTATTTCACCGCAACTCATGAAGACGCCCCTCAAGCACGGTCCCATCAGGAAAAAGGGCATATATCGACAAAGCGCAATTCAGACCCTTCCAGCTTTGTATATGCAGCACCTCAAGATAAACGCAGCGACCCCTTAGTTATCACAGGCCGGACACAGGGTTACTCTCCAAATCTTTCCGCAGGACGGAGGAGCCCCCGCCGCACGTAGTGCGCAGCGGGGGCTCCGACATGTCCGAGGACGATTTGGAGAGTAACCCTGTGCACGGCCGACGGGATCCCTAAGCACGCCATGCTTCTTATGTGCAGCAAAGCTAATGCTGCTAAAATACAAAGCGCTCATGTAGTTTAAACGCACGACGATAAGGAGCACCAGTGGGTAACCACTTCCGTACCTCCGGTGCGGGCGATGATGCCCCCAAGACGCAGGCAGGCGTCCAGGGCAGTCGTTTCGCCACTCCGGATTCAGAGGGCCAGCCTGTTGCTCAGGCCCCCGCTCAGCCGGCAGATCAGGCACAGCCGGCATCCGATCCCTTTGCCTACAATCCAACCAGCGATGTCGCGCTTTCCGGCACGGCGGGTTTTGAGCCCGTTCAGGCCGTGACCGCTCGCGTGGAGCAGCCTCAGGCTGGTGCCGCCACGCCGCAGCCTACCATGGCCGGCATTCCCGACCCCTTGGCCCCTGCGACGCCGGCTCCTCAGCCTGCGCAGTCCGGTCTCTTTGCCGCTATTCCCGACCCCACGCAGCCTGCTGCCCCGGTGGTCGAGAGCGATCAGGCAGCCGAGGTCGCAAGCCTCGATAACGCGCTCAACAACCCCGATTTTACGTCGGTGTTTGCGCCCATCGATCCGCAGGCCAGCCGCAAGAAGATGGCCAAGCAGGCCGGTGTCGAGCCCGTCATCCTTATGGAGCATGTCACCAAGATCTATCCGGCACAGCCTAACAAGCCTGCACTCGACGACATCAACATCGAGATCTATCCGGGCGAGTTCGTCTTCCTGGTCGGTCACTCCGGCTCGGGTAAGACCACGCTGCTGTCGACGCTCAACCGCGACGTCAAGCCGACGAGCGGCCGCATCCTGGTTGCCGGTCAGGACCTCATGAAGATCAAGAACCGTAAGGTTCCGTTCCTGCGCCGCCAGATTGGCGCCGTGTTCCAGGACTTTAAGCTTCTGCCGCAAAAGACCGCCTACGAAAACGTGGCGTTTGCCCTGCAGTGCATCGGCAAGCCCAAGGGCGTCATTCGCAGCCAGGTGCCCGAGGTGCTGCGTCTGGTCGGTCTGGCCGATCAGATGGACTCGCTGCCCGACCAGCTTTCCGGTGGCGAGCAGCAGCGCGTTGCCGTCGCCCGTGCTATGGTCAACCGTCCGCCGCTGCTGATCTGCGACGAGCCCACGGGCAACCTCGACCCGGCGATCTCGCTGGGCATCATGAAGCTGCTTGAGCGTATTAACCGCACCGGCACCACCGTGATCGTCGCCACGCACGACCGCGAGATGGTCGATAGCATGCACCGTCGCGTGATCGCCCTCGAGGGCGGCCACGTCATCCGCGACCAGGAGAGGGGAGGTTACGGCAACTATGGCACCAACTAACGTGGGCTACTCCTTCAAAGAGGCAATCAGCCACTTCTTCCGTAACTGGACTACCTCGCTCGGCGCCGTCATCACGATCTTCCTTTCGCTGTTTATCATCGGCCTGTTCATCATGGGCTCTGCGATGCTGAACTCCGTGATCGGCACCGTCGAGGATCAGGTTGTCATCAACGCGTTCATTAGTGATGACGCCGATCAGGCCGATGTTCAGGCTTTTGAGGCCGAGCTTAAGACGTGGAATAACGTCAAGTCCGTGACCTATAAGGACAAGGACGACGCGCTGGCCGAGTATACGAGCAAGATGTCGGGCAACGCCGACGCCACCATGAGCGCGCTCGATGGCCAGAACCCGCTGCCGGCTTCCTTCGCTATTGAGATGGACGATCCGTCCAAGGTCGAGAGCACGGCAAAGAAGCTCAAGAAGGATGCCGATTTCCAGAAGATCGCGGATGACGGCGACGTCAACGCGAGCGTGCTGTACGGCCAGGAGGAAGTGAGCCGCCTGTTCCAGGTGACCAACTACATCCGCATCGCCGCCGTGGTGCTCGTTGGTCTTCTGACCTTTATCGCATTCATCTTCATCAACAACACGATTCGCCTGTCCATCACGGCGCGTCGTCGTGAGATTGCGATTATGCGTCTGGTCGGCGCCAGCAACGGCTTCATTCGTGGCCCGTTTATCACCGAGGGCGTGCTGCAGGCCATTTTGGGCTCGCTGCTTTCCATCGGCGTTCTGGAGCTGCTGCGCAATCTGATGATCCCGCGTCTGCAGGAGAGCATCGGCTGGATGTCGTTTGCCCTGCCGATGCAGTACTACCTGGTGACCTATGCTGCGCTGATTCTGGTCGGCGTGATTATTGGTCTCTTTGGTTCTGCCATCGCCATGCGCCGCTACCTGCGCGTGTAGGCATGCTTGGAATTCATCCCTTCCAACGGGTCGTCTCTTATGGGGCGGCCCGTTTTTTGATCCCTAGGGGACGGCAGGAAAGCGAATCATTTGGGTAGACTCTTTGGAGTTCGCAATCGATAGTTAGGAGGCGCCATGGGGCGCAATAACAAGCATAAGCGTGGAGCTCGCAATCAGCGCGGGCCGGTGCGCAGCGAACGCCGTCCGAGCCTGACCGGGCGCGTGCAGCTCCATGAGCATAGCGCCTACGTTGTAACCGAAAACGGCGACTACAAGGTCATGGGCCGCGGTAAGCGCGAGATCATGGATGGCGATACCGTTGCCGTGAGCATTAAGAACAGCCCGCACGGTGAGCGGCGCGCCGTGATCGAAAGCGTGGTTGAGCGTGCAGCCATAAGCGTGGTGGGCACGTACCAGACCGCCGGTCCGCTCGGTGTGATCGAGCCGCTCGATTCGCGTCTGAAGGCCGACTTCTTCATTCTGCCCGAGGATACCTCGGCGGATCGTCTGGGTGTCCACCCGGGTGATGCTGTTGTCGCGCGCATTTTGACCTACCCGACGCGCCTGGAATCGGGTACCGTGACGATCGAACGCCGCATTGGCGGAGATGACGCGCCCGATTTGGGCGTTCAATATGTGATGGCGCGTTACGGCTATACCGATAGCTATCCCGAGGCCGCGCTGGACGAGGCCGAGGGGCTTTCGCTCGATGCGTCCGCGGCGCTTAAGGACCCGCTCCGCCGCGATCTGCGCGACCGCTTTGTCATCACGATCGACCCAGTCGACGCGCGCGACTTTGACGACGCCATTTCGCTGGAGCGCACGCCCGAGGGTGGCTACAAGCTGGGTGTGCATATCGCCGACGTTTCACACTATGTGGCTTGGGACGGGCATATCGATCTTGAGGCTCGCCATCGTACGACATCGGTGTATCTGGCCGATCGCGTGCTTCCCATGCTGCCCGAACGCCTGTCCTGTGACCTGTGCTCGCTTCGCCCTGACGAGGACCGTCTTGCGTTTACCGTTGACATTGAGCTCGATGCACAGGGTCGCGTGCGGCATTACGATCCGTACCCCAGCGTGATTCGCTCGCGTGTGCGTATGGACTATGACGGCGCCGAGGCGCTGCTGGTGCGTGCCGGCGCGGTTGAGTATTCGGTGCTGGAGGGTGCAGCCGAGGATGTTGCGGCTGCCGAGACCTCGCGCGAGGAAGCGCTTGAGCGCGGTCTTGCGTGCGAGGAGGCCGCCCGCGGCTACAACGTCGACCTCGACGATTTCCTTGTCGCCGCTAACGAACTCGCCGAACTCCGCCGTCGTATCCGTCGCGCCCGCGGCTCGGTCGATTTTGACACGGCCGAGATTCGTGCTCTGTTGGATGAGGACGGAGTGCCCGTGCAGATTGTGGCGCGTGAGCGTTCGTGTGCCACGTCGCTTATCGAGGAAGCTATGCTGCTCGCCAACGAGTGCGTTGCAGAGTGGCTGGCAGACCGTGATATCGAGGCCTGCTATCGCGTGCATGAGGATCCGAGCCCCGATAGCCTGCACGGTGCCGCCGTTGCGCTGGCGCAGCTAGGCATCATCGACGATCGCCGTGCTGCCGGTATTGCCCTGGGGAGCCCCGATGAGCTGCAGGCTGCAGTCGATGCTGCCGCCGGTACGGCCAACGCACCGCTCGTTAACACGCTGCTTCTGCGCAGCATGCAGCGCGCGCTGTACAAGCCGCGCAACGAGGGCCACTTTGCGCTCGCCGCGCCGTGCTACTGTCACTTTACGAGTCCCATCCGTCGCTACCCCGATCTGGTGGTGCACCGCGTGCTCAAACTGCAGTTGGCCTATGAGCGGCTCGGCGGCAAGGACGCCTTGGTCCGTACGCCGCGGCTGATCGGCAAGGGGCGCGAGTCGCTGCCGCGCATTCTGCCGCAGATCTGCCGCGCATGCAGCGATGCCGAGCGCGCGGCAGATGCCGCCAGCCATGCGACGCAAAAGATCAAGATTGCCCAGTACTATGAGGACCGTCTGGGCGAGCGCTATGCCGGAACCGTCTCGTGGGTTAGCAGCATGGGCCTTTTTGTGCGCTTGGACCTAACGCAGGTCGAAGGCTTGGTTTCGATCAAGAGTCTGGGCAACGAGTGGTTCGAGTTCGACGAGGACGCGCTCACGCTCACAGGTGCCGACACGGGCACCCGTTACGAGCTGGGGCAGCGCGTGATTATCGAGGTCTCGCGCGTCAATACCACGCGTGGGCACTTGGACTTTAAGCTTATCCATTAGCCAAATCCCGACTCATGGTGGGGGAGCGGAGGGCGGCCTTTCGGGACCGCCCTTCGCATTTGAATCGTGGCTACCTTGCCGTCTGCTCGGCCGCCCGCTTTCCTGCTATTTGGGAGGTAAAACCTACCAAAATAAACCTGTCCCTTTTGGCAGGTTTACAAGAAAGCGGGGATGAGATGGCGACGGTGTACGGGTATGCGCGGGTGAGTTCGCGCGATCAGAATCTGAATCGGCAGCTGGATGCGCTGGGCGCCTATGGCGTGGGCTCAGCGAATATTTATGCCGACCATGCGAGCGGCAAGGACTTCGATCGACCGCATTATCGCGAGCTGCTGCACGTCCTGGGAGACGGGGACGTGCTGGTGGTGCTTTCTATCGACCGACTTGGTCGTAATTACTCCGAGATTCTTGAGGAATGGCGACGCATCACCAAGGAGCTCGGGGTTGCCATTGTGGTGTTGGACATGCCATTGCTTGACACGCGCGCTAGGGCCAGCGGCGCGCCGGATGTGACCAACACCCTGATTGCCGATATTGTGCTGCAACTGCTGAGCTACGTGGCGCAGGTGGAGCGCGAGAATATCCATCGGCGCCAGGCGGAGGGAATTGCAGCGGCGCGGGCGCGAGGGGTTCGTTTCGGTCGACCTCGCAAGCCGTGCCCTCCTCAGTTTGAGCTGGTGCGCGATAGCTATGAGGCAGGCGATATTACCCGCAGCCAGGCAGCAAAGTGCCTGGGCGTGTGCGTGGGGACGTTCGATCGCTGGATGCGCGAGGCGGGGTAGGGGTTTGCGTCGCTTTGTCGCTTCCTGTTGCGATTCAAATTTTGATACGGTGACGATGCCATTTGGGGCTACACTCGCTGATATTCAAAAAAGGAGGTTGGCCCTTGGCGCGCGTAAAACAAATAATCGGATGGACCGCGATCGTTCTGTTCGTTGCAACGCTGGCGGGCATCTGGGTGCTGACGGAGCAAAATGCGGTGGAGACGTCGTTGCTGAGCGAGTCCACCGCGCGTGTGGTGGAGGGTCAGGCTACGGGCGTTCAGGCTGCCGATGCCACGGGTGAAGCCCAGACAGAGAACGGAATGACCGGGGGCGCCGATTCGGCTGCCTCGAATGTCCGGTCTGGCCGACTTGCTTCCATTCGCATGTGGGTGGGCACAAACGTCCGTCGCGTTGCCCATACCGTAGAGTTTTTCTTCGTCGGATTGTTCGCCTCGGTGGTCGTGGTTTGCTTTTCCAGGCGTCCGTGGAGCGTATGCTCCCGTTGCGTGCCTGTATTGCTCTTTTGCGCCGCCTGCTCCGTTGGCGATCAGGTACATAAGATCTTTGTTCCCGGCAGGCATTTCGACGTTATCGATTTAGGATTCGATGCTGCGGGCTATGTCACCGCCATGCTGTTGGTATTGCTGGCGGCGGCGTTAGTGCGCCATGCGACTCGGCCGATCGGCGCCCATGCGAGGCGCTAGCCGGTAACAAACCCGTTTCTGATAATGCGACCTTGTTGAATTATTTTGTGTCGCGCGTATTTCCGAGCGGTCGGATTTGAGGGGCGAGCGGTAGAACGCTCGCCCTTTGTGCGCCACGATGCGGCACAATGTACCGCAAAAGCTGTTTGTATCCGGTACGAATCGTTCGTTGGTCTTTAATTCTTCTCAACGGAGGTGTTTGAGATGGCAAACGGATTGCTTTTGCGGCTTCGCGAGCGTGAGCTCAGCGCGAGCCCGGCGGAACGCAATGTCATCGCATATGTAAGCGCTCATCCGCACGAGGTGGTCGGGCTGTCCGTCCGCGGTCTTGCCGATGTCACGTTCTCCTCGCCCTCGAGCATTTTGCGCTTTTGCAAGCGTTTGGGTTTTGCGGGCTACAAGGAGTTCCAGCGCGAACTGATTGCCGAGCTGGCGCTCTTAGGTGACAAGAAAGACATAGCCCTCGAGGACATCTCCATGGATGACAGCGTCGAACGTATCGTGGGGAAGGTGATGAAAAGCAACGTGCGCACAATCGAGGCGACGGCGCGAACGCTCGATTACACCGTCTTGGAGCGATGCGCGGCCCGTCTTAAGCGGGCACGCGCGGTCAATCTGTTCGGTATTGGTGCCTCTCGTTTGGTCGCGCACGACCTGGCGCAAAAGCTCATGCGTGTCGACAAAGAGTGCCATCTGTACGACGACTGGCATGATCAGCTCTTATGTGCCAAGAACATGCATGAGGGCGATATGGCAATCGCCTTTAGCTACTCGGGCTTGACGCAAGAGGTGCTGGACTGCACCGCCGAGGCTCAACGTCACAACTGTCCCGTTGTGGCCGTTACCAAAGTAGATGGATCATCCAAACTTGCCACCATGGCCGATGCCGTGCTCGGCGTCGCTGCGAGTGAACCCTTGGTCCGCAGCGGTGCCATGGCTTCGCGTATGGCCCAGCTTATGGTTGTCGATGCCCTGTACGCTGCTTACGTTGCCAGCGACTACGAACGGGCGACGCATGTCATAAAGCAAAACTACATCGAGAAACAGGAAAGATGAGGTGAATGAAATGCTCGATTTAACAAAATTCACGACCGAACAGCGTAATCAAAGGTCAATGGACCTCGATACGATGACATCGCTGCAAATCGTCACGACGATGAACGATGAGGATCTTCGTGCCGTCCAGTCGGTCACGAAAGTGTTGCCCCAGGTTGCCATGGCAATCGACTGGGCTGCTGAGACACTCGAGCGCGGCGGGCGCGTCTTTTACATGGGCGCAGGCACCAGCGGTCGTCTGGGTGTACTCGACGCTTCGGAGTGTCCGCCCACGTTTGGCGTGTCACCCGATCTGATTGTCGGGCTCATTGCCGGAGGCGAGACGGCGTTTATCAAGGCTGTCGAAGGTGCCGAAGACAGCGAGGAGCTTGGCGCGAGCGACCTGCGGGAGCGTGGACTCTCGGACAAGGATCTTGTCGTTGGCCTGGCGGCAAGCGGCCGTACTCCTTATGTGGTGGGCGGCCTTGCGTACGCCAAGGCAACTGGGTGCAAGACCATTGCAATTGCCTGCAACCAAGGGTCGAAGATCGGGGAGAGCGCAGATCTTGCCATTGAGCCCGTGCCCGGTCCCGAGGTGCTGACCGGCTCAACGAGGCTCAAGGCGGGAACGGTTCAAAAGCTCATTCTCAACATGATTTCGACCGGTGCCATGGTCAAGATCGGCAAGGTATACCAAAACCTGATGGTCGATGTGCAGCAGACGAACGAGAAGTTGGTGGTGCGCGGCCAGAACATCGTGATGGAGGCGACCGGCTGCACGCGCGAGCGCGCTGTTCAGACGCTTGCGGATGCCGGCGGCCACGTAAAAACCGCTATTGTCTCGGTGCTGTTGGACTGCGATGCCGAGCAGGCTGCGGTAGCTCTTGAACGGGCGCACGGCCATGTCCGTACTGCGGTGAGTGGCCATGAGAAGAGCAATGCCGATGTCCAATAGGTGCACGGCGTGAGCTGATATGACATCTAGACGAGATACCCAATACAAGGAGGAGTTATGACGAACAAAGAGCTGGCTCAAAAGCTGCTGGACCTTTTGGGCGGTAAAGACAACGTGCTCGCAAACGCGGCGTGCATGACGCGCCTGCGCGTGACCGTCAAAGACACGGGCAACGTCGACACGGAGGGTATTAAGGCGCTCGACGGCGTGATGGGCCTGGTCGAGGACGACACGATGCAGATCGTGCTGGGTCCGGGCAAGGTGAATAAGGTGCTCGAGGAGTTCTCCAAGCTCACCGGCCTTGCGAAAGGCGTTGCCGACGAGAGCGTGGTTGACGCTGCGGCCACAAACAAGGCCGCGCAGAAAGCCAAGTACGAGTCCAAGCCGGTTCAGGCCTTCCTCAAGAAGATTTCCAATGTCTTCGTCGCCCTGCTTCCCGGCATCATTGCGGCTGGCCTCATCAACGGTATCTGTAACGTCATTAACGTCTCGACGGCAGGCGCGCTTGCAGGCGAGTGGTGGTACCAGGGCATTCGTTCCATGGGCTGGGCTCTGTTTGCCTATCTGCCCATCTTGGTGGGCTATAACGCGGCACGTGAGTTTGGTGGCTCCGCTGCGCTGGGCGGCATCGCCGGCATGATGTGTATCGCCAACAGTGCCATGCCCCTGCTTGCGCCTGGCGCGGCTGATCCTGCCACTGCCATTCTGCTGCCGCTCACCAGTGCGCAGTACAACCCCGCGGCGGGTGGCATGATCGCGGCTCTCATCGCTGGTGCATTTTTTGCCTGGATGGAGCGTCAGATTCGCAAGGTTATGCCCAACGCACTCGACACGTTCTTGTCCCCGCTGCTGGTGCTCATCATCGGCGCCTTTGCTCTGATGCTCGTCATCCAGCCGGTTGGCGCATGGCTGACGACTGCCATCTTTAGCGTTTTGACCTTTATCTTCGAGAAACTGGGCGTCCTGGGCGGCTATATCCTGTCGGCAGGCTTCTTGCCGCTGGTGTCCGTCGGCCTGCATCAGGCGCTCACGCCGATCCACGCTATGCTCAACGATCCCGACGGCGCTACCAAGGGTATCAATTACCTGCTTCCCATCCTTATGATGGCTGGCGGCGGCCAGGTCGGTGCCGGTTTGGCGCTGTACTTTAAGACCAAGAACGCCAAGCTCAAGAAGTACGTCGCAGAGTCCATTCCCGTTGGAATCCTGGGTGTGGGCGAGCCTCTGATGTATGCTGTTACGCTGCCGCTCGTTCGTCCGTTTGTGACGGCCTGCCTGGGTGCCGGATTTGGCGGCGCGCTCGCGGCGCTGCTTCACATCGGCACGGTTTCTCAGGGCGTTTCCGGTCTGTTTGGCCTACTGATCGTTGTTCCTGGCCAGCAGCTCGGCTACGTTGCCGCTATGCTGCTTGCCTATGCCGCCGGCTTTGTCCTGACGTGGTTCTTTGGCGTCGACGAGCAGAAGATCAACGAGTTCTTTGGCGAGTAGTTTGATATCGCGAGCCGTGTTGCTCGGGGCTCGCGGTGCGCGGCAGATTTCTTGATGCTATGGTTGTGCCGGCGGGGCTAACTGCTCCGCCGGCCTTTTTTAAAGGAGCGTTGAAGCGTGAAAACGGGTATTTCGATTTATCTTTCCAGCCCTCTGCAGGATATTGAGCGGACGATTGAGCGTGGTGCCGCGGCGGGTGCGCGCTATGCGTTCACCTCGCTGCATATTCCCGAGGATGGGGGAGCGGCGTATGCCGATAAGGTCCGTCATGTGCTGTCGCTGCTTTCCGCCCGCGGCATTGCGCTCATTGCCGATGTGGGGCCTCGCACGTGCGATTTGCTCGGGCTTGAGCGCATCGAGGACCTGCGCGATTTGGGGTTGGAATACCTTCGTTTGGACTATGGTTTTAGCGCCCAGCGGGTCGCGGAGCTGTCCGGTGTATTTCGCATTGTGGTCAATGCATCGACGGTGAGTTCTGATGAAATCGCATCGTGGCGTGAAGCCGGCGCCGATGTGACTCGTTTTGCCGCCTGCCACAATTTTTACCCCAAGCCTTATACCGGTTTAGCTCTGGAGGACATTGCTCGGGTGAATCTTCGTCTTGCGGCGCTTGGATTCGAAATCATGGCTTTTGTGCCGGGTGATGCTAACGTTCGCGGGCCGGTATTCGAGGGACTGCCGACGGTCGAGGCACAGCGCGGTCGCGCGTCAAAGGTTGCTCTCAATATGCTTGAGCTTGCACATGGCGCCGATTGCGACATTGTGTTGGTCGGCGACCCCGATCTATCCGATGCGGGCTGGGCGCAGTTTGCTCAAGTTTCCGCCGGATACGTGGATTTGCAATGCGAGCTTGAGCCCGGTTATGCCTATGTGCGCGGGCAGATTCATCACGACCGGCCCGACTCGAGTGTCCTCATCTTTAGGTCTCAGGAGTCACGTACGAAGCTTAAGCCGGATTCCGTGCCGACGGATGCCGGAGCCGGCCTGCCGCGAAAGGCG
The DNA here is from genome assembly GCA_902494085.1 of uncultured Collinsella sp. Taxonomy (GTDB): domain Bacteria; phylum Actinomycetota; class Coriobacteriia; order Coriobacteriales; family Coriobacteriaceae; genus Collinsella. Next base: position 103,953 of record CABURU010000001.1, read on the forward strand.
GGGTCGATCGCTGTGAGCAATAGCGGATATGGGCGCTACGAAGGCGAGCTTGAGATTGCGCGGGTTGATCTTCCCGGTGACGAGCGCATGAACGTTGCGGGCCATATCACGCCCGAAGCAATGGAACTGCTGCCGTTCATCAAACGCGGATTCGGGGTACGGTTCGTTTAACGTGTGACCCGCGGGCTACAATTGGCCCATCATACGAAGGCGCCTCGTGTGGCGTGTGCCTGCGTTGGCCGATCTATATTCGGAGGATTCCCATGACCGTACTGTTTGTTGAATATCCCAAGTGCTCGACCTGTAAAAAGGCCAAGGCATGGCTGGACGAACATGGGGTTGAGTATATCGACCGCGATATCGTTTTGGACAATCCCACGGCTGATGAGCTTGCGACCTGGATTGCTCGTTCGGGGCTGCCGGTGCGGCGTTTCTTTAATTCGTCGGGCATGAAATATCGAGAGCTGGGCCTGAAGGCGCGTCTGGATGCGGGCATGACGGATCGGGAGTGCTACGAGCTGCTGGCGACCGACGGCATGCTGGTCAAGCGTCCGCTGCTGGTGGGCGACGACTTTGCGATTCCCGGCTTTAGGGAATCGGCTTGGGCCGAGGCGTTGCTGTAGCGGCTGCGGAAAGTGCGACCCGGAATTCGCTTCCAGAATGGGATGCACTTTCCCAAAGTGGCCGGTTGCGGAAAGCACGTCCCATTCTGAGCTTCGATTGTGGGACACGGTTTCCGGTTGAGGGCTCGACGGGAAAGTGGGGACCAGTTTGAGCTTGAAATCTGGGACGCACTTTCCGCCGGCGGGCCTGCCTCAGTCAGTCCGCCAGCTGTGCCCATTCGTGCGGATCGTAGACCTTTACGTGTTTGTTAGGCTTGCCGCTCCAGTACTCCTCGTCCATAAAGGGCAGATATGCCTGAACGCCGGGGCAGATAAAGGGAATCCGTTGCTGTTGCAGTCGCTCGCGCTGGCGCTGCTCCAGGTGCGCCTCGGATATGACGGTTGGCATGCCGGACAACTCGACGAGGCTTGCCTGGATTCGCTTAAGGTCGGGGAGTCCCGCGTGCCATGACATCCGCATGATCAAAAAGGATGCACGGCGGTATTTTGCCTGCACCACAGTAATGGCGGGGCGCAGTGTGGGATGGATTTTGTCCCGTTCGGGCCAAAGGTCGGCAGTGATCTCAAGGCCCAGGGTCTCCCATAGGTAATCAAGCTCTTCGTCCATGGCGCCTCGATATCTACGCGATCATTGATACTTCGATTGTGTTGCCTGGTGCTATCGTTTTCACGGTAGAATCTGCCAACGGTTGACGGCTACCGCTCGCGGCGTTTTGCCCTTCGTGTACAGCGGTCGGCTTCACAGGTCCTTCACGGGTTGGACTAAATTAGGCCAATTTGACTGAATTTCAAAAAAGTCAAAATTGGGGCTTGCGTCACGGCGAGACTTCCCGTATATTTCTTTCTTGCGCAAAGGCACAGCCGAGCGCAGCGATGCAGTCATTGGGATGTCGTCTAATGGCAGGACAGCGGATTCTGGTTCCGTCAATGGGGGTTCGACTCCCTCCATCCCAGCCATTGCATTTGCTACATATGGCCCGTTCGTCTAGCGGTTTAGGACGCCGCCCTCTCAAGGCGGAGATCACCAGTTCGAATCTGGTACGGGCTACCAAAATTGAACGCCCGGGCCTCGTAAGAGACCCGGGTTTTGTGTATTGACCGTATATACGGCGCCTGCCGTGTTTCGCTCAGATCGAGGAGTAGCCATGGATCTGCCCATCAGCTTGCAAGACATCACGTATGCCGAGAACTATCTGGCGCAGGGCGACCTGGCTACGGCGACGCCGCTGCTGGAGCGTCTGGTGGAGCTCGCCGAGGAGTATATCGACGCTGAGTGCAAGACGGAGGAGAAGCGTCAATACTTTAGCTTCGATAGCAAGTTTGAGCGCTTGGCCTATCGCCGCGTGGAGAAGGATCCGCGCGAGCTCGTGCAGGTCGAGGTGCCGTTTGACCGCCTGTACTCTGACATGGCGTTTGCCTACATTCGCCAGCAGGATTATGTGAGTGCTCGCAACGCCTTGATGCAGGCCGTGCGCTGGGACCCCATGAACTGCAACTACCGCCTGGATCTGGCCGAGCTGTTCCGCGCTCTCGAGGACAAGCAGGAATGGGCATCGCTCTCGTTCTCGGTGCTGGAGCGTGCAAGCGATGGCAAGTGCGCCGCCCGCGCTTACGCCAATCTAGGTCAGTACTTCTTGGAGCCCGAGACCGAGAACGTTTCGGCTGCCGTGGGCTGCGCGCGTCTGGCGCTGCGCCTGGCGCCCAACGATGCGCATACGACGCGCCTGCTCAACAAGATCCATACCACCTATCCGGATGCCGCCGATGAGAGCGACGACCACGTGATGGGTGAACTGGCCCTGCAAGGCGTGCCGACCTCGCCTTCGGCCGAGATTGCCATCTGCCTGATTATGTGCGCGACCGATGCTGCAAGCGACGGCGACAAGCAGGAGGCGACGCGCCTGACGGTACGTGCTCGCGACTTGGTGGGCGAGGAGGCCTGCGCGGCGATTATCAAACTGGTGCGCGAGAGCGATGCCGAGCTCAATGCCGAGCGCAAGGCAAAGCGCGAGGCTGCGGGCTCAAACGCCGATGGCGCCAAGGAGGCCGGCGATGCCCAGTAAGCGCGAGCGCAAACTCATTTCCAAGAATCGCTCGGCACATCACGAGTACTTTATCGATGAGACGTTTGAGTGCGGTATTGAGCTGAGTGGCACCGAGGTCAAGTCGATTCGCGAGCGTGCCTGCCAGATCACCGATACCTTCGCGCTGATCCGCGGCGGGGAGTGCTGGCTCGTCGGCCTGCATATCCACCCTTATAGCCATGGTGGCGTGTGGAATCGCGATCCTGACCGTCGGCGTCGTCTGCTGCTGCACCGCAAGGAGATCGACTTTCTTGACGGCAAACTTCGCAACCGTGGTTATGCGCTGGTTCCGTTGGAGCTCTACTTTAATACCGACGGCCGCGTAAAGCTGCTGCTGGGTCTGGGTCGCGGCAAGAAGCTCTACGACAAGCGCGAGGACATGGCCAAGCGTGATGTCCAACGCGAGATCGACCGCGCCCTTAAGGAACGCAACCGCTAGGCACTCTGTATAAGTTGCGGTGGAATACGGACTGTTTTCCTGTTTGAGGGGCTATTCAGTCCCTATTTCACCGCAACTGCGGGCGTCTCATCTTTCTTACTGTTCTGACACATATGTCTCAAAGGCGGCGTCCGTTATGGGTGCCGCCTTTTTTGTGGGTACATACATTCATGAGGTTCCAACCCGAGCTAGGGGAGTGATCGTTATGGACAAAACTGCGTTCTTTACCATGCCGAGCGGTCTGTACGTGGTGAGCGCTGCGGCAGACGGGCTGCGCGCCGGCTGCGTCATCAATACTGCGGTGCAGGTGACGTCCATGCCGCCGCGTATTTCGGTTGCCGTGAACAAGGACAATGTCACCTCGGGCGTCATCGCATCGGCCAAAGCGTTCGCGCTGACCGTGATCGGTCAGACCGCCGACATGCTCTACATCGGTAACTTTGGGTTCCGCACCAGCAGCGATTATGACAAGTTTGCCAAGTACGAGACCCGCGAGACGGCTCTGGGCATGCCCTATGTGCCCGAGCACGCGGCGGCCCTGTTTAGCTGCCGTTTGATCGACACTGTGGATGTGGGCACGCATCTGCTGTTTATCGGCGAGGTCGAGGATGCCGAGCGCCTGAGCGACGAGACGCCGCTGACGTACGACTACTATCACAAGGTTCTGAAGGGCAAGACGCCTCCGAAGGCGTCTTCGTATCAAGGCTAGAAATGTTTTAAAAACACTTGCATTATATTATTGAGAACATATACTAATAAGCGAAGTACATCACCAGTCGCGTTCGAGAGGAGAACATCATGGCTGAGGAGAAGAAGACGTATAAGTTCGTGTGCGTCGTTTGCGGTTACGAGGTTGAGGTCGACACGCCCGAGCTGCCCGAGGACTACGTGTGCCCGGTGTGCGGCGTCGGCCCCGATCAGTTTGAGCTCGTCGAGGAGTAGCTCGCAGGCACATGACTTGCAGCAATACATAGCTCTGTCCAAGGGCCCCGGTCGGTCATCCCGGCCGGGGCCCTTTTCCTCCGTCCCCAAGGGATCACGGCTGCTGTTAGCCGATCCTGTCTGTCGTGAGTCCGGCCGACCGTTTGTCTCAATCTGTAACATCTGGCAGTGAAAACGGGGTCTACGTGTTACAGATTGAGACAAAAGGTTGGAGCTGAAGAAATGTCTTGATCTGTAACATCTAGAAGCGGAAATTTGGTCCACTTGTTACAGATCAAGACAAACCAAATCCATCCGGCAGAAGATCTCAATCTGTAACATCTAGATATCAAAAGCGGGTCTAGATGTTACAGATCGAGACGTTTGCCTGGGTGGGTGTTCCGTCCCATTACATCCCTGTCAACAACACGACATCGAGAATCGTCACGACGACACCGATCCCTACGAGCAACGCGTTGAGCGGGCGCGAGTTGGCGTATTTGCCCATGACGCGGGACGAAATGGTGAGTCGTATGAGCACAAAGACCGTAATCGGCAGCTGAAGCGACAGCAGTGCCTGACTCCAAATGAGACCCTCAAAAGGATTCGGGACGACCAGGCACGCCGCCACTGCGCCGACGAAGCATACCGCCACCCCGATCGAGGAATGTCGGTCGTGGATGTCGTATTCCTCGTCGAACATGCCCGCGGTGATGGTTCCCGCCGCCATGCCCGCTGTCACGCTACTCGAGAGACCCGCGAACAGCAGCGCTACCGCAAAGATGGTCGAGCTCGCCGGACCCAAGATGGGGGAGAGCGTGGCCGCTGCGACGGCGAGGTCGTCTACGACCATGCCGTGCGCAAAGAAGGTCGTTGCGGCCAGGATGACCATGGCCGAGTTGATTGCCCAGCCCACGCCCATCGAAAAGAGCGTGTCGAAGAGCTCGTAGCGCAGACGTTCCTCGATAACCTGCTCGCCTTGGCCTTCGAAGTGCATGGATTGGATGACCTCGGAGTGCAGGAAGAGGTTGTGGGGCATAACGACCGCTCCCAGGACACTTACGATAATCGCGGCCGAGCCGGTGGGCATACTGGGCGTGATCCAGCTTGCGGCGGCCTGCGGCCAGTCGACCTTGACCAGCGCAAGCTCGGCCAAAAACGAGAGTCCTACCACGCCTACGAAGGCGATAATCCATCGCTCGGCGCGCTTGTAGGAGCTCGTCATGAGCATCGCCATCGATACTGCCGCCACGATGACGCAGCCCGCGCGCACGGGCAGCCCAAAGAGCATTTGAAGGGCAATCGCGCCACCCAGGACTTCGGCCATGGCGGTGGCGATGGTCGCGAGATAAGCACTGGCGAGCACCGTGCGTCCAACGAAGCGGGGGAGGTAACGTGTCGTGGCCTCGGCAAGACAGGTGCCCGTGGCGATGCCCAGGTGCGCCGCGTTGTGCTGCAACGCGATGAGCATGATCGTGGACAGCGTGACGATCCACAGCAGCGCGTAGCCAAACTGCGAACCCGCGGCCATATTGGAGGCCCAGTTGCCCGGGTCGATAAAGCCGACGGTCACGAGCAGCCCGGGGCCGATATGCCGCGCAATGTCTAGACCTCCGTGACCACCGGTGCGTCGGGAGCCAAAGTGTTGTTTGAGATGGTTGATCATGGTCGGTTCCTGCATAGGGTCAGCGCGGTGCCGCGCTTGGGTCATGCGGCGCCGCGCGCTCGGTTTAGGTTGGGGTTACTTGCGCGCCTTGCCCTGATTGGCCACGGCGTCAATCTTGGCGGCGATGGTCGCCGGGTCGCCGATGTAGCGCTTGTCGAGGACGTTGAAATCGGTGTCGAAGGTGTAGACGAGCGGCACGCCGGTGGGGATGTTGACCTTGAGGATCTCCTCGGGCGTGAGGTGCTCGAACTTCATGACGAGAGAGCGCAGGGAGTTGCCGTGTGCGGCGATGAGCACGCGCTTGCCGGCGAGCATCTGTGGGCGAATCTCGTCTTCGAAATAGGGCCAGGCGCGGGCGATCGTGTCCTTGAGGCACTCGGTATAGGGCAGCTGATCGGGTGCGACATCACGGTATTGCTCCTGGGTGTGGGGGTCGCGCGCGTCATCCGGCTCGAGCGCCGGCGGGCAGACGTCGAAGGAGCGGCGCCAGATGAGCACCTGCTCGTCGCCGTGTTCGGCTGCGGCATCGGCCTTGTTGAGACCCTGTAACGCGCCGTAGTGGCGCTCGTTGAGCTTCCAGGATTTGATGACGGGCAGCCATTCGCGGTCCATCTGGCCGAGCACGATGTTGAGGGTGTGGATCGCGCGCTTGAGGCGCGAGGTGTAGCAGATGTCAAAGTCGAAGCTCGCTTCCTTGAGGGCGCGGCCGCCTGCCGCCGCCTCTTCGCGGCCCGTGTCGGTGAGCTCGACATCGGTCCAGCCGGTGAACAGGTTGAGCTTGTTCCACTCGGATTCTCCGTGACGGATAAGGACGAGTTGCATCGTCTGCTGGTCTGCTTGGTGCGCCATAGGGGCCTCCTTGATCTGGCACGGTGTGCGTGCCGTTTGCTTGACGCCGCAAAGGATACCCGTTTTAGGCTAAAAAGTTAACCAAGACTAACAAAATTGTAGTATTTGAATAGGATGGTGAAAGGGGATTGCCGAAATGTCTTGATCTGTAACAGCTAGGGATGGAAATTGGGTCTAGGTGTTACAGATCAAGATAGGAAGAAATGGTCCTATGGAAAATCTCGATCTGTAACAGCTGACCGCCAAAACCGGCCCTTCGTGTTACAGATTGAGACATTCGGAACCGTCTCTCGAAAACATCTCAATCTGTAACAGTTAATCGTCGAAATTGGGTCTTCCTGTTACAGATTGAGATGTTTGAAGCGGTGAGCTTGCAGGCCGAACTTGGGGCCCTTGTTGTCGCCCTTGAGGTCAGCGGTGTCCACTCGTAGGGCGTGCGTTACGCGATTGTTTCGAAACGGGCGGGAAACACAACGGGCCGGCGATGCTCCTACTATGCCTATTCAACTGACTGTCTAAATATCTAGGGGAGGATCGCGATGCAGGCAGATTCCGCTCAGCAGCAGGGCCTTTATCGCCCCGAATTCGACCACGATGCATGTGGCATCGGCGCGCTTGCCGATATCAACGGTGAGCGCCATCACCAGATCCTGGACGACGCACTGTCCATTCTGGTCAACTTGGAGCACCGCGGCGGCACGGGACTCGAGAAGAACACCGGCGACGGCGCTGGCATCCTGTTCCAGGTTCCGCATCACTTTTTCCGTAAAGAGGCTCAAAAGTGCGGCCAGATTCTGCCGACAGAGGGCGACTATGGCGTGGCCATGCTGTTCTTCCCGCAGGACGACAAGGGCGTAGAGGATGCCCGCCGCGTGTTTGAGGAGGGCTGCGCCGAAGCCGGCGTGCCGCTGCTCTTTTGGCGCGAGGTGCCCGTTGACCCGCATGACCTGGGTGAGACGGCCCGCGCCTGCATGCCTACCATCCTGCAGGCCTTCCTGGGCCGTCCGGACGACACGCCCGCCGGTGACGCCTTTGAGCGTCGCCTGTACGTGTGCCGCCGCACCATCGAGAAGAAGGCCGACGCCGAGTTCGCCTTGCGCGACAAGATCTTCTACGTGTGCTCCATGAGCTCGCGCACCATCGTGTACAAGGGCATGCTGGTCGCCACGCAGATGCGCCGCTTCTTCATCGACCTCAACGACGCCGCCGTTAAGACGGCCGTGGCGCTCGTCCACTCGCGCTACTCCACCAACACCACGCCCAGCTGGGAGCGCGCGCACCCCAACCGCTTTATCATCCACAACGGCGAGATCAACACCCTCAAGGGCAACGTCAACTGGATTCGCGCCCGCGAACCCAACCTGTACAGCCCCGTGCTGCAGCACGATCTTGAGCGCGTGATGCCCATCATCAACCGCGAGGGTTCCGACTCCGCGATTCTGGACAATGTGCTTGAGTTTTTGGTCATGAACGGTCGTCCGCTTACGCGTGCCGCGTCCATGTTGCTGCCCGAGCCGTGGGACCACAACGACAGCCTGAGTGAGGAGCGCCGCGCCTACGACGCTTACCAGTCCATGCTCATGGAGCCGTGGGATGGCCCGGCGGCCATCGCCTTTACCGACGGTCGCACGCTGGGTGCCGCCCTCGACCGTAACGGCCTGCGTCCCGCCCGCTACTATGTGACGCGCGACGGTCGCTTTATGCTGGCAAGCGAGGTGGGCACCATCGAGGTGAGCCCCGAGAACATCCTGACGAGCGGCTGTCTGGGGCCGGGCCAGATGCTCGAGGTCGACTTTGCCCGCGGTCGCGTCATCTACAACGACGAGCTGCGCGCCCGTTACGCCAAGGAAAAGCCCTACCGTGATTGGATTGCCGAGGAGACGCTGACGGTCGATGCGCTCGATAGGCCTGCCGCGGCGACGCCCGCCGAGGACGCCGAGGTGCCCGCCGCCGTGCGCATGGCTAAGCTCGGGTATCACTGGGATGATGTTGACGAGGTCGTGCGTCCCATGGCCCAGCAGGGCAAGGCGCCGCTCGCCTCGATGGGCATCGACGCGCCGCTGGCCTGCCTGTCCAAGAAGACGCGCTCCTTCTACGACTATTTCTATCAACTGTTCGCTCAGGTCACGAACCCGCCCATTGACGCCCTTCGCGAGCATATGGTCACCTCGACCACGCTCTACCTGGGCAACCACGGCAACCTGCTCGAGGACTCCCGTACGGCCTGCCAGCTGGTTCGCTTGGAGCGCCCGCTGCTCAACGAGGAGGAGTTCGAGCGTATCTGCGCTATCGACCGCGTGGGCTTTAAGACCTGCCGTTTCCGTGCCGTGTACCGCCGCGATGCCGGCGAGGGTGCACTGCAGGCTGCGCTCAAGCAGCTTGCAGAAGATGTTGAGGCTGCGGTCCGCGACGGCGTGAACATCGTGGTGTTGAGCGATCGTGCCGCTGCGGGCGAGGTGCCCGTGCCGTCGCTGCTCGCCGTGGGCTGCGTGCACAACCACCTGATCCGCGCCGGCGTGCGTACCTTTGCCGACATCGTGGTGGAGTGCGGTGACGCCGTGTCCCCGCATAACTTTGCGGCACTGGTGGGCTACTCCGCGAGCGGCATCTATCCGTACAACGCGCATGCGTGCATCCGCGATCTGGCGGCGCGCGGCGACCTGGACGTGACGGCCGAGCAGGGCATCGCCAACTACAACAAGGCTGCGACTGCCGGCATCGTCTCTATCATGTCCAAGATGGGCATCTCCACGGTGCAGAGCTACCATTCGGCGCAGATCTTCGAGGCCGTGGGCTTTACGCCGGAGTTCGTCAACGCGTACTTTGCCGGCACGGTGAGCCGTGTGGGCGGTATGGGTGTCGAGGACGTTGAGCGCGAGCAAAACGAGCGCTACGACGCTGCGCTCGCTATCCTTAAGAGCCCGGCTCCCGGTCAGCTGCCCACGCTGGGTCTGACCAAGTGGCGCCCGCTCGGCGGCGAGGATCACCTCATCGATCCGCAGACTGTCTACCTGCTGCAGACCGCCTGCCGTGAGGACAGCTACGACACCTTTAAGGAGTACAGCGCCCGCCTGCACCGCACCGGCCGTGCCGTGCGCCTGCGCGACTTGCTCGACTTTGATGCCAGCGGCCGCACTCCGGTGGCGCTCGACGAGGTCGAGCCCGCGCTCAGCATCGTCCGCCGCTTTAACACTGGAGCCATGTCGTATGGCTCCATCAGCAAAGAGGCACACGAGTGCATGGCCATCGCTATGAACCGCTTGCACGGCCGTTCCAACTCCGGCGAGGGCGGCGAGGATCCGCGTCGCGAGACCCCGCTGGCTAACGGCGACTCCAAGAACTCCACCATCAAGCAGGTGGCAAGCGCACGCTTTGGCGTGACGAGCCGCTATCTGTGCAGCGCCTTCGAGATTCAGATCAAGATGGCCCAGGGCGCCAAGCCCGGCGAGGGCGGACACCTCCCCGGCAAGAAGGTCTACCCCTGGATCGCCGAGGTCCGTCAGTCCACGCCCGGCATCGGCCTGATCTCGCCTCCGCCGCACCACGACATCTACTCCATCGAGGACCTGGCAGAGCTGATCTTTGACCTTAAGAACGCCAACCCCGGCGCGCGCGTGTCGGTCAAGCTGGTCAGCGAGGCCGGCGTCGGCACCATCGCCACCGGTGTGGCCAAGGGCGCTGCCGACAAGATCTTGATCAGCGGTCACAACGGCGGCTCGGGTGCCGCTGCGCGCGACTCTATCTGGCATGCGGGCCTGCCGCTGGAGCTCGGCCTTGCCGAGGCCCAGCAGACGCTGCTGCAAAACGGCCTGCGCTCGCGCGTGGTGCTCGAGGCCGACGGTAAGCTCATGGACGGTACCGATGTCGCCGTCGCCTGCCTGCTGGGCGCCGAGGAGTTTGGCTTTGCGACCATGCCGCTCATCTCCATGGGCTGCCTCATGCAGCGCGACTGCCAGCAGGACACCTGCCCGGCCGGCATCGCTACGCAAAACTGCCGCCTGCGTCGCGGCTTCCGCGGCAAGCCCGAGCACGTTGAGCACTTTATGCTCTTTGTTGCCGAGCAGCTGCGCGAGGTCATGGCGAGCCTTGGCTTCCACACCGTCGACGAGATGGTCGGCCATCCCGAGTGCTTGCGTCAGATCGAGGTGCCGGGCAACCGCAAGGCCAACCTGCTCGACCTGTCGCCTGTGCTGGCAAGCGCGACCTGCGAGTTCGGTGCGCATATTCCGGGCGCCGACGGCCGTCACTTCCTGCCGCAGATGGCCGCGGACAGCGAGCTCGACAAGACGCTCGACTCCACGTTGTTTGTGCCCTATACGGCCGATGCCCGTGCGCACCTGCGTCCGATTCGCTTCCGCGCCGATATCGCCAACGTCAATCGCTGCGTGGGCACCATCCTGGGCAACGCGGTGACCAAGGCGCATCCCGAGGGCCTGCCCGCCGGCTCCATCACCATCGATTGCGATGGTTCGGCCGGTCAGAGCTTTGGCGCCTTCCTGCCGCGCGGCATTACGCTCAACGTGTGCGGCGACGCCAACGACTACTTTGGCAAGGGCCTTTCGGGCGGTGAGGTGTCGGTGCGCCCCAACCCGCATGCGACCTACAAGTTCGACGAGAACATCATCGTGGGCAACGTTGCGTTCTTTGGTGCCACGAGCGGTCGCGGCTTCATTAACGGTCTTGCCGGCCAGCGTTTTGCCGTGCGCAACTCCGGTGCCACCGTGGTGGTCGAGGGCTGCGGCAACCATGGCTGCGAGTACATGACGGGCGGTCTGGCGCTCATCCTGGGCGAGGTCGGGCAGAATTTTGCCGCCGGCATGACGGGCGGCGTGGCCTACGTCTTTGACCAGTACGGTACACTCGGTGCCCGCGTGAATCACGAGAGCGTTGAGCTCAAGGCCCCGGCGGCCGGCGAGCTGGCGCAGATTCGCGAGCTCATCCAGGAGCACGTGGACGCGACGCAGAGCCCGCGCGGCATCAAGCTGCTGTACAGCTTCGACTCGATGAGCAAGCACTTTGTGAAGGTCATTCCGACCGAGTACGAGCGCGTGCTGGCGATTGTCGCTGCGGCCGAGGCCGTGGGCAAGACGCATGCGCAGGCCGAGGAGTTGGCGTTTGACATCGTGACCGGCCGCGCGAGCGCCGAGGATGTTGCTCGCTTTGATGTCGCGGGCGGTGCTGCGGGCGCTGCGTCCGTGGCCGCCAGCTCTGTTGCTTCGACAAAGAAGGAGGCGTAAGTGCCATGGGTAAGCCCGGTGCTTTTCTTGATATCGATCGCGTGACCCACGAGCTTCGCCCCGTGGAGGAGCGCAGCCATGATTTTGATCCGCTGTACATGGAGCTCGATGACGATGCACGTCGCGCCCAGGCGAGCCGCTGCATGATGTGCGGCGTGGCGTTTTGCCAGATGGGCGCGAGCTTTGGCAAGGCGCGTCCGAGTGGCTGCCCGCTGCACAATCTGATTCCCGAGTGGAATGAGCTGGTGTACCGAGGCCGCTGGGACGAGGCTGCCGAGCGTCTGTCGCTCACCTCGCCCATGCCCGAGTTCACGAGTCGCGTGTGCCCGGCGCTGTGCGAGGCCGCGTGCAACCTGGGTTCGGTCGATGGCCAGCCCACGACGATCCATGACAACGAGCGTGCGATCAGCGACCATGAGTGGGCAAATGGCGGTCCGCGTCGCTTTGAGCCGGCGGGGGAGGGCGCACCCACGGTTGCCGTGGTGGGCTCCGGTCCTGCTGGTCTGGTGGCAGCATGGGAGCTTGCGCGTCGTGGCGCCCGCGTGACGGTGTTTGAGCGCGATGACCGTCCGGGCGGCCTGCTCATGTACGGCATTCCCAACATGAAGCTCGAGAAGTCTGTGGTCGAGCGCCGCGTGGCGCTCATGCGCGAGCTGGGCATTGTGTTTGAGCTGGGTGCTGACGTTACGAACCCTGCGGTAGCGGCCAAGCTCGATGACTTTGACGCCGTCGTGGTGGCTGCCGGCGCTCGTGCGCCCCGTGGTCTTTCGGCTGCGAACATCGATGCGCCCGGCGTGGTGTATGCCGTGGACTACCTGACGGCTTCGACCGTCTCGGTGCTCGATGGCGGCGAACCCGCGGTGAACGCGCGTGGCCTGGACGTTGTGGTCATTGGCGGCGGCGATACTGGAAACGACTGCGTGGGTACCGCCGTGCGCCAGGGCGCGCGCAGCGTGCGCCAGTTTGAGTTCTTGCCGGCTGCGCCCGATAAGCGCGCGGCGAGCAACCCTTGGCCGCAGTGGCCCAACGTTAAGAAGACCGACTACGGCCAGCAGGAGGCTATCGCTGCGATGGGTGGCGAGATGCGTGCTTGGGGCGTAGATACGCTCGAGGTGCTGCTGGACAAGAAGAGTGCGGCTGCGGGTCTGCGCGTGGTCGATTTGGACTGGTCGGCCGGCAAGCCCGAGCGCATCGTGGGCTCTGAGCACGAGGTGCCGGCGCAGCTGGTGCTTATCGCCTGTGGCTTTACGGGTCCCGAGCATGGCGTGTTCGATGCGGTGAGCGTGCCTGTTGCCACCGCTGGTCGTCCGCTGCCGGTGATGGCTGCCGAGGGCTCGCACCTCGCGGCTCGTACGGAGGGTGTCGCCGCGGATGCCGCGCCGGTGTATGTGGCGGGTGATGCCCGCAACGGCAGCTCGCTCGTGGTGAGTGCCATGGCCGATGCCCTGGCCTGCGCTGCCGAAGTCGCCGAGGCGCTGGAGCTGTAAGGCGGCTGTCCACAACTAAATCGTCAAGGGCTGCCCCCAGCGGCTGGCACATAAGGAGCGTCCCCAAGTGCCGGCAGCTGGGGACGTTCCTTTTTTGCCGGCAGTTTGGGACATTCCTTGCGAGTTCGCAGGCGACTTTGTCATTTGTCGACGTGCAAGTGTTCATTCGTCGACGTTTGCGACTGTGCTACTCTGCTCTTTCTGTGGTGGTAGCGGGCGCTTGCCCCAAATGTGTGAACTGGCTGTCTATGTCTACCTGCGGTTTCTTTGCGGTGCGCTCATTCGGTCAAGTGTCCCGTCAAGTGTTTGGTCAGCATCTGGTTTGCAGTCGAAGGCCTATTTTGCCCGTGCTTGCCTCGGTTGCTCGCCCTCCTCGTAAGCTCAAATTGAGGTCCATCAGTTTGAGGAGGATGCCATGACTGACCAAGTTTTTGACCGAGCACAGCTGGTCGAAGCCGTCGGCAACGATATTGCCGACATGGCTCACTTTTGGATGCTGCGGAAGTTTCAATTCCTGGAGCCGGCGCGCGAGCAGTTCGAGATTATCGTCGATCCGTGGCTCAGCTATTGCGAGGAACCTTCCCAAAACGAAATCATGGCCTACAACATGGCGTTTACCGATTGGCTGCTGTTTGAGCGCCCCTATTACCACGGCAAGACGCTGTTGGAGCTGTATGTGGACGAGCCGCCAGCGCCAATTTCTCCTGCTTCGCTCGGGCGACTTAAGCAGGTGCGCGACACGCAGTATTTCTCGCGCTTTGGCATTTTGGACAAGGACTCCGCGACTGGCATGGTCGTGCTGAAGGACACGCGCACCGACCGTCGATTTGACGTCTACGACCCACATATCGTGCAAAAGGAACACTGGAACGATGGCGCGATTGCGTTGCGACTCGCGTGCGTCGACGATGTCTGGCTGACGGCGGGGCAGCTCTACCTGTATGACATCGCGCGCCTGAGCGACACGGCGGTCGACGGGCCGGGCGCGGTGCATCCCGAGGACCTGGAGGACGGTTTCGACACCTCGTGCATCAGCTTCTTTTTGCGCCTGGTCCGCGACATCATGGGCGCCCAGGGGCGGTACGTGAAGTCGCTCAATATTTACGAGCAGGAATGGGAGTAGGGGATGGGCGGTTGTCGCCAGCCTTGCCTTCTGCCTTTTTGCCTCGATTTGTAACGTTTAGGGACAAAAAACCGGTCTACCTGTTACAGATCGAGACGAACGCTTGGGCGCCGCTGGTTTGTCTAAATCTGTAACGTTTGGGGGCCTGGAGAACGTCTAACTGTTACAAATCGAGACGTTTGTCGGCGGCAACAGCGGCGATGGCCCATTTGTCCGATGTGGTGGTGATGGAAGTGTCTAATACCGTTCTTAAACACAAGTATGCAACGCGTAACACCTTGGCGCGGAATAGGATGCTTGCCAGGCTCACGGAGGCGGCTGAACAAGGCGTGCTGCTCGTGACGCACGACAATGCCGAGCTCATGTGGCTGCGGCGTCATGTGGGAACCGATGATATTGCGGAGCCCGAGCCGTATTTGTTCTGCTTTCAACATGATTGGGATGCGTTGACGCCGGCGGAGCGAGCGCTGCGTACCATCAAAGGGCTTGCAGAGTTTCATCCCGATTGGGCGTTTTGGGGTTATGACGCGGCACTTTTGTGGGGTCTGGAGGTGCCGAATGACCTGCTTGGGCCGCGATTTCTTGTTAAGACAGGTTGCTCGGTGCCGCTGAGTGCAGGATGCCGGCTGTTGCGTCCGCAGGCGACGGGTGCACTTGAACAAGTCGACGGCGTGCAGGTGACGCCGTTTTGGCGCACGGTAGAGGATTGCCTGCTGCGCGCGCCGTTTTCGTATGGCCTGGCGATTGCCGATTCTGCGTTGCGAGCAAAGGGCGTATCGCGCGATGACCTGAGCGAGTGTCTCCGCTCCGATTGCGAGGGCAGGCGAGGGTATCGCAGAGCGCAGGTGATCGCGTCGTATGCGGACGGGCTGTCCGAAAACGGCGGCGAGTCTCGTTTTCGGGCATTCTTTATTGCATACGGTTTTCCGGTGCCAGAGCTACAGGTGGAGTTCCATGATCCGCTCAATCCGAATCAGGTATTTCGAGTCGACTATTTCTGGCGGCTCGAGGACGGGGCGTGTGTCATCGGCGAGCTCGATGGAAAGGGAAAGTATACCCTGCAGGATGGTGGTGATCGGGAGTCGGTTGACCCATTCGTGGCAGAACGTCAGCGAGAGTCCCATTTGACAATGCTCGGGCACAAGGTGCTTCGGTTTACGTTTGATGAGCTTAAGAATCCGGGGAGGCTGGCTGAAAAGATGAGACTGGCGGGTATTCCGCGACGGGCCGTTTTGGCTGAGGAATGGAGACGCCAGTGGTATGGGCGCTGAGGGGTGCAACTGACGCGGATGTGGTTGTTCCTGCCGAGTTTGTCTCAATCTGTAACAACAAGGGGCCGTTTGGCCTCGTAACTGTTACAGATCGAGACAGAAGGTTGGCTGCCGGTAAAAGATCTCAATCTGTAACATCTAGAGGCCGAAAACCTGTCTACCTGTTACAGATTTAGACGTTTGGCGACGGGGCTGGAGAATATCTCGATCTGTAACATCTAACGGCCAAAATTCGACCCAACTGATACAGATTGAGACAAACGTTGGACGCACGACCGAAAGATCTCGATCTGTAACATTTGGAAGGTTAAAGACGGTCTACCTGTTACAGATTGAGACGTTTTGCTGTAACGACCGGAACATCGCTGCGCTGTCTCCGTTTGCCCTCACATCTCCCTCGTCCCTCCGTTAGCCGATATGTCCGGCTTTAGTTTGCTGCATTAGGTGATAATGGACAAATGTTCAAGTTAATCGTGAGGGAGGAGCTCGATATGGCGACTGCCGATCGTCCCACGTTGTTTATCAATGCGACCGTTCTGGATGGTTCGGAACATATGGAGCCACAGCCCGATATGGCCGTGGCCGTTGAGCGCGGTGTCATCACCTGGATGGGACCGAGCGCCGTGGCCCAAGCTCCAGCGGGGGCCGAGGTCATCGACCTGGGCGGTGCGTATCTCATGCCGGGTCTCATCAATATGCATGTGCATCTGTGCGGTTCGGGCAAACCGGTTTCGGCGGGCGATGCGGGCGCACTCATGAAGAAGCTCGATAATCCCGTGGGGCGCGCCATCGTGCGCCATATCCTCAAGGGCGGCGCTCAGCAGCAGCTGGCAAGCGGCGTGACCACGGTGCGCGGTGCAGGCGACCCGCTGTTTGCCGACATCGCCGTGCGCGATGCTATCGATGCCGGTAAGTATCAGGGTCCGCGTCTGGTGGCACCGGGAACGGGTGTCACGGTGCCGGGTGGCCACGGTGCAGGCCTCTTTGCGCAGGTGGCCAATACTCCCGCAGAGGCAGCCCAGCAGGTGCGCGACCTGTATGCGCGCGGTGCCGACGTCATCAAGCTGTTCGTGACGGGCGGCGTGTTCGACGCGACCGAGGTGGGCGAGCCGGGCGTGCTGCGCATGCCGGTCGATGTCGCCGCTGCGGCATGCAAGGCGGCACACGAGGTTGGCCTTCCGGTCATGGCCCATGTCGAGAGCACCGAAGGTGTGAAGGCCGCGCTTCAGGCTGGCGTCGACACAATCGAGCACGGCGCTCCGATAACCTCCGAGATTCTGGAACTGTACCGCGGCGCCGCGGGAACACAGCTCGAGGGACGCGCGCCGAGCGTGACCTGCACGATCAGTCCGGCGCTGCCGTTTGTGTTGCTCGATCCGGAAAAGACCCATTCGACTGATACGCAAAAGAAGAACGGCGACATCGTGTGCTCGGGCATTATCGAGAGTGCTCGTGCGGCGCTGGAAGCCGGTATCAAGGTGGGCCTGGGCACGGATTCGAGCTGCCCGTTCGTGACACAGTACGACATGTGGCGCGAGGTGGCCTATCTTGCCGAGTACGTGGGCGTGAGCAATGCCTTCGCACTGCATACAGCCACGAAGGTCAATGCTGAGCTACTGGGGCTGGGCGGCGAGACCGGTACGATCGAGTGCGGCAAGGCGGCCGACATTTTGGTGACGCGCGAGAACCCGCTCGATGACCTGTGCGCTCTGCGTGAGCCGATGCACGTGATGTGCCGCGGTGACCTGGTGCGCAAGCTGAAGGTCAAGCGCATCCCCGAGGTTGACACCGAGCTCGACGCGATTATGGCCATGCCGGCAGAAGCCCTGGCAGAGGAGCTTGCCCGCGATGGCGTGGCATGGGTGTGACAAAGGGACGGTCCCTATGCCCCATGCAAAAAGCCGAGGTCTCAACACGAGGCCTCGGCTTTTATTTTGTCCTATGGTGTAGCGGCTAGGAGCGCGTTTCCATCTTGGCGTGGCACTTGGGGCAGGTGACGCGGATCTTGCCCTTGCCCTTGGGAACAGAGAGCATCTGGCCGCAGTTGGGGCACTTGAGGTAGGCCGTGGTCTTGCGACCCTTCCACATCTTCTTGGCCGTACGCTTGGCACGCTCAAAGTCTTCCTTACTGGTGCCGGTCGCGCGCGAGGCGTTGGCAGCCGCAGTCCCGCCGCCCAAGCTGGCGACGAACTTGCCGAGGCCGGGGACGTTTGCGGTCGCCGCGACAAAGGCATCGTTCTCCTTGCGACGCGCGTCGATGTTTTTGGACAGGCCACGCAGCACGCCAAGTACGATCACGGCGATGGCGATCCAGCTGAGCCACTGGATACGGGCCATCGAACCGATCATCGCGATGATAATGCCTGCGAAGCCCATCACGATGGTGAGCTCATCGGCTCCGTTGCGACCCTTCATAAAGTCATTCATGCGAATTGCCTTTCGTTCGATATGCTGCACGCCTTTATACCCCTTTTGGTGCATTGGGGACAGGTTAATCTGCACCAAGGTGGTGCAAACGTACCTGTTCCCCTTGCACCAATTACTTGGCGAGCTTGTCGACGACGCGCTCTATCTCGGCGAGCTTGGCGGCTTTGAGGTCTTCGTCGCCCGATTCGATTGCCGAAGTCACGCAGCCCTCGATATGCGCCTTGAGCACGTCGGCGTTGATGCGGGCGATGAGCGCCTGCGTGGCCATGAGCTGCGTGGAGATGTCGACGCAGTAACGGTCTTCCTCCACCATCCGCAGGATGCCGTCGATTTGCCCGCGCGCCGTCTTGAGCATGCGGGTCACCGATTTATGGTCTGCCATCATGGCGGGTCCTCGTTTCTGGTCAATCCTTCAAATGCCTCACCCTCAGTTGCGGTGAAATAGTTCCTGATTGAAGGCTTAAAGCGTTTAAACCGGAACTATTTCACCGCAACTTCTGAGGGGCTGGTTGGGCAGCGGTGTCTGTTGGTGCGCAGCTGCTACGCGGCGGTCACAGACAGGGCGTGGAACTTCTCGCCGGCGCCCTCGACGGCGGCGGCGAGCTGCTCGGCGGTCACGGTGTCAGTGCACTCCACCTGGACGGTCTGGGTCTCGTGATCGGCGTCGGCATCGGTCACGCCGGCCACGTTGAGCAGTGCCGTCTCGACAGTAGCGTCGCAGTGTCCGCACATAAGGCCAGACGTTTTAACGATGTAGTTCATGATTGTCTCCTTTTCGTTGAGTACCTAAAGTTGCGGTGGAATACGGACTAAATGGCGGTTTAGCTAAGCATGTTACGCCTTATTTCACCGCAACTGATGGTTTAAAGGTTCGCAGACGCAGCGCATTGCTTACGACGCACACGCTCGACAGGCTCATGGCCGCGGCGCCAAACATCGGCGAGAGCTGCCATCCGGTGAGCGGGAAAAACACGCCCGCGGCGAGCGGAATGCCGATGCCGTTGTAGAACAGCGCCCAGAACAGGTCCTGCTTGATATTGCGAATCGTGGCGCGCGAAAGCTCGATGGCCCGCGCAACATCCATGAGGTCGCTGCGCATGAGTACCACGTCGGCGCCCTCCTTGGCGATGTCGGCGCCGGTGCCGATCGCAAGGCCCACGTCGGCGCGCGCCAGGGCGGGGGAGTCGTTGATGCCGTCGCCCACCATGGCAACCTTGCCGCCCGCATCCTGCAGTTCGCGCACGTGACGTTCCTTGTCGGCGGGCAGGACGTCGGCGATAACCTGTTCGCTGGTGAGTCCCACGCGGCGAGCGATGGCCTCGGCCGTCAAGCGGTTGTCGCCGGTGAGCATGCGTACGTCGACGCCGAGCTTGCGGAGTGCGGTAACGGCCTCCGCACTCGTCTCCTTAACCTCGTCAGCTACGGCGATGGTACCGACGAGCTCGCCGTTCTTGGCAAAGAACAGCGGCGTCTTGCCCTCGGCAGCGAACTGCTCGGCAAGACTGGCGGGCACCTCTGTGCCCAGCTCGCTCATCAGACGAACGTTGCCGGCTGCGATGACATTCTGCCCCTCGCGCGCCGTGACGCCGCGACCGGGCACGGCGGCAAAGTCTTCGACCATGCGTGCGACGATTCCGCGCGTCTCGCACTCGGCCATAATCGCCTCGGCCAGCGGGTGCTCGCTCGAGCGCTCCAGCGCGGCAGCAAGCTTGAGCAGCGCCTTTTCACTCATAGCGGGCGAGCCATCGGCGCGCGCGGCAACCACAATATCGGTCACGGCGGGCTTGCCGCGGGTGACGGTGCCCGTCTTATCGAGCACCACGGTGCCCACGTTGCGCAGATTCTCCAGCGCCTCGGCGCTCTTAAACAGAATGCCCATCTCGGCGCCCTTGCCGGTGCCAACCATAATGGCGACGGGCGTGGCCAGGCCCAGCGCGCACGGGCAGCTGATCACCAACACGGCCACGGCGGAGGTGAGCGCCTCGTTTATGCTGCCGGTCAGTGCCATCCACACCGCAAAGGTCACGGCCGAGATTACAAACACCACGGGCACAAACACGCCGGCGACCTTGTCGGCCAGGCGGGCGATGGGCGCCTTGGTGGCGTTGGCGTCCTCGACGAGCTGGATGATCTTGGCAAGCGACGTGTCGGCGCCCACGCGTGTGGCACGGAAGGTAAACGATCCGGTGCGGTTGACCGTGGCGGCGTTGACGGTGTCACCGGTGGCCTTTTCCACGGGGATGGACTCGCCGGTGAGCGCGCTCTCGTCTACGGCGGAGGCGCCCTCGAGTACCACGCCGTCGACAGGGATAGACTCGCCGGGGCGCACACGCAGGACCTGGCCGGGAAGGATGCTGTCGACGTCCACAACGGTCTCGGTGCCGTCATCGGCAACGACGGTCGCGGCCTTGGGCGCCAGGTCGATGAGGGCCTCAATAGCGCCGCCGGTCTTGGACTTGCTGCGCGTCTCGAGGTATTTGCCCACGGTGACGAGCGACAGAATCGTGCCGGCACTCTCAAAATACAGGTTGTCCATGCTCGTCATCATGGCCTCGTGCACCTGACCTGTGGCCAGCTGGTCGGCCATGATGAACATGGCGTAGAGCGACCAGGCGATTGACGCGGTGGCGCCGACGGCGATGAGAGCGTCCATGGTGGGCGCGCCGTGTACGAGTGATTTGAAGCCGTTGATAAAGTACGCGTCGTTGACGTAGACGATGGGGATGAGCAAGACGAGCTCGGTGAGGGCGAGCGTCATGCTGTGGATGTGGTCCGTGAAGATGCCGGGCAGCGGCCAGCCGAGCATGTGCCCCATGCCTATGTAGAACAGCGGAATGAGAAAGATGATTGAGATGATGAGACGGGTGCGCATGGCGGAGGCGGTGGCCTCTAGCTTTTTGGTCGGCGACTCCATATGGGTGGCACCGGACCTGGCTTGTGCGCTGCCGTTTGGGGCGGCATCGGTGCGCATGCTGACGGGCGAGGCCGAGTAGCCCGCGCGATCGACGGCGGTGCAGATATCGTCGGGGGAGACCTGCGCGGGGTCGTAGTCGACCATCATGGAACCGGCGAGCAGGTTGACCGCGACGCTTTGGACGCCGTCGAGCTTGCTGACGGCGCGGTCCACATGCGCCTGGCAAGCGGCGCACGTCATGCCGCCCACGTCAAACTTATCTTGAGCCATGGCTTCTCCTTTCTGTAGTTCGGTGTTGTAATTGTTAACCTGCCGATACTATACACCCATACCCCCTGGGGGTGTACAGTACAGAAAGAAATGTATGACATTCCGATACAGATGAGGGTGGCTGCTCAATCGTTGGCAGTCCCTGCCAGACATCTCAATCTGCAACATCTAGCAGGGAAAATGACCTCTAACTGTTATAGATTGAGATGTTGTTTTGTGAGGTTTGGGTTTGTCTCAATCTGTAACAGTTAGACCGGTTTTTGCTGAGCAACTGTTACAGATTGCGACAATCGGCCCAGACCCGCCCCGTCCGCCTCGTCATCTGTGGTTTACGTGGGGGCATGCGGAGTACGGGTATACTAACCGGCGGCGAATCTGCTCCATCGCTTAGGGCCGCTGCGTCTGGACGGCGCGTGATAGGGCTGCCAAAGCGATCGCCAGCGTGCTGAGCAACGTCCTCTCTGTGCGCACCTGTTTTTGTATGTATTAGCGCACTACCAAGCACGCTCGCGCGGCCGCATGCCGTGCCCATAACGCGTGCAGATAAGGAACAACAACATATGCGTAATTCTGTATCCGACGTCACCGACGCCGAGATTCTGGACGAGGCCCGCGAGGCCATGACCCAGGCTGCCTTCGATGCTGCCGACGAGGCCAGCGCCGCCGAGACCGTCGAGTCCGCGACCGAGAACCTGCCCGCCTTTGACGAGCTGGGACTTTCGGACGAGATACTTCGTGCCATCGAGAACCTGGGCTACACGGCGCCCACGCCCGTCCAGGCTGGCTCGATCCCCGTGGTGCTCGAGGGCCGCGACCTGCTTGCCGCCGCTCAGACCGGCACCGGCAAGACGGCCGCCTTCTTGCTGCCGACCATGAACAACCTGGAGCACATCGCTCCGCCCAAGCCCGTGCGCGAGCGTGGCGGCCGCAACCGCCGTCGCGGCGCCAAGAAGCCCGAGGGCAACGGCCGCGGCCCCGTGATGCTCGTCATCACCCCCACGCGTGAGCTCGCACAGCAGATCGACGAAGTCGCCGGCAAGATTGCCGACGTCACCGGCCATGTTGCCGTGACCGTCGTGGGCGGCGTGAGCTACAAGCCGCAGACCGCGGCGCTCAAGTACGGCTGCGACATTCTGGTCGCCACGCCGGGCCGTCTGGTCGATCTGATCGAGCAGGGCGCTTGCCACCTGGATGAGGTCAAGGTGCTGGTGCTCGACGAGGCCGACCGCATGCTCGACATGGGCTTTTTGCCCGCCGTTCGCCGTATTGTGCGCGAGACGCCGGCCGAGCGCCAGACGCTGCTGTTCTCGGCCACGCTCGACGAGGAGGCCGTGGGCGAGATCACCGACCTGGTGAGCGATCCGGCCCGCGTGGAGATCGCGCCCGCCACGTCGACCGCCGACACCGTCGACCAGTTTGTGTTCCCGGTGTCCATCGAGGCCAAGAACAACCTGCTGCCCGAGTTCCTCAAAAAGGAGGGCCCGGAGCGCACTATCGTCTTTATGCGCACCAAGCACCGCGCCGACAGCTGCTGCCGTCGTCTGGAGCGCAAGGGCATCAAGGCGGCCGCGATCCACGGCAACCGCAGCCAGGCCCAGCGCGAGCGCGCGCTTTCGGCCTTCCGCGACGGCACCGTCGACGTGCTGGTGGCAACCGACGTGCTCGCCCGCGGCATCGACATTAGCGATGTGCGCTACGTCGTGAACTTTGACGTGCCGGCCGAGCCGACCGACTACATCCACCGCATCGGCCGCACGGGCCGCGCTGGCGAGCTGGGCTGGGCCATTACGTTTGTGACCGAGCAGGATGTCGATGAGTTCTACGAGATCGAGAAGCTCATGGACAAGACGGCCGACATCTATGACGCCGGCGACCTGCATGTGGGCCCCAATCCGCCCGCGGTTGACCCCGAGCGCGATCCTGCGGCCTTTAAGGTGAAGAAGAAGACCAAGCGCGGCAAGTCCAAGAGCAAGAAGAAGCTCGAGCAGGCACGTCGCGACGGCAAGCGCAACGGCGACGACTACGGCGATGTGGCCGGTCGTTCCAACCGCGGTCGCGACGAACGTCGTGGCGACGGCGAGCGCCCGAGTCGTCCCAAGCGCGGTGGCAAGACCCGCGTGCGCGAGGGCGTTCAGGCTCGCGTGGACGAGGCCGTTGAGAGCGTGGCACGCGAGGTGGCTGCCGAGGAGCGTGCCGGTGCTGCTGAGCAGGGCCCGCGCGGCAACCGTGCCGAGCGCCGTGCCAAGCAGTTCCAGGGCGAGGCGCATCGCCGTCGCCGCGAGGACGAGGACCGTGGCGGTCGCCGTCGCATTGAGCGCGAGGACGAGGGTCGTGGTTCGCGCGGCGGCAAGCGCGGCTCGGGCGACCGTCGTCGCTCCGGTCGCGATGGCGAACGAGGCGGGCGCGATGAGCGCCGCGGCGGCGAAGGCCGTGGTTCGCGTGACGAGCGTGGTGCCCGCGGCGGCGAGTCCCGCGGCGGCAAGCGCTTTGACGAGCGCGGAGGTCGCGAGGGTGGCCGTGGCGGCGAGCGTCGCGAGGGTGCTCGTGGCAACGGCAACCGCGGTGGCGCCGGTCGTTCGAATGAGTCGCGCGATCGTCGCGACCCGCGTGCCAGCCGCGATCGTCGCGATGACTGGCGCAACTACGACGACACCCGCGAGGAGCGCCGTGGCGGCTATCGCGGTGGGCGCGGCGGCAACCAGGCCGGCTCCCGCGGCGGTCGTGCTGGCGGTCGCGATAACCGTGGCAGCTATGGTAACAATCGTGGCGGCAAGCGCGGCGGTAGCTCCCGTCGCCCCGGTGACGGCGGCGGCAAGCGCAAGTAACATACGCGTCGCACGCTAGAGCGAGGCGAACTAAGGGCCCCGAGCAGACTATGCTCGGGGCCCTTTTTGGTGCAAAGGGGACAGGTTACTTTGCACCTAGTTGGTGCAAGGGGGACAGGTTGGTTTGCGCCAACGTCTTTAAGTTGCGGTGGAATACGGACTGTTTTGGCCTTTTGAGCGGCTTTTCAGTCCCTATTTCACCGCAACTTATGATTGGCGCAAAGTAACCTGTCTCCAATGCACCAAACAAGGATCGTTCCTAAGTGTCGCCTAAATACCGTTTATCGAAGAAAAAATACCGTTCATCGGTCATAATGATTGTTCCGGCTTTGGAATTGTCTACAATAGCTCCCGTAAAAAGAAATGCGGAAGGTTACCGAGTCCCTCGGACGTGGGCCTAACCAAAGTCTTTGAACGGGTGTGTCTCTATGGATGCATTCGCTTGATTTTGGTTGGGCTATATTTATGAAGGGACATGCCACCATGGGTTTCTTTTCTCGCCTGATGGGCGGTTCGGATGAGCAGAAGACTGCGGCTTCCGAGTTCGAAATCCTCGCTCCCGTTTCCGGCGAGCTTGTTCATCTAGAAAATACCAATGATCCCGCTTTTAGCAGCCGTGCTGTGGGCGATGGCGTTGCCGTGGTTCCCCAAGAGGGAACGGTGTGCGCTCCTGTTTCCGGCACCGTTGCGGCGCTGTTTCCGACTGAGCACGCGCTGGGCATCATGTCCGACGACAGCTCTGCTCAGGTGATGCTGCATATCGGAATCGACACTGTTAAGCTTGAGGGCAAGGGCTTCCATGCGCTTGTTGCCCAGGGTGACCATGTCGACGCGGGCCAGCCCCTCGTCGAGGTCGATTTCGACGCGGTCCGCGCCGCCGGCTTCGATCCCACGGTCTTCGTTATCGTGTGCGAGCGTTCAGAGAACTCGACTCTTCGTGAGCATGCTTCCGGCCCTGTTGCTGTTAAAGAGCCTGTCGTCTGGCTTTCCGAGTAAATTCTTGTGGTGGGTACCGTGGTTATCAAGCGAGTTTTTAACAACAACGTCGCAATGGTCACTTCGGACGATGGCTCCGAGCTCATCGTCATCGGCCGAGGCCTCTGCTTTGGCCGTCATGCCGGCGATGCCATCGACGAGGCGTCGATCGAAAAGACCTACGCGTTGCAGGAGGGAACTTCTCAGGATTCGCGTACGATTGACCGCTTGGCACATCTTTTGGAGTCCATCCCCACCGTCAACCTCGTGATTGCCGAGGACATTGTTCAGATGCTCCGTCGTGAGCTCAATGTTGATATCAACGACAAGATTCTCATTGCTCTCGCAGACCATATCAGCCTTGCTTTGGAGCGTGAGCGCAAGGGCGTCTCCTGTGAGAATCCGTTGCTGCTCGAGATCCAGCAGTTCTATCGCAAGGAGTATGCACTTGCGGGCCGTGCGCTGCAGATTATCAAGGAGTATATGGGCATCCAGATGAGCGAAGAAGAGCAGGGCTTCATTACGCTGCATATCGTCAACGCCACCATGCCGCAACGCTCCGACCGTTTGATTGTTTCGGTCCAGCTTGTTCGCGACGTGCTCGCGATTGTTTCCGAGCGCTATGCTACGACCCTCGATGACACCTCGTTGCCCTATGAGCGTTTCGTCCGCCACCTGCAGTTTTTCGCACAGCGGGCGCTTGACCCCACGGCCGGGCAAATCAATGGCGGCGCGCTGTTCCGAATCGATGAAACGGCGTATCCGTGCGCATTCTCGTGCGCGGACGCCATAGCCGCCCACTTGTCGTCTACCTATAACGTTGTCGTTACCGATGCCGAGAAGAGCTATCTCGCATATCACATTGTTAACCTGCTTGGAGAACCTGGTCTCTAGGCATAACGTGCCCACACATCGATTGATATAAGGCAAGGCTCACGGTCTTGTCCAGGGCACATCTGTCTTAATTTGCGGAAAAGGAAGGGGAGTACCGCTATGACCGCAAAAAAGAAGTTCAATTTCAAAGCGCCGTTGGAGGTGTTCGCGAAGTCGATCGTCCAGCCGATGATGTATCTCTCGGTTGCCGGCATCCTGCTCATTGTGGGCATCATTCTGACCAACAAGACCATTTGCGCTTTGGTCCCCGTACTGGGCTCCGGTCCGTTCCAGCTTGTGGGCGCCGTTGTCTACCAGTCGCTGATGTTTATCATCAACAACCTCTCGATTCTGTTCTGCGTGGGCATCGCCGGCGCCATGGCAAAGAAGAACAAGGGCCATGCTTCGCTGATCGCCCTGATGTCGTTCTTCCTGTTCCTGCAGGCTAACAACATCGTGCTCAACGCCACCGGCTCTCTTGCCGATGCGAGCGGCATGCTCGGCCTTACCGGAACCGGCCAGGCCACCGTTATGGGCATCCAGGTGCTCGATACCGGCGTGTTCGGCGGCATCATTCTCGGTTGCATCACCGGCGCCGTGTTCAACAAGTACTCGAACAAGCAGTTCCCCATTGCCCTTTCGATGTTCTCGGGCGTTCGCTTCCCGTTCCTGATCATGATCATCATTTCCTGGATCATGGGCGCTGGCTTCTGCATCGTTTGGCCTCCGGTTCAGGGTGCCATCTCCTCCGTTGCCGGCATCATTAAGGAGTCGGGCAACATCGGCCTGTTTATCTACGGCATGCTCAACAAGCTGCTCGTTCCCACCGGTCTGCACCACCTCATCTACACCCCGTTCCAGTTCTCCGATGTGGGTGGCACCCTTACGCTGGGTGGTCAGGTTATCGCCGGCGCCTATCCCATCCGTGTTGCCGAGATGGCAATGACGGGTCAGCCCTTCTCCGATAGCACCTACTTCAACAGCTACACCTTCAACAATCTGTGGCCCTACATCGGCATCGGCCTCGCCTTTATCGTCACCGCCTACAAGGGGAACAAGGATAAGACCAAGGCCGTTATCATCCCGCTGATCATCACCGCCGTGCTCTCCTGCGTGACCGAGCCCATGGACTTCCTCTTTGTCTTTGCCGCTCCCGTGCTCTTTGTCGTTCACTCGGTTCTTTCCGGCATCTTCCTGGTCCTGCTCAAGGTCCTCTCCGTGCCCGCTTCGACTGCAGGCGGCATCATCAACATCGTGGTCTCCAACCTGGTCCTGGGTGTCGATAAGACCAACTGGCCGGTTATGCTGGTGCTTGGAGTCGTCAACGCCGCGCTGTACTTCTTCCTCTTCACCTTCCTTATCAAGAAGCTCAACCTCCACACGCCTGGCCGCGAGGAGGAGTCCGAGCTCGCCGAGTCCGTTGCCGAGGGCGAGGCCGCCGCGTCTGTCGCAGTGAAGCAGGGCGCCGTTGCCGCGGCTCCCGCAGAGGGCGTCGATGCAGGTATTGCCGACCTGGTCGCAGGTCTTGGCGGCAAGGACAACATCGAGGAGCTCGAGAACTGCTTTACGCGTCTCCGCGTGAACGTTAAGAACCCGGACCTCATCAATGAGGACCTCATCAACCACGTGCCCAACAGCGGCATCAACCGCAACGGCAATAATATCCAGATCATCTTTGGCATGAAGGTCGCCGAGATGCGCGACAAGGTCGAAAACGCAATTGAGAAGGAGCAGTAAACAATGATCATTACTCTGTGTGGTGGCGGATCCACCTTTACCCCCGGCATCGTCAAGTCCATCGCCCTGCGCAAGGACGAGCTCGACGTTGACGAGATTCGTCTGTACGACATCAACGAGGAGCGCCAGCGCAAGGTCGGCGTGCTCGTGGACTGGATTTTGCACGAGGACCTCGGCCTGGACATCAAGCTCACGGTGACCACCGACAAAAAGACGGCTTTTACCGACGCGAGCTTCGTGTTTGCCCAGATGCGCGTGGGCGGCTACGCCATGCGCGAGCAGGACGAGAAGATTCCGCTGCGTCACGGCTGCGTGGGCCAGGAGACTTGCGGTTGCGGCGGCCTTGCCTACGGCATGCGCACCATCTTCCCCATGGTCGAGCTGATCGATGACGTTGAGAAGTACGCCAAGAAGGATTACTGGATTCTCAACTACTCCAACCCTGCTGCCATCGTCTCCGAGGGCTGCCGTGTGCTGCGTCCCAACGCTCGCATCATCAACATCTGCGACATGCCGATCGCGATCATCGACGTGGTTTGCGCCGCGCTCGATATCGACAAGAAGGATGTCGAGTACGATTACTTTGGCCTCAACCACTTTGGTTGGTTCACCTCGATCCGCCACAAGGGCGAGGAGGTGCTCCCGCAGCTGCGCGAGTACATCAAGGAGCACCAGATCCTGCTGCCCGACTCCTACCTCAAGGGCATGGGCTCGCTCATGGCAAAGAAGCCCGAGGAGGCCACCGACGAGCATCCCGAGCAGAATCGCCACACCAAGGGCAGCTGGTACTACGTCTGGAAGGGCGAGTACGAGATCATGGAGTGCTTCCCGGAGTACCTGCCCAACACGTATCTGAACTACTACCTGCAGCAGAAGGAGTTCGTCGAGCATTCCAACCCCGAGCGCACCCGTGCTAACGAGGTTGAGGAGACGCGTGAGAAGAACCTCTTCGACGGCATCGACCACTACGAGAAGACGGGCGAGATCGACGAGAGCACGTTCTATGCGGGCAGCCACGGCGACTGGATTGCCGACCTGGCTATCGCTCTGAAGAACGACACCAAGCAGCGCTTCCTGGTCATTTGCGAGAACAAGGGCGCTATCCCCAACATGCCCTACGACGCCATGGTCGAGCTGCCTGCCTACATTGGCAAGAACGGCCCCGAGGTCATCAGCCGCGACAACATTCCTCTGTTCCAGCAGGGCCTCATGATGCAGCAGCTGAACTCCGAGAAGCTCGTGGTCGAGGCTACGATCGAGGGTTCGTACGAGAAGGCGCTCAAGGCCTTTACGCTGAACAAGACCGTGCCGTCGATGAAGGTCGCCAAGGAGGTTCTCGACGACATGATCGAGGCCAACAAGGGTTACTGGCCCGAGCTTAAGTAAAAGCAACAGGGTCGCTGGCCGCATACCTGGAGCAATGCCCCGTCCACGTGATTGCGTGGGCGGGGCATTGTCATTTGGTAACGCGTTTTATCAAATATGGCATTTATCTGCGGTAATGTTCTATTTCACCGCCGAGGGTGACATTTCATACCGCCTGCCGAACTGCGTGGAGACCTAACAACTTTTTAGGTCAGTGTTGTGCGTGTAGCAACTTCGCCCGGCCTCGCCTCCGGGCTGCCGCATGAGAGGGGATCTTATGGCACGACTGCACGTAATGGAACGCAGCCACGCTCAGGCCGTCATGGACGACCTACATGATGCGCTTGGGCGCCGTCTGGCGGTGAGTTCGCTCGCCCCGTGCCCCGTTGAGTTTACGGCGGCGCTCGTCAACCTGTGCTCCACCCAGAGCTGCGGCAAGTGCACGCCCTGCCGTGTGGGCCTGAGCGCGCTGAGCGATCTGCTCGCCGATGTGCTCGAGGGCCGCGCCGACGAGTCCACGCTCAATTTGATTGAGCGCACGGCCCGCACCATCTACCTTTCGAGTGACTGCGCTATCGGCTACGAGGCCGGCGCCATGGCACTCACGGCCATTCGCGGCTTCCGCGACGATTTTGAGCACCATATCCGCGAGCACTCCTGTGGCTTTGACCGCGAGGCCCGCGTCCCGTGCGTCTCGGGCTGCCCGGCGCACGTCGACATTCCCGGTTACATTTCGCTGGTCGAGGCTGGCCGCTATGCCGATGCCGTCAAGGTCATCCGCAAGAACAACCCGCTGCCGCTCGTTTGCGGCCTGGTGTGCGAGCATCCCTGCGAGATGCACTGCCGTCGCGGCATGGTCGACGATCCCATGAACATCCTCGCCCTTAAGCGTTTTGCCGTTGAGCACAGTGACCTCAACGACCACAAGCCGCATGTAGTGGACAACACCGGGAAGCGCGTCGCCGTGATCGGCGGCGGCCCGGCCGGTCTTTCCTGCGCCTACTACCTGGCCGTGATGGGCCACAAGGTGAGCATCTTTGAACAGCGCCACCACCTGGGCGGCATGCTGCGCTACGGCATCCCCAGCTATCGTCTGCCGCGCGAGCGCCTGCAGGCCGAGATCGATTGGGTCTTGAGCGCCGGTATCGACGTGGAGCTCGACCACTCCGTGAACGGCGAGGAGCTCGCCCGCCTGCGCGACGAGTTCGATGCCGTCTACCTGGCCATTGGCGCCCACAGCGATAAGAAGCTCGGCCTTCCGGGCGAAGAGGCGCCCGGCGTGGAATCGGCCGTCAAGATGCTGCGCGCCATCGGCGACGACGAGCTGCCCGACCTGAGCGGTCAGCGTGTGTGCGTCATCGGCGGCGGCAACGTGGCCATGGACGTGGCGCGTTCTGCCGTGCGCTGCGGTGCCGAAAAGGTGAGCATCGTCTACCGCCGCCGCATCTGCGACATGACGGCCCAGGATGCCGAGATCGCCGGCGCCCAGGCCGAGGGCTGCGAGGTTTTGGAGCTCACCGCACCGCTCGCTATCGAGACGGGTGAGGAAGGTCGCGTGAGTGGCCTGCGCGTGCAGCCGCAGATTATCGGCGAGCCCCGTCGTGGGCGTCCGGCCCCGCGTGCCGCCGCCACGCCCGAGCGCGTCATTCCCTGCGAGCGCGTGTTTGTGGCCATTGGTCAGGACATCGACTCCAAGCCGTTTGAGGACATGGGCATCGCCTGTAAGTGGGGCTGCGTGGTCACCGATTCGGATGGCGCCGTGCCTAACTTTGATGGCCTCTTTAGCGGCGGCGACTGCCAGACCGGTCCCGCCACCGTCATCCGGGCCATCAACGCCGGCCGCGTTGCTTCGGCAAATATCGATCGCTATCTGGGCTTTGACCACAAGATCAAGCTCGACGTTGAGCTGCCGACCGTGCAGTTTAAGGGCAAGCACGAGTGCGGCCGCTGCGAGCTGGGCGAGCGCGAGGCCGGCGAGCGCATCCACGATTGGAATCTGGTCGAGCAGGGCCTTACCGAGCAGGAGGCACGCCAGGAGGCAAGCCGCTGCCTGCGTTGCGACCACTTTGGCTTTGGCGCGTTCCGCGGAGGGAGGAACCTGGAATGGTAGAGCTCAACAACCCCACTGTCAGCGACAACACCGAAAGCGGAGCACTCAACATGGTCAAGCTCACTATCGATAATTGCGAGGTCGTGGTGCCCGAGCACACCACGATCCTGGATGCGGCCAAGTCCGTCGACATCCAGATTCCCACCCTGTGCTACCTGCGCGATCTAAACGAGATCGGCGGCTGCCGCGTGTGCGTGGTCGAGGTTGAGGGCTGCGACCAGCTGGTTGCCGCCTGCAACAACTACGTGCTCGACGGCATGGTGGTCCGCACCAACAGCCCCAAGGCCCGCGAGGCGCGTCGCACCAACGTGCAGCTGCTACTGTCCCAACACGACTCGCGCTGTACGAGCTGCGTGCGCAGTGGTAACTGCAACCTGCAGGCCATCGCCAACGACCTGGGCATCTTCTATCTGCCGTACGAGCAGCACCTGGCGCGCGAGGGCTGGGACTTCGATTTCCCCATCATCCGCGATAACGACAAGTGCATTAAATGCATGCGCTGCATCAAGGTGTGCGAGAGCGTGCAGGGCCTAGGGATTTGGGACCTGACCAACCGCGCCACGCATACCGCCGTGGGTACCCGCGGGCGCGCGCCGATCGGCAAGACCGATTGCGTCGCGTGTGGTCAGTGCATCACGCATTGTCCGACGGGCGCCCTGCGCGAGCGTGACGATACCGAGACCGTGTTCGACGCCATCGCCGATCCCGACAAGATCGTGCTGGTGCAGATTGCGCCGGCCGTGCGTAGCGCCTGGGGAGAGGAACTCGGCATATCTCGCGAGGAGGCCACCGTTGAGCGCCTGGCTTGCGCACTGCGCCGCGTTGGCTTTGAGTACGTGTTCGACACCGACTTCTCGGCTGACCTCACCATTATGGAGGAGGGCTCCGAGCTGCTCGAACGCCTGGGTAAGGCCGCCAAGGGCGAGGGCGACAGCCGCGGCTGGCCCATGTTTACGAGCTGCTGCCCGGGCTGGGTACGCTTTGTGAAGGCGCGTTACCCCGAGTTTGTCGACAGCCTGTCCACGTCCAAGTCGCCGCAGCAGATGTTCGGCGCCATCGCCAAGACCTACTACGCCAAGGTGCTGGGCGTGGAGCCCGAGCGCCTGTTTGTGGTGTCCGTGATGCCGTGCACGGCCAAGAAGGCCGAGTGCGCGCTGCCGAGCATGGTGGGCGAGGGCGGCACGCCCGATGTGGACGTTGCGCTGACGGTGCGCGAGATGGTGCGCATGGTCCGCGCGAGCCACGTGAGCGTGGATACGCTAGTTGAGGAGCCGCTCGATACGCCGCTGGGCTTTGGCACGGGTGCGGGTGTGATCTTTGGCGCCACGGGCGGCGTGATGGAGGCCGCCGTGCGCTCGGCCTATTACCTGGTGACGGGCAAGAACCCCGACGCCGACTTCTTTACCGATGTGCGCGGCCTGGACGGCTGGAAGGAGGCCGTGGCCGATATCGATGGCACCAAGGTGCGCGTCGCCTCGCTCAAGGGGCCGACCTCGATTGGCCTGGTGCAGTTTATGGACCGGGCAGCCGATGGCGAGACGGACAATGAGTTCGACTTTGCGATCAATACTGCCGCCGATGAGATTGTGCCCAAGGTCATTCAGGACGATATCGATATCGCCCTGGTGCCCGCCAACGTGGCGAGCGTACTCTACAACAAGACTGAGGGTGCGGTGCAGGTCATCGACATCAACACGCTGGGCGTGCTGAACGTGGTGACGGGTAACGCGGACGTTACTTCGTTTGGCGATCTGGCGGGCCATACCGTCTATATGACGGGCAAGGGCACCACGCCGGAGTACGTCATGAACTACCTGTTGGAGCGCGCGGGCCTGACCGGCCAGGTGGCGCTTGAGTTTAAGAGCGAGCCCACCGAGGTGCTCTCGGTGCTGCTTGCCGATCCGTCTGCCGTGGGCGTGCTGCCCGAGCCGTTCAAGACCGCTGCCATCGCAAAGAGCGAAGGCAAGCTGTCGGCGCCGGTGAGTCTGACCGATGTGTGGGATGAGCTGGCGGGCGACACGGGCTCCCGTTTGCTGACGGGCGTGACCGTGGTGCGTCGGGCCTTTGCCGAGGAGCATCCCGAGGCCGTGGCGGAATTCCTGAGCTGCCATGCTGCGAGCGTTGAGGACGTGAACGCGGTGCCGGCTGACTGGGCTCAGGCCGTGGTCGATGCGGGTATCGTGGATAACGCCGCGATTGCCGAAAAGGCGATTCCCGGGTGCATGCTCGTGTGCCAGACGGGGAGGGATATGAAGGCGGCGCTCGGTGGGTACCTGCAGGTGCTGGCCGATGCGGACGCGAGCGCCGTGGGCGGCAAGCTCCCGGCTGACGATTTCTACTACATGGAGTAGCCCGTGCGTGCGTTTGCTCGACAAATGGCAGAGCGTATGAAGGCGGTGGCGGCAGCAGGTGCCGTTGCCGCCTTTTGGCTTGCCGTGTGGGTGCTGGTGGCGGGTCTCGTGGCGCAGCCGTTGATTTTGCCGGGGCCGGGCGCTGTCGTGGTGGCGTTGCTACGACTGGTATGCGATGCCGGCACATGGGCGATTCTGGCAGGCTCGGGTGCGCGTATCTTGGGCGGGCTGGCGCTTGCCGCGGTGTGCGGCGTCGTGATGGCGGGAGCCTCGGTGCGGTCGCTGACGTTTGCCCGCTTGGTGGCGCCTGCGCTTTCGTTTGTTAAGGCGACACCGGTTGCCTGCGTGGTGGTCCTGCTGCTCATTTGGTTGGGGTCGGCGCGCGTGAGCATCGCCGCGGTCTTTTTGATGGCGCTGCCGGGCGTGTATTTTTCGCTGGTCGAGGGTTTGACGCAGGTTGATCAGTCGCTGGAGCAGATGTTTCATCTGCATGGCGTGCGGGGTTGGCGTCTGTTTTGCGCCCATACCTGGCGCGAGGTCCTGCCGTTTGTGCTTTCGTGCGCGCGTGCCGTGATCGGCATGAGCTGGAAGGCCGGCGTGGCGGCGGAGCTCATCGGCATGGCGACGGGCACCGTGGGCGAGCGCATCTATCAGGCGAAGCTGCTCATCGAGACGGCTGACCTGCTGGCGTGGACCGTGCTGGTCGTGGCGGCATCGTGGGCATGCGAGCGCGTGCTGGTGTGGTTGCTGCGGGCTTCGGGGCCCGTGGCGTGGCGAACTGCCGTGCGGGCGCATGGGCATGGACTGCGCGGGCGTACAGGGGCTGCGAGCGATGGTGCTGCAGCGGAGCTTGCGCTTGCCGTGGGCGATCGCGCGCCTTGGGCGCCGGCGCTCGACGGGCTGGTGCTTCATGTGCCCGCCGGTGGACGCACCTGTGTGATGGGCGCTTCGGGCGTGGGCAAGTCGACGTTGCTTGCGCTGGCGGCGGGGGAGTGCGCACCGTGCTCCATGGTGTTTCAGGATGTGCGCCTGGTCGAGGACGCTTCTGCCTTGGATAATGTGCTGGTGTGCGCCGACGCGCGCGTGGATGCCTCGAGTGCCGCAGCCCTGTTGCGCCTGCTGGTACCGGGGATCGATGTGCATGCACGCGTGGCTGAGCTCTCGGGTGGGCAGCGTCGTCGCGTCGAGATTGCCCGAGCCCTGCTGTGCCCGGGCGGCGCAGTGATTCTGGACGAGCCCTTTACCGGTCTAGACATCGCTGCGCGCGACGCATGCGCCGAGGTCGTGCTCGACTTGCTCGACGGCCGCATGCTGTTGCTTGCCACGCACGATGCCGCTGACGCTCGGGCCCTCGATATCTCGGATATCATCACGCTCTAAAAGCCATTTCAGGCGCTAACTCAACAATAAAATGATTCGTTTTCTTCTGTCTCCATGGGGTCGGGTATGGTATTCTATCTACGGGGTAATACTTAGGATTACCAAGTAATACCAACGCCGTAGAACAAACTCCAGATGCGGGCCAATCGGGTTGCCTTCACAGCCCGTCGCCCAGCCGCGTGGCCCGCATCCATCCGCACCACCGTCGTTTCAAGAAGGAAGCGCCATGGCAGAACACATGACCCCGGTTGTCGCGAAGGTTTTGCCCGAGGAAAAGGCGGCCTTCGCGGCGGCAACCCAGCTCGTGGGCACCACACCGTCCAACGCCATCCGCATGTTCATCGCCGCTTTCAATCGCTGCGGCACCTTCCCGTTCGACATCTCGCCGAGCGGGGCTTTTGGCGCTGCGCCCGATTCTCATCAACAATGACTGTCCCAAACTGCCGGCACTTGGGGACGTTCCTTTTCAGCCGGCAGTTAAGGAACGTCCCTAAGTGCCGGGTTTTGAGGAGGTTGGCATGCTCAATGCGATGGCGTGGGCGCTTGCCTGTTTTGGCGTTGTCGCTGCCGATATAGCCCTGAGCGTGGTTCTGTTTTCAGTTCTCGATGCCGTGTCGGTGCTGACGGGTTTCCCGATCGACAACCTCGATATTCAATGGTTCCAGGCTGCCGCTCAGACGGCGTCATTTTTGATGGCGCTGCTGTGGTGGCGTTATCTGTGGCCGCGCTCGTTTATGGCGCGCCGGCAAGGCGAGCGCCCGCTCGGTGGGGGAGCAGGCGCGGCATGGAAGCGCATCGTCTGCGTTGTCGTGATCGGCCTGTCCATGCAGGTGGTCATTAGCTACCTATGCGACGGCGTGCTGTCGCTGCTGCCCGAGGTCGCGGCAGACTATAGCGAGCTCGTCGAGGAAACAGGCATGGGCGACACGAGCTATCTGGCCGTTCTGACCACGGTGATTGGCGCGCCATTTTGCGAAGAGCTCCTGGTGCGCGGCATTATTTTCGAGTTTTCGCTCCGAGCGTTTAATCCGCAGTGCCGCCCACTTTGGAAGCGCCGGCGTCGTGCGAGCGCGCAGGACGGCGCCATGGTGCCCTGGGCGGCCCCAAGCACGTGGGGTATCGCCGCGGCGATTGTGCTGCAGGCGGCAATCTTCGGTTTTATGCACATGAATTGGGTGCAGGGTTGCTACGCGGGTGCCGCCGGCCTGGTCTTTGGCTGGGTGCTCGTGACCACCGGAAAGCTCCGCTACACGATCCTGCTGCATTTTGCCTTTAACGCCGGGTCTTATCTCATGACGTTACTCTGGTTTGTGAACACGCCGTTCGACGTGGCAATTACGGTCGCTATCGCCGGTGTCATCCTCGTTGAGGCAATGCGCTCGCTGCACCACGCGTGTGGGATGGACGCAGCGAGCGCACCGCTGCCCTAGTTGCGGCGTCCGCCGCCGTTGGCGCCCTGACGCTCCTGGGCCGCACGGTTGCGGCCCGCGGTGTTCTGCGCGCGGGACATGCCGCCGTGGCCCTTGCTGCCTTTGGGTCCCTTGCCGGCGGCGCCACCGTGGGCCTTGCCGCCCTTCTTGCCGGTCCCATGTCCGCCGCTAGCAGGCGTCTCGCCCGGGCGCGGCGGTACGGGACGGATCAGGCAATGCTTGGTGTAGCCGATTAGATCTCGGCGGCCGGCCTTTTCCAGCGCCTCACGCACAAGTTTGTAGTTCTCGGGCTTGCGGTATTGGATGAGCGCACGCTGCATGGCCTTTTCGTGCGGGTCGCGTGCCACGTAGATCGGCTGCATAGTGCGCGGATCCACGCCGGTGTAGTACATGCAGGTCGACATAGTGGACGGTGTGGGGTAGAAGTCCTGCACCTGCTCGGGCATGTAGCCCATGTCGCGCACGGCCTCGGCAAGGTCCACGGCTTCCTTCATCGTCGAACCGGGGTGGCTCGAGATCAGATACGGCACCACGTACTGCTTGAGTCCGTATTCGCGGTTCAAGCGTTCAAATTTACGACAGAACGCATCGTAGACGGCGCGGCTCGGCTTGCCCATCACGGAGAGCACCGCGTCGCTCACATGCTCGGGCGCCACGCGTAGCTGGCCCGAGACATGGTGCTCCAGCAGCTCGCGCAAAAACTCGTCCGAGGCATCGGCCATAGTGTAGTCAAAACGGATGCCGCTGCGGACGAAGACCTTCTTGACGCCCGGCAGCTGGCGCAGGTCGCGTAGCAGCTGCGTGTAGCCGCTCTCGTCGACCACCATGTTCTTGCACACGTTCGGCCACAGGCAGCGCTTGTTCTTGCACACGCCGTGCTTGAGCTGCTTGTCGCAGGCCGGGCGGCTAAAGTTTGCCGTCGGTCCGCCCACGTCGTTGATGTAGCCCTTAAACTCGGGATCGCGCGTGAGCAGCTCGGCCTCGCGCATGATCGAGTCGTGGCTGCGCATCTGCAACACGCGGCCCTGGTGGAAGGTGAGCGCGCAAAACGAGCACTCGCCAAAACAGCCGCGGTTGGAGCTAATGGAAAACTTGATCTCGGCAAAGGCCGGCACGCCGCCTGCCGCGTCGTAGTCGGGATGCCAATCGCGTGCGTAGGGGAGTTCGGCAACCTCGTCCATCTCGTCGGTGGTGAGTGTTGCCGACGGCGGGTTCTGCACCACGTACACGCTGTTGGGATATGGCTCTACCAAGCGATGGCCGGTGATAGGGTCCATATTTTGCTGCTGCACGTTAAAGCTGCGGGCGTAGTTGAGCTTGTCGGCGGTAAGGTCGTCCCAGCTGGGCAGCAGGTCGTAGTCGTAGACCTCGTCGAGCGAACCCGTGCGGTAAACGGTGCCGTTGATATAGGTGATCTGATCGACGGGCAGCCCCGCGTCGAGCGCGTCGGCGATCTCGACGATTGCGTGCTCGCCCATGCCGTAGATGAGGATGTCGGCGCC
Source organism: uncultured Collinsella sp. (assembly GCA_902494085.1). Taxonomy (GTDB): domain Bacteria; phylum Actinomycetota; class Coriobacteriia; order Coriobacteriales; family Coriobacteriaceae; genus Collinsella. Next base: position 141,812 of record CABURU010000001.1, read on the forward strand.
CGAGTCGAGCAGCACCGAGCGCTTGAGCTTGTCCTGCCAGTAGTCGTAGTGGGCCAGGCGGCGCAGGCTTGCCTCGATGCCGCCGATAATGATGGGAGCGTCCTTAAACGTCTGACGGATGAGATTGCCGTAGACCGTGACGGCACGATTGGGGCGGTGCCCCTCCTCGCCGCCGGGGGTATAGGCGTCGGTGTGGCGGCGGTGCTTGGTTACCGAATAGTGGTTGACCATGGAGTCCATGTTGCCGGCACTGACCAAAAAGCCCAGGCGCGGCTCGCCGAGCACAGTGATGCTGGCGGGGTCGGTCCAGTCGGGCTGGCAGATGATGCCCACTTTGTAGCCGTGCGCGTCGAGTACGCGGCTGATGATAGCCATGCCAAAGCTCGGATGGTCCACGTAGGCGTCGCCGCAGATGTAGACAAAGTCGCACTGGTCCCAGCCGCGCGCATCCATATCGGAGCGGCTGACGGGGAGGAATTTATCGCGGCCCGGACGCCAGGGACGGGCGGGCGCAGCCGGGGCATGCGCGGGTCGCGAGCCCTGGGCCTTGCCGCCGCGCTTTTGCTGCTGGCCGCGCTGGGCATGCTTGCCGTGCTGGTTGTGCTGAGCGTCCTGGGGCTTTTTTGCCACGATTCCTCCCGGTGTTTGTATGCTGCACGTAATTGTAACCAGTCTTTTTGGGACGGCGCTAAAAAGACTGGTGGAGTACACGAGGCGTCGGGTGTCGGCGCCGCGCCCGCTGTTTGTTTCCAGACTGTGTATCTGCGCGTTGGAGAACCCGTCTCGCGCGCACGCCATGTTGTCAATGGGTTACAGTATGAACGGCGGCTATGTTTCCGCCAACGCACGAGAGAGTCGTCAACAAGGAGGATGCACGACGATGCAGCGTGCCAAACAGATATCGGAGTCCATCGAGCTGGGCATTATCTTGGCGCTCGCCGGTGGCTTTATGGACGTCTATTCGTACATTGGGCGCGATCATGTTTTCGCCAACGCGCAGACAGGCAACATCCTGCTCGTGGGCGTGAGCATCTCGGAGGGCAACTGGGCACTTGCGGGACGCTATTTCTTCCCCGTGGTGTCGTTTGCCGTGGGCATTATGCTTGCCGATCTGGTACACGAGCGGTTTGGCAGCGTGATTCACTGGCGCCAAGTGACGGTGTTCTTTGAAGCCGTTATCTTGCTGGGCGTGAGCTTTATCCCCGGCGGCAATTTCAACCTGCTCGCCAACTGCCTCACCTCGTTTGCCTGCGGTATGCAAGTTGAGAGCTTCCGCAAGATCCACGGTCACGGCATCGCTACGACCATGTGCATCGGCAACTTGCGCAACGCGCTGCAAAACGTGGACGATTACATCATCACCCACAGGCGCGGCTTTTTGGAAAACGGCCTGCTGTACTTTGGCGTGATCTTTACCTTTGTGTTTGGCGCCGTGTTGGGCAACTGGTGTATTGAGCGCATGGGCCTGCACGCCATCGTCGTGGCGAGCTTGCTGCTGTTTGTCGCGTTTGCCATCATGTTCATCGACCGCGAGCGCGATTTGCGCTTACGCTGGAAGGTTGCGGCCGAGGCTTGGAAAGAGGGCTGCCGAAAGTAACCGAATGCGGCAAAGGGGCTGTCCCTTTGCCGCAATATTTTTCATCATCTGTTGAAACGCTTTAACACTTTTGATGTTCTCACGCGTTTTTTGTTTCAAAAGCGTTAGGATGGGACTCATAGCGTGGGGCGTAATGGATGCCCCGCACACGATGGGAGGCTATCAATGGCTAATCGTTTCGTTCTCAATACCATCTCTTATCATGGTTCCGGCGCCATCAAGGAGATCCCCGGCGAGCTCCAGCGTCGCGGCTACAAGAAGATCTTCGTCTGCTCCGACCCCGATTTGGTTAAGTTTGGCGTTACCGCTAAGGTGACCGACGAGCTCGACGCCGCCGGCATCGCTTGGAGCCTCTACTCCGAGATTAAGCCCAACCCCACTATCCAGAACGTCAAGGACGGCGTCGAGGCCTTCAAGGCCGCCGAGGCTGACGCTATCGTGACCATCGGTGGTGGCTCCTCCATGGACACCGCCAAGGCCATCGGCATCATCATCAACAACCCCGAGTTCGCCGATGTCCGCAGCCTCGAGGGCGTTGCTCTCACCAAGAACCATGCCGTGTTCACCATCGCCGTGCCGACGACCGCCGGTACCGCTGCCGAGGTGACCATCAACTACGTCATCACAGACCCCGAGAAGGTCCGCAAGTTCGTGTGCGTCGACACCAACGACGCCCCCGAGGTCGCCGTCGTCGACCCCGATATGATGGCTTCCATGCCCGCCGGCCTGACCGCTTCCACCGGCATGGACGCTCTGACCCACGCCATCGAGGGCTATACCACCAAGGGCGCTTGGGAGCTCTCCGACATGTTCCACTTTGAGGCTATTAAGCTGATCAGCGAGAACCTGCGCGACTCCGTCGCCGAGGCCAAGTCCGGTCAGCCCGGCTCCGGCCGCGAGGGCATGGCCCTTGGCCAGTATGTCGCCGGCATGGGCTTCTCCAACGTTGGCCTGGGCATCGACCACGCCATGGCTCACACCCTGTCCGCTCACTACGACACCCCGCACGGCGTCGCTTGCGCCATGCTGCTGCCGATCGCCATGGAGTTCAACAAGCCGGTTTGCGCTGAGCGCCTGGCCAAGGTTGCCGTCGCCATGGGCGTTGACACCACGGGCATGAGCACCGCCGAGGCCGCCGATGCCGCCATCGCCGCCGTCAAGCAGCTTTCCGCCGACGTGAACATCCCGCACGTCTGTGAGGCCATGAAGGCTGACGAGATCGAGGTCCTGGCCAAGGACGCCATGGCCGACGCCTGCTTCCCGGGTAACCCGCGCGAGGCGACGCTCGACGACGTCATCGAGCTCTTCAAGAAGATCTGCCCGGCTGCCTAACCCAGTTTGGTGGTCCTTCGCCCGTAGGCGTATGGTCTTTTGACTTGCCGCTGGCCCCGCCGTGCTACGCACGGCGGGGCTTTTTGTGCTGCGTCAATGTTCTGAGACGGGCAAAACCAAGGCGTACTGCCCGCTACGGATAGGTGGTGCACTTTCCCGCGTGCATTTTTGGGAGTATTCAGCAAGCTCTTAAAAATGCATAACGTTGTGAATGGGCCGAGTGGCCCGCAGGCGCTCATCGACAGCCATTGTGGGCGGGCTATCAATGAGTGGAGGGGGTTGTTACTGAGTTTCTGCTTTGCGACGACCTGCAACACTGCTGTAACCACGTCCTTTTGTCGTTCGCGATGGGGTCGTTGGGGCCCACGGTGCTGAATACTCCGTTTTTTGCACGGCCCAAGGTGGGGTACCCTGAGACGAAGCAAAAAGATTCCTCATTTCTATGCAGATACCGATAGGATTTATGCAAGATTGGGATTGTAAGACGTGCGCGTGCACAAAACCGGTGCGGGGACGTCGGGAGGCGGCTCGGCTCCTAGGGCATTGACCGTGCAGAACGGTTAAAATCGGGACTCGGTCTTAGTTTTACTTGGAAGGACGCATATGGCTTCTAATATTGATGCTTCTCTAGAGGAGACACTCTCCTATATCGCGGGACAGCTTAGGGCGCTGACTTCTATCGCTTCGCCTACGGGCTATACCCGTGCGGCGACTGATTATCTGATGGAGACGTTGCGCGATATGGGCTTTGGGCCCGAGCGTTCTAACAAGGGCAATGTGCTCGTTGAGCTTGGTGGTGAGGGTGAGCCGCTCGTGTTGGCGAGCCATGTCGATACCCTGGGCGCCATGGTGCGCTCCATCAAGGACAATGGCCGCTTGCGCCCCACGACGCTCGGCGGGCATCAGTGGTCTACGGCCGATGGCGAGAACTGCACCGTTTATACGCGCGATGGCAATGTCTACACGGGTGTGGTCCTCAATACCGAGCCTTCGGCGCACGTGGCCGATGAGCCGGTCAAGACCATCGAGAAGAACATGGAAATCCTGCTCGACGAGAACGTTGACAGCAAGGACGATGTGCTCGAGCTGGGTATTCAAACCGGCGACATCATCGCTATGGATCCTCGCACGACGGTGACGGAGAGCGGCTACATTAAGAGCCGCTTCCTGGATGACAAGCTATCGGCCGCCATTTTGTTGGGCTTGGCGCGTGCCGTCGCCGCTGGCGAGGTGACGCTTTCGCGTAAGGTTTCGCTGCTCTTTACCGTGTACGAGGAGGTGGGCCACGGCGGCGCCTTCGTGCCGGCCGACACGCGCGAGATGATCAGCGTTGACATGGGCTGCGTGGGCGACGACCTAGGCTGCACCGAGCACATGGTGTCGATCTGCGCCAAGGATTCGGGCGGTCCGTACAACTACGACCTGGTGACGGCGCTGTCCAATATCGCGCGCGAGCTTGAGCTCGATTACGCTATCGACGTGTATCCGCATTACGGTTCGGACGTCGAAGCCACGCTCTCTGCCGGCTACGACATTCGCCATGGTCTGATCGGCCCCGGCGTGTATGCGAGCCACAACTACGAGCGTAGCCACATGGACGGCGTGCGCAACACCTTCGAGCTCGTCCGCGCCTACGTACAGCGCTAGCGATGCAGCGGCCTCGGCTGATACGGCAGTACCGACCGAGGCCGTCCTCTCTAAGTTGCGGTGAAATAGGGACTGTTTGGCGGTTTTAAACGCTTAAACAGTCCCTATTTCACCGCAACTTATGAAGGGGATGGGGCTACTTGATGGCGCCGGTCACGGTACCGCCGCCCAAGACGACGTCGCCGTGGTAGACGACGACGGCCTGGCCGGGGGCGATGGCTCGCTGCGGCTCGTCAAAAGTCAGTAGCATTTGTCCGTCGGCGCCACGTGTAAGAGTCGCTGCCTGATCCTTTTGATGGTAGCGGTACTTGGCGCCCACGCGAATGCCGCCGTCATCGAGCTCTGCCTCCATGCGGTCGGCAGGGGCGCTCCAGATCCAGTCGTCGGCCGTGAGTGCTGTGGCCGTTAGGTCCTCGGCCTCGCCCAGATGCACGGTGTTGTTAGCGGCGTCGACGCCCGTCACATACACGGGATGCGCCATCGCGACGCCCAGGCCCTTGCGCTGGCCGATGGTATAGCGCAACGCGCCGTTGTGGCGCCCGACCACGCTGCCATCGCGCCATACGATGTCGCCCGGTGCAGCGGGATGTCCGCAGCGGCGCTCGATATAGCCCGCGTAGTCACCGTCTGGAATAAAGCAGATATCCTCGCTTTCGGCCTTCTTGGCGTTGGCAAAGCCCTGCTCGGCGGCAATCCGGCGCACGTCGCGCTCTTTGTCCAAGCCTGCCAGCGGAAAGATTGTGCGTGCCAGGCGCTCTTGCGTGAGCGAATACAAAAAGTAACTCTGGTCCTTTTTAGGGTCCTCGCCGCGGTGCAGCCGCCAGGTGCCGTCGGATGCCTGACTCGTTTTGGCGTAGTGACCTGTGGCGACGTAGTCGCAGCCCATGTCCAGCGCCGCATCGAGCAGCGCGCCAAACTTAATGTGGCGGTTGCAGATGATGCACGGGTTGGGCGTCAAACCCTCCTGATAGGCAGTCACAAATCGCTCGATAACGTTGCGGTCGAAGGTCTGCTGCAGGTCGAGCACATGGTGGGGTATCCCCAGGCGCTCGGCGACGGCCTTTGCATCGGCGATGTCGCGGTCGACCTTACTCATGCTCGTAACGGGATCGGGCGCGGGGCAGGTGAGGCGCATGGTGGCACCGACGCATTCGTAGCCCTGGCTTTTGAGCAGGTAGGCGGTCACGCTGGAATCGACGCCGCCGCTCATGGCGACGAGCACGCGCTTGTTGTGCATGGGGAGGTTCTCCTTGGTGGCATGTGGCCAAAAAAGAAAAGCGGCGCGGGAGGCTGGTTCCGCGCCGCAGACATTGTAGCAAGTTCGGACGTTTCGTGGGGCGCCCTGATGGGATGGGCTCCGACTGCCGGGAGAGAGGAGACCGGCTCGTCCCTGGGCTCAACCTATGGGCGACAGGCCTTAGTCCTGGAAGAGTGCCGTGGACAGGTAGCGCTCACCGGTATCGGCGAGCAGCGCCACGATGGTCTTGCCCTCGTTCTTGGGGCGCTTGGCCAGCTGCAGCGCAGCCCACACGGCGGCGCCGGACGAAATGCCCACGAGCACGCCCTCCTTGTGGCCCACGGCGCGGCCGGTGGAAAAGGCGTCGTCGTTCTCGACGGGGATGATCTCGTCGTAGACCTGGGTGTCGAGGACGTCGGGCACAAAGCCGGCGCCGATACCCTGGATCTTGTGCGGGCCGGCCTGGCCCTTGGAGAGCACCGGGGAGGTGGCGGGCTCGACGGCGACGACCTGAATCTCGGGGTTCTGCTCCTTGAGGAACTCGCCCACGCCGGTCACGGTGCCGCCGGTGCCAACGCCAGCGACGAAGATATCGACCTCGCCGTCGGTGTCATCCCAGATCTCGGGGCCGGTCGTGGCCTTGTGGATGGCGGGGTTGGCGGGGTTCACGAACTGGCCGGCGATAATGCTGTTGGGCGTCTCCTTCTGCAGCTCCTCGGCCTTGGCGATGGCACCCTTCATGCCCTTGGAGCCGTCGGTGAGCACGAGCTGTGCGCCGTATGCCTGCATAAGTTTGCGGCGCTCGACGGACATGGTCTCGGGCATGGTGATGATCACCTTGTAGCCGCGGGCGGCCGCCACCGAGGCGATGCCGACGCCGGTGTTGCCGCTCGTGGGCTCGATGATGGTGTAGTCGCCGCCGCGCACGAGCTCGCCGGCCTTCTCGGCCTCGTCGATCATGTTCTTGGCGACGCGGTCTTTGACGGACCCGGCGGGGTTGAAGTATTCCAGCTTGACGAGCACGCGGGCCTTGAGGCCCTCATCGGCCTCAAAGTGAGTGAGCTCCAGAAGCGGGGTGTGGCCGATAAGCTGATCGATGGACGTATAAACATTGCTCATGGTGAACCTCCAAAGTGTTCAAATGACTGGATACCGTGTGGTTTTACGGTGTGTGTAGCAGCGAAACCCATAAACCTTATGGGTTGTTCTTTTTGCTGTTGGCAAGCATAGTAGACAGTAAAGCCTAGTAACGCAATAGGAAATAGAAGATTATTACGAGTCGATTAACCAGCTTGACGGGAATAGGTATTTTCAAAACCAATTTTTCGGCTAGAATTTCTACGAATTAAAAGACCGAAAGGCAGCAATATATATGTTGGTTTCCACAAAGGGCAGATATGCCCTGCGCGTTATGGTCGACCTGGCCGAGCACCAGGCAGCAGGCCGCATTCCCCTCAAAGAGATCGCCGCGCGTCAGGGGATTTCGGAGAAATATCTGGAGAACATTTTGGCCACGCTCGTGCGTGCCAATATGCTCTCGGGCATGCGCGGCAAGGGCGGCGGCTATGTGCTCACGCGCCCGCCCGAGCAGTACACGGTGGGCGAGATCTTGCGCCTGACCGAGGGCAGCCTGGCGCCGGTCGCATGCCTAGACGGCGACTGCAAGGGCTGCTCGCGTTCGGACGAGTGCCCCACGCTCGACGTGTGGAAGAACCTGGACAAGCTCATTAACGACTACCTCGACGGCGTGACGCTCGATGCGCTCGTAGCCCCCAACGAGGGCTACGACTACGTCATCTAGCCCCACCTGTCATTTGGGGACGGGGCAGAAATGCTGGATTTTCTTGCCCTCTGAGGCTCGACAAATGATAAGGCCGTCCATCGTTGCGATGGACGGCCTTCTTTAGGTGTGTTGTGGCGGTCCGAATCCGGTCGCTTTAGTTCCTGGCGACGCTGTCGAGAATGCTGCGCATGATGGATACCAGGATGCTGCCCATAAAGGCCGATCCAAAGCTGGCAATGGAGATACCCGCGCCCAGCAGATTGACCGACAGGTAGCTGGCCAGCTCGAGCATAAAGCTGTTGACTACGAGCTGAAAAATACCAAGCGTGATAATAGTGAGCGGCAGCGAGATGACCGTCAGGAACGGCTTGACGAGCGAGTCGACGATGTTGAGGAACAGTCCCACGAAGGCAAAACACACCCAGGCGTCGGCCATGCCGAAGGGCTGAATGCCGGGGACGAGAAACGTTGCGATCGCGATGGCGATTGAGGTAAAGAGCCAGTTAAGCATAAAGCGCATGGTGTGAATCCTTTCTTGCGCAAGACGTGGCAAAGAGGCGTGAGAGGCACATGCCTTTGCAACTCGGATAGATGCGCGGGCACGGCCCTGTTTGGGCGCCCATTGTCTCAGATATTCATGGAGCTTGCGTGCGTATTCGGTTTCAAAACGGCGTTCGTCCTAGAAAACGCGCCGCTGGCAGAGAGTCTTGTCGCTTTAGTTTGGTGGTGTGCTACACTGCTACGGGCAAAAGCCACAGGCGTTGCCCTATTGCATAGAACGGGCGAACGATGTCCGATGTCAGTATCAACTTCGATGCCTTTTGGCGGGTTTGGCGGTGATCGATGAATATCGAGAACATGTTTGACAAGCCTGATGTCAAGCAGCTGGTCCACGCATTTAGCCTTTTGGACGACGAGAAAGATATCCAAGCGTTCTTGACCGATATCTGCACGCCGCGCGAGATTTGTGATCTATCGCAGCGTCTGCAGGTCGCGCGTTACCTGGACGAGGGCGAGCCCTATGTCGAGGTTCAGGCGCGTACCGGCGCTTCGTCCACCACGGTGAGCCGCGTGTCCAAGGCACTCAACGGCGAGTACGGTGGCTACCGCAAGATCCTCATTAAACTGGAGGATGGCGAGTAGGCCGCGACAAAAACGAATTGTGCAAAACCGCTCCTCCGGGGGCGGTTTTTTGATCCCCTGGGGACGGAGGAAAACGGATCACCGGGTTAGACTGACCCCCTAGGTGATCCGTTTTCCTCCGTCCCCAGGGGATCAAATCTGTTGGCGTGGGGCAAATCTGTCCGCTTGGGCGGGTAGGATGGATACATTGATTATTGCGAACAGTTTGAGCGGAGGACCATGCCTGTTCGAATCTATACCACCAATGCCGGCACGGATTTGAGCGATGCCGAGTCGGCGTTGCTTGCCGACCTTATTGCCCGCCACGGACGTGCCGTGCTGCTGGCGCCTACGTTTGCCGAGCTCGACCTGTGCCGTCATGCTGCGGCGGAAGCCGGGGTTTCACTAGGTATCGACTACAAGACGCCTACATCGTGGCTTCGCTCGCTTTGGGAGCTTTTGGGCGACGGGCGCGGTTTCGTGGACAACCTGCAACGCCAGATGCTGTTTTCGGACATGGTAACGCGTCTCGACGATGCCGATTTGCAGCCGCTTTCGCGCAGCCAGGGCACGGTGCGTATGCTTGCGCGCATGGCCCGCGACGTGCTGCCGGGTGTGGCAGGGACGACGGCCGAGCGATGCCGTGGAAACAATTGCCAGCCTGAGCCAAAAAGCGATGCCGAGGCTCGTGTGTTCGAGCTTTTGCGCGCATATGCGGACGGTTTGGACCGTCGAGATATGGTCGAGCCCTGCGAGGCGGCCGACATTATGGCCGGTGTTCTGGCCGATAGCCTGCCGGCGTGCACTCGCGCCGTATGCGTGCGCGGTATCACGTCGTTTACGCACGGCCTGCTCGAGCTGCTGTCTGCCGTGGCGAACAATGGGGGAGAGGTCGTCGTGCTGCTTGCCCGCGAGCAGGCGGCGATGCGCGAGGAGCTTGCCGTGGCATTTGATGCCCGCGGTGTGCTGTTTGAGGTCGCGCCGCTGGGGGAGGACGCCGTCGCGTCTGATGCCGCTTGCGGGACCGCCGCTCAGCCTGCCTTTATTGAGGTCGCCGGCCCCCATGCCCGTGCTCATGTCTATGCGGACGCCATCGATAAGTTGGTGAAAGCTTACAAGGAGTCCAAGGCCGATAAAGCCACTGCAACGCCCACCGACCCCGTGCGCGTGCTCGTCGTTTCTGCCCGGGCACCCCAGCTGTTCGGTGAGCTCGCCTCTCGTCTGGCAGCTCGTCATATCGCTGCCGAGACAGTTGAGTTCACGGCGTTTTCCCAGTCCATTGCGGGCAGGCAGTTTGCGGCGCTTGCCGGCCTGATCGAGCGCATGAAGGCCGCCGATGAGGGCGCGGCGTCAAAGACCGAGTGGTGGCCCGCGCCGGAGCTTACCGACTGGATCTACAGTCCGCTTTCGGGCGCCGATGCCGTCAATGCCCGTACCTTCGATAAGAATATGCGTCTCTCGCGTAGCAAGACTACCGCGGGCGTTAAGAGCCTGCTACAGAGCGTTCAGGGCCAGGTGAGGGGCGCGCGCAAGGCGGCGAGCGACGACAACTGGTTTAAGAACGTACCGTGTGTGGTTTCGGACGTGTTCCAGGCGCTGTGGCGTGACAAACCCGTGACGGCGCTCAAGGCCATGCTTGCCGTCGCCGAGGCGTTGCCCGATCGCTCGCTGGGCAGCTTGGATGGCCAAGCCCGTCGCCAGGCGGAGGTGGCCCTGCTGCGCCACGTCATCGAGATCCTTATGAATGGCGCCCGCGCGCTCGACGTGTCGCAGGCCGCGACCGTATCCGTGCTCGATGGCATTCGCACCAAGGTGGACAAGCGTAGCACCGCCTACGATTACGAGACCCACGAGGTTGACCGTGCGCCACGTGCTCAGGTTCGTTTTGCTTCGCTTGCCGATGCTGCAGCTCTGCGCCCCGGCAGCTACGATGCCGTGCTGTTTGCCGATGTCGATCTGGACAGCTATCCGCTCTCGCACGAGGAGGGGCCGCTGGCCACGCTGACGGCGAGCCTTGGTCGCGAGGGTGTGACGCTTGAGCCCGCGGCCTTGCTGCGCGCGCGCTTTGGCCACGCGATGCAGGCGGCACGTGGCCCGGTTGCGCTTGCCCGCGTGACGCACGATCGCCAGGCGCGCGAGTGCTATCCGGCTGCCGTGTGGACCGAGTTGCGGGCGCACGCCGAGGCCGCTGAAGCTGCTAATGCCGCAGACGCCGACAAGGCAGCTGACGACGCTAAGGCCGCTGACGACGCTAAGGCAGCTGACGCCGACAAGGCGAAGTGCGTGGGCGAGGGCGATATCGTAAGGGACTTCGATCCCGCGGCAGGCGAAGGTCTCAAGCGCGAGCGCGTGACCTGTGAAGCCCCTCAGCATCTGAGCGCCGAGGCCGTGCCGTATTTGGTCCTGCGTCGTCGCGATGGCGAGGGCGAGGACGCGCCACTCGCGCCGCGCCTGACGTCCGCCTCGCAGATTGAGGCCTATTCCACCTGCCCGCTGTGCTGGTTCGTCTCGTATCGCGTCAAACCTCAGTCCATCGATGCGGGCTTTGGCAACATGGAGAAGGGCAACTTTGTCCATGACGTGCTGGAGCACTTGCATGCACGTCTTCCGCAGGAGGGCATGGAGCGCGTGACGCCCATGAATCTGCCGCGCGCGAAGGAGCTGCTGCACGAGGTCTTTGCCGAGACCCTGGCCGAGCACGCCGGCAAGCGCGGTACCGAGGGCCCGCTGGTGCCGCTCTCTCCAGTGGAGGAGCGCCAGGTGGCCGAGATCTTGCCGCAACTGGAGGGCGTGCTCGCCTACGAGTCCGAGGCGCTCGCGCCCTTCGCGCCGCGCTACCTGGAGTTTGCGTTCAACGAGCTCCAGGTCGAGTATGCCGGTTGGCCGCTTGGCGGGCGCATCGACCGCGTGGACGTGGACGCCGAGAATCGTGCCGTGGTGATCGACTACAAGCATCGCACGGGCGTTGAGGAGTTTAAGCTCGCCGACCCCACGGTGCGCGACGAGGAATCGGGTACGGCGCCCATCGACGATCCGCGCTGGTTGCCGCCCCATACCCAAACGCTCATCTACGCGCAGGCCATGCGCCGGGCGCTGGATTTGGACACCCGCGCGGCGCTCTACTTTTCGACCAAGGGCGGCAAGCCGGCGCTGCGAGGCGCCGCGAGTGCCGAGCTGCTCGAGGAAGAGCGTGGTGACGGTCGCATCCCAGGCCTTAAGAAAGGTTTCCCCGGCGAGGGTGGCAGCATGGACTTCGACGCTCTGCTCGATCGCGTGGAGGCCGGCATCGCCGAGCGCCTGCGCGAGCTCGAGGCGGGCAACGTTGCCGCCGTCGACCCGATGTCGGCTCAGGCCGCGCATGCGCGCTGCTCGTATAACCACGAAGGAACGTTTGTAAGGAGGGACGTGTAGACCATGGATCTTTCGACTTTGATGCCGCAACAGCTGCGGATCGTCAAAACGCTCGACCGTCCGCTGTTTGTCTCGGCGGGCGCCGGTTCGGGCAAGACCTTTACCCTCACGCGCCGCATCGTCTACGCGCTCTCGCCCGAGTCTGGTCCGTTCGTTGAGCATCTGGACCAGGTGCTCGCCATTACCTTTACCAAAGATGCCGCGGCCGAGATCCGTGACCGCGTGCGCCGCGCGCTCATCGACGAGGGCATGGACGAGGAGGCCCTGACCGTCGACGATGCGTGGATCTCGACCATTCACGGCATGTGTTCGCGCATCCTGCGCGCGCATGCGCTGGAGCTGGGCATCGACCCCGAGTTCACGGTGCTCACCGATACCGACGAGCTTATGGACCAGGCTGTTGAGCATGTGCTGGCCCGCGCGACGGCGCCCGATGCCGCCCCCGAGCTCGCGGCATCGCTCAAGGCCCTCTACGCCTGGTATCCCATGGCGGGCGAGGGCGGCCCCTTTGGCGCCGGCACCACCATCAAGGGCCTGGTGCGCGAGCTGCTGGAGCTGTCGAGCCAGCTGCCGGGCGGTATGGACGACGTGCGCGTGGCGCGCGGCCAGGCCGATACCTCGGCACTCGCCGATGCCTATCGATCGGCGTTGGGTGCAAGCAAGGCGGCGACCGAGAAGGCGCAGGTTGCACTCGACGCCATCGATGCGTTCGAGGCGAGCGGCAAGACCATGGCCGATGCGGCGCGGCTCATGATGTCGTGCACCATGCCGCGCGCGAGCAAGGCGTTCCCCAAGGAGCAGGTCGAGCTGCTCAAGGCCGAGGCTGCCGATGCATTTATCAATATCGCGCTGGCCTGCGGTGGTCCCGCGCTCGATGCGCTGGTGGGCTTGGCCCGCTCTGTAGAGGCCGAGTATCGCGCGCTGAAGGCCGGCCAGTCTGCCCTCGACAACAACGACCTGCTGCGCATGGCCTACGAGGCCCTGCGCGATTACCCGGCCATTCGCGCTGCGTACGAGGGCCGCTTTAAGATGGTCATGATCGATGAGTTTCAGGATACCGACCAGATGCAGGTCGATCTGATCCGCTACCTGACGGGTGCGGGGGAGCGCGCGCTGTGTACCGTGGGCGATGCGCAGCAGTCGATCTATCGCTTCCGCGGCGCCGAGGTCGAGGTCTTCCGTCGCCAGGAGCGCAAAGTGGGATCGACGGCGGCGTCCGAGACGGTTGCCACGCTGGATGTCCCCACCGGCGAGCTCGTCAAGCTCGTGCGCAACTTCCGCAGTCACGACGAGGTACTGCGTTACGTGGCACGCGTCTTCGACGGCGATGACGGCGGCCTGATGCAGGGCTTTTTGGATCTTGAGGCGAGCGACGGCCGCAAGGACACGCTGGTGGCAGATGCCTCGCGTCGCCAGGCCCTCTTTGTTGCCGGCGGCAGCACGCAGGAGCGCACACAGGCCAAGGCCCGTGCAATCGCGGAGCGATTCCGCGCGCTTGCCGATGCCGGCCAGCCCCAGGGCGGCATGGTGCTGCTGCTGGGCCGCATGACCAACGCAGACGTCTACGCACAGGCCTTCCGCGACCAGGGGCTCGACTGCGTCATCGCGGGCGGCTCGGTCTTTGCCCAAGCCGCCGAGGTGCAGACGGTGCGCGCCCTGGTTTGTGCGCTCGCCAATCCGGCCGATACGGCGCAGGGCCTTATGCCGCTGCTGGCCTCGCCGATGTTTGCGCTCGGCGCCCAGGAGTTCCTAGCGCTGGCGACCAAGCTCGACGAGCAGACAGGGGAGACCTTGCGCAGGAATATCGACGTGGGCATCATGAGCGATTCCGATGTGCCGGGCCTGCAAGACCTGCCGCTCGTGACGCGCGCCCGCGAGGTACTGCGGTATGCGCTTCGTCGCGTGGGCCGCGATTCGTTCGCAGCCATCGCGCGCGACGTGGTCAACGCCTCCGGCTGGTTTGTGCGTCTGGCACAGCGTGGTCCCGAGGGCAAGGCCATTGCCGCCAACGTGCTCAAGGCGCTCGACGCTGTGGCCGAGGCGGAGGCCGAGTTCGGCAACTCGCCGCGTTCCATCGCGCTTGCCTTCGATCGCTTCCTAGCGGGCAAGGAAGCCCCGGGTGCCCTCAACGAGGAGGGCGACGGCGCGGTGCGCATCATGACGGTGCACGCATCCAAGGGCCTGGAATATCCGGTCGTGGCGGTCGCCGAGTGCTTTGGCGTGCGCAAATCGTCCGGTGCGGCTCAGATGGGGCGTGTCGAGGGCGGAGCGCAGGTCGTGGCGCTGCCGGCACGCTTCGACGGCGTTAAGCTCGCCGACGGAACCTTTGTGAAGGGCGATGACGTCAAAAAGCAGTTTGAGCATGCGTTTAAGGGCAAGGGCACGTCGCTGTGGCTGCCGCCGGAGCTCATGGAGGATGTCTGCGCGACGGGTTCTCCCGCCGAGGCATTTGCCCGCCTGCGCAACGACGACCTGCAGCTTTCGCTCGAGGAGCGGGCCCGCTTGCTCTATGTTGCCATGACGCGTGCGCGCGAGCTGGTGATCTTGGCGATGGATGCCGGCGTGAGCCGTGGCAAGGTGACGGCGCCGACCTTCGACGTCGAGACCGATCTGACCTATGACGTGCTGCGCCGTATTTTGCCGACCGACGCTCTGGACATGCCGCAGCTCGATGCCGACCGCCTGGTGTTCGACAACTCCCAGCCGGGCGACTACGAGCTCATTTCGCTCGCGGACTTTACCTTTGGCGAGCAGGCGTTTGAGGCCAACGCTTCGCTGGATGCCGCGGGCAGGCTTGTCCGCGGCGATGCCGATACAGATGCTGCCGACGATTCGGTCAGTACAATCGTCCCCGGTCCTGCCGACCCTGAGCCCGATGCGTTTGAGCTCGTGTATCCCCAGGCGGTGGGCGTGCGAATGGGCATCTGCCCGTATCCGGCGCGCGATTCGTACAGCTACTCGTCAATTGCAGCGGCGCTGCATGCCGAGTCCGAGGACCGTGCTGCCGAGACGCACGTGCCCATGGACGAGGCCGGCGATGATGCGGAGTCGGATGGTTCCGAGATGACGGATGCAGACGTGGCCGCCGTTGAGCCTGCCGGCAACCCCATGGCGCTGGGCTCGGCGTTCCATGCCGCCTGCCAGTGGCTGATCGAGATGGGTGCCGATGCGCTGCCCGCCGCGCGTGCCGATGCACTGGCGCGTCTGTGGTGCCTGACGCCGGAGCAGCGCGAACGCTTCGACGTTGCTCTGGACCGCTGGCTCAAGTCGGCCGTTCGTGCCGACCTGCTCGCGTGGCCGTGCGTTCGCGCCGAGGTGCCGTTCTTTTCGCTGTGCTGCGAGGACGAGGACATCGCTCGCTACGGTGCATATGCCGAGGGCGCCATCGACGCTTTGGCGACGAACCCGGCCGATCCGTCACGCGCGCTGGTCATCGACTACAAGACGGGCGGCACACCGGACGAGACGCCGGAACAGTTGCAGGAGAAGCACGTCCTGCAGGCGCGCGTCTACGCTGATGTTCTACACAAGGCGGGCTTTGAGATGGTGACGGTCAAGTTCGTCCGCGTGGAACAGCCGGATCCAACCATCTTCGTCGAACCCGCCGAGCCCCAAGTAGTCATCTACAACTTCTAGCCCTCAGATAACTTGCGGTGGAATACGGACTGTTTTGGCCAAAAAAGCCGCCAAACAGTCCGTATTTCACCGCAACTCAATAGGAGCCGTGTTGGTTTGGCTAGGTTCGGGTGCCGTCCGTGCCGTGCGGTAAAATCGTAACCCTAAGATCACGAACCCGCATCGGAGCTCATCACATGGCATTCGTCCATCTGCACAATCACACTGTTTTCTCCATGCTCGACGGCGCAACCCGTATCCAGGATATGGTCAACCGCGCCGTTGAGCTGGGCATGCCCGCCGTCGCCATTACCGACCATGGCTACATGTACGGCGTGCCCGACCTGGCGCTGGCCTGCGACGCCGTCAACCACAACACGCCCGAGTACAAAACCTGGAGCCACGACAAGGCCTTCTTGGAAAAGGACCGCCGCGACGAGTTGGTGGAGCCCGATCCCGAGGCAAACCCGCGCGAGCATGCCCAGTATGTGAAGGACATGGCCATGTGGGACGAGAAGGGCAACATCGACGAGCTTAAGCCGCCCCTGGTCATCAAGCCCATCTTTGGCTGCGAGGTCTACTTTACGCCGGACGAGACCCTCGCCCGCGACCACAAGCCCGAGCTCTACCACATGATCCTTCTGGCCAAGGACCAGGAGGGCTACGTCAACTTGATGCAGACGGTCTCCGAGGCCGCCGTGCAGGGCTTTTACTACAAGCCGCGCGTGACGCTCGATAACCTGCGCCGCCATGCCAAGGGCATGATCTGCACGAGTGCCTGCATCGCGGGCATCATTCCCAAGTACATCGACCGCGGTGACATGGAGGGCGCCATCAAGTGGGCCGAGACCTTCCGCGATACCTTTGACCCCGGCGACTTTTACATCGAGATCCAGGAACACGGCATCACCACCGATAACGGCCTGACCGACGAGCAGATGGACCGCACACTCATCGATATCGCCAAGCAGGTGGGTGTCAAGGTCATCGCGACCAACGACTTCCACTACCTGCGCCGCGAGGACGCGCCCGTGCAGGACGTCATCATGTGCATCGGCATGAACGCCAAAGTCGACGACCCCAACCGCATGCGCATGACCGGCTCGGAGTTTTACATGAAGACCGAGGAGGAGATGCGGGCGATGTTCCCGTATTGCCCCGAGGCCTGCGACAACACGCTCGAGATCGCCGACAAGTGCTACGTTGAGCTGGACTGGGACTCCATCATCCTGCCGCGCTTCCCGTTGCTCGATCCCGGCGAGACGCACGAGAGCCAGTTCCGCCGCGAGTGCGAGAAGGGCCTGCGCCAGCACTATGGCGACGACTGGGCCACGCGCGAGATCGGTGGCGTCAACATCAAAGAGCGCTTTGAGTACGAATACAAGGTCATCTGCGACAAGGGCTTTGCCGCCTACTTTTTGATCGTTGCCGAGTACGTGCAATGGGCTAAGGACAACGGCATCGGCGTCGGCCCCGGCCGTGGCTCGGCCGCCGGCGCTATCGTCGCCTACGCCATGAACATCACCGCGTTCGACCCGCTCGAGAACGGCCTGATGTTCGAGAGGTTCCTGTCCCCGCAACGTACCGAGATGCCCGATATCGATATGGACTTCGACGATGAGCGACGCCTCGAGGTCGTGGAGCACGTTCGTCAGCTCTACGGCCCCGAGAAGGTCACCCACGTCATCACCTACTCGACCATTAAGGCCAAGCAGGCCATCAACGACGCCGCGCGCGTCCTGGACTACCCGGTCTACATGGGCCAGCGCCTGTCCAAGATGGTCTCGAGCGACCCCAAGGTCAAGCTCAAGCAGGTGCTCGAAAAGCAACCCGGCAAAGAGGATCTGTTTAACCCCGACTTTGCCGAGGCCTATAAAAAGGACGACGACGCCCGCCGCATCATCGACACGGCGCTCTCGATCGAGGGCCTTACCCGTGGCGAGGGCGTGCACGCGTGCGCCGTTCTGATTTGCCGCGACCCCGTCAACGAGCACGTGCCCACCAAGCTCGATACCAAGGGCGGCGTCGAGATTACCCAGTACGAGGGCCATACCGTTGCCGACATGGGCCTGCTCAAGATGGACTTCCTGGGTCTGCGTACGCTGACGGTTATCTCCAAGGCCAAGGCCAACATCAAAAAGAACTTCGGCATCGACATCAAAGAGGAAGAGATTCCCTTTGACGACCCCGAGATCTTTAAGCTCATGGGCTCCGGCCACACCGCCGGCGTCTTCCAGGTCGAGTCCGCCGGCATGACGGCCACGATCAAGAACATGAAGCCCACCGAGTACAAGCACGTCGTGGCATTGATCGCTCTGTACCGCCCGGGACCGCTGGGCGCCGGCATGGTTTCGTCCTATATCAACCGTATGAACGGCAAGGAACCGGCTGTCTCCTACGACGACCGTCTGGACGACATCCTGGGCGAAACCTACGGCACCATGGTCTATCAGGAGCAGGTTATGCTCATCTCCGTCGAGATGTGCGGCTTCTCCAAGGGCGAATCGGACTCGCGTATCCGTAAGCCCGTGGCTAAGAAAAAGATCAAGCTGCTCACGTCGACGGTGCTCCACTGGGAGGATGGCTCGGACGAGACCACTTACGACCACTGGATGAATGGCGCTATCAAGAACAACTACACGCGCGAGGTCGCCCAGAAGATTTGGGACGATGTTCTCGAGTTCGCGTCCTACGCCTTCAACAAGTCGCACTCCGCCGGCTACGCCATTCTGGTTATGCAGACGGCATGGCTCAAGGCGCACTATCCGCACGAGTACATGGCGGCCGTTCTGACGTCCTATACGGGCAAGACCGATAAGATCGTGCACTACGTCTCGGCATGCCGTCACGACGGCATCCCCGTGCTTTCGCCAGATGTCAACGAGTCCGGTACCGAGTTCACGGCTACCAAGGAGGGCGTGCGCTTTGGTCTGGCCGGCATCCGCGGCGTGGGCACCGGCGTGGCGCAGGCGATTATCGCCGAGCGCGAGGCGGGCGGTCCGTTTAAGACGCTGCACGACTTTGTCGAGCGCGTGGACTCGAGCCAGGCCAACCGCCGCGTGATCGAATCGCTGATCAAGGCAGGCGCCTTCGACTCCACGGGGTATCCGCGTCGCCAGATGATGCACTTTGTGGACAAGAACAACCCCGAGAACATCATCGACGCCGCGGTAAAGCGCCAGAAGGATCGCGCGAGCGGCCAGACTTCGTTCTTCGACATGTTTGGTGATGTTGAGGGCTCGGGTTTCGAGGTCAGCGTGCCCGATCCGGACGGCCAGGAATGGGACCGCCACCTCAAGCTGAGCCAGGAGAAGGAGGTTCTGGGCATCTATGTCTCGGACCACCCGCTGCGCCCGTTTGAGTATGCGCTCAGCAAAGCGCGCGACTTCTCGTTCTCGCAGATCGATACCGGCTACGAAGTGCAAAATCCTACAGGCGGCACCATCAACCAGGAGATTCCCGAGGGCAAGGCACTGTGGTGGGCCGGCATGGTCTCGAGCGTGTCCAAGCGCGTGACCAAAAACGGCGACCCCATGGGCATCGTGCAGCTCGAGGACATGGAAGGCGAGGCCACCGTCGTGGTGTTCCCCAAGACCTACAAGGAGGCCGAGGGGTATCTGTACGGCGAGGTCGATCCCGAGACCGGCGCACAGCTGTCCGACGCCTTTGTGCGCATCAAGGGCAAGCTCGAGCGCTCGGACCGCGGCGACCAGATCATCGCGCAGGAGATCGTGCCGCTGGAGCTCAACGAGGAGAACAACAAGCCCAAGGTGTTTGAGGTCATGGTGCCCAACAGCCGCTTTAGCCAGGGCAATATGGCGCGCCTGGCCACGGTGCTCACCGCTAACCCGGGCGGCGACCGCGTGGAGATCTTTATCGAGCAGGTGGACGGGCGCGTGCTGCGCGCCGAGGTGCCTGCCAAGGTCAACGCGCGCTCGATTCCGCTGCTGGCCGAGGCCAAGGCCATTGTGGGTAACCAAGGCCGCGTGACGGTTATCTAGGGACGGCGTTGCTGGTCCGCGCGAGATTGGAGGAAGTGATGGCGCAGGGGACGTTTGTGCAGGCGCTCCGGAAAGAGGCGGCGCTGAGCGGCACCTTTATGAAGGGCCGCTCGCTCATGCTCAACGGCGCCGTGCTGTCGATCGAGGACAGCGGCTCGCGCTTCTCCAAGAACGTGACGGTTGAGGGCTCAGTGCGCGGCTCGCGCGGTGACCTGTACAAGACGCACGTGGCGCTCGACATGGACGAGCACGAGGTGATCGACTACGACTGCGATTGCCCCGCTGCCTATCGCTACCCCGGCATGTGCAAGCACGCCATCGCCACGGCGCTAGCGTACCTGGACGCCAGCGGCATTGAGCCTGTTGAGGGGCTGCGCACGCCGGTCCGCACGTTTACGGCGCAGCCGAAACAGCCCGCGCGCACCGCGTCCGCCGCACCGGCGGTCAACCCTAACTTTCCCTTCCCGGCGCCCGTTCCCACGAGCCCGAGCCTCATGAAGGCGCTCTCCGATCTTTCGGACGCGCGCATGGATGAGTTGGCAGGCATGCGCCGCAAGCTCGCCGGCACTGTCGACCCCGATGCCCCCAAGGCGGTATTGGAGCCCTCGCTGGTGCCGTACTACAATCCGCTGTTTGCCGACCGCTTTAGCTGGGCGCTCGAGCTTCGCATCCGCTGCGGCTCGGTGTCCTACGTGGTCAAGGACATCGACGGCATGGCCGCCGCCTACGTGCGCGGCGGCACCTTCTCGTACGGCAAGAAGCTCACATTTCTCCATGCGCCCGAGGCTTTCGACGAGGTTTCGGTGCGCCTGCTCGACCTTGTTGTGGCAACGGTTGTGTATCTGAGCGACATCACGAGTTCGCGTTCGGCGTCGTACGATTTTGCACGCAGCGGCTTTGTCGCCGAGCGCCAGCTGCCGCTGTCCGAGCATGACATCGTGTACATGCTGGACTTGCTGCGTGGCCGGACCATTTCCTTTGAGCCCGCCTGGTCGCGGGGAACGACGACGCATCGTTCCTACGAGGTAGCGGTTGAGTTGTCGCCGGTGGGGGAGGACGAGGCCTCGGCAAAACAACCACCGCTCCTCGCCGCCAAGATCGCTCCGGCGGCCGGTGGCAGCTACGACCTGCGCCTGCCCGCCGATATGTACTGCTTTGCCTCGGGCGACGTTGCCTATCTGGTCGACACGCACCGCGCACGCCGCGCCGATGCGGCGTTTGCCCAGCATGCGGCGCCGTTTCTGTCGCGTCTGCTGCCCTGTCGCACGCCGGTCCATATCGCCGCCGAACAGGTGGGCGAATTCTGCCGCATGGCGCTGCCCGTTCTGCGCGACTACACTGATCTCACCGCTCCCGCCGTGCTCGATACCGTGGCGCCCGAGCCGAGCTTTGCCATGGCAATCGGCGTCGACGATGGACTCGTGACCTGCAAAATTACGGTTACCTACGGCGACTGGTCGGCAGATCTCTTTAGCTTGGGCGCTCCGGGCAGCCCCTTCGAAGAGCGGCGTCCGGGCGTGCCGCCGCGCGACGAGGTGGCAGAGTTTCGCGTTATGGACACGGCGGCCCTGTATTTCGACTTTTACGAGGGCGGCCTGGCGTTTGGGGAACGCGATGACGAGAGCCTGTTCCACTTGCTGACCGAGGGGCTGTCCGCCCTGTCCGAGCTGGGCGAGGTCATGCTCAGCGACCGCCTACGCCAGATCTCGGTCCGCCCTGCGCCCAAGCTTTCGGTGCGCGCGACCGTCAAGAGTAACCTGCTCGACGTCGAACTGGGCGCGAGCGGCCTTTCGGCGGCAGACCTTGCCATCTATCTGGATTCGTATAAGCGTCACCAGACGTTTGCGCATCTCACGTCGGGCGACATCATTCGCCTGGACGAGGGAGCGCGCGCCGCGTTTGGTCTTGCCGAGGACCTGGGCGTCGATGCCGTCGACCTGCTCGACGGCGTGTCGCTTCCCGCGTCGAGTACCCTGTTCGTCGACAGCATGCTCGCGCGCACGCCCGAGCTCGAAGCCGATCGCGACGCTGCGTTCCGTCGCACCGTCGAGCGCTTGGATACGCTCGGCAAGATGGACTTTACGGTGCCGGCATCTCTCAAGGCCACGCTACGTGGCTACCAGGTCGATGGCTACCAGTGGCTCGGCTCGCTCGAGCACCTGGGCCTCGGTGGTATCTTGGCCGACGACATGGGCCTGGGCAAAACGCTGCAGATGATCGCGCATATCCTGGCGCGCGTGGAGGCGGGGGATGCCAAGCCCACGCTCGTGGTGTGCCCTGCGTCGCTTGTGTACAACTGGACCGCCGAGCTGGAGCGCTTTGCGCCTTCGCTCGACGTGTGCGCCATTGTGGGTGCCAAGGCTCAACGCCGTGTGCAGATCGCTGGCGTGGCCGAGCATAACGTGGTCGTGACGTCGTATGACCTCATGCGCCGCGACATCGACGAGTATGCCGAGCAGGACTTTGCCCGCGTTGTGCTCGACGAGGCCCAGTACATTAAAAACCCGCTCACGCAGGTGGCGCGCGCCGCCAAGCGTCTACCGGCCGGTGTGCGCTTTGCCCTGACGGGCACGCCCATCGAAAACCGCCTGTCCGAGCTCTGGAGTATCTTCGACTTTCTTATGCCGGGCCTTTTGGGGACGCGCGAGTCGTTTGCCAAGCGCTTTGAGAGCCCCGTCGAGCATGCCGAGGGCGATAGCGCCGCTCGCCTGCAGGCGCTCGTGTCGCCGTTTGTGCTGCGCCGTGTTAAGGAAGACGTGGTGGCCGATCTACCCGAGAAGATCGAAGACACGGTGATGGCGCAGCTTACCGGCGAGCAGCGTAAGCTGTACCTGGCAAACCAGGACCGCATCGCCCAGCAGGTGCAGCACCGCGAGGCATCCGAGTTTAAGAAAGACAAGCTCAAGGTACTCGCCGAGCTCACCAAGCTGCGCCAGATCTGCTGCGACCCGCATCTACACTACGAGGGCTACAAGGCGGGGAGCGCCAAGCTCGACGCTTGCATGGAGCTCGTGCACGGTGCGCTCGACGGTGGGCACCACATTCTGCTGTTCAGCCAGTTCACGGGCATGCTCGATATCATTGGCAAGCGCCTGGCCAAGGAGGACATCGGCTTTCTTAAACTCACGGGCGCTTCGTCCAAGGAGAGCCGCGCCAAGATGGTCGCGCAGTTCCAGGCGGGCGAGGTGCCGGTGTTTCTGATCTCGCTCAAGGCGGGCGGCGTGGGCCTCAACCTGACGGCGGCCGACGTGGTCATTCACTACGATCCGTGGTGGAACGTGGCCGCACAGGATCAGGCGACTGACCGCGCGCATCGTATTGGCCAGCAGCATACCGTGACCGTGTACAAGCTCATCGCCAAGGACACGATCGAGGAACGCATTATGCAGATGCAGGAGTCCAAACGCGACCTGGTCAACAGCGTGCTCGGCGGCGACGGCATCTCGTCGGCGCTGTTTACCCGCGAAGATGTTCTGGCACTGCTGGACGGCGACGGGCGCTAACTCGCTCGGGTGGGGCCGCCGGGGCGGATGGCACACGCTGCCCCATCGTCCCCGCCCGTTATGTGTTCATTTGCAATGCCGTGGATGGTTTGTCTGCCTTTGGGCATAAGAACCATCAAGATCATCGGCACATCAGCAAAGGAGAACATCATGGCGAAATTCTTTAAGGACCCCGACGGTAAGCTCATCGCTGCCCTTGGCGACGGCGTTGCGACCCCTGCCGGTTGCACGGAGCTGACCGCAAACACTGAGGACGCGGCGCACGAGAAGCACGTGCCTGTTGTCGAGACCGAGCGCGACGGTCACGTGATTCGCGCACGCGTTGGCTCGGTCGAGCACCCCAGCCTGCCCGAGCACTACATTGAGTGGATCGCCCTTGAGGCCGAGGGCCGCTTAGAGGTCCATTACCTTGAGCCCGGCATGAAACCCGCGACGTTTTTCGCGGGCGGCTCCAAGACCGGTACCGTCTATGCCTACTGCAACCTGCACGGGCTGTGGTCCGCGACATTCTAGGAGCGCGCCCCCGCTCGGGGTATCATAGCTAGCATATGCACATGCAAGCGCCGGCTGCATTATGCGGCCGGCGCTTTTACTACGATTTCGATGGTTTACGACGGAAAGGGCTGAGCCATGAAGCTCGCGCTTGCACAGATCGATATGCGCCTGGGTGATATTGAGGGCATTTGCGGCCGCATTGAGGACCAGGCTCGTCTGGCCCACGAGCGCGGGGCGCGCGTGCTGTGCGTTCCGGCTCCGCTCTTTATGGGCGCCATGCCCGGTGGCCTGGTGGGCGCTGCCGACTTTGAGCACGACATGCTTGCCGGGTTGACTGGTGTCGCCGAGCGTATCCAGGAGCTTGATATGATCTGCATCGTGCCCGCGGCGGTTTCGTTTGAGGGCCAGCCGCTGCTCGACTACATGATGCTCAAGGACGGTCATGTGGTGCCGGCGCGTTCGAGCATTGCCCTGCAGCGTGGCGAGAACAACGACACACGTTGGGCGCCGCCGGTGTTCGACGTGGACGGCGTGCGCATCGCCGTGATTTTTGACTTGGACCGCGAACTCGAGATGCTGCCGACCGGTGTTGACCTCATTGCGTATTTTCAATTCAACGCGTTTGACATGACCGACCGCGAGACGGCCGCCATTGCCGCTGTTCGCAGCGGCGCCTACCGCAAGATCGCATCCAAGCGCAGCGTGTGGTTTGCCTGCATGGCGCCGGTCGGCGCCTATGACGAGTCGGTGTATACCGGCGGTTCGTTTGTGCTCGACGACTGCGGTCGTGTGGTGGCCCAGGCGCCGTGTTTTGAGGAGAGCCTGCTGGTTCAGGAGATACAGCGCGGCGTGATGCTCGATGCCCTGGAAGATCACGAACTGCCCGAGTTCCGTTCCGAGGAGTGGCTGTGGCAGGCGCTGGTGCTCGCCGTGCGCGACAACGCCCGAGCTCACGGTGCTTCGCGTGCTGTGGTGGCACTCGAGGGTGACTTGCCGTCGTCCCTGCTGACGGCGCTGGCCGTCGACGCTCTGGGCCCGCGCAATGTGATTGGCCTGGTGCTGGGGCGCAACCGTATCTTTACGCCGGCGCAGGAAGAGGCCGAGGCTGCCCGCTGTGCCGCCGTCCGCGCCATCGCCGAGCGCTTGCACATTCGTACCGTCGAGCGCGATGCACCGGATGCGGCGCGTGTGCTCGATCGCGACGTGTCGGCGGGCGATGCCGAGCGTCTGCGCTCGCGCACGCTGGGCTTCATGCTGGAGGACACGGCGCTCGAGCTGGGTGCGATGGCGCTGAGCCCTCTGTCCAAAACCGAGTACGCGCTGGCGGCGCCGGCGCTTTGCGGTGGCTACCAGGGCGATTACGCGCCCTTTGGCGATGTGTACCTGTCGACGCTTGAGTTTGTGGCGCGTGTGCGCAACCGCACGTCTGCCGTGGTGCCCCAAGAGCTCGTGACGCTCAACGCGGTGGAAGATTGTATGGAGCGAGTGCTGGCGCAGGCGCTCTCGACGCTCGACGGTCCGGTCGATATGCTCGACCGCGCGGCACAGCTGCTCGGCGGGCTTGAGCCGGGTGAGGTCGATGGCGCGCTCGAGGCGCACGTTGACCGCAGTCGACCCTTCGACGACATCCCAATGGCCGCCGGCAAGCCCGAGGCTTGCTCGCTGCTGCTGATGCTCGTTCGACAGGGTGAGGCTTCCCGTCGCATGCTGCCGACGGCGCCGATCGTCTCGGCCCGTTCGTTTGCCGAGCGCTCCTGGCCGTATATGCTCGCGTGGTCCGACCTGGGGCTTAACGGCAAGGAGCGTATGACGGTCGATTCGCTGGCGCGCGCCGAGGTGCGCCGTTTTGCTGACGAGGATACGAGCGAGCGCGTGCGAAACGAGATGATGGGCGTGCTGGGCGAGCTTCTGGGTATTTCGCCCGAGCAGATGGAGGAGCTGCGCTCTGAGGACGGTCAGCGTCGTTTGCATGAGGGAATGAAAAAGTTCGAGGGCGAGGTTCAGGACGCCATCGATAAGATGATGGGCGGTCAGGGCGGTCCGCAGGGTGGGTCCCAGGGTGGTCCGATGCCTCATCCGCCGGTTGATCCCCGACAGTTCCCATTCTTCTCGCAGAACTAAACTGGGGATGGGATTCGCTCCCAACCCCGATACTTCAACTAAGCATCTTGGCCCCGTTGTGTTATTCTAGAACAGACGTTCGTGATTGATGCGCGGGGTCTTGCCTTGCGCTTGGTAGAAGACGAGGGGAGGTTGGCTTGGTTATCTTGGGCATCGACCCCGGTTTGGCTCATACGGGTTGGGGGATTATCGAGGAGCGGCGTGGCGAGGTTCGCTGCCGTGCCTATGGCTGCATCGAGACCAGTGCCGGAAGTCCGCTCGCGGTGCGCCTGTCGCATATCGCCCATGACCTTAAGGACGTCGTCGAGCGTTATCGACCCGACACGGCTGCTGTCGAGAGCATCTACTTTGGCGCCAACGTTCGTTCGGCCATCCCCACGGCGCATGCCCGCGGTGCTGCGCTTGTGGCGCTTTCGGAGTGCGCGCTCGAGATTGGCGAGTACACGCCCATGCAGATCAAACAAGCTGTGGTGGGCACCGGCGCCGCGGACAAGCGGCAGGTCGCCTACATGGTACGCACGCTCACGCAGCTCGACCACGACCCGCATCCCGACCATGCCGCCGATGCCCTGGCCTGCGCCATCTGCCATGTAAACCTCAGCCGCACCCGCGTCCTCACCGGTGGCGAGTTCTATCAACAGAGAGGAACCGGATACTGATGATTTCCCAGCTCCACGGAACGCTTGTCGAAGCCACGATGAGCTCTGCTGTCGTCGATGTGTCGGGCGTTGGCTTCGAGCTCGGCATCTCGGGCAGCACTGCGGCCACGTTGCCGACGCCCGGCGGCGAGGTCCGCCTCTACACACGTATGCAGGTGCGCGAGGACGCCATGACACTTTTCGGTTTTTCCTCAAAGGATGAGCGCACGATGTTCGACCGGCTCGTGTCCGTCTCGGGCGTTGGCCCGCGCTTGGCGCTCGCCGTGCTTTCCACCTATACCGTGGGGCAGCTGTACTCGTTGGTGATGGCCGAGGACGACAAGGGCATGGCCAAGGTACCCGGCGTGGGCAAAAAGACGGCTCAGCGCCTGATCCTGGAACTCAAGAGTACCTTTGCCAAGGACAAGGGCTTTGTGCCGGTCGACGTGATTCCCGGACAGGTTGCGATGCCGGTTCCCGCCGCCGCTCCTTCGGCAATCGATGACGCCCGCGCGGCGCTCCTTTCCATGGGCTTTAGCCCGCAGGAGACCGATGTTGCCCTGAGCGGGTATGATGGGCAGAATATGCGTGTCGAGGATCTGCTCGGCGCGGCGCTTAAGCGACTTGGAATGGATGCGTGATGTGGGAAGCCGATGACTCTCAGGACCTGTGGGCGACGCCCGGCAACTCGCCGGCGGCATCCATGGCGCACGGCGAGCGCATGGTG
Organism: uncultured Collinsella sp.; assembly: GCA_902494085.1. GTDB lineage: Bacteria > Actinomycetota > Coriobacteriia > Coriobacteriales > Coriobacteriaceae > Collinsella. Next base: position 169,041 of record CABURU010000001.1, read on the forward strand.
GGCTCGGAGCTGACGGCCGAGGACCTCGATGTCGACCGCACTTTGCGCCCCCAGCGTCTGGACGACTACTGCGGCCAGGAGCACATCAAGCAGAGCCTGCGCGTGTTGATCGAAGCGGCGCAGAGCCGTGGCGAGACGCTCGACCACGTGATCTTCTCGGGTCCTCCGGGCCTGGGCAAGACCACGCTGGCCACCGTTATCGCCAACGAGCTGGGCGCTCAGATCAAGACCACGAGTGGCCCTGCCATCGCGCGCACGGGCGACCTGGCGGCCATCCTTACTAACTTGCAGCCGGGTGATGTGCTGTTTATCGACGAGATCCACCGCCTCAACCGTTCGGTCGAGGAAGTCCTGTATCCCGCGATGGAGGACTTTGCGCTCGATATCGTGATTGGCAAGGGTCCGGCGGCGCGCTCGATTCGCCTGGATATTCCCAAGTTTACGCTGGTAGCGGCAACGACCCGCTCAGGCATGTTGACCGGCCCGTTGCGCGACCGCTTTGGCATTTCATATCGCCTGGATTACTACACGGTCGAGGAGCTCGCGCAGATTGTGACGCGCTCGGCGACTATCCTGGGCGTGACGATCGACCATCCCAGTGCACTCGAGATCGGCTCGCGTTCGCGCGGCACGCCACGTCTTGCCAACCGCCTGCTCAAGCGCGTGCGCGATTACGCACAGGTGCGTGGCAACGGCCCTATCGAGCTCGATATCTGCCGCCAGGCGCTCGAGTTCTTCGAGATCGACGAGCTCGGTCTGGACTGGATGGATATTCGTATCTTGGAGACGCTTGCCAAGACGTTCTCCGGCCGTGCTGTAGGCCTGACGACCCTTGCCAGCGCGGTGGGCGAGGATCCGGGCACGCTCGAGGATGTCTATGAGCCCTATTTGCTGCAGTGCGGGTTGATGATTCGTACGCCGCAGGGCCGTCAGGCAACCCTTCGCACCTTTGAGCACCTGGGGATTGAACCTACCGTTTAGGGCGTTTTGTTTTGGCTAGTCTGTAGGCTATCGCTGAGCATTGGATAAACATATCGCCATTCATCGGTTACGGGTGTTTTACTATTGTGCGCCCGTGCTATGCTGAATTGGTCTTTTTCTCATTCGGTAACGAAAGGACCGCCCATGCCTACTGACATCGAAATCGCACGTTCCGTCACGCCGCTGCCCATTACCGAGGTGGCTAAGAACGCCGGCGTCGACGTAAAGCACCTGATTCCGTACGGCTTCGACAAGGCTAAGGTTGACTATTCACTGCTCAACGAGCCGACCGATCACCAGGCCAAGCTCGTTCTCGTGACCGCTATCAACCCAACGCCTGCGGGCGAGGGCAAGACCACCACGACCATCGGTCTGGCCGATGGCCTGCGTCGTCGCGGCGTCAAGAGTGCCGTGGCCCTGCGCGAGCCTTCGCTCGGCCCCGTCTTTGGCGTTAAGGGCGGTGCTGCCGGCGGCGGCTGGGCTCAGGTCATCCCCATGGAGGATATCAACCTGCACTTTACCGGCGACTTCCACGCTATCGGTGCTGCCAATAACCTGCTGGCCGCAATGCTCGACAACCATATTCAGCAGGGCAATCAGCTCGGTATTGACGTTAAGCGCATCACTTGGAAGCGCGTCGTCGATATGAACGACCGTCAGCTGCGCCACGTTATCGACGGCATTGGCGGTAAGGCCCAGGGCGTGCCGCGCGAGGACGGCTTCGATATCACCGTCGCCTCCGAGGTCATGGCAATCCTGTGCCTGTCTACGAGCATCAGCGACCTCAAGGAGCGCCTGGGCGAGATCGTCGTCGGCTACAGCTTTGCCGGCGAGCCCGTCCGTGCCCGCGACCTTAAGGCCCAGGGTGCCATGGCCGCGTTGCTTAAGGACGCGCTCAAGCCCAACCTGGTGCAAACGCTCGAGGGCACGCCCGCGTTTGTCCACGGCGGTCCCTTCGCCAACATTGCCCACGGCTGCAACTCTATCATGGCCACGCGTATGGCGATGCGCTTTGGCGATGTCGCCATTACCGAGGCCGGCTTTGGTGCCGATTTGGGCGCCGAGAAATTCCTCGACATCAAGTGCCGCATGACGGGTGTTCGCCCCAGCGCCGTCGTGATTGTCGCCACAGCCCGTGCGCTTAAGTACAACGGTGGCGTCGCCAAGGCCGACCTCAACGAGGAGAACCTCGAGGCACTCAAGGCTGGCATGCCCAACCTGCTGCGTCATGTCGACAACATCCAGAACGTTTATGGTCTGCCCTGCGTGGTCGCCATCAATCGATTCCCGACGGACACCGAGGCCGAGCTTGCGCTCATCGAGTCCGAGTGTCAGAAGCTCGGCGTCAACGTTAAACTTTCCGAGGTCTGGGCCAAGGGCGGCGAGGGCGCGCTCGAGCTTGCCGATGAGGTCATGCGTCTGATTGAGCAGCCGAGCGAGCTCAAGTTTGCCTACGAGGACGGTGCCGATGTTGCCGATGCCCTCGAGGCCGTTGCCACCAAGGTCTACCGCGCCGATGGCGTCGACTTTACCCCTGCTGCCAAGCGCCAGCTCGCCGAGCTGCGCGAGAACGGCTTTGGCAACCTGCCGGTTTGCGTCGCCAAGACGCAGTACAGCTTTAGCGACAACGCCAAGGCCCTGGGCGCTCCCGAGAACTTCCGCATCACCGTGCGTGAGCTCAAGGTTTCTGCCGGCGCCCACTTTGTGGTCGCGCTGACCGGCAGTGTTCTGACCATGCCGGGTCTGCCCAAGGTGCCCGCGGCCGAAAACATCGACGTCGACAACGACGGCAACATCACCGGCCTGTTCTAAGTCTGCTGCTCATAGCCGCTTGTCCGCCCCGCCGTGCCCACAAGGCCCGGCGGGGCTTTTTGATCCTTAGGCCCGCGCATGTCTTGTAGATACCGACGGACTCTGCCCATCATAGGCTTTTGCGCGGGTAGAATGCATGGATAACTTGAGGCTCACGCGCGACGGAAAGGAATCGTTGCATGGATCAGGACAAGACAACCGTGATGGGCGGCTACGGTTCCGCGCAGGCTGGCGATAGCGCCGATGCGACCCGCGTTGTTCCCAACCCCGGTTATACCGACCCCGCGGCGACCCAGCCTTCTGCCGAGCCCACCCGGGTTATGGGCTATGGCGACACGGCGCAGGATTCTTACGCTGCATCTTCGCAAGGCCCCTATGGCAACGCAGCTCCGGACCCGTTTGATTACGCGCCGCAGGATTCTTATGCCGCCTCGACGCCGAATCCCTATGATGACCTGCCGCAGAATCCCATTCCGCAGCCTCAGCAGACGACGTATATGCCTCGCACGGCGCAGCCTCGCTACGAGTCGCGCGAGCCGTATCGCGAGTACCCCAAGTCGATACCGCAATATGGCGAGGACGAGGAGAAGAAGCCGTCGCGTTCGTCGAGCGTGATCAAGAAGATCCTCATCGTACTGGCGATCTTCTTTGCGCTGTCGGTTGTGTTTGCCATCGTGTCGGGCATGCTCAACAAGCGAGGGAGTTCAACGGCCGATACCACTGCCGAGCAAACTGAGTCCGCCTCGTCTAGCGCCGTCGATCTGAGCGATATCCCGGGGCAGTACTGGTCCAACGCCAAGAAGATCCTCAAGTCGCACGGCGCCGATCTTTCGAATGCCGTGGTCCTGACTGATGATGGCTCAACGCCCGTCGTCGATGCCAACTGGGTCGTTACTTCTGCCTACTATAACGACAACGGCAACCTCGAAATTCAACTCACGCACAAGAACAGCTCGGGCAACTCATCCGACGGCCAAAGCGGTACCGACAGTTCGAGCTCCAATACGCTGGAGGACTTGAGCAACAAGGCACAGGAGTTGGGAGACAAGGCGCAAGAGCTGGGCGACACGGCACAAAACCTGGGCGATACCGCGCAGAACTTGGGCGGCATGGCGACGGATGCCTGGAACGCCCTGCAAAACGGCATCTCGGGCGCGCAGGGAAACTAGCGGACGAGCGGAGCGGGGCTACAGCTGCTCGGCCGGACGCTCGGGCGAGCTAAAGCCCGAATCAAACGTGACGACGCATGAGACGTCGGGCCGGCGCTCGTGCACGATGCGCGTGACGAGCTCCAGCAGCTCCTCGTCGGATATGTCAAAGCCGTCGGGACGCACCAGGTCAAACGAAACGAACCCGTCGTGCTCGTGCAGGTCGTGGATGGAGGGCGCGGGATCGATCTGCATGACGCCGCGCTTGACCCAGCCGCGCAGGTCGTCGCCAGTGGTGGCGATGGGGTCGCAGTGCAGCGTGATATCGATGCCCATCTGGCGCTTGATGTCGTGCTCGATGGTGTCCAGAATCTCGTGGTGCTCAAATGCGTCGCCCTCGCCGGGCATCTCCACGTGGGCGCTGGCAAACTGACGACCGGGGCCGTAGTCGTGCACCATCAGGTCGTGTGTGCCCAAAACCTGCGGATAGGACATGATCTTGTCGCGGATTGCTTGGACGAGCTTGGGGTCGGGCGCTTGCCCCAGCAACGGGCTGATGGCGTCGCGCACTAGGCTCATGCCGCTGATGCAGATGAAGATGCCCACACCCAGGCCTGCCCAGCCATCGAGGTCAAAGCCGGTCGTCTGCGAAATAAGCGCCGCCACCAAGACCGAGCCCGAGGTGATGACGTCGTTTTTGGAGTCCTGCGCCGTGGCGATGAGCGTTTCGGAATCGATGCGGTTACCCAGCGTGCGGTTGAACGCGGCCATCCAGAGCTTTACGAGCATGGACGTAGCCAGTGCCGCAAGGGAAATGAACGTGTAAGCGGTGGGGGAAGGCTTGATGATCTTGGTGACCGACTCGAGGATCAGATTGATGCCGACGGCGCAAACCAGGACGGCGACGAACAGGCCGGCTAGGTACTCATAGCGACCGTGGCCATAGGGGTGGCCTTCGTCTGCCGGGCGGCTGGCAAGGCGGAACCCGAGCAGACTCACGATGTTGCTCGAGGCATCGGAGAGGTTGTTGAAAGCGTCGGCGATGAGGGAGACGGAGCCGGCGAGCAGGCCCGCGATGCCCTTGGCCAGGCACAGGGTGATGTTGAGGCCAATGCAGACGAGGCTTGCGGAAAAGCCCGCGTTGGTGCGGCAAGATGCATCGACCGGCTCGCTCTCGCTGCCGGGAACAAGCGTATGTACCAGCCGATTTACAAATAGCATAGCGGTCGTCCTCACAATCATGTTTAAGGGGATAGTGTAGCTCGCACGGGGGCGCCGTGCGCCGATGCTCAGAAAATGCAGCAATAGTCTGCCGGTGCTAACGAGCGAGCCTTCTCGTCTGCCTGGGTGGTCCATTTTGGGCCACATGGGTATGGGCATGTGCCTGCTTGCTCGACATACTTAATGTCGACAGCCCCTGTGCAAAGGAGGACGTTTCCATGGACGAGATGTTTGCCATTAAATGTCAAAACTGCGGCGGCCCTATGTACTCGCACCAGGCTAAGCGCAGCTTTGAGCGCGCCTATTGCGGCACGGTGGTTCCGTGGCAGGCGGACGCCGGAGAGCCCAAGAGCGCTTTGGGTATTCGCCATACGCCGTTGACGGTGGTGGATGGACTGCTCAAACTCACGCATGTGTCGCAACTCGAGCGCCCGCAGGACCCGGACTGGTATTTCTTCAATGCGCACTGGCGCAATCAGTCGGTCCTGGAACATCTGCTGTGGGAGGATCGCGGCACGGCGCAGGAGTTCCAAGAGGCCACGCATGTGAGCATTCCTTGCCCCTTCTGCGGAGCGTCCTTTGAGGGCGAGTCAACGCAGCGTGTGTTTGAGTGCCCGTCCTGCGGCAATAAGATCGGCATTGCGGACCTGCTCAAGCCGGGGACGTTTAGCAAGCGCCTGACCATGGGCGTTGGTGCGGAGTATGTGCCCGAGCAGGGTATTCCCTGCGAAATCTCGCCGCAGCAGGCACGTGCCAACGCGCTGCAGCTGGTGCGCCAGTATCCGGATGCCTTTGCCGGGCACGACGTGGAAGACGCGATCCAAAACGACATGATGCTCTTCTATTTCCCCATGGCGCTGGTGGACTTGCGCATGATGGCGAGCTTCCCGGGCAAGGGCCTGAGCAAGGAGGCCTTGGTGTACTACGAGGTGCTCGACTGGGCATACCCCAGGGCAAACTACCTGGACGTTCGCCTCATGGGCATTTTGGAGCCGTGGGACTTTGCCAAGGTCGGTCCGTTCGATCCCGCCATGCAGGAAGGTGACTTTCGCGTTGTCTCAGTCGATGCGTCTACCAAGGACCAGGTGGTCATTGATAATTTGGCGCTCGACGTTGCGGGCAACGACGCCGAGGCTGTACTGGGGCTCAATAAAAAGAGCATTCGCATGTGGGCGCGCAAGGCCCGCAAACATAAGGACGGCCTGGTGATGGTGCCGGTCTACTTTGTCGATCGTCCGGCGACAGACGGCCGCGATGGCGAGCAGGTGCGCATTGCCGTAAACGGCCAGACGGGCCGCGCGGCCGCGGTGGTGTTTAGCGACAAGCGCGAAACGCATATCGTGGCGTCGCTCAGCCCGAGCCTGCATCTGTCCGGTGAGAGCACCGTGCACGCCACGCCCGTCGAGGTCAAATACGTTAAATCGCCCTTCCTGTACCAGATCGTGCGCCGTGGAGGCGGCGAGCAACCGCGCCAGGTTGCAGCGGTTGCCGAGGGTTCCTACCGAGAGGAGAAGCCCAAACGCAAGGGCTTGTTCGCTGCGATCTTTGGGAAGTAGGGAAGCGCAGCATGGGACGGCTCGCAGGCATGCGGGCTGCCGTCCGGTAGTTTGGCAGGGGGTAGATGTAAATAAACGGTGGAGCGGCTGCAAAAGAGCCGCCTCGCTGGGCAAAATCAGGTTGTGCCGCGGAACCCGCTCCTCAGTTAGTCACACTTCGGAAGCGCGGGCAACGCAGACGCAAGTGTCTTAAGGGCCGGCTGCAACCGGCCCTTTTCTGTGGCAGCCAATGGGCCCACATCAGACGAAGGTCGCGTTTTTGCCTGTCAGGTCACGCTCGCCAGCCACGGCTAGAATGTCGTTGCCGGCGTCCATGACCGGTATTGTTTCGTAGCGTGCGCCTCAACCGCGGGTGCGCCTGCGACGGCTGCGGTGGTTTCGGTCGCAACGTGCTGCTACCCTTGCGTTTCGCCATTAGTCGCTTCGTTGATGGCGCGGTACTCGGCACTCAGCTCGCGCGCCAGCTCTTCCTTGCTTGGAAGATACGGCAGGTATTTGGCGGTAAACACTTGGTCGTTGTCTTCGGGCAGCGTGTACTCGACGATCGAATCGCTTTTGTCCGCGCAGAGCACGATGCCTATGGGCGGATTGTCGCCTTCGTTCATGAGCTCACGCGTGTAGTAGTTCACATACATTTGCATCTGGCCCAGGTCCTGATGCGTAAGGTCATCGGTCTTAAGGTCGATGAGCACGAAGCAGCGCATCAGATAGTTGTAAAAAACAAGGTCAATATAGAAATGGCGTCCATCAAAGGTGATGCGCTTTTGGCGCGCCTCGAAAGCGAAGCCACGGCCAAGCTCCAGCAGGAACTTCTGAAGATGCGTGATGAGCGCCTGCTCTAGATCGCTCTCGCGAAACGTAGCATCGTCCGAGAAACCTAAAAACTCCAGTACATATGGGTCGCGGATGATATCCTCGGGGCGACGAGCCGGGGCGCTCTCTTGGATTTCCTGGGTGACGGCCTCTTTGTCCTTGCTGGCAAGTAGGCGCTCGCGGAACATGGTGTTGATCTGGCGTTCGAGCTGACGCGTGCTCCAGCGAGAATCGGCGCATTCGTTCATGTACCAGGTGCGAGCTTCGGGGTCAGGAATGCGTATTAACCTGCGGTAATGTGTCCAGCTCAATTCGGGACGCAGTGAGTCCCGAATTGGAAATGCAAGATAGAACTGACGCATTTTGCGCAGCTCTCTTGCTTCAAAACTTTTACCAAAATCCTTGGTAAGTCTGATTGCGAGGGCCTTGAGCAGCGCCTCTCCATACTTGGCGCGCCCCTCTCCGCCCTGTTCATCAACAATACTCTTGCCGATCTCCCAATATGCCTCAACCATCGCAAAGTTAACGGCGGTATAGGCCTTGTCGCGAGCGGCGTTGAGAATCGAGGAGACCTGCTTGTAAAAACCTTCGGGCACGATTGCCGATTCTCCACGGTTTACCAGTTCGCCCATCACTGTCGCCCCACTTTCCTTTTGTGGAATGCGTCTTTATCGCATTTAGTTTAAAGCCTCGCGCGGACACGAATTGCTGTGCTGTCTGACATCTTCGCATGGGGCCTTGCGGTGACTAAAATGTGACCATAGAGGCAGTTTTAGCGAATCCCACGGGAGTGACGCGTATGGACAATAACACGCTGCTATTCCAGGACAAAGGTTCGGGTAGGTATAAAGACGTCAAGATCTACCCCAACCGTATTGAGGTGCTCAAGAAGGGCACTTTTGGTGGCAAGCACACCGAGATTGTCTATCTTAAGGACATTACGGGGGTCAACAGGATCAAGGGCCGCGATGTTTTTCTGCGTAACAGGCTGTTGACTGCTTGTGTTTTTAGCCTGAGCAGCCGTGCGAAGGCCCAGGAGTTTGTTAACGCGCTGAACATGGTGATGTAGCCTATGGCGGCGTTTGGGCCAAGGTAAAAATCGGGGGCACAGAACGGTGTCCTGCGCTCCCCATTGAGTCGATGTGTCTAAAAGGCCGGCTTGCCTATTCGCTACCGTCCCCAGCGTTTTCGCGGTCGTTGGCAAGCATTGCCGCGCCGGCGACCGTTGTCGCTACGGCGGCGGCAGCGAGCCCGGCGGCAATGCCGGAGCCGTCGCCCGTGTCGGCGAGTTTTCCGCCCGAGTTCTTGCCCTTGTTGCCCTTACCGTTCTTATCAGCGCTGCCTGCGTTGGAACCCGTGCCACCGTCGGTGCCGGTGCCGCCTGCACTGCTCGAGGCCGCTACGGTAAAGCTCGCGGCTCCGTCATTAGCAAGCTTGTAGTTTTGCGCCGCGTCGCCCAAAAGACCGTTCGCGCGCACCCAGTACGTTCCCGCGGTAAATGCCTCGCCCTCGACCATTGCCGTGCCCGGAGCGCCGTCCGCGTCGTGCACAAACTCGAGCTGAGCCGTGCAGGCATCGTTTTCGAGTTTGCCCTCGAGCAGCGCCGCGACCTTTGTGCGCACATCCTCGCCGGCCTTAAGGCCTTCGAGCCCCTCAAAGTGGGGTGTCAGTGCGCGCGGATCGATATCGATGGGCACGGATCCCTGCAGCCCCGTAACGGTCTCGTTGCCCAAGGCGTCGACATCCACGTATTCGATGGTAAACGCATGGCCCGAAGCCGCCACGTTGAGTACGTTGCTGCTGTCGACAAGGCGGAAATGGCCCTCGCCAACGGTCTTGCCATCCTGGAGCGAGGCATCGCTCAGCGAGTCGCCGTACGTCATGCGCATGCGGGTCGGGAGGCAGCACGAAGCCGACTGCGTGTGCTTCGTATCGTAATTGTAATTGCGCTGGTAGATGCTCCGGGCCAGCGCCGCATCAACAAAGTCGGATGCGATGATGCCAATGTGCTTGAGGTAATCTGACTTTGTATCCTCGGTGCCGCTGGGATTGATGTACGGGCTCTTGTACAGATGCTCGTTGACTACTCGTGCCGAGGTAAAAGGATTGCCTCCGTGCGACAAGCCCGTGCAGCTGGTGTAGTTGATAGACCAGCAACGCTCCTGGACTTGCACCTCGGCCCCGGCATCGTCCACGACGTCCACCTTGTTGCACGTGCGCCCGGTCGTTTCCTTCAGCGCATTATCGACCCAGCTGAGCTTGTCGGTTCCCGTGAGTTTGTACTTGTCCTGGGCATATACCTTGGTGCAATAGGGCTCTTCATTGCCCGTTTCCCCTATGGCTTCAAATCCCCGCGCGTCTTGGACGAGACACATCGACTGCCCGGAATGCGCCTTGATCTTGTCATCCCATTGGGTGAGGTCGAGGCCCCACGTGTGGCCGCTTACGCTGTTGCCGGCGAGCCCAAATCGACGCAGCAGGACGATCTTTCCGCGCACCTCGCCCAGCGTGGGGACGTGGCTCGACGTGTAGAACAGGTTGGGGTTATCGGCCATAACCTTGGCGAAGGCCGTCGTTATGCTTTCGTCGGTAGCCTCATCGTTGCCGCGCGATGCGAGCATGATGAGCGCTTCTGACGGGTTTTCGTTCAAAAACGTTTTGAAGTACCCGATGACATCGGAGAGATGCAGATAGTTCCCGTCTTTTTTGAGTAGGTAGAAAATCCCGTGGTCGATGCCGGGGTCATCGCCCTTTCCGAGCCGGATATCAAAATAGCGAATGCCTTCGAGCAACTGCGTGGGAATGTAATCCTGCTGGCATTTTACTTGCGAGGATTGGGGCTCAGTGTCGTTGTCCACGCTGCAGGTGCCCGAATCGTGCGTACCCGGGATGCTCAGCTCGTCGAGGAACTTGTTGTCGTCGACGTATTTCATCCAACATGGTCCGTCGACGTAGCTGCTGTACGTGATCCAGTCGAGGCTGCTAACCGTGGCATCGTTCTTTTTCATGTCGTAACCGATAAGTTCGAGCTCCCACGGAATGCTCTTACTCTTATGGCAGATCTTATTGTTGTCCTGGTCTTCGCCGTTCGATTCTATTGCCAGGTACTTAATGTCTTTTTTCTCGGTTTCTTTCTCGACCGTGCGGTCTCGGATGATATAGGTTCCGTTTGATTGACGCTCGAACGCAAAAGCGCGGCTGGGCTTGTTGTCATACTCGCCGCCCCATACGTGGATGACCTTTCCATCTTTGTCAGAGTCGTCGTCGACCGACCAAATGCTGTAGCCCGTCTTTTTATGCTCTTCGAAATTGAGCAAGGTGCGGATAGCATACCAGTTTGTATCGTCATTCTTGGTCGTTACGTTCTCAAGGATGAGCTTGCTGGACGTGCCGTCGTTAAACAGGTGGCAGACGTTGCCGCGAACGTTGCCGTCTTGGTTGACGCTCGCGGTGCGAAAATAGCCCGCGGGGCGAAGGCGAATGACGAAATTGTCGAGGCTGTCCGACGGTGCGGGTGTGTTGTCTGCAAATGCCGCTCGCAGGGGAATGCCCGGCGCTGCGGTTTCGGGCAGGCTTGCAAGTGGTGACAACGCCGCAAGCCCTAGGCCCAGCGTAAACGCTCGGCGGCTGATGGCATGGTGTTCGGTCATAACTTCTCCATTCGCAGAGTGCGGTTATGCGATAGTTTTGGTCACTATACTGCCCAGATGTTTAAAGATGCTGGTTTAATTGTCTGCGCGGCGCAATAAATCGGTGGGCGGACGTGTTGGGGTGTTTGTCGTTTTCGTACTGTTGCCACATTTGGGGCGGTTCCGGCGTCCGGCATCCTCGCGTTCGTCGGCTACAGGCATAAGAAAGGGAGGGTCGGTTTACCGGCCCTCCCTGGGTACGAAGCGCTGGGGTACCGTCGCTTGTTTGCACTGCGACCGTGTTTCCCGTTGCGCTCGCCAGTCGCTTAGCGCTTGATCTCGATATCGTCGAGCTTGACGTCCATGGCCTCGGTCTTGGCCTCGGCGATGTCGTCGGCAAATTCCAGAGACTTCATCATGGTCTCGACGGCGTCCTTGTGCTCCTCGACGTTGTCGATACGCACATACACACTGCCGCCGTCAACGTCGGTGAAGTATTCGGTCGTTACGCCGCCCGAGTGTGTATAGGAAGCGTTGCGCCAAGTCTTGCCGTTGTACTTGACGGGGTCATTCTCGGTCCACTCAAAGCTGGCATTCCACTTTGCCTCGTAGTCGAACAGCTCGTCGGCGTTCTTGTCAGGATCGAAGACGGGGATGAAGCGATCGCTGGCGTGCTCGCTCTCGGTGAACTTAAACTGGGCCCTGTCGGCGGTGTCGCCGGCAACGTCGGTAATCTCGACGCCCTCGGGAACCTCGACCTTAAACCAAATGAAGTCGGTCCTCATATCCACGGCTGGCTTTTCTGCCCCGCCGCCACCGCCACTTCCGGTAGCGTCGCCGCTGCCACCGCAGCCCACCAGGGCAACTGCGGCAAAGAGACTGATGCAGAGGGTGAGAATCGCAAAGGCCTTCTTTTTCATGGTCGTGTCCTCCTCGATCTGTAACCGCCCATGGATTACCTGTCTTTACTGTACGCGTGGACGGCTCGCTAGGGTGGGCCATGTGTCCCATTCTGAGGGCCGGATTTGCGCCGTTAAGTGGCAATATGTTCGGGCGCAAAAGAGGGGAGGGCTGGTGCTGTCGGCCCTCCCCGGGTTGGGCGCCCGTTGTTTTAATGGGGCGCATGTGCGCGGGTGCGCGTAGGCGCGTGCGGGTGTCCCGTTACTTGATCTCGATGCTCGAAATCTCGACTTCGCGTGCCTCGGAAACTGCCTCTTCCATGTCATCGGGGAACTCGATGGAGTTGAGGAGTGCCTCGGCTTCTTTCTTGTGCTGGTCGAAGTTCGAGATGAGGACGTAGACGCTTCCCGGCTCAACATCGGTAAAAAGCATGGTTGAGATGCCGCTGTTGTCCTCGTATGTTCCGACGAGCCACGTCCTGCCGTTATACTCGACGGACCCGTCATCCTTCCACTGGAACGTATCCCCCTTCTTTTCCGCCTGGTCGGCGTGGGATTCCTCGGCCGTCAGCGCTTTTTTCCAAACGGGGATAAAGCGATCGGCCGAGGCGTTCTCGTCTTCGGGGAAGGTGAGCTGGACCCTGTCGGCATTCTTGCCGGCAGAGTCGCTTACGCCGACGCCCTCGGGCATCTCGACCTTAAACCAGATGTAGTCGGTCTTCTTGGCGACGGGGGCCTTTTCCTTGCTCTCGCTCTTGGGGGCGCTGCCGCCGCCCGATGCGCTCCCGCCGCAGCCCACAAGGGCGAGCGCGGCAAAGAGGGCGATGCAAAGGGAAAGGATCGATAGGGTCTTTTTCATCATGGTGGCGTCCTCCTTGTCTGTTAGTGACATCATGGCGCCGCATGTTGTTGGGGCGTTGTTTCCGTTTGCGGCGGATGTCTTTGTGCGTGGGTTGTGTGAGTACGTTAATGCATCCTTTCGTGGTTTGTGGTCGTTGCGCAGCCGTGCCCCAACGGGCTCCTTATTTATAGATATGCCCCGGTTTGTGCTGCCAGAGAGTCTCGAAAGGTGGGCCATGTGTCCCATGCTTGCGTTGCCGCCGCCTATCGCGTGCCATAGAAATCAGCGATGGCCAGGTACGCTGACGCCCGTGTGCTTATGGGCTAGACTTAGCACCATTATGTGATCGATGCGGTCGGTCGGCGGTTTCCACCCGACCGATGTATATGACTTGAAGGTGCATGCGTATGAGCCAAGAGATGATGGACAAGACCTGCCGCGGGTTTGCCGAGGCGCTTGCCGCGCGCGAGCCGGTTCCCGGCGGTGGCAGCGCGAGCGCCTTTGTGGGCGCGCTGGGCGCCTCGCTGTGCGGGATGGTTGCTCGCTATGGCGCGACGAACCCCGCGCTTGCCGATCGCGCGGACGACTTGACGCGCGCGTTTGCCCAGGCGGATGAATTGGCTCAGGAACTTGTCGACTTGGTCGCCGAGGACGTTCGTGCCTACGGGCAGGTGTCGGCGGCGTATGGTGTTTCGCGTGAGGACCCTGCTCGAACGGCTGCGATTCAAGATGCGCTGCATGTTGCCGCCATACCGCCGTATCGCATCATGGATGCGTGCGGTCGTGCGCTGGCGTTGCTCGAGGATATGGCTGACAAGGGATCGCGCCAGCTGCTGTCCGATGTGGCCTGTGGCGCCGTGTTCTGCCGTGCCGCCATGCAGGGCGCGAGTCTGACGCTCTTTGCCAATACCACGTCCATGAAGGATCGGGCGCGCGCCGAGGAGCTCGAGACGGCGTGTGATGAGTTGCTCGACACATGGCTGCCGCGCGCCGATGCGCTGGCGCGCCGTGCCGCCGACGCTGCAAGAAAGAGGGGATAGCCATGGCTGAGCTACTGAAGGGTGCTCCCGTCGCCCGCGCTTTGACTGAGGAGCTCGCTGCCCGCTGCGCTGCGCTGCGCGAACGCGGTGTTGTTCCGACGCTTGCTATCGTGCGTGTGGGTGAACGCGAGGACGACCTATCCTACGAGCGCGGCGCCCTTAAACGCTGCGAAAAGGTTGGCATCGAGGCGCGTCGCGTGTTGCTTCCTGCCGGTGTTTCGCAAGACGAGCTGTTGACGGCCATCGAGGACATCAATGCCGACTCGGCTGTTCATGGCTGTCTGATGTTTCGCCCGCTGCCCGCCGGCCTTGACGAGAACGCCGTCGCCGCAGCGCTCGATCTCGCCAAGGACGTTGACTCCATGACGCCGGCTTCGCTGCTCACCACGCTTTCGGGGCGCGGCGAGGGTTTTGCCCCCTGCACAGCTGAAGCCGTGCTTGCTTTGCTGGATCATTACGGCGTTGAGCTGGACGGCGCCAAAGTTGCCGTGGTCGGACGCTCACTGGTAATTGGCCGCCCCGTTGCCGCCATGCTTACGGCGCGCAACGCAACCGTGACGACGTGCCATACGCATACGCGCGATCTTGCCGTCGAGTGCTGTGCTGCTGACATTGTGGTTGCCGCCGTTGGACGCGCGCGCACGATTGGCGTGGATGCCGTTCGCGAGGGCCAGACGATCATTGATGTGGGCATTAACTGGGATGAGGACGCTGGCAAGCTGGTGGGTGACGTCGATTTTGTTGCCGCGGAGCCGGTTGTTGGTGCCATCACCCCCGTGCCGGGCGGCGTGGGCGCCGTGACAACGGCGATTCTCGCCAAACACGTGATCGAAGCGGCCGAGCGCGCATCGAAATAGGCGTTTTGAAGCTGTTTGAGGGGTTAGTTCTATACCCCGTGGACAGAAAATGCCAAATATGAGTAGTGTTGCCAAGATAGTCACATATATTTTAGGTTAATTTGGCTCTCTAACGATATTTATTATCGATAGAGAGCCTATTTTATTGGACCTATGGGGAATTACATCATCTAATTTTTGAACAAATGTAGACTTCCGACACCCATGCGTAGCAAAATTGCTGTTACTAAATTGGTGACAGTACTCATATTTGGCATTTTTTGACCACAGGGGTTGCCGGTGCCGTGGTTTCGCCCTTTTTGCGTCGAAGCGATACACTGTTGCCGTTTGATTTCTTCGCTCAAGGAGGATGCGCATGCCGTGCACAACGATTCTGGTCGGTAAGAACGCGAGCTACGACGGGTCGACGCTTGTCGCGCGTAACGAGGACTCGTCCAACGGGGTGTTTGAGCCCAAGCGTATGCGCGTGGTGCATCCCGACGAGCAGCCGCGCGTCTACACGAGCGTCCTGAGTCACCTGACCATTGAGCTGCCCGACAACCCCATGCGCTACACGAGCGTTCCCGACGTCATTCCCGGCCACGGCATCTGGGCCGAGGCCGGTTTCAACGAGCTCAACGTTGGCATGTCCGCAACCGAGACGCTCACCACCAACGAGCGCGTTCGCGGCGCCGATCCGCTTGTGGACTACGTGCCCGCCAAGGGCAACGAGGGTGAGGACGGCTATGTGCCGGCGCAGCCCGGTGGCTTGGGCGAGGAGGACATGGTGACCCTGGTGCTGCCGTATGCCAAGTCCGCCCGCGACGGCGTGCGTATTCTGGGCGAGCTGCTCGAGCGCTACGGCACCTACGAGAACAACGGCATCGCCTTTAGCGACGTGGACGAGATCTGGTGGCTCGAGACCATCGGCGGTCACCACTGGATCGCCAGGCGCGTGCCTGACGACGCCTATGTGACCATGCCCAACCAGCTGGGCATCGACAGCTTTGACCTGGACGACGCCGAGGGCGACCAGGCCGACCACATGTGCTCCGCCGACCTGCGCTCCTGGATGGCCGAGTGGCATCTGGACCTGACGCTGGGTGTCGAGGGCGACGGTCCGGCTGCGGTCTTTAACCCGCGCGAGGCCTTTGGTTCGCACAGCGACAGCGACCATGTCTACAACACGCCGCGCGCCTGGTACATGCAGCGCTGCCTCAACCCCAGCGACGTGTGGGATGGCCCCGACGCCGACTACACGCCCGAGAGCGACGATATCCCCTGGAGCCGCGTGCCCGAGCGCAAGGTGACCATCGAGGACATCAAGTACGTACTCTCGAGCCACTACCAGGGCACGGAGTACGACTGCTACGGCAGCAAGGGTACGCCCGCCACGCGCGGCGCCTATCGCCCCATCGGCATCAACCGCAACAGCCAGCTTGCCGTGCTGCAGCTGCGCCCCTATGCGCAGCCGGCCTATCGCGCCGTGCAGTGGATGGCGTTTGGCTCCAACTCGTTTAACGCGCTGGTTCCGCTGTACGCCAACGTCGAGACCATGCCCGAGTACTATGCCGACACGCAGGCTCGCGTAACGTCCGAAAACTTCTACTGGGCCAACCGCCTGATCGGCGCCCTGGCCGACGTCCGTTTCCATGAGTGCGGCCGCGCTGTGGAGGACTATCAGGAGAAGGTCGGTGGCATGGGTCACAAGCAGATCCATGACGTCGACGCTGCCGTAGCCGCTCTGCCCGAGGCCGAGGTGCCTTCCGAGCTTGCACGCGCCAACGAGGCCTTTGCCGAGCGTGTTCGCGTGGAGACCGATGCCCTGCTGGGCAAGGTGCTCTTCACCACGAGCAGCGCCATGAAGAACTCTTTCGCGATGAACGACAACGTGAGGTAGGGATTTCTCGTCGATCGAATAGTGCTAAAACGCTTTGTCGCTTTCGCTCAATCTTGGGTACAAGAACGCCAATGCAGTTGTTTGTGATTGGAGACAACCATGGTTATGAAACTCGATCAGCTTGTTAACGGCGCCATTAACGTGGGCTTTGGCGCTGCCGCCGTTGCTGTCGAAGGCGGCAAGAAGGTCCTCGACGACCTTAATACCAAGGGCGAGCAGGTTCGCAAGGACGCCGGCACCCCCGATATCGCCCGTAGCGTGTCCGACATGTTCGAGCAGGCCGGCGGCACCATCTCCGACCTGACCGAGCGTCTGGGCATGCAGGGCGAGACCGCGGCCCAACGCGTGCTCGACGAGCTCATTCTGGCTCGCGTCCGCGTTATGACCGCGCCCGAGCGCACGGCCTTCCTGGCCCATGTGCGCGACATCGTCGATTCGGTCGAGGACAACGTGACCTCGGTGCCCGTCGAGTCTGTTGAGGCCGACGATGCGAAGGATACCGAAGAGGCCGAGTAGCAGCGCAGATGGCAGATTCCACCACCGATTACAACAATCTAGATCCTCTGGGTAACGAGGCGGCGGTTGTCGATGAGGTCGACGCTGCCGTCTCGGGCGCTCGCAAGAAGCCACGCGCTGTCGATATGGTGCCCGAGGAGCCCGACGCGATGGCACCGGACGAGGAATACCAGCTCACGCCGGCGGGTCGTCGCGAACGCATTGGGCAGATTGTTCGCCTGGTCAAAAAGTACCGCGTGTGGGATAACCTCACGCCGGTTCGTTTGCGCCGCCTGCTCGAGGAACTCGGCCCCATGTTCGTCAAGATGGGGCAGATTCTGGCCAACCGGTCCGAGATTCTGCCGCAACGCTTTTGCGACGAGCTGCGTCGTCTGCGCTCCGACGTGGAGCCGGTGCCGTACGAGGTAGTGCTTCGCTGTCTGGAGGAAGAATACGGCCTGCGCCTGGGGGAGATGTTCGATGCGATCGATCCCAATCCGCTTGGTAGCGCATCGCTCGCGCAGGTGCACCGCGCTCGTCTGGTGACGGGCGAGGATGTGGCCGTCAAGGTGCAGCGCCCCGGTGCGCAGCAGGTTATGGCGCAGGACATCGATATCATCCGCTCGGTGGTGCGTATCGTTTCCAAGTTCGTCAACACCGATCAATTCGTTGACCTGCACGGCGTGGTCGAGGAGCTGTGGACCTCGTTTCGCGAGGAGACCAACTTTTTGGCCGAGGCCAAAAACCTCAACGACTTCTACGAGTTCCATAAGAGCGTTCATGGCGTGACGTGCCCTAAATCCTATCTGGACCTGTGCACCGAACACGTGGTGGTTATGGACTACGTCGACGGCATTTCGATCGCCGATCCTGAACGCTTGGTGGCCGAGGGCTATGACTTGGAAAAGATCGGTGCCGCGATTGTCGAGGACTACTCGTCGCAGGTGCTTGATGACGGCTTTTTCCATGCCGACCCGCATGCGGGAAACATCATTCTCAAGGACGGCATCGTTTACTTTATCGACTTGGGCATGGTCGGGCGTATGTCGAGTCACGATCGCGGTATCGTCAAGGATATGATTTTCGCCGTGGCCGAGGGTGACGTGCCCAAGCTCAAGGATTCGCTCATGCGCTTCGCCGTAACGCGTGGCGACTCGGCCGAGCTTGACCATTCGGCCTTTTTGTCCGATTTGGACTTTATCGTCGCCGACTTTGCGGGCCTTGACCTGAAGGATCTTGATATCGTCGAGTTTTTGACCTCGTTGTTAAACCTCGCGCGTAAGAATGATGTTGAGCTGCCGAGCGTGGTGACGATGTTCGCGCGCGGCATGGTGACGCTCGAGGGTTTGCTGACCGAGTACATGCCCAACGTCAACATGATCCAGATCATCCAAACGCACATTAAAAACGAGAAAAGCACCTATGCGCGTGTGCGCGATATGGGACGCGATCTTGCCGCGAGCAGCTATCGCGCGGCAAAAGGCTCGCTCGAGGCGGCCGAGTATCTGGGCTTGGCTTCGCGCATGCTCACGCGCGGCCAGCTTAAGGTGAACACGCAGATCATGAGCAGCGATAAGGCGCTGCGACAGCTGGGCGGAATTATCGACCGCATGTCGATGGCTATCGTTATCGCCGGCCTGTTTATCGGTTCGTCGGTGGTGTACTACGCACGCATCGAGCCGGTTGTGTTTGGTATCCCGGTCATTGGCTTTATGGGCTACGTGAGCGCGCTGGTGCTGGCGCTTATGCTGGGCCGCAATATCTGGCTCAACAGCCACGGCGGCAAACACTAGAGGCTGCGACCGTCACCGCATTTTCCTATCGCAAACAATAGCTTTTACCTTGGGCTTCGCCTGTGTGCGGGGCCCTTTTGCGTGATACCATTTTGACGGTAATAATCGATGGCCTAGATGGTGGTGCGGAGACGCACGAATGCGCGGTTTTCCTGCGCGTTTGGGAGAATCGGGGTGCAAGTCCCCGGCTGTACCAGTAACCGTAATTCCTCTTGCCTCGGGATGTTCGCGTCGCAGATCGGACGGCGCGCCTGAGCCGTTAAGGTTAAGTCGGATCGCCTCCCATCTTGCATGCGGCTGCGGTGTATGCCGCCGGTGTGCATAGGGCTCTGGAGGGAAGGGGACCCCGATGGGGGAACTCGAGCGCAATATGCGCAATGACGTGGGGCAGCCGCTGGGCAATGCTCCAAGTACAGACAATGGGGGACAAATGGATATGTTTGAGGACGAGCGCGAGCGCGCCTCGCTGCATCGCCGTGGCGCGATCGCACGCGGCGTAGCCAAGCGCGGCCTGGTGGCATTCCTGGCCTTCGCGATGGCCTTTGGCACCACGCCGGCTCAGCTGTGGGCCGAGGGCGCCGAGGGCATTGCCGAGGCTGTGGCTCAGGCTACGACGCCGGGCGAGGACGCAGCGCTTGCGGGCGGTGCCGCTGAGCAGAGCGGCGCCGAGGTTTCGGATTCCGAGGGCGCGCCTGCAGCTGGTGCTGCCACAACAGAGGCAGCAACTGGCGACGAAGGCTCGACGACGGGGGAGAGCCCTGCCACGAGCGAGCAGTCTTCGACGGCATCCGCTGGCCAAGCGGGACCTGCCGCCGCGGCTGCCGTTCAGACAGAGAACCCGACAGAAACCGGCGATGTCGCCAAGAAGCAGGTCGAGGTCTCGTTCTCGATTATCGGCACCGATGCTGACGGCAAGGCTCAGACCTGGGTGGCACCTACGCAGCTCAAGCTCGACGAGGGCGCGACGGCTGCGGATGCCTTCATTAAGCTGCAGGAGAAGACGGGCTTCAAGGCGAAGTACGAACCGAACACGGCATACGGTTTCTACCTCGAAAGCATCACATCCCCGAGCGATGGTCGCACGCTTGCCTACGATCCGACGACTTATGCCTTCTGGCAGCTGTTCGTCGACGGCGCGTCTTCCTCGGTTGGCGCGAGCAGCGTCAAGCTCACCCAGGGGCAGAAGATTGAGTTTGCCTATACGGCTGGTAGCTCGTCCCCTGTCGTTAAGGACCAGGTTGCCGCAAATGTGACCGTCATTGGTCGCGATGCCCAGGGCAAGACTCAGACTTGGGTCGATAATGCGCAGTATGTGGTGACGTCCGGTTCGAGCGCGCTTGATCTTACGAAGGTCGCACTCGAGGCGAACGACATTGACGCCGTTGCTGCGGGCTCCTTCATTCTGAGCCTTAAGTACAACGGTGTTGAGCTGGGTACGCCCCAAGATTATTCGACCTATTGGCAGCTGTTCATCAACGGCAAGTCGAGTGACTATACGGCGGACAATGTCACCATCCATGCCGGCGATACCGTCACGTGGTTCTACGGTGGCTGGGGCGACCAGTTGCCGTCCGATTCTGTCCATGCTTCTGTTCAGGTTCTCGGTAAGGACAAGGACGGCAAGCAGCAGGTTTGGGCTTCGACGGGTCAGACGAGTCTCAAGGCGGGCTCTACTGCCAAGGATCTCCTTGAGCAGACCGGTCTTACTCTCGATGCTGGCGAATCGTCTTGGGGCTGGTTCCTCAACGGCATAACTTCGCCGTTCGATGGTAAGTCCTATGGCTGGGATGCTGTGACTAATAGCTATTGGCGCTTCTATGTAAATGGCAAGTTCGCCGACGTTGGCGCCGGTGCCTATGAGCTCCAAGAGGGCGATGCCGTCACCTTTATGTATGGTGCTGACGCCGATGCCCTTCCTGGCCAGGTTCTTGGGTCTGTCGATGTTATCGGTCCCGATGTCAACGGCAACAATACTCGCTGGGGCTCGGCAAGCAACGTTTCTCTGCCCGAAGGCTCTACGGCTCAGGATTTCATCGAGACGGTTCTGAAGGCAAAGCGCGTTGATTACAAAGCCTCCCAGAGTGGTGCATACTGGTTCCTCAATTCCGTTACTTCGCCGTTCGATCACAAGCCGTATGTCTGGGATGCTGCGACCAATAAATATTGGCACCTGTATATCAATGGAGAGCCCTCCTTACTCTGCGCCAATCAGATTACGCTCAAGAGCGGCGATAAGGTTACGCTTGCCTATACCACCGACGATTCGGCCATGCCCGATCCCGACAAGATTGTCGTGGACCCGAGCGCGACGACTCCTGATTGGGATGCCGAGTGGGCCGGCTACGGCAACAGTGGCAACGGTTCGACCGTAACGGATGCCAAGACGCCTGCGCAGGCCGCCGGTCTTAAGTGGGCCTTCGATTGGAAAGCCGAGTCTGGCCAGCAGTATGCCAACTGCAGCGAACCTGTCATCGCTAACGGTTTTGTGTACATCGCGACCGAGAACGAGCTCATTAAGATCGATTCGTCCACGGGCAAAAAAGTTGCCTCTGCGCCGCTTGCCTCCAAGGTGAGCTATACCTCTCGTCCGATTTATACCAATGGCCTTATCATCGTTCCGCTCAACGGCGGTGCGGTCCAGGCGATTACTGCAGACAAGCTGATCTGCAAGTGGCTGACGCCCGGTTTGACGAACTTGACGCAGAGCTCCTGCACCGTCGTTTCGGACGGCGAGTACGTTTATGTTGGTACGGTCGATATTTCGTATGACGAGAACTACAACGCGACCTACGGCAACGGCTCCCTTAAGCGTATCAAGATTGCCACGGGCGAAGTCTCTTGGCAGAACATCGACCCTGCCGAGGGCTATTACTGGACTGGTGCGGCTTTGACGGATAAGTATGCCATCGTTCCTACGAGCGCGGGCACGCTTAAGTGCATTGATAAGACGACGGGCGATGTCGTTTCGACCATGAAGCTCGGCGCTCTCGCGAACGCCGACTGTGTCGCCGATCCGTCCAATGGTTCGACCTTCTATCAGATGACGCACGATGGAAAGCTCCATGTGATTTCGCTTTCGGCGAAGGGCGTGCTGAGCGAGCAGAAGACAGTCGACCTGGGTTTTACTAATAACATGAGCGCACCGGCGGTGGCTGGCGAAAACTTGATTGTCGGCGGACAGACGGCTACTGGCTCTGCTCTGGTTCTCTATAACCTGAAGACGGGTAAGACCACGATGATCGCTGCTGCCGACGGCAAGGCGCTGCCGGCTGGCCTCAACGGTATTGCTGCTACTCCGCTGGTGAGCGTTCAGGGCGGCAAGACTCATGTGTACTTCACCGTTAACAGCGCGGATAGCAAGGATTACGTCAACTACTCTGCTGGTGGTGGCGTGTATCGCTATACGCTCGGCGATGCAGAGGCGACGCAGATTTATGATGCGGCTGGCCATTACCAGTACTGTGACTCTCCGGTCATTGCCGATGCTTCTGGCAATCTCTACTACATTAATGATTCGGGCACGCTGTTTAAACTTGGAGCTGTCGAGTCTTGGACGGTTGCCTTTAACTCCAACGGCGGGTCTGCTTGCGACACTAAGTTTGTTGCTACGGCCGATGGCAAGCTGGTCAAGCCGGCCGATCCGACACGCGATGGCTACACTTTCGGCGGTTGGTATACCGATGAAGCCTGCACGCGGGCGTATGACTTCGCCACGCCGGTGACGGCCGATCTGACGCTGTATGCCAAGTGGACCAAGAATGCCGTTAACCCTGGCGGTAATGGCGGCGCTGGTTCGAATGGCGGCGGCGGTTCTGGTACCGGTACTGGTTCCGGCACTGGCGCTGGCACTGGCACGGGTTCCGGCTCCGGCTCGAAGGGCGGCGCTGTCGCCCCGGGTCATAAGCCGACGACCAAGACGACGGTGTCGACCAAGACCGAGACCAAGGACAACAAGTCCGACAAGAAGGACTCCGATAAGTCCGATAAGAAGGACGAGAAGAAGTCTGACAAGAAGTCTGACAAGAAGTCTGACAGGAAGGACGGCAAGTCCGACAAGAAGTCCGACAAGAAGTCCGATTCCAAGTCCGATACGGGTGCTGCTTCTACGACCACTGCTAAGAAGTCCTCTAGTGCTTCCGAGCAGGAGACTGGCACCAACCCGCTCGCCATTGTTGGCGTTGCCGCCGGCGTCATCGGTCTCGCCATCGTCGGCGTGTTCGTGTTCACCAAACGTCGGTAGGTGAGGGTTGTGTCCAATAAATCCAAGGACGCTGACCCCAAGCAACCAGATTCCTCGTTCATTCAGTTCGACGATGCAAAGCAACAGGGCGCCGCTTCGGCGGCGTCCGCCTCTCGTCGCAAGGCGCTCCTTGGCGTTCTTGCTGCCGCGTGCACCATTCTGATCGTCGTCTCGCTGGGCTTCGTCCATCCTTCCGAGAGCGGCGCCTGGTCCATTGACTGGATCGTTGAGACCGTGACGGGGGAGAGCGTCGTCGCCAAGGACACCAAGGGGTCTGGCTCGTCTGCCGCTTCGGGCGAGGCTAGTTCCAAGGATTCCAAATCTTCGAATGATGCAAAAGACGAGCCCAAGGGTTCGAACGACGCCAAGGACGATTCCGAGTCTTCAAACAAGGAATCGGACAAAAACTCGGATAGCAAGAAGTCCGAGGACCGGGGCGGCAAGAAGTCTGGCGATAAATCCGCTGCCCAAAATACGGGAGCCGGTGATACTTCCAATGCGTCTGGCGGTGCTTCTTCGGGCGGTGGCCAGTCGTCTGATGGAGCCTCATCCTCTAATGGTGGAAATGCCTCCTCGGGCAGCCAAAGCGGCTCACAGGAGTCCAACTACGTTACGGTGACGGTTTCGGTCACATCGAGCGCTGTGGGCAATCCCGTGTCCTCTGGCGGCACCTTTACCTTTAACGAAGGCGCCACCGTTTACGATGCCCTGTGCGCGCTGGGCCTTTCTGTCAACGCACATGGCTCGTCGTACGGTACGTATGTCTCCGCGATTGGTGGTTTGGCCGAGAAACAGTACGGCGGCACGAGCGGCTGGATGTACTCCGTCAACGGCGCAACGCCCATGACGGCCTGCAGTAACTACGTTCTCTCCAATGGCGACAACGTCGTTTGGTATTACGTAACGGGCTAGAGGCCTCGACATAGCGCGCCAGACGGGCGGTTCGGACCAACATCCGGACCGCCCGTTTTTCATGCGAATGGGACTGGGTCGCCGGGTCTCTCTGCAAACAAAAAACCGGTTGGAACGGTAATTCCAACCGGTTATACATTCAAGCAAATAGTGAATCGACTACGACCGTGCGCCCTCGAGGAAGAAGCGGCGACTGAAGTAGTTGTACCAGGTGACAAGGAACGTGGCGATGGCCTTCATGGCCTGGTAGCCGATGCTCAAAAACGTGACGCCCACAAACATGTACAGGTCGTTGAGGCCCAGGCCGATCACCGACAGGATGGTGAAGATCGTGAACTCGCGCTTGCGGCTCATGCCTTCGCGGTGGTCGAACACGTACTTCATGCTGAGCCAGTAGTTGACCACGACGGACGTGATAAACGAAACCGTGGTGCTCATCAAAAAGTCGAGGTGAAACAGCTCGACGAGCGCAATGAGCATGCCCCAGTCGATGCCAAAGGAGATAAGACCCACGACAGCAAACTTGAGGAACTGCTTGGTATGAGGTTGTGCCAGCGCCTTGCGCACGTAATCACATCCAATGCGTTGATGAATCGAGCAGGGGATACTTTAGATCTTTTGCAAGGGAAACGTAAGGTCTTTGCCAAGAACTATACGAACTCGTCAAATTTTCAAGAGCTAATCCGTAAACGTTGAAAATTTGCCCGTAAACGAGCGGCGCCCACGGACGATACTGCGCTGAGTGCGTGTCGTCCGTGGGCACCGTAATGCTGCGGGGGTGTCGAGCTACTTGGTCTCGTCGCCCTCCAGGAAGATCTTTCGGGTCACAAAGTTGTAGACCATGACAAGCGCGGTGGCGCAGATCTTGGCGATATTGGCCTCGAGCCCCAGACCGGCGTTGAGCGCCAGCACGATGCCGTCGTTGAGCACCAAACCGATCACGGACAGCACGACAAAGATGATGAACTCGCGGCGGCGGCTCATGCCTTCCTTGTGCGCAAACACGTACTTCATGCTTGCGAGGTAGTTAAAGATGAGTGAGATGATAAAGCCGCTGGTGTTGGCGATCAGGATGTTGAGGCCGAGACCGTAGTGGAGCAGATTCATAATGCCAAAGTCGATAACCGTGGCAATGACACCGACGACGCCAAATTTCATGATCTGCGCAAGGAGCTTTTGCATGGTACCTGCCTTAGGGTGGCGCGGGGACGCCGTGGGGATGATAAACTCAGCAAGTTTAGCCAATCCCCGCGGGTGGTGCTAGGCGCGCTCCTCGATAGCACCGTTTCTATATGCATCGAGCAGCTGACGCAGGTCTCGGATTTGGCTGCGGATCTTGGCGCCAGTATCGGTGTCGCTCACCATGCGGCGACGGTCCGCTTGGTCAAAACGGTTGGTCTCGCTTTCGATGTCCACGTTGCGCGTAAGTGCCTCGGCAACCGTCGTAAAGGCCCGGTGCGACTTGAGGCGGCAGCCGCGCGAGCTCGAGATGAGCGTATAGCCGGCGATACCCGTCTTGGGATGGTAAGCGCGGCAGAAGCCGCCATCGATGACCAGCAGCTTGCCCTCGGCGCGGATGGGCTGCTCACCCTTGGTGGTTTTAACGGGCGTGTGGCCGTTGATGATGTGTCCGGTCGGCGAACATGCCATGGGCGCGACGCCAAACTCGCGCATGATGTCATCGCAGACCGAGGGCGACTTGGTAAGCGTAAAGTACGGGTCCATCGGCTCGACCCAGGTGCTCCTATCGGCGATATAGGCGCGCTCAAAGGTACGCACTAAGCGTCCGCTGGCGGGTGAATTGAAGCCAATCCACAGGTACCACATCCAGTCGAGGGCGTCGCAGTCGCCCACGCGCCAGGCGCGGCGGGCGATGTGGTCGCAAAAATCGAGATAATCGCGGCCAGCGTGCCAGGTGCCCAGACAGTTCATGCTGCTAAAGGTGCCGTCTTCGTTGAGCGGAACGCAGCCATGGAACAGCAGGTTGCCGTTGGCGACCTTGTACATCGAGCCGTGGGAATAGAGGAAATCGATATGGCGATGCAGGTGATCGGCGGTGACAAACTCTGACACGAGCTTGTCGATGATGTGCTGCTCCTGAGACGTGAGCGTGTAGGGGTCCGCCGGGTCGACGGTGGGGAAGTCGTTGGTCGTGAGCGGCCACACGCTGCCGTCGGCGAGCGTGACTGTGCCGGTGTCGTGGTCGATCTTGTCGAGTAACAGGCGGTCGGTCATATCGAACTCGGGGTGGCGCTGGATAATCTGGCCCTCGAGCTTAAAGAGCAGCACGTTTATGGCCTTGATCAGCGGGGTGATGGACTCACCGGCGGTGTAGGTGGCATCGGCAAAGGCGACAAGCTCACGCAGCGAGATGCCGTAGTCGTTCTCCAGGATCTCGTAGTTGTCGTAGCGCAGGTTGTTGCGCAGCACCGTGGCGATGCAGGCGGGCTCACCGGCTGCAGCGCCCATCCACAGCAGGTCGTGGTTGCCCCACTGGATGTCGAGTGAATGGTAGGTGAGCAGTCGGTCCATAATCTTGGCCGCGCCGCCGCCGCGGTCGAAGATGTCGCCCACCAGGTGCAGGTGGTCGACGGCCAGGCGCTTGATGAGCGAGGCGAGCGACTCGATAAAGTCGTCGGCGCTGGCGGTCTCCAGGATGGACTCCACGATGCGCTCGTGATAGCGCACGCGATAGTTGTTCTCGTCCGGGTGCGTGTGCAACAACTCGTCGATGATGTAGGCGTAGTCGCGCGGGATGGCCTTACGCACCTTGGAGCGCGTGTAGCGGCTTGAAAGTGAGCGAGCGACCATGATGAGCTGGTCAAGCATCGTCTTGTACCAGGCTGGCGAGTCCTCGCGCCGGCTGCGGACCAGGTCGATCTTCTCGCGCGGGTAGTAGATGAGCGTGCACAGCTCGCCCTTTTCGTCAAAGGAGAGCGTGTCGCCAAAGATCTCGTCGACATGCTCGCGCACGACGCCCGAGCAGTTGTTGAGGATGTGCATAAAGGCTTCGTATTCGCCGTGCACGTCACTCATAAAATGCTCAGTGCCTTTGGGCAGGTTGAGAATGGCCGAGAGATTGATGATCTCGGTAAACGCGGATTGCTCGGTGGGAAATTGTCTCGACAGCAGACGCAGATACTTGAAGTCTTGCGGGTTGCGATCGAATGCGACCATGAAACACCTTCCGATATGGTTGGTAAAACTGATAAACAACGTCAAACGTTTATCAGTATGCGCCGCTTTTGTTTCGATTTTGCGCCAGCGGCTGAATTGTCGGCTGAACGGTTTGGTAAATCGATTTAGTTGAGGTAGATATGGCGGTTGGGTGGAGACGACAGAGGGTGTTTTCTCAGATATTTATGCGTGGGGCCGGTGGAGACGATGGTGGTAAAGATGTTCACTATTTTTGGTTCGATTTGGTAAATAGTGGACATATGTACCGCATGTAGGCTCACTGTGCGATAATTTGCGCAGCAATGAGTAAGGAGCCTCATATGAGTGATTTTGTCCTGACCTGTGAATCCGCCGCCGATCGAACCCGTGAGTTCTTTGCGTCGCGCAATATCCCTGTCGTGTGTTTTCATTACGAGATCGACGATGTTGTCTATACGGACGATCTGTATCAGTCGATTACGCCGGACGAGTTTTTTGCCCAGATTGCCGCGGGCGCCATGCCCAAGACGTCTCAGGTGAGCGTGGGTGAGTACGAGGAGTTTTGGGAGCCGTTTGTTGCCGAGGGTAAAGACGTGCTGCACCTGACGTTGTCGTCGGGTATTTCGGGCACGTATGGATCGGCCTGCGTCGCGGCGCAGATGCTCGCGGATCGCTATCCCCAGGGCGGCAAGGTGCGCGTCATCGATTCGCTGGGGGCGTCTTCGGGCTTTGGTCTGTTGCTGGAATATGCCGCCGACGTGCGCGATAGCGGGGCTTCACTCGACGAGACGGCTGCCTGGATCGAGGAGCACAAACTCAACCTGCACCACTGGTTCTTCTCGACCGATCTGTCGAGCTACCTGCGCGGCGGTCGCATTTCGGCCGCGAGCGCGATCATTGGCACGGCGTTTAAGATTTGCCCGCTTATGACGGTCGATTGCGAAGGTAAGCTGTCGCCACGTGAGAAAATTCGCACTAAGAAGCGCGCGATTTCCGAGATGGCTAAGACCATGATGGCACACGTACAGGGCGGTACGGATTATTCGGGTAAGTGCATCATGTCGCACTCGGCGTGCCGCGAGGATGCCGAGGCAGTTGCGGCGCTGATTGAGGAACAGGTTCCGCAGCTTAAAGGCAAGATTGAGATCAATGACATCGGTACTCTGATTGGCTCGCATACCGGACCTGGTACGGTGGCGCTCTTCTTTATGGGCGACAAGCGCGTGGATTAATTTGCCCCATCACGTTGCTGCATGATTGCTCAAACGAAAACGGCCCGTCTCACGTTTGTGGGGCGGGCCTTGCTGTTGCGGCTAGCGTTTCTTTCCGCGGAAGAAAAAGCCGTGCAGTGACGGCTTGAGGCCGCGATTGGCGCGATGCTCCTCGACGCGCTCGTGGATCGAAGCGACGCGCTCGATGACTTCGTCGGGAATCGGCACGTCGGGATTCATGTTCTCGACCTGGCTGACTTCGGCGGCGGCGACCTGGTCGATAATGGGCACATCGTCGCGCGAGATGACAGGTGTGGCGTCTTCCTTCATCTTGCGATAACGCTGCATCATGTCGGCCTGTAGCTGCTGGGCCGAAGGCGGCGTCCAGATGATGGCGTTGGCGCCGGCGGCGATGGTCTCACGGATGCTCTCGGGCGTCTTGCCGCCCGGCGCGATGAGCGGCAGGTTGGGATAGTGCTCGCGCAGTTCACGCAGGACCTGGGGCGTGTTTTTGCCGGCGGCGATGTTGAGAATCTTGGCTCCGGCGCGCACTTTGGCATGCGCATCGTCGTCGCAACGTACGACCGTGGCGATGACGGGGATGTCGGCGATGTTGGTGATGTGCTCGACCATCTCGGCAGTAGCGGGGGAGTTGACCACGCAGCCCGCCGCGCCCTGCATCTCGGAGACGGCTGCCATCTGCACGGAGCGCTTACCGGTCGTAGTTCCGCCGCCCACGCCTACAAAGACCGGGCACTCGGCGACGGTCAGCAGCGCTTGCGTAATGGCGGGCTGCGGCGTGAAAGGGTAGACCGCAAAAACGGCATCGGCGTTGGAGTTGCGGATAACCGCGACATCGGTAGTGTAAATGAGCGACTTGATGCGGCGGCCGAAGAGCGTGAAGCCGCTGGCCTCCTCGATCTCGTCGGGCATGCGAAGAGCAGCCTTGCGCAGACGTCCGTCGATGGGCAGGGGCTCCATGGGGAGCAGTCCGTTGGGGGTCACGGCTACCTGGGGCTCGGTGAACTCGTCTGCGAGCTCGACCTCGGAGAAATCGACCGAGGCGACGATGTCCTCGTGAACCTCGGCGGGTACATCGATGGGAGCTTGGTCGTTTGCCGCGGCAGGCGTGTCGAAGGAGCTGGTGCCGACGAAGGCGTCGACGCGCTCATTTAGATCGTTGAGGGTATCCATGGAGACTCGATTCTATGTGATGACGGCCGGCGCGATGCAGCCGGAATTGCGAATGCTAAATCGTTTGACGAGTTGATTTTTCCCCGCCGCGCCATCCGTTAGACCGAAGGGCAGGCGAACGTGAAGGAGCTGTGGTGGCGGGGATCGAGGTGCTATCTTGAAAGTCCCGTTTAAAAGAGAGGTGACGCGGTATGGAATTGACAGCAATGTTTGGCTCGATTGGCCTGTGTGTGGGCGCAATCGTTGCCGCCGCGGTCATCTACTTTGTGGTCACGGCCATTAAGGGCAAAAGGGCCGAACGCAAGGAGCGCGCGATGCTTAAACAGCATCGCGACCAGCAGGGCAAACGCGCACAGAGATAGCTTGTTGAGTTTTTGATCCGTGCGCTAGCTGCGTTTTCGGATCAGGGCAATGTAGAAGCCCTCAAAGTCGCGGCTAGGCGGAATGGTGAGCGTGCCGGGCAGGCCGTTGGCGATGGCCGACACCTGACCGGCGGCAATGGCTTCGGTCAGAGCGTTGGACTCGATGCGCGGCTCCTCACCAGCTTCCTGGGTGCGTCGTGCTTCACTTTCGCTTGGCGTGCCGTCGAGGGGGATGAGCTCGCAGTCCATATGCTTGTCGAGGGCCTCTTGCAGGGCGTCCTCGTTTTCCTGCGGCAAAATCGAACAGGTCGAATAGACGAGCGTGCCGCCCGGTTTGAGGGCACCCATGGCGCGGTCCAGAAGTGCTCGCTGCGAGCGGGCGCACTTGCTCAGCAACTGCTCGGTGAGGCCGCGCAGGCTTTTCTCGTTGCCACTGATGACGGTGCCCGTGCCGGTGCAGGGAGCGTCGAGCAGGATGCGGTCAAAGCGGAAGAACTCGTCGAGCTCGCGTGCGTCGATGCGCATGACGGGCACGTTTTTGGCACCTTGGCGGTGGAGGTTGGACTCAAGCTTTTCGGCGCGGGGAATGCTCATCTCGCAGGCCGTGAGGTGTGCCTGGCCCTGGGTGAGGGCGGCGATCTGCGTCGTCTTGCCGCCGGGGGCTGCGCACATGTCCAAGATGTCCTCGCCGGCCTGAGCGCCTAATACCAAAGGCGGCATCATGGATGACAGGCTCTGCAGGTAGATCTTGCCGTCGCGGTAGATGTCGAGGTCCCACAGATCGGAAACCTGGGCCTCGGGCAGGATAAAGGCGTCTGGGTACCAGGCGACGGGGTTGTGGGCGATGCCGGCTGCATCGAGCGCCGCAGCGATGTCCTCGGCGGTCGCCTTGAGCGTGTTGGCGCGCAGCGTGACCGGGCGTGCGGCTGCGGCACCGAAGCCCTCGATCATGAGGTAAGCATCGGCGGGCGCATAGGCGCCGGCGACCGTGTCGACCATAAAGCGCGGCAGGTCGGCGGCGCAGGGAAGGGCGGCAAGCTGGTCGGAAAGCTCGGTAGCAGCAAACTGCCTGAGCTTGAACTCGGCCTTGACCTGCTTTTTCTGCTTACGACGACGCGGCTTGGACATCCGTCTTTCCTTCCCGTCCCAAATTGACTACTTTCCGGGCACGCCGCTGCTGGCGCGCTTTAGTACTGGCTCTCGTGCTTGCTAAAGAAGTCGAAGCGCGGGGGCAGCGGCTTTACGCGGTGCTCGCCGGGCTTCTCGCCCAGGCTCTCCACAAACTCGTCCGTGGAGGCAAAGATGTTATCCCAGCTAAAGAAGGCGACCGGATCGACGTCGAAGTATTCGCAGATGAGCTCGCAGCCGGCCGGCACAATACCGTGCATGAGCACGGTCGCCACGCGCAGCTCGGTAAAGGCGTCGACGAGGGCCTGCGTCATTGCGACGTTGGCTGGCTCACCCTCGAGCTTGTTGGCGGCCTTGGAGGCGTCGCTCCAGCGCTTGTTGGCGGCGCGCAGGTAGTCGTCGCACACGGCAAGCGCGCGGTGCGTCTCGAACTTGTACATGGCCTGCTCAAAGGCGAGGGTTGCCTGTTGGGCGGCTTCGACCACGGTGTCAGAAGCGGCACCGGCGGGGATGCAGCCGTTGCGGTAGGGGCTCTCGTCGCCTTCCTTGACGGCGACGCCGTAGAAGCAGCTGCGGGCCAGGCGGTTGAACACGCCGGTCAGCAGCGCGCTCTCCTTAAGGGCCGGGTCGATAACGCGCTTGTCGTCGCAGGCGCGCACCTCGTTGCCGTCCTTGTCCTTGCCGGTCACACGCGTGTCGTATGCCTTAGGGCTAAAGCTTACCGGCTTCTCGGACAGGCCGAGCGACAGCCAGTGCGCGCGCATCTGCTCGCAGGTGTAGTGGTTGAGCAGGTCGTCTGCCGGCGGGGGAGGCGTCTGCGAGGACGAGCTGGCCTTTTTGCCCATGTAGAGCAGGTGGTAGCAGGCGCTGACGGTGCTCTGCGTGAGGTCCCAACCCAGGGCCTCCCACATGGCGGTCTGCGCGATGCAGTAGAAGTAGATGTTGTCCTGACCGATAAACTGGTAGATCTGTGCGTCGTCCGAGCACCACCAGTCGCGCCAGTCGAGCGAGCTGTGCTGGTAGGTGGGCGCGGGCACCTGCGTGGAGTCGGCAGCGGGCTCGCCCATGAGGGCGGCATCCTGGGCGGCGACGCCCTCGGTCACGCCGGCGGCTTTGGCATCGCGTGCGAGCACGGTACGCGTATAGCTGATGGGCGCCCACAGGCTCTCGGGCCAGCACCAGCAGGTGACGTCGGAGACGCCATCGACCTCGGGCACCGGAACACCCCAGTCGATGTTGCCGGTGATGCGGAAGGGCACGAGCGCCTTGCCGCTGCGGAAGCGCACGCCACCGTTGGCGAGCACTGCGTGGGCATCGTCGCGCTCCTTCCAGCTGGGGAAGGTGACGGTAAAGCTGCTCTTGTTGCCCTCGGGCTCCAGCACGGTGTGCTCAGGAAGCTGATCCTCGACGGCATCGAAGGCCTCGCGGAACTTGTTCTGGATGTAGAGCTGAGCCGGCAGCAGCCACTCCTCCATGGTCTTGGAGACCACGGAGCGAACCTGCGGGTTCTGGGCGAGCTTGGCGGTATAGGTCTTCATAAAGTTGAGGTAGGCCGGCAGGTCGAAGTAGAGGTTGTCGACCGGGCGCAGCTCGGGCACCTCGCCGGTGAGCTGGCTCTTGGGCGCGATGAGCTCCTCGGGCTCAAACTGGTGGCCCAGATCGCACTCGTCGGCATAAGCCTTCTCGGACTTGCAGCCCTGGATGGGGCAGCGGCCGATCACCTGACGGCCGTTGAGGAACGTGCCGGCCTTGGCATCGTAGAACTGCAGCGTGGAGCGCTTGGAGATGGTGCCCTGCTCGTGCAGGCGCTTGATA
Organism: uncultured Collinsella sp.; assembly: GCA_902494085.1. GTDB lineage: Bacteria > Actinomycetota > Coriobacteriia > Coriobacteriales > Coriobacteriaceae > Collinsella. The sequence continues at coordinate 202,023 of CABURU010000001.1, forward strand.
ATCTCGGCGGTCACCTCGTTGTGAATCTGCGCAGCCGGCTCAAGGCCCGAGCCGCCGTAGATGTCGCAGCTGATGTTGTAGTTGTTGAGGGTCGCGGCCTGGCGGGAGTGATTGGACTCGACATACTCGCTAATGGACTTGTCGTAGCCCTCGTTCTCCTTGAGCTTGCGGTAGCTCTCCATGATGGGCGAGCCATAGCAGTCGGTGCCCGAGGTGAAGATGACGTTCTCGCGGCCCAGGCGGTCGCGCAGGAAGCGGGCGAAGAAGTCGGCAGGGACAAAGACGCCGCCAACGTGGCCAAAGTGAAGGCCCTTGTTGCCGTAGGGCTCGCCGGCGGTAACGATGGCGCGGCGAGGCCAGCTGGGACGGTCGTTCATGGAGTATTTGGATGCCATGGGACTCCTTCGCATATGTTGAGGGCGCGGCCGGGCGCGGGGCTCGGCCGCGCGGTGGTCAATTCGTGCATATCGTTCGACATTATCGCACATGCGGGCGGGTGCGTGGCAGGGGCGCTATCCTAAGATGCTATGAATGAGATTTCCAACATACATGCGTTTGAGGACGAGGATTTTCTGCACGCTTGCTTCGTGTGGGGGATGGTCGTAGTCGGCGTGTTTGCCGTGTGCCTGGTGCCGGTGTTTATGCTGCTGGGCGGGCCTGCAGACTTGGATGCGGCTGACGCGGGCGGCTGGATGGCTGTCGTGGGCTGGATAGTCGGCTTGGCTGCGATCTCAATGGCGTCGTTCGCCGTGCACGAGCTGGTGCACGGTGTGTTTTTTAAGCTGCTGGCGCCTGCGGGCGCGAAGGTGACCTTTGGGGCGAATCGCGAGACGGCGATGATCTATGCCTGCGCCGAGGGGATTGTGTATTCGCGCCGGCGGTATATGGCGATTTGCCTGGCGCCGACGGTTGTTGTGACGACAGCGTTTGCCCTGGGGTTTGCGTTTTCGGGCTATCCGCTGCTGTGCTATCTGGCGACCGGCTTGCATTTGTCGGGCTGTGTAGGCGACTGGTATTACGTGCGGACCATTTTGCGCGACCGCCGCATTGTCGCCTGCGAAGATACGTCCTTTGGCGTGCGCTTTTTTGGGTGAGGAGATGTCGATGAAGCCGTTGTTGCTGCATGCGTGCTGTGCACCATGCTCGCTTGAGCCGGTTCGCCTGCTGCGCGAGGAGGGGTTTGAGCCCACGATTTGCTGGACCAACCCCAATATTCAACCGCGCGATGAATGGCAGCGCCGCTTGGACGAGCTGCGCCGGTGGTGTGCCGATGGCGACATCGAGCTTATCGAGGCGGGGGAGGACCGGAAGCGCTGGGAGGCCGGCGTGGCCCCGCTGGGAGCCGACCGAGCCCGTCGCTGTCGCGCGTGCTATGCCCTGCGTCTGGCCGAGGCGTGCCGTGTGGCCCAGGAGCGCGGGTTTGAGTTTGTGGGCACGACGCTCGTCGTCTCGCCGTATCAGTTGTTCGAAACCTGCAATGATGTGTTGGAGCGTCTGGCTGCCGCCCGCGGTCTCACTCCGGTGATTCGTGATTTTCGTCCGTATTACCCCGAGGCCACGCGTCGTTCGCGCGAGCTGGGCATGTATCGGCAGAACTACTGCGGCTGCCGATTCTCGGCCGTCGAGGCGGCCATGGACCGCGCCCGCATCCGCGACGAGCGCAAAGCGTCCAAAAAGTAGTTCATTTTGGGCTGGGGCTTTGAGCTGTCTGTGCGGTACGGTCGTTTTTGGGAAAGTCGATTTAATTAAGCGTGTGATCGTGGCTCGCTTGATACCAAACGACGACTCCTATGATTCTAATCCTCCGTTTGTTAAACATCAGATCCGGACTTGCTGTTGCATATGAATGGGACGACAGCACAATCATGTCGTTTCCTTCTGCAAATCGCCTAATTACCGGTGTTTTACCGTCTGCGAGCGCCAATACAGCACAGCCGTTCCAAGGCTTTGCGGTGGTATCGACAAGTAGTAAGCTGCCGGGAGGGTAAATGCGGGACATTTCGTCACCTTTGATTTTAACGAAAACGCTATGTGGGTGACGCTTGGCTACGTCTACAGGCGCGCAAGCATTTTGTTGGCTGTGCGTGATGCGGCGCTTTTGCGATTCGATATCGATGACGGGAAATGCGCCCTCCATTTCGTGGATAGCAGGGTCTTCGTCGGTGACGATTCTTTTATTTGCGAGCTTTACGGCCAAACCGTTTTCCTCGCCAACAAGTTCATCGCGGGTGCAACCGAAGAGCGCTTGTAACTTTTCAATATGGCGCTCACGGGGGGCATACCGACTTTTTTCCCAACGACAAACGGTCTCTTTAGATACCCCCAACATCTCTGCAAGTTGCGCCTGACCAAGATGCTCCATGGTGCGGAGTTTACGAATATTTGCCCCGAAGCCCATGGCTATAGATCCTCTCGCCACAGAGGGAGGCATAGACAGTTTGTGCCACCATAGCCTTTGGTGAGCTCGTCAATGGATAACGGGAATAATTCCATTCCTGCTTTCTCAAGCGCTTCGTTGGTCCAAACGTTTTCTTCATATACGCATAGTTTTCCTGGCGAGAGCGCAAGGATAGACGTTGCGTTGTTCCGGCGCTCTCTTTCGTAGGCGGTTTGATTCCCGCCTCCGCAGTCAATTACTTTTATTGGTTCGCAACAGGCTGCAGAGAGTATTTCCGGAATCGTGCGATCGATAGGAGTGATCGTAAGGCCCTTTCCGGATCGTTTTAGTTGAATGCTGTATGCATCAACGGCATTGCATATCTCACGATCGATGAGGAACGCGTCGTGATCAATTCTACTTATGAACGTATCGAGGTGGATACGCAGCCCGTCAGAGGGGACTCGAATCGCAATTAGCTCGGTAGTCTGGAATTTATTTGAGGTCAGGAGCTCTTTGGCAAGTGACTCGACGGCGGCGGGTTCAGTTCGGTCAGAGATTCCAACTAATAATGTCTTAGCACTGATAACAAGAATGTCTCCGCCTTCGATATGGTAACTACTCCTGTTCAAATCACATACCGGGGTTTCTCCCATGATCTTGTGGTGGGTGAATATCTGCCGGTATAAGGCGACCTCACGATCACGCTCAGGCCAATACATATGATTTAGGATGATGCCGTCTCCGACTACCACAGCAGGATCACGAGTGAAAAAAAGCGTGTTGAGGGGATTGACCAAGAGCGAGGCGGGGTCAAATTGCTCGTGCACGAGCGCCCGTAGTGTTTCCGACTGGTTTGAACATAGCTCAGTGTCTCCAAAGCGAATGCCGTTAAGTACTATATTCACCAATTCCTGGGTGTTCTTAGCGTTCTCAAACAGCTGGGTTATTGTCTCGAGGAACTCTCTGCCTGTTGCCCCACTGCAACGGAGGTAGTCATCAATAAAACATTTAAGTGATTGGGGCTCAGTTTCAAGTGAGTCTTCGAGAAGGTCCCTAATTTCAATGGTTTCTACGCCATGCTTCTCAAGCAATTGAACCATGGAATCGTGCTCATATATTGCTTTGTCGAGGTCAAAACGACCGCTCCATTTTCGCAGGGAGAAAACTTGGCTGAAGTCGGCATCAGGGTAGTTTTGTGTTTCAGTTCCTGGTCGATGGACAAGTACGGCTTTTAAATGACCGATTTCATTTGTTATGTGTACGCCTTGCATGTCTGTCTCCTGTCCTGCTGGTTTTTATATAAGGCTAAGGCAGGTTCCTTGTTGTGTTGCGGAAAAGTTAAAAGACGTATGTAATTGATAAATAACATCAATTTTAAATATCAGATTGATTAATAACGTCACTTTAGCTGCCGTTCATAGGTGAAAAGCGACACGATGGCGATGGTTGGCCGACCACCGCTGAGCAACCTCATACATTTATGGTGCCAGCTGGATAGATGGGAAAAGGAATGAAGGAGGAGATATGGCAGCGGAAAGTTCGAAAGGCATCAAGCAGTTCAAGGTCCCGCACGTATATGCGATCATCTTTGCACTTATGGTCATCTTCGCTGTTCTCACGTGGATTGTTCCCTCTGGGTCCTATCAGCGTCAGGAGGTGAACGGTCGTGAAGTCACTGTCGCAGGTACGTATGAGCAGAGTGAAAAGACATATATTGACGAGGAAACCGGGGATGAAGTAGATCTCAGACAAGGCGTCTTCGATGTTCTTCAGGCTCCAACGCGCGGTATACAAGAGGCAATTGAGGTCGTTGCATTCATCTTGATTGTGGGCGGTTCGTTTCAGGTTATTACTAAAACGGGCGCTATCACGAGCGGAATGGGTCGTGTCGTTCGCCGCTTTAAGAACAAAGACATTCTAATTATTCCTATTGCGATGGTTCTCTTTGCATTGGGCGGAACGAGCTTTGGCATGGCGGAAGAAACTCTCCCGTTCTTTGCGATCTTCATGCCAATTATGATGGCTATGGGCTTCGACTCGATGACGGCGTTCATGGTCGTGTTCGTTGGAGCGCGCACGGGTTACATCGCCTCAACGATTAATCCGTTTAATGTTCTCATTGCGCAAGGTATTCTTGGTATTCAGGGCAACCCCCAGCTGTGGCTGCGTATGATTGCCTGGGTTGTTTTGACTGCCGTTGCAATTACTTGGGTTGTCCTCTATGCACGAAGGGTAAAGAAGAACCCTGAGTCATCGATCACATTTGAGGATGATATCGCCAAGAAAGTCGAGTTCGCTGCCGATGAATCTGCCCTTGACGCGGAATTTACGGGTCGTCAAAAAGGCGTGCTTGCGGTATTTATCGCTGGTATGTGCCTTATCATCTGGGGACTTGTGACCCAGGGCTGGTATATGAACGAGATTTCTGCGGTCTTTTTGGCCATGGGCCTGTTGGCTGGTGTTATTGCGGGCTTTAGTCAGGACGTCATCGCTCAGGAATTTGTTGCGGGTATCGCTGACTTTGCTTTCTCGGCAATTGTCGTTGGACTTGCGCGTGGCATCCTTGTCATTGCCTCTGACGGCATGATCATCGATACCATCCTCAATGCGCTCGCCACTGGTCTGGGCGGCATCCCGGCGGTTCTCTTTACTACGCTTCTTTATGCGGTTGAGAACCTCCTGGCGATTCTGGTTCCCAGCTCATCTGGCCTTGCAGCACTGACCGCTCCCATTTTTGGACCTTTGACCGAACTCATGGGCCTTAATCCCGAGGCCGCCGTGTGGGCTCTCTCCATGGGTAGCGCGACGATGTCTTTGATCTGTCCTACTAGCGCCATTCTTGTAGCGGGTTTGGGCGTGTGCAAGATCAAGCTTGGCCAGTGGTGGAAGACCGTTTGGAAATTCTTCTTGGTCGTGTCGCTCATCAATATCGTATTCGTAGCAATCTCGGGACTTATTGCCCTGTAGGTTTCATGGCTGAAATGGAGTAACAGGAATGTCTAAAGGACTGAATGTACACAGCGAGATTGGTAAGCTCAAGAAAGTTGTGCTTCACCGCCCCGGTCGTGACCTTGTGAACGTAAAGGCAGAAGAGTTCGATGATGTCTGGATTCACGACTGTTTCTATCTTGATGTGGCTCAAAAGGAGCATGATGCCTTTGCGGATCTTCTGAGGAGCGAAGGTGTTGAGGTTCTCTATATGGAGAAACTCGTTGCTGAAGCGCTGGATGCATGCCCCTCGGCTCGCGCTGAGTTTACCGATACATTTATGGCTGAGAGCGGGATTGTCAATCCTATGCTTGAGCAGGCTGTTCGTGAAAAGCTCGACGCTATTTCAGATTCGTATCAGTTTGTACTTGAGGCTATGGGGGGGTATCGTTATCGTGACCTTGAGCTGCCTCGCGTTTCGACTACGCTTAGTATGATGGATAATGAGGATGCGAAGCCCGATGATTTGGTGTTGAAGCCTCTTCCGAGTTCATATTTCTCTCGCGATCCTCTTGCTTCCGTGGGCAAAGGCGTTCTGCTTCACCATATGTATTGGAAACAGCGAGATCGTGAAGTGCCCTTCTACGAAGCGATTTTCAAATACCATCCCGATTATGCAGGGACTCCGATTTGGTACGACCATAAGAATCCCTGGCATATCGAGGGCGGTGATGTGCTTAACATTAACGCTCATACCTTGGCTATTGGAATTAGCCAGCGAACTGAGGCGGCTGCGATTGAGGAGCTTGCAAAGAATTTGTTCTGGGGATCTGGGAATTCTGAGATCGATACCGTTTACGCTATTAAAATCCCCAACGGCTATGCTTACATGCATCTTGACACCGTTTGCACCATGGTGGATTTCGATAAGTTCACAGTTTATCCCGGTATTTTTGAGACCCTTCGTGTTTATCGTCTGACTCGTGGTGACTCTGAGGGAATGGTCGCTGTTCAAGAGATTGATGACACGCTTGAACATATTCTTGAAATGGCTACTGGCGTGGAGAAGGTGCAGCTTATTGAGTGCGGTGCCGGCGATATGGTTGAGGCATCTCGCGAGCAGTGGAACGACGGGTCGAACACTCTTGCCGTTGCTCCTGGTAAAGTCTGTGTTTACGAGCGCAATGTTGTCACAAATGATGAGCTCTACAAGAACGGTTTGGAACTTTTGGTCGTTCCCTCCGAGGAACTGTCCCGCGGTCGTGGTGGCCCGCGCTGCATGAGCATGCCCTTCTGGCGCGAAGATATTTAGTTGCAAATCCACTGTGATGGGAGATGGCGAATATGGGTGTTAATATCGCTGAGCGCAGTTTTCTGAAGCTGCTTGATTACACGACGGAAGAGATTGAGTATCTGCTTGAGCTTTCTGCTAACTTCAAAAGCATGAAGCGTGCCGGTGTTCCGCATAAATACCTTGAAGGCAAGAATATTGTTTTGCTATTTGAGAAGACTTCCACGCGTACTCGCTGCGCCTTCGAAGTTGGTGCACTTGACCTTGGCATGGGTGTAACTTATTTGGATCCGGGCTCGTCTCAGATGGGCAAAAAGGAGTCGATTGAGGACACGGCTCGCGTCCTTGGCCGCATGTATGACGGAATTGAATACCGCGGCTTTGAACAGGCGAAGGTTGAGGAGCTTGCTGCAAAAGCTGGGGTTCCCGTTTGGAATGGGCTGACTACTGAATTTCACCCGACTCAAGTGCTTGCCGATATTCTGACCATGCGTGAAGAGTTTGGAGAGATTAAGGGCAGGAAACTTACATTTTTTGGTAAGGCGGCCGGAAACGTCGCTGATTCGCTCATGGTCATTTGCGCTAAGCTCGGCATTAACTACTGTTCTTGCGGCCCAATCGGGGGAAATTCGGAGGGGGCTACATCCTATGATCCTGAACTCCTTGCAGAATGTAGTCGTATTGCGGCCGAGCATGGATCGACGATTACCATTACAGAGGATATTGAGGAAGGCGCTCGTGATGCCGATGTAATTTACACGGATGTTTGGGTTGGCATGGGTCAGCCCGCAGAGCTGTGGGAAAGCCGCATTAAGCTCATGTCGCCGTATCGTGTGACCGCTGAGGTGATGTCTATGGCAAAGCCCGAGGCGATTTTCCTCCACTGCCTTCCGAGCTTCCACGATACTAATACTACTGTTGGTGCCGAAATTGCTGAGAAGTTTGGAGTTACCGAAATGGAAGTCACGGACGAGGTTTTTGAGTCCGATAAGTCTCGTGTTTTCCAAGAAGCGGAGAATCGCATGCATACGATTAAGGCGGTGATGTACGCAACGCTTAAGTAGCGGGGCGTTGAGAAAACAGTCGCAAATCTGTTTCCATACTATATTTCTCTCAACAAGCTGATAGGATACAGGGGAGAATGATGCGCGCGTCAGTCGATTTTTTCGACTGACGCGCTTTGTGAAAGAGGCAAAGATGCGTACCGATGATTTTGACTACAACCTTCCCGAGGAACTGATTGCCCAAGCTCCTGCCGAGCCGCGCGACTCCTGCCGCCTGCTGGTGGTTGATCGCAAGGGCTCCCAGGCGGGAACGCCGCTGGAGCACGGCGGTACCGTTGAGCACCGCATCTTCCGCGACATCATCGACTATATCGAGCCGGGCGACGTGCTCGTCATCAACAAGACGCGCGTGATGCCGGCCCGCCTGATCGGTCGCAAGGCCGGCTCGGGCGGCGTGGTCGAGACGCTGCTGCTCAAGCGCCGCGAGGATGTGGATCCGCTGGGCCATGTCTGGGAGTGCCTGGTCAAGCCGGGTAAGCGCCTGAAGCCCGGTGCTCAGATTGAGTATCGTGCGGGCGGCGCCCATGCGCCCGAGGGCGCGCCCGTGGTGCTGACGGCCGAGGTCGTCGACTTTGTTACCGATAGCCGCGGTGGCCGTCTGGTGCGCTTTGAGCCGGCCGGTTGCAATGCCGCCGGCGACCCGCGCACGCTCGACGAGGCCATCCACGCTGCCGGCCACGTGCCGCTGCCGCCCTACATTACCGATTACGAGGGCGATCCCGAGAAGTACCAGACCGTCTACGCCATGAAGGAGGAGCACTCGGCTGCCGCTCCTACGGCGGGTCTGCACTTTACTCCCGAGCTCATGGCCGCTATCGAGGCCAAGGGCGCGAAGTTTGCCGCCGTCGAGCTCGAGGTGGGTATCGATACCTTCCGTCTGGTGGAGGAGGACGACCCTACACAGCACGTGATGCACACCGAGCGCTACCACGTGTCGCAGGAGGTTGTCGACGCTGTGCATAAGGCGAAGGCCGAGGGCCATCGTGTGATCGCCGTCGGCACTACCGCAGTGCGCTCGCTCGAGAGCGCGTTTGACGCGGACGCGCCGGTGTCCGATCCGGCTGTGACGGCGCGCTATTTTGAGGGCCGCGAGGACGGGGCCGACACGCTCGGCCGCGGCGACATCGTGGTGCGCGAGAACGCGACAACGCAGCTCTACCTTATGCCCGGCTCGACCTATCACGTGGTCGACGCGTTGATCACGAACTTCCACGTGCCTCGCTCTACACTCATGATGCTTGTGAGCGCGCTTGCCACCCGCGACCAGATCATGGATGCCTACGCTGCCGCCATCGAGGAGCGCTACCGCTTCTTCAGCTTTGGCGACGCCATGCTCATCTTGTAGGTTACGGCGTTTTACAAACGCCGTAACCGGTCGACGCTGCGCGGGCCGCATTTGGACAATCTGACGTTCAACTTCAAGGGCGCGACCAGAAGGTCAGCGCCCTTTCGTTTCACGTCACCTTGTCTCAAATGCGACCCGCTCGCTGACTCTGCCATTACATCGGTGTTGCCGTGGTTGTTGAGTAGTCATTGGGCACTTGGCACTTGGGGACGTTCCTTTTGTGCCGGCACCTGGGGACACTCCTTATGTCAAGAGATTGGTGCAAGAGGGATAGATTACCTTGCATCAATCTAATAAGTTGCGGTGAGCGTTTTTTGGCAGCTGGTTTACTTGCTCGCGAAGAGCCAGACCAGGATGATCACCAGGATTGCGGCGACGATGCAGACGATGGCGCCGGTGAATTTGATGCGTGAGTCGCGGGTACGCTCGCGCACCGCGTCCTCGGTGGCTTCGAGCTGGGTAACCTCTCGCTCGGTCTCGGCGTGTTCGGCTTTGTCTCGGGCCAAGGATCCTGCAAGCGACTCAGTGATCTCTGGGTGGTCGTGTACCTCGGTCGCCTGCTCGATGATCGACTGTGCATGTGCGGCATCTGCTTGGGCGTTGGCGATGGTCTGCTCCTGGTCCCGGCGTGCCTTGTCCTCGGCAGTGATCTTCTCGCGCAGTTCGCGCTGACGAGTCGCGGCGGCGGTTTTTGCGGTCTGCAGCTCGTCGCGCGCGGCATCGGCCTCTGCCGTCACGGCCTGATGGGCTCGCTTGGCGTCGGCGATGGGGGCCTGCGCCTGTTCGACGGCCTGCTCGGCTGCGGCAAGCGAGTGCTCAAGGTCGGCGGTGATGCGCGGGACATCTTCTTCGGCTTTTCGCAGGGCATCTGCCGTGTCGGAGATCTGCATCGAGAGCTCGCTGGTGCGCACCGTATAGTTGGCGGGATTTGCCGAGGGATTGCGTTGCAGCTCGGCATACTCATGGCGCAGCGTCTCGAGCTGGGCGCGCGTGGCGTCGACGGTTTGTTGTGCGGCCGCAATGCCGGCGTCTCGCTCGGCCTTCACCTTGTCGCGGATGCGCTTGGAATCCTCAAGACGTCGAACGAGGCGGTTGCCGGTCTCGCGAGAGCTCGCCTCGCGGGCCTCCACGGCGTCGAGCGCGGCCTTCAGGCGGAGCTCAGTCGCGTCATCCTCTGTCTTCATTTGTTCGAGCTGACCCTTGAGCTCTGCTACTTTGGAAGCATGGACATCGCGATCGATTTCGGCTGCCGCAGCGGTCTTTTGCGCCGTGGCGATCGCCTGGCGCTGGTCGGCGACGATCTGGTCGTAGCGGCCTGCGATATCCTGGCGCGTCTCGAGTTCCTCGGCCTGATCGGCAATGCGCTGCTCAAGTTCGGCCAGGTGGGCGCGGGCATCGGCAAGTGCCTTTTTCGCGGCGTTCATCTCGCGCATGGCCGAGGCGCCCTGGGCGATAAAGGTGCCCACGGCGTTCGCAGTGTTCGAGACAGCGGTCCCCAGATCGCGGCTCGCGGCGGGGGAGTGCGGGGCGGTCGGGCGAGCGGTGTCGGCAGCGTCCGCATCGGCAACCTGCGGCGCGGCGATATTGCCGGTACCGCCCTCGACCACAGAAAAGCCTGCTGCGTGCGGATCGACCGCATCGGCGCCAATCGTGGGGTGCTCGAGCTGCAGAAACGAGGGCATGGTGCTGCCCTGGTCGGCAACCGGAGTCTCGCCGGGCACAAAGGTCGAGGCCGCCACGGCGGCCTCCTCTTCCTCGGCATCAATATCGGCATCGGCGACGGCGTTTTTCATCGCTTTGACAGCATCCATCATGGAGTCCATGACGGCATCGAGCTCTTCTTCCGAAGACACCTCGATGGGGCCCGCTGCTTGCGGGGCGTCGTCCTGTACAGGGGCGTCGTCCTGAGCGGGCGCATCGTCGTTTTGCTCATCGGCGTTTTCTGTTTCGGGGGTTTCCGCCGTAGCGCTTTCGTTCAAGATGGGGTCGTCGATGTCGATACCATCGCAGGTCACAGCGTCAGTATCTGCGGTGACGTCTGCGGAATCATCAATATGCTGTTGAGTCTGGGGGTCCAGCTCGTCTGTCATAGGCATGTGCTCCTCATCGTTGTTTGTCACCCTATGATAAAGTCTCGCGCCGACATCCCGCGCGCCGCAGCAAAGTTTCAAAACGTGTTCGATGGCTCGATCTGATAGCAATAACTCGATCGCTTTATTCAGTTTGTACTTGACAATCCCTTCGCCGAACGACGTGGTGCCGTTCGCCTGCCATGGGCTTTATTTTTCACTTGAAGAAGCTAAAGTTGCATTTCAGCTTTTGGCGCGTGAAGTTGGATGCGCGCAGTCGGCGGGCGTGCCCGTCGCGATTTGAAAGGACTTTGTATGGGACTTTTCACTGGTAAGACCGTGATCGTCACCGGCGGCGGCAAGGCCACGCTTAAGGACGGTTCCGCTGGCTCCATCGGCTACGGCATCGATATCGCATTTGCCAAGGAGGGCGCGAACCTCGTCATCACCGGCCGCAACGTCGCCAAGCTCGAGGCCGCCAAGGAGTCTCTCGAGGCCGAGTACGGCGTCAAGGTTCTGCCTGTTCAGGCCGATGTCTCGGCTGGTCAGGACAACGAGGCCGTCGTCCAGAACGTCATCGACAAGGCCATTGAGGAGTTCGGCCGCATCGACGCCGTCGTCAACAATGCTCAGGCCAGCGCCTCGGGCGTGACCATCGCCGATCACACCATGGATCAGTTCAACCTGGCCATTTACTCTGGCCTGTATGCCACCTACCTGTACATGCAGAAGGCCTATCCGCACCTGAAGGAGACCAAGGGCTCCGTGGTCAACTTCGCTTCGGGCGCCGGCCTGTTTGGCAATTATGGCCAGTGCAGCTATGCCGCCGCCAAGGAGGGCATCCGCGGCCTGACCCGCGTTGCCGCCAACGAGTGGGGCAAGGACGGCATCAACGTCAACATCGTGTGCCCGCTTGCTTGGACCGCTGCGCTCGAGAACTTCCAGGATGCCTATCCCGAGGCGTTCAAGGCCAACGTCCACATGCCGCCGGCGGGTCACTACGGCGACGTCGAGAAGGAGATCGGCCGCGTTGTCGTTCAGCTCTGCGGTCCCGACTTTAAGTACATGAACGGCGAGACCGTCACCCTCGAGGGTGGCATGGGCCAGCGGCCTTAGGGGTTACGCGGTTTTACCAAACCGCGTAACGGCTCGACGCTGCGCGGGCCGCATTTGGACAATCTGACGTTCAACTTCAAGGGCGCGACCAGAAGGTCAGTGCCCTTTCGTTTCACGTCACCTTGTCTCAAATGCGGCCCGCTCGCTGACTTATGCTCAACCTGTGGCGCCATTTTGCCTGAAGGCACCTTGCTCGCTCTGGCGGGTTTTCGCTCATATGACCCAATCCGCTGTCAAGAG
>CABURU010000002.1 GCA_902494085.1 uncultured Collinsella sp.
CCCATGGGCGCCAGCGGAATGTGGGGTCACCGCGCGGTCCGCATCTGATGGTGTCGACGTCAATGGTATACGGGTGCATCATCGACGTCTTCAATACAGAAAATATCAGTGCGGAATGTACGGATTGCTGCCGTATCCTTAGTAATTAAAACTGTCCGTTCAGTAGTAGGGGCGCACCGGCGTTAGCCGGTGCGCCCCTACTTTGGGAAACATAAAACTCGCTTTTAATCGGTTGCCTGCGTAGCTCAAAGCGGGAACAACCGCCATGACGATGCATGCGATACCGAGCAGCGGTGCGCGGCAGCTATAAGCGCTGCTCCTAGCAGGAATAGCGCTAATGAGGCGGCGATCCAGTTGCTGTCGGCGGTCTTGGGGAGCGTGGCGGTGGCGGCGCCGGCAGCCTTGGCCTTGGATGGCGTGGACACCGTGGTCCTGTTTACTGTCGTTTTGGTTGTCGTGATCGTCTTGGGCGTCGCAGTCGCGGGCTTCAGGGCGGGATCCGTCGCGGACCCGGCACCGGGCTGCCCACCGGCAGGACCGGCGCCACCAGCCGGCTCGCCCGCGCCACCGGGCACCTCGCGCCCGTCGGTCTCCCCCGCCGGCGCCGTCGCGCCCTCGGGCTCAATCACCACATGCGGAGCCATGGCCCCGGAGGCGTCCACCACGCCACTAGCACCAAAGGTTCCGCCAGCAGGCGACACAAACCGCGCAGACACAAGCGACCCGCCCGCGCACGCAACACCGCTGTCGGCACCGGTGGCATCGAGCCATGATGCATCGACGGAAAGCCGACGGCCGGCTGCACCATCGCCAAGGCCCGCATCTTGCAGATACACGCCGTAGGCGCGCACGCCCGTTCCGGACCCGGCGCCCGCGGCAAAGACGCTTCCGCCGCCGCGCACGGCCATGTCGCCTGCGATCACGCCGGCAACCGCCTCGTCCGTAATATCGGCCCCGTCTGCCCGGGCATCGACGGTGCAGCCGTCAACCACGAGCGTCCGCGAAGCGTGGATCCCGCACTGCGAGCCCGTCGCCGTCAGGGTCCCGGTACCGCGAAGCGTCAGGTTGCCCCACACCTCCATGCCGCACAGCGTGATGTCCGCATCGGGCGCATGCGACTCCGTCACGGAGTTTTGCCCGACAAGCGTCAGCACCAGGTCGCCTTCTGCGCCGATGGCCTCGCCCGTATAGCCGTTAAGCTCCAGGTGGTCGGCATCAGTCCAGGCCCAGCCGGGACCCGACACGCCCGGCTCGTAGTACGTCGCGCCCGCGATGATGAGGCTCTCAGCGCCCGCGGCATAAGAAGGCCCGCCCAGCAAAACGCATAGGCAGGCCATGGCAACAATCGCAATGTGATGACGGCTGGTGTAGGACTCGGCAGCAAACATACCCGCTCCGATCTTCGCAGAGCCAATAGAATGTGCACCAGAAAATGTCCTGGTAGCAGCAGTTATTAGTTTAGCGAGATCGGGCGAGTGGCGAACGAATTACCCGTAAACGAACCCGGAAATTAGGTGTAAATCGTTTTGCCAGTCGGTGAAAGGAGGGGCGCCCAGCAGTGATTGGCGTTCATAAAAACTCGAGTCTGTATTAACGGGCCATTGCGGGCATAAATCGTATGACCGACCTAATTTGATAGCTGCTTTAAACCTCCAGCTGATGATTCGGCAGCTTCAACCATTGTCAACCAGTCGTCTACTTTTGGAGGACGAACGGTCCATAAAGTATCTCGGCCCTTCAGCACATCTTCATTTGGTGGAACCATTACACATATAGCTTTGTTTCCGTACTGATCATCTGGGTTTAAGACAAGCTTACGTTCAGAATCATTTATTTGGTCTGTTGAGCACTCTGAAGAACCAATTACTAGAGTAGTCTGCGCAAAACCGCAGAATGCCTCTTTGCTTCCAAGCTTAACAGCTAAAGGCTTAATCCAGCGCGCTAAAGAGGGGTATTCAAAGTTTTGGACTTCATCCCCTTCTAGATTAAACCCATGTGATTCCCAGCTATATACAACTGCTTCGCCATCGAGCAGCCTTGCCGCAACTCTTAGATTTGCAATTTCTCCTCTAGTAGCTTCACAAAGGTCAGGAAATGGCATCTCGCTGTCCGCGGCCCCGTTAACGGTTTCTAACGCAACCGCCAGACTGTATATATCATTAACTGTCACAACCAGATCTTCCCTAATGCCGAGATTAAAATAGAGAGCGCTCATGCCATTGATTCGGAGCTCAACTTTTTTATCAGTGGCTTCGCTTAAGAATCGATAGGTTCTTGCAACGTCTCGAGAGCGCTTATTGGCTAAATTGCTAAATGAAAACTCGTAGTTAATGGTGCCGCCGGGCTGACTTGCATTCCACTTAAAGTTCAATCTGAATGTTTCCGTCGCATCATGGGCAGAAAAGAATACCCCTTTAGTTCCATGGGTGGCTTTGTCAACTATTAACCGCAGTTCACCGCATCCTTCCCAGAATAACGATGCCGAGCTTATGCAATTTGATGTTTTCAGGTCAAGGCTCTTAATGATTCCCCTTCGAAATCCATCGCAGGAAAGCCCTACAGGCAATTGGTATGATTGATCAATTACTTCCGCCGGCAACGAAGCGAAGGGCATGCCATATTCGATAAAATTCTGGGCTTGCTCTTTTTCATCGTCGGTCCCTGCAATGATTTTTACTGAAAATGTTAAAGGGTGCAGCATTGATGCAATTGGCGACTTTTCAATTACGTCGACGGTGATTCTGCCCGCTCCGGGGGTTACTAGAATTTGGGACATAACAACACCAGGAGCACGCGTGCAGAAATCATCGCGTTTGTCATATTCTGAGAGCACGTGAACTGAATATGCGTAGTATGGGTCCAGTTTATCTAGATGGGAGCAAAGATCACGTAGTCTGTTTTCGAGAATGGCTGGATCGCTGCAGTCTGGAAGATTGGCCATGGAGAGCAGTTTCGCAGCATACTCAGAGACCTCTTCTTTTCCATTCGAAAAGTAATAATCGACTACTTCTGGGTGCTTGGACGCCCAGCCATCAACTCTTGAAAGCCCATCCCAGATGAGTTTTGTTCCAAAAGGCTCAACTAGCTCCTTAGCCCATTTCAGATTTTCGTTTGTGGGATCTAATGGCATTACAAGATGCCAGCTATTTATTTTTACACGCAAATCGGCTGTAGTTGCCGATAATTCCTTCCAAGAATTCTCAATCTGAGCTTTCTGGCTACTTTTTAGGTTTTCAGCAAATTTCTTAATTTGATATACATCGACCGTTTCGGCATCAAGGTAAACGATAAGGTCAATACCTCCATCGCCCCTAGAAGGCCGAACTTTAATGGCGTCACGCTCTTCAAGAGAAATAAACGTCGCAAGAACAGACTCGACATCCTCACCTGAATATCGAGTCCAAGGGATACGTCCCGTCATGGCTTCTCCTCAGCAGATTTTATATATTAACGCTGATCTTCATTTCAAATACTCAGGTTAAATGAACTTTATTCCGTTCTTTATAATGGCTTTCCACTCATTGGTGGCAACCAATCTTTTGAACGGATGTGGTATTACTTCGTTAGGAGGACTGCTCAATGAACCTGGACGGTACGAGCCTGTATATGAAATACGCAACGCTAAGAATCGTCTTCCTCATATGCGGTGCCCCAGCGCACTTCACGCCGAAGGTTCATTAGCCCAGGCTTTTGTAGGAACTCCGAAGGAATTGCCTCCATTGTTTTCCCCTTCGCATTATGGCGCCAGTCTGCAAGCGGAATATAGCAAACCTTTCGTGCTCGCGTAAGCCCGACATAATGCATATTCAGAGATTGTCGATATGCGTCATAGTCTTGATTCTCGTAATTATAAGGAGGCATGAGGAACTTATAGCAATCAAGACAGAACACAACGTCGAACTCAAGTCCCTTCGCTTTATGGTATGTAAGCAGGTTCACCTCATCTTCGCGGGCAGGCCGAAAACCACCCCTAAGCTCATCGACATCAGAAAGGACCTCACCGAGATCAAATCGCGCTTCCGGGTCGACATCGTTCTCAAGACACAGCTCTTCTAGGCTGCAAAAGGAATCATATAGCTCGATCCATGAATCATCTGGGGCATTCTTTAGAGCCCGCAGAAGGTCGTTAGCTGTAAACCTTGCGCGGGGCATTTGCTCTGCAGGAATATACCTGTCGAGAAAATCACCCACATAACCACTTGAGTACAGAAACGCCAGCAATTCCCTGAAGAATATGCGAGACCGGCTGAAGCCAACGTCCAGCTTCGTGGAAATAACAATCTTAGAAGGTATGCCGAGAAGTCCTGCGTACCGCTCGAGCATCATGTTGGATGTAGACAACAATGCGAACTTGTTGCGGCGCTCAACTTTGTATTGTTCGGTAATCACATCTAGATGCTCACAAATGGTGTCGGCTATGTTTCTTTCGTCGCCCGATACCTTAACCAGCACAACTCTCTTGTCTTGACAGGCGCGAGAAGGCGCTTGCGTTCCTAGAAGCCTCAGTGAGTAATCAACGATGCTCCGATGACACCTGTGGTTTTCGGTAATCTCGAAAGTCTTGAAGTGTGGATCCGCAATCAGCTCATTTAGGAAGACTGAAGACCGGCCGTCATATGCGAAGATAGCTTGATCCATATCCCCGAAGGCCACGCCTCGAATTCCAATGCTGACGAGTTCTCTGAACAGCATGTGCTGGGCAAGTCCACAGTCCTGATATTCGTCGATGAACACCGCCTTATAGCGGGCGTGCAGGAAGCTCCTCACGGCGGGGACGTGTTTCACCATGCAGTAAGCGACCTCGCTCAAAGCCGAGACCGGAAGCACTCCCAAGGAAAGTGCTTCGCGGATAAGATCCCAGCGGTCCTCGTTGGGGCTTACCCAATGGTCTTTGATCCTCGACGCGGGAAGCGACTGGTCATCATCGACTACATCAATTTCGACCATTCGACCAACGACATGGGGGACGAACTGCTGGATAATCATAGCAAGGCAAAAAGCATCGATCGTTCCGAAAAACGAATTGCCAGCACGCACCCCTAGCCCAGAGCACCTATCCCTAAGCTCAGTACTAGCCTTCCTGGTGTATGAAATGGCCACAACGCCCTGATAACTCAAAAGACGCTCAGATGCTTTGACTATCATCCTTGCCATCGTAAACGTTTTGCCGCTGCCCGGCCGTGCCGAAATGACGGCAGACTCTTCACAGGCGATAACCTTGGCCTGCTCCTCACTAGGCTTAATCATCGCCGTGACCCACAGAAGCCAGCAGTTGGAGTCTCCTCAACGGCTTGCAGAAGGTGCTTTCCGCAAGACATCCCAGCTCGCTTGGATACTTAGAGATGAACGCATGCATGCCCTCTGCCTTTCGCACGGTCATCGCGGCGTAAAGTTCTTCTTGGTTATCCACTCCATAATGCTCTTCCAGAACTCCGCGGAGACCGCTTGCAATGAGATCGTACTCGAGGTCGCGATCTGAAAGATATATGCCCTCAAAATCAAGGGCATCGCGCAGCTCATTCACCGCGGATGCAACTTCAACAGGGACAGCCGGTCCGCCATCCCATGTCAATGAATTCTTGATTCTCAGCCATAGCGCCTCAACGTAGGAACGTCCGAGCGATTCGACGATCCCGTATGCGCGAGCAACTCCGGCAAGCCTATATCGTTCCTTATTTGGGACCTTGAATACATCGTTATCAGTGCGTAATACCCAGGGAATCCCAAGCGCCTCGCAGCAAAGCACGTAAGGTTTGAAACCGATGCCATCCACAGAAAGAATTGACAGGTTTTCTCGGTCAAGGTCTATGCCGATTGCTGCTGCAAGGGCCCGGAAGAAGACGATTTCCGATGGTCCCTCCACCAAGAACACTCCGCGGCTGAAGAACACCTCCGCCACAATAGGGTTAAGACGATAGCCCAAGGCATCGATTTTCCTTCTGAGCTCGATGCCGGAGCATGTGGGTTTGCCCTCGTTGCCCATCTTCACGAGCGCGTCGGAAGCAAACCGCTCGACAATCTGAGGCGAATGGGTCGTCAGAAGAACCTGTCCGTCAATACAGCCGGAAAGGTACTTTGCCAATGCCCGCTGCTGCTGGGGATGAAGGTGCGCCTCAGGCTCTTCTATGGCGACGATGCTTACCTTCTCAACAGGCTTTTTAATATTTCTCTGAGAAAGCCAAGTGGAGAAGAACAGTTTTGGTTGCTTCGACCCTCGCCGCCAAAAGTCAAGGGAACATCATCGGACAGATAGGCGAGTTGAAGGTTGTCAAGAAGCTTGCCCGCGTCCGTGTTTCCAGCCACAAGACGGGCCTCGCGTCCCTCGTTCAAGGCTGACATCCTGGCCATCTCATCGTTCACAGTTTTAAGAGCATTGGTTATGTAATGGAGCCCGTTAATTCCGTCGTTCAGCGATTCGAGGCTGCTTTGAATCTCTTTGATCGAAACGTCGTCGTCATGAGCATCGTCGTCGTTTCGTGAATTGCGTGCGGCCTCGAGCAGGGCAGTCTGGCTGCGCTTTAGGAAGCGGGCGGCGTCGCGGGTGCTGTTAACATACTCGAGCACCAGATGCTTGATATAGAAGCGTGACTGTACGGGCTCGATGCCAAGTTTTTCATTTCCGACCAGAAACTTGTAGTCACCTTCTCGGTTGCAGGTATAACCAATAACAGTTCTGCCTTCGGCTAAATTGCCGCCGAATGCGCTGATCAGGCAATCCTCGTGGACGTCGCATAATGTCGCAGTTATCTCCACTCGATCAGGATTGGTTCTACAGTTGAAATCGGACGAAGAAAGCTCGAAATCCCTGGCGGAGAGGCTGGGATCGAAAAGAATCCTCAACGCTTGCAAGAAGTTTGTCTTCCCCGAATCGTTTGGCCCGAAAATAAGAGTCTTTTCCCCAAGTTCAACAACAACGTCGTCGAAGTTACGGAAACCCTTGATATGAACTTTTTCGATTTTCATGATTGAACCACCGCCGCAATTATCCCTTTTAGTTTCAGGCAACTATTTATTCATTGCCGCCCACGCATCGCCGAAGTCTTTCACCCACAAGCGCCATGCATGCGGCATACTGAATTAAAAGTTCGTTCATTGCAGCGTTCAGCTGTGATTCGCTATGCGACTCATGCATCACTCGGTGCGTTTTCTCTCGGTATAAAGTCATGGCGTCGTTCAGGTCATTTCCAGGTAAACGTGCACTGAGTAGAAGGATATCCTCTAAATAATGTCGCTGAGCTTCAGAATCATTGTCGTCAATAATCCACTCGATATAATTTCTTCCGGTCGCGGCATACTCTAGCATTTGTGTATAGCATTTAAAGTTTGCGCGCATACTGTGCTGAATCGTCTCTTGAAGACGTGTAAGGTTCTCCCTTTCGTATTGTCGCCAATCGTCCTCAAGCGTTAACCTTCTTTTCTTGTCTTCAAGCTCGTTTTGGTGCCTGATAGTCATACGCGTAGCGAGCAGTGTTACGCCGCCGCCAATTAGGGTGCCTACTAGGGAGGGAAGCATGGATGCAACTGAATCAAGAATCGAGACAAGAATAGATTCATCCACCATCTTTGGCCCCAATCAAATTAATAACCCGTAGTAAACCAGCTTGGTTTGTGATTTTACATCCTGAATAACCAACTATAGCCGTCGATACGAGCTCATTGCCGATTCCAGGTGCACCTACATCCCCTCCCCTCCCCAACTTTGTCCAAAAAGTTCGCTGTTGTTGACTGACGTTACCGTAAAATAACCCCACTTACATATACACGGAGTGTTGGCCTGGCGCCGCCTCCGGGCCTTGGCGCCCACCTTATCGAGAGGCACCGCTATGAAACGAGTCTTTTACCGCTCGCTCTGCGCAGTTCTTTGTGAGTCCATGCTTAGCGCAGCGATACCTGTAAGGGTTATAGCGGAAGAAGAACGGCGGAAAGAAAAACCTAGAACAGGTTGATAATGGTGCAGCGGATAATTCGGGCGGCAGCTTAATAAGCGACATCGATACAAGCGAGATCGGCAAAGAGTCCATCAAAAATGATTCCGATCTCGCGAATCCAATTTCACACCAGGCGAAACCTCAAGTTTCCCTAACTTCCGACATGTTGTCTGATTCGGAACAATCCACAAAGGCCGCAGTAAGTGGATATCAGCACAGCGATAGCGCCACAAGCGGCAGTGTCACCCTCACCGTCGAATGGAACGATCCAGTACTTGGACAGCCAACGACTTTCCACGTGAGCGCAACAGGTGGCAGTGGCAGCTATCTTTTCCGCATGGATGCGCCCTCTTACTCCAACCCCAATGAGCATGCCTACGAGTCGGTCGCCGACCCAAGCCGCGGAGAGTGGACAAAGTTCACCGACGCGTGCGCTAGCCACGACTTTACGTTCACAACGACGGCTACCGGATCATATAACTTCCGCTTTTACCTCATGGACAAGGCGTCGGGCGTTTACTACTTGCGCACCAACTCGTATATCCAGGTTGCAGATGATGCGTATCCCAGCGTTGCGAGCATTGTCAATAAAGCAGTGTCGCAGGCCAAGCAAAAGACAGATGGTTCTGAATACGAAATGGCTTTCTATCTTCACGACTGGCTTCTCGATCAGCTTGAGTACGACAATTCGCTCAAGTGGTCTTCGGCAGAAAGCGCTCTTACGAGGGGGGCTTGGGACGTGTCAAGCCTATGAATCAGCGTATGCGAAACTACTTTCCGCCGCAGGTATAGAAAACGCCGAAACCCGCGATGCCTATGATGGGCACACGTGGAATGCGGTCAAGCTCGATGACGAATGGTATCAGGTTGACTGCACTTGGGATGACACGTCTGATGATTTTTACGGCGATCTAGATCAGCGTCATCTCTACTTCTGCCTTACTGACGAGCTAATGGCAATTGCGCATCCGGGGCACGAGAAGATATATTCTGTTGAGGGCTATGCTACGCGTTCTGGCAGTCTAAAAGATAACTACTTCGTGCGCAATGGCAAGGCCGACGAATGGGCGAGCGCCTACGCCGACCGCATCCAGCAGCACTTGAACGCCAAGGAGACCAGCTTCTCGATAGACGCTGACAACCAAAGTTTTCCGCCCAGTATCAGCGGCATTCAAAACGGAATAATTGCGTATAAGATAAGCCTGTGGGAATGGAAGTCGAACGCCATCAAGGCTGAACTTTCAGCATCGTCTAAAGTAATAACATCATCAAGTAACAAATTGAACGTAAAGCTGAATTTCGAAGTGACGTATCAACCAAAGACTGGTTATGAGGTTTTCTACCACAGCGCCGCCGCCTCGGGCGTCTCGCCCCAGTCGACCCCGGTCGCCTACGGTCGCCCGACGCCGACGCTGACCGCCTCGGAGCTCGGGTTCTCTAACGGCTCCGCGAAGTTCCTGGGATGGCGCGCCTACAGGGACTGGGACAACACCTGGTGGGCGACCATGCCGGACGGCAGGGCCGGCTGGGTCGCCCTCGAGGACGGGAGGCTCCCCGGCGGCTGCTCCTACCGCCTGCTGCCGGACGGGTGGGAGACCGGCTGGAGCGCCTGGTCGGGAACCGTGCACCTCTACGCGTCCTGGGATGAGCATTGATGCCTATGGGCTATTCTCTCTAAAAGTTTTCGCAACGTATGTCTTCGCATTGAGAATTGAGTTTGAGTGAGCTTCGCTAGGATGCGTCGCGCGTATGTGCAGTGACGACCAAGAGACCCGGTCCGCAAGGGCAGATATGTTCCTGGCTTTTGCCATTCTCGCTAAAGATCGGTAAAATTTTAATTTAGTCGCGATATAAATCGGGGTAAATGGACCTCCAACGTCTGGACGGAGGATTGTCACAGCATTTACAGCGCCATACGACTACCTGGGGGTTTGGCATCCCTTTCTCGGTCTTCATAAAGAAAATATTAGATCGCCCCCCAGCAACGAATCACTCGAGTTTAGGAATTTCGTTGCTGGGGGGCGATCTACATAGCGGCTTGCGCTTCGCTCGTATTAGCTTGATTGGGAAACGGAATTACACGAGCAGCTTTGTAGATATCAGCCAAGTGAATTCATAAGAGATAAGTGCTCGCCTATTTCCTACGGGCGGAGGATGCATGAGAGATACCCCTAATTAAATTCCAAAGGCCGCTTTAATTATCGGCATCCTCTTTGAAACGCCGATTACTAAGGTAGAAACTATAATTGAACCACTCAGAGTAAAAAGAAACAACAACGGGCGATTTACGTTACTCGCATGCAGATCTGGATTTGATTGTCCGCAGATTCCGTAGACAAACACGACAACGAAATACATATGCACAAGGTAAATAATTGTGCTCATACGGCGCGCTAGCGCACAGGAATTCAAGTTCACGCCGTACCTGCGGACTGATAGTAAAAACAAACCAATGCTTGCAATTGCGCAGAATGGCAGATGCGCGTCGTTGCTCACCAAATATGTGCCAGCGAGCCCAAACGCAACAGCTGCAAATTCAAGTAACAATGGGACTCTGTTCAGTTGATCCCATTTCAAACCAAGTGCTGCACCCACAGCAATATAGAAAAACCCTTCAAACAGACCGTTGCGAGAACTGCCGAACACGCGACAATAAATCCTAATCGGAACCGCTAAATACACCGGAGCGCCATCCCAGCCCTGCACGTAAGTAATACCGTAGCCAAGGAGTAATAAGATTAGGGAAAATGGAATTATGTGCTTAAACCGCCACCCCCCCTATGAAGGCAAATAAAGACAAGCGTGAAACCAACGATGCTCGCCAGCAAATACCATAAAGGCCACGAATAATAATTCTCCCCTACGAACAAAGTTCCCCGGATGAAGGATAAAGAACCATGAAGAAGGTTTTTACCGAGAAGCACATTGCCGAAGATGGTGAGGGGAAGATAGAGAAGAGTCCATATCAAATACAAGCGCAATAATTTAATAATGGTATTGCGGACGCGTTCAGTGCCAGCGGAAATAACAACGCCAAAGGATGCATAGTTAAGATCTCGAAAACAAAGAAAGCCGGACGCGAGAAAAAAGAGAGGTACGGCCAGCACATCAATCCCTTCAATCAGGGTTTCTGCAAAATAAAAGCACTTCAATGGCCTTGTGTGAATCTCAACTACAAGCAAGGCCAAAAAGAACTTCATGAGATCCAAATTTGGATAGTTAACCTTAGCTGTTTTATGAGTCGAAGCCACAGTTATATCCATTCTTCCTTAATTAAATTAATTATTCGGATATTTCTTGTACCTAAGACAAAGCAATTTTCGGGGCACGACTTAACGGGCTTGCTGTTGATTAAAAAAGAAACTCGCTTAAACTTCTTACTCAAACCAAATGGGTGCTTTCGAGAAATTGGCAGAACGCTTGATGTGAAGTTAGCCGTATTGCGCACCTATCATGAATCGCAAATCTTATTCTGTACAGTCGCAAACTTGACCCTAGTTTAAGGCTGGTTAATAAAGTTATTTGAATACCGGCTAATGCTTTGAGTTATGTACCTCAACGATAGGCAAATCACAACGAGGCGAGATGCGGCTACCGTCTGTTCCGCGTGAGCTTTCCCTTCCAGTTGCGAATGCCTTCAACAACGATACCACGGTAAGTCATATTCAATTTATTGCAAAGATACATAGGCCACTTCCAATTGTTGTAAACAATTTGGGAGAAGGCCTGACCCAGAACAATTCCCCAAGCGCCCATATCGAAGACACCGCACATAAGGCAAACAAGCACGGTGCCGAGTGCCGCCGCAGCGATGTAACCACACATATACGGTATTTCATTCATGCTTATTATGTAATTGCAGAAGATTGAATGCTGCTGAAGCAGCGCGAGGTAGAGACACATGCCCAGAAATAGACCGTAATCAACGGAAACGTTGGGCTTAAAGAGGGGTAGCAGGGGAAGAACGAAAATGTAAACACCAGCAGTCCCGATAGCGAACAGACCCCAGTAACCTACGATGCCTGTGGAGACATATTCTCTCTGCCTCTCCATGTCTCCCCCTGCGAAAGCAGATTGCATCGCCGGAAAGAAAGACTTTGGATACGTTGATGCAAAATTATAAATGGCGTTTGCAAACTGAAGAAGGATTGAATATGTACCCGTCTCGGCTAGCCCAAGAAAAATC
Source organism: uncultured Collinsella sp. (assembly GCA_902494085.1). Lineage (GTDB taxonomy): Bacteria > Actinomycetota > Coriobacteriia > Coriobacteriales > Coriobacteriaceae > Collinsella. The sequence continues at coordinate 12,115 of CABURU010000002.1, forward strand.
GAACTTAGAATGCTCATGGCTTGGGTCGAGGCGTATACCGCAAGTTGCACGAGGCCGTCTCGCCATGCTACATGGAAAATAGTAAGGAAAATTTCTCGGATCGACGATGCCTCTACCGGCATCGTGTCTGAATGTCTCCCCTTCTCGATCTCCTTATGCTTCCTGAGCATGACTACAGCTGAAAGCCTAAGCAGTATAGCGTTAGCAAGATATCCGATTGCTGCGCCAACAAGACCGTAACCCAATAGCAGCAGTATGGCGCTAACGGATAGCTGAGCCGCTCTTCCGATAACGACTGCCTTATTCTCGCCAGCTATATCGCCGTATCCGCGAAGAACAGTAATCGACCATAGAAAATAAAGGTTAAGAAACACTGATGCGCAAAATAGACCCCAGGAGACCCAAATATCGAATGAACCCATTCCAGAAGCCACAAACGATATGTACAGAGAGCCTATCGTCGAGAGCAGAGCTAAAACTACAACAGCGAGGATTGCATATATAACTTTTGAAGCCTTTATTACAGTGTTCAGGAGATGCCAATCGATACCCTCTTGAACTGATTTTATGTCGCAGCCTTCAATGGATAGATGTCGTGCTCCGCTAATCACATAGACTATGTTTCGAGCAAAAGTTGGGTTGAAGCCAAACTCAAATAGCATGGCAAAGTTGGATAATGCTACATATACATACCAAAGGCCAAGTTCAGAGCTAGAAAGGAAATGCATGAGCAGCGGGAGAAGCACGAAGCCGCTCGCCATCGAAACAATCGTTCCAATATAATTCCAAACAATGTCCGACTTGCGGGTATTGATGCTAGACACAATTGTTACCAATCTCGAAATATGAATATGAACGGCCCGTCTCTGATGACTTTTCGCTCATAAAAACGTTTGTATAGAGTAGTTCAGCTCCAACAGCGAATAAGAAATAATTGCATTCGAAATGGATACCAAGCGTTTCACACAGTCCATAAATGCTCATCAGGACAAGCCCGAAGAAGATTGAATTCCACCAACCTTGACGTACAGCCTTGATTAAGATAGCGATATAGCCGAACAAAAAACAGAATGCTGGTATCAAGCCAAACCTAAGCAATAGATGGCACCAAGCGTTGTCCACAACAAATGCAGACGGAACACCATTCTCCCAATAGATTGGTGGTAGGCCGGAGAAATCTGATCCAAACAAAGTAATCGGCTGCATTTCGAAATAACCATTTGCAAGCCTCAGCCTACCAGAAAGCAGTTTATTAAGTTCAAATTGAATAGGATTGGAAGGATCATAGGCAATCATTAAGTATGCACTTACGATAATAACTATAAATACAGCCACAAGGAAATAGGTTAATACCTTTTTACGCAATCTGTCTGTTCTCACAAAGAAAAAAATGGTCAAGAATATTGCCAGTAAAACTAAGAGGAGTGCAGAAGTTCGTGAGTCGGCAAAAGTTAAATTGATTAAAATAGAAACAGCAATTAAACCGAAATCGGGTATAGGATTCTTGCCGAAGCGAAGCGCGGAAAAAGCAACGCACGCATTAAAGAGATATAGGCCTAATGCATTCGGATGGTTAAATCCCAGGGCATATCGAGTGATTCCACCGCGAACAAATACTTTATTCTCGATAACTCCGAAACCGGCAGATAATATTGTGATAATAAGAGTGGCAAAGGATACGGTTAATGCAATTTTTGCAAGGGGTCGGATCCTTACGTTGTTTGCACAGACTATAAATATAGAAGCCCAAAATAACGAGCTTTCACCCGATTGACGCCAGGAAATGAAGCTTATAAGAACAATTGCTAACGAGAATGCCCAGCATTTAAATGATGCTCTCTGCATGATGTATTTCGAGATGAGAGAGAATACTATGAGAGCCTGAGTAAGTGAAGTAAATTCATCTATTGGGATGAAAAGAATCTCAGTAAATGTCGTACGTTCGATTGCGCATTGAATAGAGAAGATGGCAAATGCAAAGTAATATAGAGCTTCATCGACCTTTAACCTTGACAATCTAAATCACCTGTTTCAAAAAGAACTGCTCAAATTACAGTCCGGCATAATATGCAATGCAAAATTATTTAATTTGCCGCTTAGTTCTAATGCAAGAAGGTCTAAGGATGATGATGTATCCTAGTCACCGAATCCGGGCTTGGAGCCTTCGAAATATTCCGCAAGTTTTAATGACTCTTTATTGATATCGAATCTATTTATTAAATTTGGTTTGAGGCAAAAGGAAGAACGATCAAAGGCACAGAGCGTGTCAGCCCACAAAGAGGGGTTTTCTGGAGGTAGAAAACAAACTGAGTCTGAGACGGCAACAGCTCGAGGCACCTGATCAGAAATCACACAGGGCAATCCATTTGCTTGCGCCTCGACCGCAGCCATGCCGAGCCCTTCGAATACCGAGGGAAAAGCAAACACGTCAAATGCGGACAGAAGAGAGGCTACATCCATGCGAGGCCCCGTAAGAACCAAATGGCTTTCGACACCAAGAGATCGCGCCTCTTCCATGATCAATTCTTTTGAGGGGCCCTCACCCACTAGCACCAGCATTGCATTAGCTCTAAATTTAATAATTTCGGGTAAAGAACGAACCAACAATATCTGATTCTTCACTGATGAAAGCCGTCCAACATGGCCGATGACGAAACTATCCCTTAAACCAAGTTCAGCTCGAACTGAAAGACGGTTTGTTTCCTGATATGAAAATAAGGAAACATCAAAAGCATTATTTAAAATGTCAAAAGTATGACCAGGGAACGCGTATTCCCCAGCCTCCTGGGAACAGGCGAGTAAAACATTGCTTAAATTCGCAACATGTTTTCTAAGTGCCCAGGTGGAAAACCTTTTCGCTGGCCCGCCCAGTGCTTGTGAACAATGATAATGACAAATCCTAACAGGAATATTTGCCTTAGCCGCAAGCTCAATTGTTTCAATATTCCAATAAGAGTTTGCATTATGCCAAAAAGCACAGTATTCAGTTCCATGCCCGTAAAATAAGCGGCGAAGTCGGGTTATATGTTCAATGGGATTTTCTTTCCACCCCGGTATATTGATGATTCTATTGTCTCCCATTGAGTACTCGACTTGTTGATATGGTCTTGAGCTAATAGTGTCGAAAGCATATTTTTCAGACAAAGCGCCAATATAGCGGCTCACTACGGTCTCAGTACCACCAAAACGTGTCCCAACTCCTGAAACTAAAACACGAGGTTTATTGGATTTCATAGTGCTTATCATTAAGATCCCAATTTTAAACAATACCGGGTTCCGGACACTAATGGCGTCCGGAACCGAAAACACAGCTGGAACTGTTATAAATAGTTAAATTAGATTAGCTAACAATTGCTGTTACTATCAGCTAAAAAACCAATCAATCTGCGGTAAGATTCTTCTAAATTAACTTTCGGTTCCCAACCAAGCGCGCGAAGTTTGTTCGAGCGCAGCGTCATCTTCGTAGGTGCAGCGTATCCGAACTGTGAGGAGTCTTTTCCTTCGATTACAACGCTACAATGGTCACCTCCGAATCTTTCTGCCACCATCTCTGCCATGCCGCGGATCGTTGAGTGGCATGCCTCATTCGCAATGTTGTAGGTCTCCCCAGAGATGCCCTTGGATAAGAGCAAAAGAATAGCTGAGAGAGCGTCGGTCGAATACACGTAATTGCCTTCGCTCATCCCGTCCGTATGGAGCACGATTGGCTCACCAGCCATGGCACTCGAGGCAAACTGTTTGAAGACGCGACCTTCGGTCGGCAGAATCCCCGCTCCGAAGGTCTGGGCGAGTCGCCCAGCCACGGCGTTGATGCCAAATTGCTTTGCATAAGCAAGACACATCAGTTCTCCGAGCCGCTTGCCCTCGGGGTAGCAAGATCGTACCGAGCCCATATCGATAGCACCCATCGTACCCTCGTATACGTCCACGGCATCGTCAAAGCTACCACAGGCCTCCATGGAGGATAAGAAGAGTACTTTCGACTTCGAATTCATGCATGCACTTTCGAGTGCCCATCTCGTGCCGTTGATCATAATGTTAATTACGTCTGCAGGACGCTCAACCATAACCTTCGAAGTGGTAATGGCGGCAGTGTGGACAAGACAGTCGAAGTCTATGCTGAGAGCCGCACAAGGCTCGGAGAAATCAACTACTGCGACAGTAACATCCTCCCTAGCGGCAATTCCGGGCATGATGACGTCGAGTTTAGCGGCGTTACGAACACACAAGATTAGTCTCGTGCCCAATCCTAGCTTGTCGTTGGCCCAAATAACGAGACGAGCGAGCAGGGACCCCAAGAACCCTGTGGCGCCGGAGACGGCAAGGACTTTACCCGATAAGGTGGCGATCAGCTCACGATCTATTCCTGCGAAGTCTGCCTCAAGGGTGTTGTTTATCCCGTATGCACCCATTATTCATCTTCCCCCTCTGCATATAGCTGGTTGTTCTCGCGTGAATCAAGGATGGAGCGCATCGAATAGTAGTCGTCTTGAGTGGTTATCTTTATGTTCTCATCGGGCCCAACGATTAGGTGTAAGTCATTTCCCTGCGCTTTCATCATTGTTGCAGAGTCGATGCAGCCAGTTTCGCCCGCGTCAAGTGCCATTTTATGTGCGGCCAGGATGTCGCTCAACCAGAATCCCTGCGGGGCACGAGCCAGCAACACGTTCTCACGTGGGACGATCTCTACTCCGTCGTCGGCTTTAACCAAGATAGTCTCCTTCGCCTTAACGCATGTGATGGAGGAGCCAAACTCCTCCACCGAGGCCACGTTGCGCTCGATGGTGCCTGCATCGATGAGAGGACGAACGCCATCGTGAATGAGTACTACCGTCTTCTTCGGGTCGGATAGTTTCGCTGCGGACAAAAGGCCGTTGTGGATGGAGAGCTGACCCGTCTCGCCACCAGCGACAACGGCTCTTACCTTGTTCAGACTGAACTCGCTAATAATGCTTTGGCAGTAGTCGAGCCAGTTGGCATTGCACACAACAACGACATTGTCGATGCAAGGTGTCTTCTCGAAGACGCCTATAGTCCACGCAATTATCGGCTTGCCATGTATGCGAAGGAACTGCTTCGGAAGGTCCTTCGAATGCATTCTCGTCCCGACACCGCCGGCGAATATTACGGCGGTCACTGAGGTATCTTTATTTTTCAGTATCATTGGTTCTCCATGCCTTAATCTCATGCGTTATGCGCTTGTCCTCGGGTGGCAGCTGCATATAGTCGCCGTAGAGACCCGAAAGATAAGCATCCCAGCAGGAAATCGCGTTAAGCTTCTGTCCCTCAAATTCGAGTTGAACAGTTTCTTCCCAGCCCGAGTAGGAGTATCGCTCGTCCGTTCCGTATAGACCCCATACTGTGCAGCCAACCCAAGGGGTGCTCCCGAAAACGCATCCCCTTCCCAGATCGTCCAGCTTGGAGAGCGAGCGGTCGAAAGCCCCTACAGCATTTGCAACAGGCACAAATAGTCGCTTAAAAGCGCGTTTCAGCCGTGTCTTTCCTTCCTTAGAGTCTGCTTTGCAGAACATGAGAATCCGTTGGAGCCTACCAGCTCGCTTGTATATGCGAGCAAGCTCTTTCTCGTCGGCGGGAAGCCCCTCGACGGGAGTAACGTCCATCCAGAGAAAGCCTTCCCCGTTCTCGTAATGGGCATCCACAGCGATATTGCGATTAATGTATTTCAGAAAAACCGGATGTCCCCAGTTGCCCGAATAAGGTTCAAGTGAACGGTTTATCGGCAAAGCCCCTGAGCGCGCAAGTGCGACCAGACTATCAAAATCGGGACGTGGCATGGACACATCGATATCATCGTCCCAAGGGATGAATCCTTTATGACGCACCGCACCCAGCAGCGTGCCGCCAGCGAGCGAGTATCTAAGCCCCTCCCTCTTGCAGAGGTCCCCGAACTCGACAAGCATTGCGAGCTCCTCTGCCTTAACTTCGTTTGGGGTCAAATAATTAGGCATTTTTACCTCCTATTAGAACTCCAGCAACTATTCGAGCAGTGTCATCGGCATCGAAGCCTGCCTCACGCACCGACGCAGCGTACGCAGGCCTGTCAACATCCATGTACGACATCTCGACTGCCTTCTCAGCCCATGCTCGCTCACCGGCGGAAAGCGGCAGCAAGGCCTCGGCATCAGATACATGGGCCTCAGGAGGGAGAGCCTCGGAGCACACAATGCGGCATCCCGCGCATTGAGCCTCAATGCACACAATGGCAAGACCTTCGAATAAGGAGGGCATAAGGAAGCAATCGAGGGCTGAGTAAACGGGGGCGGGATCGGGAAGGTAGCCAGGCATGATCACTCTGTCATTGATACCGAGTTCCCGAATCAACGCTTTAACCTGACCCTTCATATCGCCGTCACCCACCATCAGGTAGTAAGCACCGGGCACGGCGCGTAAGACCTCGGCGAAAGTCCTTATCTGGAAAAGTGGATTTTTCGCCTCTGCGATGCGACCCACGCTGCCGAACAGCACCGTGTCTTGTGGAATGCCGAAACGCGAGCGAATCTCGGTGCGAGCAGCAGGGTCGAAGGCAAAGCGCGAAGTGTCGATGCCGTTGTTCACGACCTCGAAGGGGCGGGCACCGAAGAGGTAATGCCCTGCGTCGGCGGAGCAGGCGAGGCGAACAGTGGCGCTACCGCCGAACGCGGCCCTGCCGAAGCTGTGCATGACGGCCTTGACGACAGCCTGCCCTGACCCGAAGGCCGAGTTGTGCGAGTGCACCACTCGCACAGGAACGCCGTGTTTCTGTGCGACCTCGGAATAAAGGAAGCCCATCCCGTTCATGGTGTTAACGTAGACGGCGTCGGGACGAATCTCGTTGATTAACGCACCGAAAGCAGCAGAGCCCTCGCAAAGGCGCTTCACCTGCCCGGGCTTGCTGTCGGGGAAAACTGTGAAACGATCAATCCCCAATGCCTCGAGTTCAGCATCTAGCGCAAGGTTCCAGTCCCAGCAGGAGAAAAGCGTAAAATAGAACCCCTTACCCTGCCAACGTCGAAATATCGACATTAGGAACGTCTCAACACCGCCCTGTCCCCAAGCTTCAGAATAACAAAGGACATGAATTCCATCCGAACGATGGTTTGACGCGAGAATCCGTGAAAGATATTTCATAAATTGCCCCCAAGGCAAGAACGGCCCAAGGCATCTATGTAAAAGAAAATAAGATCCCTACTAAGCATTAAATGGGCCTTTCTGCAGCTCCGGGGCCTTAATCAGATAACGATGTTTTGCAAAGTAATATAAAAGCCCTTTAATATGCTCAAAATTAGTTTTACTAAAAAGCTTTTTGTGCGAAAGGCGTTGATATTCATGCACGATGTAAGCCTCATAGCAACGAACGACACGAAGCCCTGACTCATGACATCTCAAGCACCAATCGACATCCTCGGGCGCATAGAATATCTTTTCATCAAGAAAGCCTACGACTTCGAAAGTCTCGCGCGGTATAAACCAACAAGCCGAAAGTAAATAGCCAACGTCTTGCAGACCTCGTACAACTGAAGTACTTGGAATCTCTAAATCAGCGGCCTTTTGTGCAAATTCACCGAAGGGAAATGCTTTCGCTAGCTTAATAGGCAAAGTGGGCAAGGCCCTACCGGAGAGCTGTGTCTCGCCGGAGGAGTTAATCATCGTGGGCCCGACAACCCCGACAGAGCTATCAGAAAGCACTGCCGCCAAACACTCAAAGGCCGACTGGTTCACTACGGTATCAGAATCGAGAATGCAAATATAATCGGTATCAACGCTCAACTGCTTCAAAACTAAGTTACGAGACACCGTTGTACCGAGATTTCTACCAGCAGAGATAACGTGTAGCCTTTTATCGTCCTTAGCAAGAGCTGAAAGAATATCGGGCGTGGAGTCACTCGAGCCGTTGTCCACAACCCAAACATCAAGGGTTCGACATCTTAGAGAAAGCGCCGATTCAACGCATGCACCGATGAAATGATCCGAGTTCCAGGCAATAATCACGATGGCTGTTTTTGATTCCTTGAATGAGGGGCGACCCATCTACTTACCCTTCCTCATCGCCTTGAAGGTCTTTACAAACACGCGAGCGTCAAGACCGAACGACTGGTGTCGTACATAGAAGAGCTCGCGTGCCTGACGCTGACCGCTCCCCCACGTTGAGTCGTTGCGATCTGTCGCTGCCCACCAGCCAGTAATGCCAGGCTTACATGCAAGCACTTCGTCGCGGGCGTCACCGTACTCGAAGGTCTCCTCGAGTGTCACAGGCCTTGGTCCAATGACGGATAGATCGCCCGTAAGTACGTTGATGAACTGCGGCAGCTCATCGAGCGAAGTGTGCCGAAGAAAGCGGCCCACGTGCGTAATGCGCGGGTCATTGTCGACCTTCTGTTCACGCCGCCATTGTGCCAGCTGCTCAGGGGTCATGTACTTCTCTGGGTGCTCGTGAGCATCAGAAACCATGGTGCGGAGTTTGAAAATATAGATAGGCTTACCGCCTTTACCGACTCTCTTTTGACGGAAAAACGGTTTGCCGGGAGAGTCAATCTCAATGGCAACGCATGCAGCTACAACGGGGACGGCCAACACCGCGCAGACCACAGCAGAAAATACGATGTCGAAGGCTCGCTTGAAGGCAAAGTAGCCTGGCCCACCTTTCCTGGGGGCAGCAGCGTTGGGATCGGCAGCAGGCGCCCTATAGCTTCCTGTCGCAACGAAGCCTTGCGCCGGAGCAGGGTTCTCAACGGGGAGAGGAAACTCCGTAGCAACAGGAGTCTGAGAGTCTGCCCGCCAATCCCTAACTTGATCAATCGGTGCCGCATCCACGGGCGCATCCTTTACATATTCTGTTTTACCTGACACGTTCTCTTCCAACACTACGTCCCTGACCCGAAGGTCCTCCTTGGTTTGAGCGGCAATCGCCAGCAGCTAGGCGATCGCCTTTTTGAGGCTTCGCATGGCACGTTGCTCGTTTGAAAGCACGGCAAGGCCAACGCGCGTAGTCACGCGTCGGCCACACAGGTCGAGCTCCAAATAAGCAGTGCTCTTGCGTCTGTTAATGGTTTTGATGAGGCCTTCGTGGCCCAGTAGCGGACCAGCGGTTACTACGACCTGGTCGCCGTCTTTTAGGGCCTCACTCATGGGCACTACGCGGTCTCCCCTATGCGTAAAGCTGCTTATGAGTTGAGCCTCTTCTTTTGCCAGCGGCACAAACTGACCGTCCTGGGCAAGCACCCGGGCAAAGTCGTCCATGCGCAGCAGATACTGTTGCACGGTGCGTGGATCTGCAGTATCGCAGATAAGATAACCGGGAAAGAGCGGCTTGGTCGTATTGACCCATTCACCGTGTACCTTAATCTCGGTTTGAAATTGGGGATAAAAGAGCTCCTGCATGGTGCCGGCTGGCACCATGCGCTCGATGCGCTCGCGCATTACGTCTTCGCGACCGTTAATGACCTGGATCACATACCACACGAGCATCACCCCCTTGCTGTCTTACGTGTGGCTCACGGGGTTTGGGTATGGCTTCGCCAGGGCGCTTGTGCGCGAAGGCGCTCCATATTCAAACCCTGAGCCCAGTCAGACAAGCACGTGGCTCTGTCCCACCGTGAACGGTATGTATAAAAGCGACACTGATGTCACAGGCACGTATCGCAAAAATGCCTACAACCTCAACTGGCTGCGTGCGAGCCGGTCGAGTGATTTCAAAACTGGACCGCACGCAAACAGCTGAAGGACTGCTGTGATTTGCCGTAGCAACTTATTGAACTGGCTAAAGCGAAGATGTAATTAGCCGTAAAAAGTACAAAATCGCGCATGGCAATCAATATTGGAGCTCGTGGTGTTTCTGGCACCGCCGTTACGGCCGGATGCTGATCGACCCTGCGCTTTATGGCTTACTGGAGCCGCGAGCACAGTTGAACTCATGTAACGTTAGGTATCCTAGCACAAGCTGATAACGAAACTGATTTGGGTTGCGTTGGACAACATATCGTTCATTTGACGTGCTTAAGGGGGTTGTTTTGGGATGTTGTTCACGTTGATGCAGGATATTGGGATGCTAACGGTGATTAGGCGCGTTCCTGAAGCCCATATGGAACGGCGATCTACACTGATAATCGCGTTTGTCTAACAAACAATGTACAAACATGGGAAATAAATTGTGCAACTTTTTGTTGATGTGGATGGGTTTGCAGCGCGAGGTATTTCGGCATAAAAAAGGCCTTCGGAAATCCGAAGGCCTTTGCATTCACGATGGTGGAGACGAGGGGGATCGAACCCCTGACCTCTTGACTGCCAGTCAAGCGCTCTCCCAGCTGAGCTACGCCCCCGTGACGAGGAGATACTATAGGGGAAGACCTTCTTTGATGCAAGGACTTTTTTGGGTTGAATCTCTTACTTACGGGTTTTCCTGGGACGGGGCAGAAATAATCACTCTGCGAGCGCTTATTTCTATCCACCGTCCCGATAAAACCCTGATGCGATAGACCTTACTTGTAGAGATAAGCGATTGCGGTGCCGGTGTGGACTTGGATTGTGGCTGTTGACCTGACGACGTTGCTAATGCCCGTATCGGCCAACAGACCCAGGGGGCTGTGATCTAGCTCCCATTCTAGGCCGCGTTCGCTTACCTCGGTGTTGGGGGCAATAGCAACGATGGAGAACGTCTTGCCTTCGGTGCCTTCGATGGTCCACGATTCGCCTGCGCGAAGGATGCGGGCGACAACCTTGTCCTCGGCAATCCAGACTGGGGCGTCATCGTAGCCCGCGAGCAGCCCCAGAACGGATAGGGCCATATCGGGACGGCCGCCCGTGGCGCAAGTCGCAACCACTTCGGCACCCGGCCAGCGACGGCGGACGGAATCGAGCGCCAGCGCCAGATCGGTATAGTCCTTGTACGGGTCGTGGCGCTCAACTTCAAAGTCGGTGGCGGCATCGACCAACGCTCGGCCCGCATCGCTTACCGTGTCGGCATCCCCCACATATACGTCGCAGCCCAGGCCAGCGCCCAGCAGTGCGTCGAGCCCGCGGTCCACGGCGACAACGTGGTCGCACTCCCCTGCTAGCCTACGCAACAGATCTGTGCTCGCCACCACGGGCGAGCCGCAGACAACTAATACCTTGCAAGCCACAGCCCTCGCCTATCCCTCAAACGAAAGCACGCGGGCCAGGTCAAGCTCCTCGTAGCTGTCGCTGAAGATATCGCAGTTGGCGCGCACATCGTCGCGCTTCATGCGGCCATGCGGGTCATAAATACCTACACGCTTAAAGCCGGCGGAGCCAGAGCTCTTTAGGCCAAAGACGGCGTCCTCAAACACCCAAGCGCGCTCAAACTTGTGCCCATGGCGCTCCTCCAGGCGGCGCAGCGCCAGCTCGTACACATCGGGGAACTGTTTGGAGCGTCCTGCCTCACCCGTCGTGGTAACAAATTCCATGTAAGCATCGAGACCGGCACCAGCGAGCGCGGACTGCACCAGCTCGGCCGGCGTGGACGTGGCAACGCACATGGCAATACCGGCCTCCTGCGCCTGCTTCAAAAATGCCAGGAGCCCGTCGCGCGGCGGCACCTTGGAGTACCCATCGATCAGGATGTCGCTCAGCTCGCGATACAGCTCCTCGCCATTCGCGCCAATGCCCCACGTGTCGTGGTAGGCCTGGCACTCGTCCTCCAGCGACAGGTGCTCGAATTGGGCAAAGTCATCCACGGTCACGTCAATCCCGTGGCGGTGCAATAACTCGGGCTGTGCATAGGCCCAAACGGGAGTGCTATTAACCAGCGTGCCGTCGCAATCGAAAATAAAAGCAACCTTGGGAGCGGCGGTATGGGACATAAACGAACCTTTCGATATCAAATGGTAAACATCCTGCTAAAAGCGTTTTACCAAACGTCAGCCAAACAATTTTGAAACCCAAATTGGTAAAACTGTCAAGAGTTTTACCACGGCAATTCTGCCAGTGGTATAAACATGTCGCTTACCGATTAAACGCCCCCGCAAATCCGCTTTCGTCCATAAAACTAACGCACAGGTGTTATCGTAGTTTCTGCCGAAAGTTCCACCGAGCACGCGAGGTGGAACGAATCACAGAAACTTCGCCGTCCCTTCGATTCGTGCAGCCTTGGACCTTTCGCATCTAGTCACCAAGGCAACACGCTGCCGCGTCATGATGGGATCAAACGTGAGCGATACAAAGCTAAAGCCAGCAACCAAAAAGCCCGCTACCCGTAAAGCCGCCCCGCACGCACCGGAACTCTCCAAGGACGATGTCTATCTGTTTGGCATTGGTATGTGGGAACGCAGCTGGGAAAAGATGGGCGCGCATCCCGACACGCAGCAGCGCACGCGCGGCTGGCGCTTTTGCGTTTGGGCGCCCGACGTAAAAAGCGTCCATGTCATTGGCGAATTTAACGACTGGGATGAGGAAGCCAACCCGCTGTTGCCCGTGCATACGAGCGCTATTTGGGAAGGCTTTATTCCTGGTGCCGAGCAGGGCCAGCTCTATAAATATCTCATCGAGACCAACGAGGGCGAGAAGCTCTACAAGGCCGATCCGTATGCCTTTAAGGCCGAGTGCCCCCCGGGTACCGCGAGCGTGCTGTGGACCCTCGATGGCTACAAGTGGAACGACGCCGCGTGGCTCAAGCGCCGCGCCGGCCACAACCACATGTCGCAGCCGCTTAACATCTACGAGGTGCATATTGGCTCGTGGAAGCGCCACGGCGACGCGCCGCAGGGCGAGCCGGACGAGTACGGCAACTACCCCGGTCCCATGGATCCCTTCCCCGCCCAGCGCGGCGAGTTCTACACCTACGACGACCTGTCGGTGGAGCTCGTGGACTACGTGCGCGACATGGGCTACACGCATATCGAGGTCATGCCGCTTATGGAGCATCCCTTCGATGGCTCCTGGGGCTACCAGACGACCGGCTACTATGCCGCCACGTCGCGCTACGGCAACCCGCAGCAGCTCATGCACTTTATCGATGCGTGTCACGAGGCGGGCATCGGCGTGATCATGGACTGGGTGCCCGGCGGATTTTGCGCCGACTCTCACGGCCTTGCCACCTTTAACGGCCACATGCTGTTTGAGCACGAGATTCACCCCAACTGGGGCACGCATAAGTTCGACTTTGCCCGCGGCGAGGTCCGCTCCTTCCTGGTCTCCAATGTGCTGTATTGGCTCGAGAACTTCCACGTTGACGGCATTCGCATGGACGGCGTGTCCAGTATGCTGTACCTCAACTTTGGCATCGATGACCCCGGCCAAAAGAAGTTCAACAAGTACGGTACCGAGGAGGACCTGGACGCCAGCGCGTTTATCCGCCAGGTCAACTGCGCTGTAGAGGCACACTACCCCGACGTGATGATGATGGCCGAGGAGTCCACCGCATGGCCGCTCGTGACCTATCCGCCGCAGGACGGCGGACTGGGCTTCCACTACAAGTGGGACATGGGCTGGATGAACGACACCCTGCACTACATGCAGACCGATTTTCCGTGGCGTCCCGGCAACCACGGCCTGCTCACGTTCTCCATCATGTACGCCTTTACCGAGAACTTCATCTGCCCGCTGAGCCACGACGAGGTCGTGCACGGCAAGTGCTCGCTCATTGGCCGCATGCCGGGCGACTGGTGGCGCCAGTTTGCCGGCCTGCGCACGCTGGCCTTCTACCAGATGACGCACCCCGGTGCCAAGCTCAACTTTATGGGCAACGAGATCGGCCAGTTTATTGAGTGGCGCTACTACGAGTCCATCCAGTGGTTCCTGACCGAGGAGTACGAGACCCACGCGCACCATCAGGCGTTCATTAAGGCGCTCAACCACCTGTACACCGCCGAGCCGGCCCTGTACGAGCGCGGTTACACCGACGACGGCTTTACCTGGATCGATGCGGACAACTCCAAGCAGTCTATCGTGAGCTTTGTGCGCCAGGGCGAGGACGTCGATGACGACCTGGTGATCCTGATCAACTTTGACCCGGCGAGCTACGAGAGCTTCCGCGTGGGCGTGCCGCGCGAGGGTGACTGGGAGGTCATCTTCGATTCCGACCGTCCCGAGTTTGGCGGCAGCGGATACGCCGGTGAGGAGCCCTACACCTGCTCGAGCGAGCCCTATCCCTGGAACGGGCAGATGGACTCCATCGAGATTAAGGTGCCCGGCCTGGCTGGCGTGGTGCTTAAACGCCGCGGCCCCAGCAGCTATAAGCCGCCCGTGGTCGAGAAGCCCAAGAAGGCGACGCGCAAGCGTGCGTCCTCGGTAAAGCCCAAGCCTGCGACTGTTAAGAAGGCTCCGGCCAAGGCGAAGGCTACGACGACCAAGACCAAGGCCAAATCTAAGGCTGCCGCAAAGCCCGCTACTAAGGCTACTGCGACCAAGAAGCCGGCTGCCAAAAAGGCTGCGCCCAAGGCCAAGGCAGCTGCTGTTAAGCCATCTGCCAAGGATGCGTAACAAAAGCGTTACCACTGCAATTACCCGCCTCGCCGAGGCGTAGGATACAAGTCATAACCGTTCCGGGAGAAACATCCCCGGGGGAAAGGAACGTATGAATAAGATCTTCGACAACAAGCAAGAGTTTACCGAGCTCTATCGCGATGCCGTCATGAGCATCAGCGGCAAGAGCGTCGAGGCCGCCAGCGACCTCGACCGCTTTAACGCCCTGGCCAAGCTCGTGGCCGAGAAGGCGCGCACCGTTGCCACCAAGAGCGACGCCCGCGCCACCGCCGAGGGCAAAAAGCGCGTGTACTACTTCTCGATCGAGTTTTTGATCGGCCGCCTGCTCGACAACTACCTGCTCAACTTTGGCGTGCGCGACATGGTCGCCGAGGCCCTCGACGACATGGGTTTTGACCTATCCGTCATCGAGAACCAGGAGCCCGATCCGGCGCTGGGCAACGGTGGCCTGGGCCGTCTGGCCGCATGCTTCCTGGATTCCATGGCAGCCGAGGGCATCGCCGGCTACGGCAACGGCATGCGCTACCGCTACGGCCTGTTTAAGCAGGAGATCGTAAACGGCAGCCAGGTCGAGGCCACCGACGAGTGGCTCACCCACGGCTATCCCTGGGAGGTCCGTCGTCAGGACAAGGCCGTGACCATTAAGTTTGGCGGCCATGTTGAGGGCTTTGAGGAGAACGGCCGCACGTTCTACCGCACGGTGGACACGCAGGACATCCTGGCCGTCCCTTATGACATCCCCGTTGTGGGCTATGCCGGCGAGACCGTCAACAAGCTGCGCGTCTGGGCCGCCGAGCCGGTCGAGGAGCATTTCGATCTGGAGGCCTTCAACCGCGGCGACTACGCCCTGGCCGACGCCGAGCGCGCCGAGGCCGAGGCCATCAGCGCCATCCTCTACCCCAACGACGCCGGCGAGCACGGTCGTCTGCTGCGCCTGAAGCAGGAGTACCTGTTTGTCTCGGCCGGCATCTACAGCCTGCTCGACACCTTTGAGAAGGAGCACGGCGAGAACTGGGAGCTGCTGCCGCAGTTTGTGGCCATCCACACCAACGACACGCACCCCGCCATGTGCGGCCCCGAGCTCATGCGCATCCTCATCGACGAGAAGAAGCTCGAGTGGGATGACGCCTGGAACATCGTGACGCAGGTCGTGAGCTACACCAACCACACCATCCTGCCCGAGGCTCTGGAGAAGTGGCCCATCGGCACGTTCTCCAAGCTCCTCCCCCGCGTGTACCAGATCATCGACGAGATCAGCCGTCGTTGGCACGAGTCGTTCGACACCACCCAGGAGGGCTGGCAGGAGCGTCTGCGCCAGACCGCCATCCTGTGGGACGGCGAGATTCGCATGGCCAACCTGTCCGTGATCTGCAGCCACAGCGTCAACGGCGTGGCCAAGATCCACTCCGACATCATCAAGAACATCGTGCTCAAGGACTTCTATGCCCTGACGCCCGAGAAGTTCAACAACAAGACCAACGGCATCTCACACCGTCGCTTCTTTGCCGAGGCCAACCCCACCTATGCCAAGCTCGTGACCGAGGCCATTGGCGACGGCTGGTTGAAGGACGCCTTTGAGCTGGAGAAGCTCAAGGAGTTTAAGGACGACACCGAGTTCCTGAAAGCCGTGGGTGCCTCAAAGCGCGCCAACAAGGAGCGTCTTGCCGCCTACGTTAAGGCCGAGACCGGTCTGGTTATTGACCCCAACACCGTCTTCGACGTTCAGGTGAAGCGCTTCCATGCCTACAAGCGCCAGCTCATGAACATCATGAAGGTGATGGACATCTACAACCGTCGCATCGCCGACCCCAACTTCCACGTGACGCCGACGACCTTCATCTTTAGCGGCAAGGCTGCCTCGAGCTACACCTTTGCCAAGGAGACCATCCGCCTCATTAACTCCGTGGCCGATGTCATCAACAACGACCCGCGCGTCAACGAGGTCATGAAGGTCTGCTTTATCCCCAACTTCCGCGTGAGCAACGCCCAGCTCATCTACCCCGCCGCCGAGATCTCGGAGCAGATCTCCACGGCCGGCAAGGAGGCCTCGGGCACGTCCAACATGAAGCTCATGATGAACGGCGCCATTACGCTGGGCACCCTCGACGGCGCCAACATCGAGATCGCCGACCTGGCCGACCGCGAGAACGAGGCCATCTTTGGCCTGACCGCCCCCGAGGTCGAGCAGCTCTGGGCATCGAACAGCTACTTTGCGTGGGATACGCTCAACAACGATCGCGACCGTCTGGGCCGCGTGATGGACGAGCTCAAGGACAACACGTTTGCGGGTCTTTCGGGCAACTTCGAGAGCATCTACAACGAGCTCATGAACAACAACGACCCCGACCTGGTCATGGCAGACTTCCGCAGCTACGTGGATGCGTGGGAGAAGCTCACGGGCAGCTACGGCGACCAGGAGACCTGGAACCGCAAGGCGCTGCTCAACACCGCCTCGAGTGGCTGGTTCTCGAGCGACCGCACCATTCGCGAGTACCGCGACGAGATCTGGCACGCGTAAAGGCGCGCGAGCTCCCTTATGCCAGCACGGCATTACTCGACGGGCGTGACATTGCGCCGCGCCCGTCGCTAATGGGTTTAGGAACATCGATGACAGAAGGAGAAATCGATGAGTAAGAAAGAATGCATCGCGATGCTCCTCGCAGGAGGACAGGGCAGCCGATTGGGGGCACTCACCCAAAAGATCGCTAAGCCGGCGGTTAGCTTTGGTGGCAAGTTCCGCATTATCGACTTTTCGCTCTCCAACTGCTCCAACTCGGGTATCGACACGGTGGGCGTTCTGACGCAGTATCGCCCCTACCTGCTGCATGCCTACGTGGGCTCTGGCGAGGCTTGGGATCTAGACAGCCGCGACGGCGGCGTTTCGATCCTGCCGCCGTACGAGACGCAGACCGGCGGCGCATGGTATGCGGGCACGGCCGACGCCATTACGCAGAACCTGGACTACATCAAGGCCAACGACCCCAAGTACGTCCTGATTCTTTCGGGCGATCACCTGTATCGCATGGACTACCGCAAGATGCTCAAGACGCACATTGAGAACAACGCCGACCTCACGGTGAGCGTTATGCCTGTGCCGTGGGAAGAGGCCAGCCGCTTTGGCATCCTGACCACCGACCCCGAGGACGGCCGCATCACCAAGTTCACCGAGAAGCCCGATAAGCCCGATTCGAACCTCGCGTCCATGGGCATCTACATCTTCTCGGCCGACGTGCTGATCGAGGCGCTCGAAGAGGACGCTCTGGACCAGCGCTCGAGCCACGACTTTGGCAAGGACATCATCCCCAAGCTGCTCGACGAGGGCAAGCGCCTGTACAGCTACGAGTTCCACGGCTTTTGGAAGGACGTCGGCACCATCGCCAGCTTCCACGAGACCTCGATGGACCTGCTGGGCAACAACCCCGAGTTCGATCTGTTTGACAAGCACTTCCCCATCATGTCCAACATCACCACGCGTCCGCCGCACTACATTGGTCCGGACGGCCGCTTGGACGACTGCCTGGTCTCCAACGGCTGCAAGATCTACGGCACCGCACGCCACTCGATCCTTTCGACCGATGTCATCATCGAGGAGCGCGCAGTGGTCGAGGACTCCGTGCTGCTGCCGGGTGCGCACGTTAAGAGCGGCGCGCACATCTGCCGCGCTATTTTGGGCGAGAACTCCACGGTCGAAGAGGGCGTGAAGCTCGGCTCTGTCGATACCACCAAGGATACGGCCGTCGTTGGAAATGACGTCGTTATCGGGAAGGGGGAATGATCCGATGATCAATCGCAAGGCCATCGGTTATATCACCGCTAACTACTCTTCGACCTACGGCAGCGTGCTGCTCAAGGACCGCCCCATCGCGTCCGTTCCGTTTTTGGGCCGCTACCGCCTGATCGACTTCCCGCTGTCCAACATGATGAATGCCGGCATTAAGACCGTCGGCGTCGTCATGCCGGGCAACTACCGCTCGCTGATCGACCACGTGGGCTCGGGTAAGGACTGGGGCCTGGACCGCAAGAAGGGCGGCCTGTTCATGGTGCCCGGCAACGCGTATGGCACCACCAAGGGCGGCATGCGCTTCCTGCTGCGCGACATCATCTCCAACAAGACGCTGTTCCAGCGCTCGGACAAGCCCTATGTTGTGATGATGGGCACCAACATCATCTTTAACATGGACCTCAACACCATCATCGACGCGCACGAGAACTCCGGCGCCCAGATGACCGTGGTGTACTGCAAGGCCACGCGCAACGTCGACGACGAGACCAAGCTCGAGATTAACGAGAACGGCCGCCTGACGGGCGTGAGCGCCGGCGTCGTGTACGGCGACAACGCCTCTATGGACTGCTGCATCGTCAACCGCGAGACGCTGCTCGAGATCATCGATCACTACCAGGCAGCCGACTATCTGGACCTGCTCGAGGCACTCCAAGGCGACTTCGGCAACATCGACGTGTGCAGCTACGAGTACAAGGGCGAGGTCGTGGGCGTGTTTAGCGAGAAGTCGCTGTATCGCCGCAGCATGGACCTGCTTGACCAAACCGTGGCCGACCAGCTCTTCGATCCCGAGCGCCCGATCCTGACCAAGGCTCACGACGTGCCGCCTTCGCGCTATGCGACCGGTAGCCACGCGTGCAACTCGATCATCTCGGCCGGTTGCATCATCAAGGGCACCGTGCGCAATTCGATCCTGTCACGCGGCGTCGTGGTCGAGGAGGGCGCCTCGGTAACCAACTCGATCATCAACCAGAGCTGTGTCATCAAGAGCGGCGCACGCGTTGAGAACGCCATTCTGGACAAGAACAACGTGGTTCCCACCAACACCGAGCTTCGCGGCACGCCCGAGAACATCCTGGTGCTGGGCAAGGCTCCGTTAACTTCCGACACCACCATCGTACGTTAACGTTGGCACCGCAACATCGCTCGTAACATGTAGAATAGCCGCCCGGTTAGCGCCAGGCGGCTATTCTCGAATTGCAACATGGGAGACAATATGGCAGATTCCAGCAAAAAGATGCAGATCGTGTTTGCCTCGGCCGAGTGCGCACCGTTTGTTAAGACCGGTGGCCTGGGCGACGTGGCGGGCTCGCTGCCTGCGGCGCTCGTGCGCGCCGGCGCCGAAGTCATCGTGATGGTGCCCAAGTACGCCACCATCAAGGATGAATACAAGGCGCAGATGGAGCACTTTTCCGACTTTTACGTGAGCCTGGGCTGGCGCAACGAGTACTGCGGGCTGGAGAAGCTCGAGCACGACGGCGTCACCTATATGTTCGTGGACAACGAGCGCTACTTTGCGCGCGATTATCCGTACGGCTTCTTCGACGACGGCGAGCGCTTCGCGTTCTTCTCCAAGGCCATCACCGAGAGCCTGCAGCACCTGCCGGCCGATTTTGAGTGCGACATCCTGCACTGCAATGACTGGCAAACGGCACTGGCACCCGTGTTCTTGCGCGAGTTCTACCAGGGCCTGCCGCTCTATGACCGCGTCAAGACCGTGTTCTCGATCCACAATGTGGCGTTCCAAGGCCAGTTTAGCGACACCGTGATGGAGGACATCCTGGGTGTGGCGCATATTCCGGCGGCCGCCACGCAGTTGCGCTGCGACGCCTGCAGCATCAACTACATGCTGGGCGCGCTGCACTATGCCGACGCCATCACCACGGTGAGCCCCACCTACGCGAGCGAGATCCAGACGCCCGAGTTTGGCGAGGGCCTGGACGGCGTACTGCGCGAGCGTTCCTACGCGCTGCAGGGCATCCTCAACGGCATTGACGTGGCGGCCTTTGACCCGGCAACCGACAAGCGCATTGCCGCCAACTACACGGTTGACGACCGTTCCGGCAAGGCCGTGTGCAAGGCCAAGCTGCAGGAGGAACTGGGGCTCGAGGTGCGCGACGACCGCCCGCTTATGGTGATGGTCACGCGCCTGACGCGCCAGAAGGGCATGGACCTGGTCATGTACGCGCTCGACCGCATCCTGTCCGGCGGCGTTCAGGTGGCCGTGCTGGGCACCGGCGACCGCGACTACGAGGACGGTCTGCGCTACTTCCAGGACAAGTACCCCGGCACCATGGCCGCGCGCATCGAGTTCGATCCGGCGCTGTCGCAGCGCATGTACGCTGCCGCCGATATGTTCCTGATGCCTTCGAAGTTTGAGCCCTGCGGCCTGTCGCAGATCATCGCCATGCGCTACGGCACACTGCCCATCGTGCGCGAGACCGGTGGCCTGAAGGACACCGTGATCCCGTATAACGAGTTTACCGGCGAGGGCACGGGCTTCTCGTTTACCAACTTTAACGGCGACGAGATGGGCGACGCGGTGTTCCGCGCAGCACGCCTGTTCTGGGATAACCGTGAGGCATGGAACCAGCTAGTCACGCAGGCCATGAGCCAGGACTATAGCTGGACGCGCTCGGCCGACAAGTATCTGGACCTGTACTTCTTTATGCACCCGGAGATTGAGCGCCCGGCGGCTGTGGAGGCTGCTACGGCCGTAGAGGAGCCGGTTGCTGATGAGGCCGAGCCTGCGGCGCCCGTTAAGGAGCCAGCTGCTGCTGAGGAGCCCAAGGTCGAGGAGAAGCCGGCTGAAGCTGACCCGGTTAAAGCCGATCCTGAGGTGAAGCCCGCAGCGAAGCCTGCCGCCAAGAAGACGACGGCTCGCAAGACGACGGCTAAGAAGGCTACGACCACGAAGGCCGCTGCGAGCAAGACCACCGCTGCCAAGGCAACTACTGCCAAGGCATCGACCACGCGCAAGCGCACGACCGCCGCTGCCAAGAAGGCCAACGAGGTCGAGGCTGCTCCCGAGGTAAAGGCCGCCGCCGAGGCTAAGCCTGCGGCAAAGGCTCCGGCCAAGACCGCTGCCAAGAAGACGGCTGCAACCACCAAGAAGGCAACGGCAGCCAAGAAGACCACGGCTACGAAGTCGACGACGGCCAAGGCCGCTACGACGAAGGCCGCCGCGAAGACGGCCCCGAAGGCTACTGCAAAGCCGGCCGCCAAAGTCGAGGAGACGCCCGCTGAGTCTAAGGCTGAGGCAGCTGTCGAGGCAAAGCCGGCCGCCAAGACCACCACGCGCAAACGCGCCGCGACGACGGCCAAGAAGACCACGACCAAGGCTGCAGCTCCCAAGGCAGAGGGTAAGGCCGAGGACAAGCCCGCAGTAAAGGCCGAGCCGACTCCGAAGGCTGCCGAGGTTAAGGCCGCTCCCAAGACTAAGGCAGAGACAGAGCCCGCCAAGGAGACCCTGGTCTCCCCCGCCGTTCCAGCCGAGGAAAAGGCTCCGACCAAGAAGACCTCCGTCCGCAAGGCAACGGCCGCCCGCAAGCGCCGCTAATCCGGACGATTAAAACTTATTCCTCAACGCAAAAGAGGGCGCCCCAACCAGGCGCCCTCTTTTGCGTTGAACTTCGCATTAAAAAGAGGGCCGGTTTACTACGACAAAATGGCTCCGGCAGACCACGGCGAGTAATCTTCGAAATTAAGAACGCTTCTACCTGCGGTTTTAATATCACCAAAATGACTGTGGTTGAGATCATTCAATTCGTCGTAGTAAACCGAAGTACTTTTGTTTGGCTACAAATAGTATCGGTATAGACGTTTTTAAATATCGCGATAATTTGGGTGGTAAAACGATTTTCTAGGACAACCGTTCGCCGATGGTAAACGGATGTTGTTTATACAGCCTGTGTACAACAGATATACTTATATCTTGTGCGTAAAGCCCATGGCCCGCAGGCCGTGATTCTATTGAACTGGACCGTATTATGAGATTGATTCACAACAGCCGTCTACCGCAGTTTCGCACTCCGTTTGGCGCTGTGACCACTGGAACTTCCGTTTCGCTCTCGGTGATTTTGGAGGATGCCGACCCCAACCAGGCAACGCTTACGCTGCGCACCTGGGTCGATGAGATCGGTGAGTCTCTGTATCCCATGACGCACGAGGGCGACGGCATATTTACCGTAGAGCTTGAGTGCACCGAGCCCTGTCTTATCTGGTACAGCTTTATCTGCAACATCGAGGGCCAGCCCGAGGTCCGCTTAGGCGCACCACAGGGTCGCACCGGTGGCGAGGGCGTAACTTGCAACTACGCCGAGGTCCCGTCGTTCCAGATTACCGTCTACAAGCACCGCGAGAACCGTCCCACCTGGTACGAGCGCGGTATGGTCTACCAGATCTTCCCCGATCGCTACGCTCGCGACGAAAACTGGCGCGAGCGCACGCAGGCCGAAGTCGAAAAACCGCGCAACGGAATCCAGCGCCGCATGGTCGAAGACTGGAACGAGCCGCCCGTGTACGAGCGTGCCGAAGACGGCTCCATCAAGACCTGGGATTTTTACGGCGGCTCGCTCAAGGGTATCCAAAATGACCTGCCCCGCATTGCCGAGCTAGGCTTTACGGCCATCTACCTCAACCCCATCTTTGAGGCCGCGAGCAACCACCGCTACGACACGGCCGATTACACCAAGATCGACCCGATCCTGGGCACCGAGCAGGACTTTACGGAGCTGTGCGAGGCAGCCGAGAAGCTCGGCATTTCCATCATCCTGGATGGCGTCTTCAACCATACGGGCGATGACTCGATCTACTTTAACCGCTACGGCAACTATCCCGGTGTCGGTGCGTGGCAGAGCGAGGACTCGCCGTGGCGCGATGCGTTTTACTTCCATGAGGACGGTTCGTATGACTGCTGGTGGGGCGTGGGCAACATGCCCGCCATCAACGAGAATTCCGAGCTGGTGCGCGAGAAGCTCCTGGGCAAGGACGGCGTGATTCGCAAATGGCTGCGCGCCGGTGCCCACGGCTGGCGATTGGACGTGGCCGACGAGCTTTCCGACGACTTCCTGGCCGAAATCAAAAAGGCCGTGCTCGCCGAGAAGCCCGACGCACTGCTGCTCGGCGAAGTCTGGGAGGACGCTTCCAACAAGATCAGCTATGGACACCTGCGTCGCTATCTGCAGGGCTCGGAGCTCGACTCCGCCATGGACTACCCCTTCCGCGACATGGTCATCGGCTTTTTGATGGGCTACAAGAACGCATATCAGGCTGCCGAGGACATCGAGACCCTGCGCGAGAACTACCCGCGCGAGGCACTGGCCTGCGCACTCAATCTGCTTTCGAGCCACGACCGTCCTCGCATTATCTCGGTGCTCGGCGGCGGCCCAGATGAGTCGCAGCTGCCCGAGAGCGAACGCAGCAAATGGCGCCTGGACGATAACTCGATGGGCCTGGCCAAGAGCCGTTTTTGGCTGGCGACGCTCATGCAGATGACCTTCCCGGGCGTACCCTCGATCTATTATGGCGATGAGTACGGCCTGGAGGGCCTCACCGATCCTGGCAACCGCCGTACACTGCCGACCAAGGACCAACTCCACGACTTCGACACGCTGGCCATCGTTAAGAACGCGTCTGCCGTGCGCCGCGCGCTGCCCTTTATGGTCGATGGCGAGATCAAGGCCTTTGCGCTCAACGACGAAGTCTTGGCTTACACCCGCACGGGCAAAGACGGCGAGGCCGCGACGGTTATCATCAACCGAAGTCTGCGCAATTCGCACTGTGTGACGATCCCAGCGCTCGGCGAATGTGCAAGCGACGTGATCAGCGGCCACGAGTGCGAAATCCACAACGGCACGGTTACGCTCGACCTATACCCGCTGGGCTCTTCGATCATCTATCACCATGCCGAGAAGCGCCTGCAGGAGCCGCTCGATCACGGCGCAGGCGTCGTGTGCCACATCACCTCGGTGCCGACCGATGACGGCAAACCCGGCACAATCGGTGCGCCCACGCGTCGCTTTATCGACCATCTGGCCGCCATGGGCATGCGCTACTGGCAGGTCCTGCCCGTCAATCCAACCGACTTCTTCCGCTCCCCCTATGCCGGTCCCTCTGCCTTTGCAGGCAATATCGACCTGTTGCCCGAGAGCCACGAGGAGCTGGCTGCCGACTTCGTCACCTGGAAGGCCCGCGGCGGCGAGGATGCCGACCCGCTGTACACGGCGTTTAAACATCGCAACGCCGACTGGCTCGAGAAGTACTGCGTCTACATGGCGGTAAAGAAGCACTTTGAGGGTCTGTCGCGCCACGATTGGCCGGCAGATGTCGCGCGCTACAACGAGTATCTGATCGATGACAAGCGCTTCCACGACGAGGCCGAGCTGCAGGCGTACATGCAGTATCGCTTTGACCTGGCCTGGTGCGAGCTCATGAACTATGCGCACAAGAAGGGCATCGAGGTCATCGGCGATATCCCGATGTATGTCTCGGACGATTCAGCCGACGCGTGGAGCGAGCCCGAGAACTTCTGGCTGTCCGATACCGGCAAGGCGATTGAGATTTCGGGCGCGCCGCCCGACAACTTTGCGCCGGAGGGGCAAGTGTGGGGAAACCCCACCTTCCGCTGGGATCACATGAAGGAAAACGGCTATCGTTGGTGGCTCGACCGCCTGCGCCGTGCGTTTTCGCTCTACGACCGCGTGCGCCTGGACCATTTCCTGGGTTTCCACAGCTACTTTAGCATCCCCGCCGGCAAGGCCTGTGCCGACGGCCGCTGGCTTGCGGGACCGGGCAAGGACCTGTTCCAGACGGCCTACGACGAGCTGGGTCCGCTTAACTTTATCGCCGAGGACCTGGGGTATCTGACGCCTGGTGTTCGTGCGATGGCTTCGACCTGTGGTTTCCCCGGCATGGACGTGCTGGAGTTTAGCGACTACGACGTTCGCTGCGGAATTCATCCCACACCGGGCAAGATCCTGTACACCTCGACGCACGACACCTCGACGCTTGCCGGCTGGTGCACGCGCTCCTTTGCAGGCGGCGATGAGCCGAGCGGCATTGCATTGGCAAGCGAGCTCATGGGCAACGCCCTGGCAAGCGATGCGCCGCTCGTTATGATGCCGCTGCAGGACATACTGGGCCTGGGCGACGATGCACGTATGAACGTGCCGGGCGTGGCCACGGGCAACTGGACATGGCAGGCGCAGGAGGCCGACATTGCGGCGGCCGAGGGCAAAACTGCGAAGCTCCTGCGCAGCACCCATAGATTCTGGGGCGAAGCGTGATAAAACCCTCGATATGGGGTACAGTTACAGCTGTTTGAATTTTTGCGGGCAGAGCGATCTGCCCGCTTTGTGCTGAAAAGGAAGTATTATGGCGCGCTACGATTACAAGTGCACGAGCTGTGGCAACGTGTTTGAGGTTGAGCACCCCATGTCCGAGACGCCCGAGGTCGTATGCCCCAGCTGCGGAGCCCCGGCATCCAAGACGTTCTCGGCCAGCGGCATTAAGTTCGACGGCAGCGGTTTCTACAACACCGACCAACGCAGCGGTGGTTCCAGCACCAACGCCACCAGCGGCTGCTGCGCCAACTGCCCACATAGCCACTAGCGACAAGCGGTCCCGACACCCAGGTTTCCTGATAAGTTGCGGTGAAATAAGGACTGTTTGGCGGCTAGAAGCCGCTATTCAATCCCTATTTCACCGCAACTTATCTATAGATTAGATTTCGGGCTGATGCTAAGTTTGTATCATTTCAAAACTCTGCCGGATTACGGGGCTGAGTTGACAACCTCTATCCATTCCGGTAAGTAGCAAATTTCAACAAGCCATCTACCTGCGGTTTTATTTAGGCCATATTTGCTGTGGTCGGGCATCACCAATCTAGCCCCGTAATCCGCCCTACTTTTGATAACAGCAAGTATGAGACGGGGATATTTTTACCACTCTTAACCGCTATTGCGGTCTCCGCTCGCATGACCTTCTGAGTTGCGGTGAAATAAGGACTGTTTGATGGGTAGAAGCCGATATTCAATCCCTATTTCACCGCAACTTAGTAGTTACTTGTGGACCAGGCGGGCGCAGAAGTGGCCGTCGTAGGAATCCGCGTTTACGGGGACGCTTTGGAAGAGTCCGCGGTCATTTTGGCGTACGGAGACGAGCTTCTTGGCCTGATCGAACTCGGGGAGTTGCAGAATCTGCGCCTCGGAAAGCGGCACCACGCTAAAGCCGGCGCCCTCGGGAGAGTTCAGGAAAGCATCCACCACCTGCGTGTTCTCCTCGTCGAAGACCGAGCACGTCGCATAGATGAGCTCGCCGCCGGCAGCCACGCGCGCGGCGGCTTCCTTGAGCATCGTCAGCTGCAGTTTGGGCAGCTCAACCGTCACATCCTTTTCAGTCAGTCGCCACGGGATCTCGGGATGACGGCGCATGGTGCCGGTGCCCGAGCACGGCGCATCGATAAAAACCGTGTCGAACTTAACCGGCTCGCCAAGCATGGCATCAAACGATGTGAGCACCTCATCAAGCTCGCAGGCATCACCCGAAACCGTACGAACGCCCTGAATACCGGCCTTATGCAGGCGAGCGAGATTCAGATCGCACTTGCGATCATGCAGATCGAGCGCCGTATGCTGACGCTCATAGCCTGCACGCTTGGCCTGGCACATCATCACATAGGTCTTGGTGCCACGACCGGCACCAATCTCAAGGCAGCTTCCAGGGCGCGTGGCTGCCGTGGCGATAAGCTGCGCGTTGAGATCAGATGCCACCGCGGCAGCACGCTCAAACACACCCGAAGCAACGGTAACCTGGGCATCAACCGGGGCATGGCAGCCCGGGAAGACAGGCGCGACGAGCTGCGAGATATACGGATCGGGCTTGGTCGCAAAGGCGTTCTCATGCAGGGCCAACGGCGCGGAGGCCAGATTACCGGCAAAGTTAAGCGCACCCTCAGGCGTGTCAAACGAAGCCATAATACGAGCGCACAGCCAACGCGGCAGACCCATCAGGCGCGACAGACGGACCAGGCGTCGCTCAGGCTCATCTACATCGGACGCCGTGGCAAAGTCCTCAACATTGTCCGCGACCTTATGCAGTACAGCATTGGCCAAGCCAGCGGCAGACTTAGCGCCGCAGCGAACCAGCTCAACACCCTGACTTACAGCAACGCGGCCAGGCGAATGCAGATAGAGCATCTCGAAGGCCGAGATACGAAGTGCCATGCGAACACGCGGCGCAACCTTTTTAGGCTTATCAAGAAACTGATCGAGCAGCTCGTCCAAAATACCCTGCGTGGCGGCCACACCAAGCGCCAAGCGGGCGGCAAAAGCGGAATCGCGCTGGTCAATAGCCTTGGCCGATGCGCGAGAGGACAGCACGTCACGCGCATACATGCCGCGGCGATCGGCCTCCATCAGCACATCGAGCGCAAGCTTGCGCGCGGGAGACAGCTTGCTCATGACAAAACACCCCACGAAAGATCGGCACCCTGCAGACCAGCAGCCCAAGCAGAAGCAGACATAGCACGCTTGCCATCAGGCTTAACCTCGAGCAACTCAACCGAGCCATCGGAAAGGCCAAGGTACACACGCTTGTTCTTAACGTCAACAGCGCCCTCGCCAAGCGAGACATCGGCCGGTGCAGCATCGAGCACGCGCACGGTCTTGCCGGAAATCACGCAACGAGCAGGCGCGGTATCGGATGAGGCCAGCACATGACGCACGCAATCGAGTGCCGCCATCTGCGGATCCAGACGCATCTCCTGCTTAGAAATCTTGGCAGCATGGGTAACGAGCGCCTCATCCTGTTCAATCCACACGGCGGTGCCATCGGCAAGAGAAGGAAGCGTATCGGCAAGCAATTTGCCACCAAGCTCAGCAAGCTCCATAGTCAGCGCCTCGGCATGCTTACCGGCAACCGACGTAGACGCCTGGGCGCAATAGGCGCCGGTATCCACGCCATGTCCAATACGCATAATAGAAACGCCAGCAACCTCATCACCAGCGAGAATCGCACGCTGAATGGGAGCAGCCCCACGCCAACGAGGCAGCAAGGACGCATGAACATTCACAATACCAAGCGGCGCCATATGCAGCACCTCATCGGGCAAAATGCAGCCATAGGCAGCCACACAGAAAATATCGGCCTGGACAGCCCGGAGCGCCTCAATAACCTCCGGCGTCATACGATTAGCCTCAACAACCGGCAACCCCAGCTCAAGCGCCTTGGCCTTAACAGGAGAAGGCACAAGCTTCTTACCACGCCCGCGAACAGCATCGGGACGAGTAACAACAAGCGCAATCTCATTCCCAGCCTCGACGAGCGAAGTCAACGAAGGCACAGCAAAATCAGGCGTACCCATAAACACAATACGCATAAAGGACGTCTCCCCTCAACCAAAGCCGAGACGGCTACAAATAACAGCGGAAAGCCAAGTCACCAGCCCATCCGCAATAACAATTCGACAAGAACAAATATACCCAAAACCAAAGAAAGAGCCGCAATAAAAGCAGCTCCCTCTCAACAAAGACTATCAGCGAAGACGCCCCTCCCTGGCCCGACGGCACCCGGGCGAACCGAGCCAGAACAACGCAGTCCCCGGTGCTGAGCGCCCACATATCGTCCCGCGCGCAGTTTCGCAGCGCAGCGAGAATGTTTGAGCACGGGATGATATGTGGGCGCTCAGCACCGGGGACGGTGGGATCTACTCCGTCTCGCCCGGTCGAGCGCCGCGGGCTAGGGCGTCCTGGTACTCCTTGACGGCCTTAAGCCTCTGCATAGGCTTCAGTCGCTCGAACATGGTGTTGCCGTGCAGGTGATCGATCTCGTGCTGCAGACAAACGCAGAACAGATCGCCCGAGGCCTCGTAGCGAATCAGGTTTGCATCCAGGTCGTACGCCTCGACGACGACATGGTCGGGACGCTCGATCTCGCAGCTAATACCAGGAATGGAAAGGCAGCCCTCGCTAAACGGTATCAGATGGTCGCTCTGCTCCACGATCACGGGGTTAATGAGCACGTAGGGGTCGTAGTCGTTCTTGTCGCTGTAATCGCAGTCGATGGTAACGAGCTGAATAAGCTCGCCGATCTGCGGGGCAGCCAGGCCGCAACCGCCGTTCTCGAACATCATCTTCTTCATCTTCTCGGCAAGCGCCTCAATCGCCGGGGTGATCTCCTCGATGACGGCGCACTCCTGGCGCAGACGAGGGTCGGGCGACAGTACGATTCCGTTGGCTTCCATGGCCATCCTTTCGGGTTGTTACATCAAATCATAGGCATCGACGTCAACGCTCACGCTCACGCCGCGCATGGAGCCCGCCTCTTTGAGGCAGGCGTCGATATCATCAGAGACATGGTACCCCACGGGCGACTTCACAAGCAGATGGAAGCGGTAACGGTCCTTGGCTCTCTCGATTACACACGAAGCCGGGCCCAGCACCTGCGGCACCGCGCTGCCCGTCCGCAAAAAGTCTGGCGCGGCGGCATGCCAGCGGCGCTTAAGAAGCTTTGCAATGCGCCCGATGTAGTCGTGCGCGTCGTCTCGGTTCGCCGACCACACCAAAATGTTGACCAGGCGAATAAACGGCGGGTACAGCGCGTCGCGGCGCTGATCCAGGTCGTAGTCGGTAAAGATCGAACGGTCGTGCTCAGCGACGGCGCGAATGACCGGATCCTCGGGCAGGTAGGTCTGGATGATCACCTCACCGGGACGATCGCCGCGACCGGCACGGCCCGCCACCTGTTCCAGCAGGTCGTAGGCGCGCTCCCCTGCGCGGAAGTCCGGCAGCTTGAGGGCAAAGTCGGCATTGACCACGCCCACAAGCGTGACCTCGGGAAAGTCAAGGCCCTTGGCGATCATCTGCGTGCCCAGCAGCACCGCACAATCGGCGGCATCGAACTGCTCGAGCAGTTTTTTGTGCGCATCCTTGCCGCGCGTGGAATCGGCATCCATGCGAATGATGGCGACATCCTCGGGCAGCATCTGGTGCAGTGCGTCCTCGATCTGCTGAGTGCCCAGGCCCATTTTTGCCAGATAGCGGCTACCGCATTTGGGGCAACGACTCGTGGGCGCGGGATACGGCTGCACGCGCCAAGACGATCCGCAGGTGTGACACTGCAGCGTGTGCGTGCGCTCGTGATACGTAAGCGCGGTGGAGCAGTGGTTGCAGGTTGGGACGCAGCCGCACTCGCGGCACATCAGGAACGGCGCAAAGCCACGGCGGTTATGTAGTAGCACTGCCTTCTCGCGGCGCTCGACCACACGCTCCAGACCTTCCATCAAGGGTTTTGAGAACATAGAGCGGCTGCCGTGCGAGAACTCGCGGCGCAGGTCGGCAATGCGGACTGTCGGCAGCACGGCGTGTCCCGGGCGCTCGGGCATCTCGACGCGCGTCCAGGTGGCACCGTTATACGTGCCACGGCGGCAGCGGTCGAGGGCCTCGGCCGAGGGCGTGGCGGAGCCCAACACGAGCGGGCAGCGGTAGCGCCGAGCCATCTCGGCCGCCACCTCGCGCGCATGGTAGCGCGGACTAGAGCCCTGCTTGTAGCTGGTCTCGTGCTCCTCGTCGATGATGATGAGACCAAGGTCGCTGAGCGGGCAAAAGAGCGCCGAGCGGGCGCCGACTACCACGCGGGCCGCACCGCTGGCGACCATATCCCACTGGTCCAGACGCTCGCCGGCCGAAAGGCGCGAATGGAACACGGCGACCGTCTCGCCAAAGCGCGAACGGAAGCGGCCGACGGTCTGGGCCGTAAGCGAGATCTCGGGCACAAGCACGCACGCCGAGCGACCGGCTGCGAGCACGCGCTCGATGGCGGAGAGGTACACCTCGGTTTTGCCGGAGCCGGTGACGCCGTCGACCAGCACCACGTCGCCATGAGCGTCCAGACGGGCGCGCTCAATCTGCGCGAGTGCCTGTTGCTGGCCGTTGGTAAGAGAGACCGGCGCCTTGCCGCTTGCCGAGGACAGCGTGGTCTGCTCGCTGCAACCGCGCCAGGCACGGCGCTCCTCCACCACCACGACGCCGCGTTTTTCGAGCGCCTTGATGGTCGCCGACATACTGTTATAGAGCAGGTTGAGGTCGCGCGTCGTGACCGGGCCGCACTGGAGCGCCTCGATGAGCTGACGCTGACGGACCGCGGTCTTTGGCGGCGTGTAGTCGAAACCCTCGGGCGTGAGCATGACCCAGCGGTTTTGGATGGGTTTAACGGCAGGGCGCTCAACGGTCCACACGCCGTCATCGCCCTTGACCACGCGCGGGCTTCCGCCCGGAGGCAAGAACAGGCGCAGGCACTCGGAAAGCGTCGCAACATACTCGCGGCTCATCCAACGTGCAATACGGGCGGACTCGGCGCCAAAGAGCGGTTTGCTGAGGATGGTCTCGATAGGCTTGATGCGCGCGGTGTCGAGGGTAATGTTGCCTTGCAAGTCGCCCAGTTCGGGCGCAATATCGACGATATAGCCTGCGGCGGCACGGTTGCCAAAGTGGACCAGGACCGTGGATCCGATCTGCGCTTCGCTAGCAAGGGGCTGCGGAATGCCGTAGGCAAACGGCTCGGACAGCGCACGCGTCGGGATGTCGAGAACCACGCTCGCATAGGCGGCGATGGGCTCAGGTGCGGGCTCGGGCTGCGCCGGGGCGGCGGCAGGAGCCGCGGACTTCGGAGCTTCCTCCGGTTCCGGCGAACCAAACAGCGAAAGTTGCTCGGCCATGGCCCCAGCACCTCCAATCCCATACACATACAGAAACAAGAGCCCCGCTCGGGGTGAACGGGGCTCGGATACATACGTTTGCGCAGCGATTACAGCGCCATCGTGCGGGCGCGATCGATACGCGCCAGGCAGTCGTCGCGGCCGACGAGCGCTATGGTCTCGCCCAGCGGAGGGCTCACCATGTTGCCGCAAACGGCGACGCGCACGGCCTGGAACACCACACGCTTCTTGAGGTCCATCTGCTCGGGCAGCGGCTCAAGCGCAGCGTCGATGTTAGCGGCCGTCCACTCGGTAACACCCTCAAGCGCGGCCTTGGCGGCGGCCAGAATGGCACCCATGCCCTCCTTGGCCAGGCCCTTGTTGACGGATTTCTCGTCATACTCGAGCGTCTCGGCCGTGGCAAAGATAGGGGCGGCGACGGTAACGGCGTCGGCCGGCATCTTGGTGCGCGGCTTGACAATGGCAGCGAGCGCGTCGATCCAGTCCTCGCCATACTCGACGTTACCCTCGATGAGGCCTGCCTCGTGCAGCTCGGGGACCATGATCTCGTCGGCAAACTGCGCGTCGGACATGCCGTTGATGTACTCGGCATTGACCCAGTCGAGCTTCTTGGGGTCGAAGGTCGCGGGGTTTTTGGAGATGCGGTCGAGCGAGAACTTGCTGGCCAGGACGTCGCGCGGGATGATCGTGGTCTCGCCGTCGAGCGACCAGCCGAGCAGTGCCAGATAGTTGACGAAGGCATCGGGCAGGTAACCGGCGTCGCGGTACTCCTCCACCGAGGTGGCGCCGTGACGCTTGGAGAGCTTCTTGCCGTCGGCGCCCAGGATCATAGAGATGTGGGCGAACGTGGGCACAGGCGCGCCGAGGGCCTCGTAGACCATAACC
Source organism: uncultured Collinsella sp. (assembly GCA_902494085.1). Taxonomy (GTDB): domain Bacteria; phylum Actinomycetota; class Coriobacteriia; order Coriobacteriales; family Coriobacteriaceae; genus Collinsella. Next base: position 44,931 of record CABURU010000002.1, read on the forward strand.
TGGCGCGGGGTATTGGAAAGGTGATCGTCGCCGCGGATGACGTGGGTGATCTTCATCATGGCGTCGTCGACGACGGTCGCGAAGTTGTACGTGGGCGTGCCGTCGGAACGGAAGATGACAAAGTCGTCGAGCTCCTTGGCATCGAAGGTCACCTCGCCGTGGACGGCGTCGTGGATGACGACGTCGCCGCGGTCCTCGGGCACCTTGATGCGCAGGACGTAGGACTCGCCGGCCTCAATGCGGCGACGGGCCTCCTCGGGATCAAGATCGCGGCAACGACGCTGATAGCCCTGGAAGGGGTCCTTGCGCTCCTGCGCGGCCTTACGGTCGGCGTCGAGCTGCTCCTTGGTGCAGAAGCAGGGATAGGCCTTGCCCTCGTCCCAAAGCTTCTGGGCAGCCTGCTTGTACAGGTCCAGGCGCTCGGTCTGGGCGTAGGGGCCATAGTCGCCGCCCACCTCGGGACCCTCGTCCCAGTCCAGGCCAAGCCAGCGCATGGCGCGCAGAATGATCTGCGTGTTCTCGTCGGTGGAGCGGGTGGGGTCGGTGTCGTCGATGCGCAGGATGAACGTGCCGCCGTTTGAGCGGGCGAAAGCCCAGTTATAGATAGCGGTGCGGGCGCCGCCAATGTGCAGCTTGCCCGTCGGTGAGGGTGCAAAGCGGACGCGAACGTCTGATGCCATGGAAATCTCCTCGATTGCAGGATGGATGTCTAACTGCACCAGTATAAAGCAACAATGCGACCTCCGCACAAAGGGCACCGACCCACTCATTGGGGACAGACTTAAATGACCAGTCATCACTCATTGGGGACAGACATAAATGACCAGTCTTTGGGGACGTTCTTAGTTTAAGGCCACTCATTTAAGCCTGTCCCCAATGACTAGGTGCGGAAAGGGTGTGAATGTTGGATTTACGCGCTATGATGTGCCCTTGCATACAGAGCCCGGCGGAATGGTAACGGTCGCCGGGACACGTTTTTGAAAGGACAATCATGTCAGAAGAACTTCGTTCCATCCCGCCCCAACAGGGGTCCTTTGTGTTTACGTCGGAGTCGGTGACCGAAGGCCATCCCGACAAGATCGCCGACCAGATCAGCGATGCCGTCCTCGACGCAATCCTCGCCAAAGAAATAGAGCTCCAGGAGCAGGGCTATATTGCGCCCAACGGCGTGCCCGCCAACGTGGAGAACGTCCGCTGCGCCTGCGAGACCCTCGTGACCACCGGCACCGTCATCGTTGCCGGCGAGATCCGCACCCAGGCCTACGTCGACGTGCAGGAAATCGCCCGCGGCGTCATCCGCCGCATCGGCTACAACCGCGCCAAGTTCGGTTTTGACTGCGACACCTGCGGCGTCATGAGCCTCATCCACGAGCAGTCCCCCGATATCGCCCAGGGCGTCGACGAGTCCTTCGAGACCCAGACCGGCGCGACCACCGACCCGATCGACCTGATTGGCGCCGGCGACCAGGGCATGATGTTTGGCTACGCCTCCAACGAGACCAAGACTTTAATGCCCATGCCGCACTACCTTGCCAGCCGCCTGGCCGAGCGCCTGGCCGCCGTGCGCCACGACGGCACCTTGCCCTACCTGCGCCCCGACGGCAAGACCCAGGTCACGGTGCGCTACGAGGACGGCAAGCCCGTCGAGGTCACGACCATCGTCATCTCCACGCAGCATGCCGCCGAGATCGAGGACATGGGCAAGATCAAGGCCGACCTCATCGAGCACGTCATCACCCCGGTCATGGCCGCTGAGAACATGCCGTGGGACAACGCGGACATCTACGTGAACCCCACCGGTCGCTTTGTCGTGGGCGGCCCCATGGGCGACACGGGCCTCACCGGCCGCAAGATCATCGTCGACACCTACGGCGGCTACGGCCGTCACGGCGGCGGTGCCTTTAGCGGCAAGGACTGCACCAAGGTCGACCGCTCCGCCGCGTATGCCGCGCGCTGGGTCGCCAAGAACGTGGTCGCCGCCGGCCTGGCCGATCGCTGCGAAGTCGAGCTTGCTTACGCCATCGGCGTTTCCAAGCCCCTCTCAATCATGGTCGACACCTTCGGTACCGCGCATGTTGCCGAGGACAAGATCGTTGAAGCCGTAGAGAAGACCTTCGACCTGCGCCCGGGCGCAATCATCCGCGACCTAGACCTGCGTCGCCCCATCTACGAAAAGACGGCAGCCTACGGTCACTTCGGCCGCGAAGACCCCGACTTCACCTGGGAGAAAACCGACCGAGTCGAAGAACTCAAAGCAGCCTGCGGCCTGTAAGCTAACTCGAAAAGCTACAGCCAAATAACAACGCACCAAAAGAAGTACCGGCCCCAACCGGTACTTCTTTTTTATTTAAAGGTGGTGAAGATGAGCCTACCTGGGACATGGAATAAATCACAGGCCGATAAATTTTGCAGCAGAGCGACTCCAACCATGTATCCTAAGTTCCGAGGGCTTTAGTATTTGGTCGATCGCGAGTTCCGCACGAGCCGGAGGCCACTTAATGTGGCCTCCGTGCGAGCAGGACTGTCCGAGCAGGCGACCAAATACTAAAGCCCTCGGAACGGCGGGACAGAGTATGCCCCGCCCCTCGGGACGACGGGATAGATAAGGAGCATCCATGGCAGGCAAGCCGCAAACACTAGCTACGACCTCGGCATTCGAGATCTTGGGCCCCGTCATGGTCGGCCCCAGCTCATCGCACACCGCCGGCGCCCTGCGCTGCGCCCAAGTTGCTGCCAGCCTGCTGGAAGGCCGCATCACCAAAGTCACCTTTGGCCTGTGGAACTCCTTCGCCCACACCTACCGCGGCCACGGCACCGACCGCGCGCTCGTCGCAGGCATCCTGGGCCTCGACACCGATGACGAGAACATCAAGCAGGCCTTCGACCTCGCACGCGAGCAGGGCCTCGAATATCACTTTGGCATCAAGGGCGACGACGCCTCCATCCACCCCAATACCGTCGACATCGACATGGTCGACGACACGGGCGCCACGGCACAGGTCCGCGGCGAGAGCCTGGGAGGCGGCAAGATGCGCATCAGCCGCATTAACGGCGTCGGCGTCGACATCTCGGGCATGTATTCCACGCTCTTCGTGGCGCACAAGGACGTTCCCGGCGTGCTCGCCGCGCTCACCAACCTGCTCGCCTACGCCCATGTAAACATCGCCTTCTGCCGCACCTACCGCACCGAAGTGGGCGGACAGGCCTACTCCGTCTTTGAGACCGACGGCGCGCCCGACGACACCGTCGTCCCCATGCTCCGCAAGCTCGACAATGTCGATTACGCGACCTTTATCGAGCTCCCCGGTTCTGCCTCGTCGCTCTCCCCCGGCGTCTCGGCTAAGGAGATCTTCGACGACGGCGAGCAGCTGCTCGATGCGTGCGAGGAACTGGGACTCAGCATCGGTGCCGTCATGGCCGTTCGCGAGGCACGTCTGACCGGCGAGGCCCACGCCGTCGCCGCCATGCGCCGCGTGCTCGACGTCATGCGCGAGGAGACAACGGCCCCCATCGCCAATCCGCAGCGCTCGCTCGGCGGGCTTATCGGCGGCGAGGCCAAGCTCGTCGAAGCAACCCGCTGCAACGATTTGAGTGAAAGCCTGATGGGCCCCGTCCAGACCGAAGCCGTGGCCCGCGCCATGGCCGTGCTCGAGCGCTCCGCCACCATGGGCGTGATCGTCGCAGCTCCGACGGCAGGATCCGCGGGTGTCGTGCCCGGCTGCGTGCTGGCGCTCGCCGATCACCTTCAGCTCGACGACGAGCAAGTCATGGACGCGCTCTACTGCGCAGCCGCCATCGGCCTCAACCTCACCACAAGCGCCTGCGTTGCCGGCGCCGAGGGCGGCTGCCAAGCCGAGGTCGGAAGCGCCGCCGCCATGGCAGCCGCCGCGCTGGTGCAGATGCTCGGCGGCACGCCCGAGCAGGCGCTTGACGCCAGTTCCATCGCGCTGAGTAACCTGCTGGGCCTCGTTTGTGACCCCGTCGGTGGCCTCGTGGAGGTGCCCTGCCAAAACCGCAACGCCATCGGCGTGGCAGCGGCCTTTAGCTCGGCACAACTCGCCCTCGCAGGCATTAAGAGCCTGGTGCCGTTTGACCAGATGGCACATGTCATGCTCTCAGTGGGCCACGCGTTGCCGGCCACGCTGCGCGAGACGGCAAAGGGCGGCATCGCGCAGGCTCCGGCCGCACTTTCGGCCTGTGCAAAATGCGGTGTGTGCGGATAGCGGCAAAGAACGACTCAAAGGTGGGACAAATGTCCCACCTCTTTTGAATGCCACCGTTTCCGTACCACAAACAGCAGGGCAATCGCTATAATGCAAGCCCAGTAAAAACACGATGAACCGCAAGGCGAAAATCGAAGGATATGCATACGATGTCGCAAAACGATCGAACTCAACTGATTCCCGATCCGCAGCAGCCGAGCAGGCACACCGGCGGCGTTCAGTCGCCGCGTCCTATCGCGCCGAGCCACGGTCAGCAGCGTGGTGCGGCAAACGCTTCCCAACGCCCGAACCAACAGCGACAGCAGCGTCAACAACGTCAGCAGCGCCAGGCAAACGGCAATGCGCCCAAGCAGCCCCCCACGCACGCTCAAGGCGATCGCGGCCCCGCGCGCAAACCCGCCGAGAACAATAAGTCGGGCAAAAAGACGACGCTCTTTGTCATCCTGGGTCTAATCGTCATTGTCTGTATCGTAGGCGTCGTAGCGTTTTCGCAGGTAGCCTACCCCAACACCACCATTGCCGGCGTCGACGTCTCCTTCTCCAACGCTTCGTCTGCCGCCACCAAGGTCAACTCGGCATGGAAGCACTATAAGCTCACCGTGACAGGCGATGACTTTAGCTGGACCTATCAGCCCGAGTCCGATGAGCCCATCGTCGACGGCGAAGCTGCCGCAAAAGAAATCATCAGCCACAACGAAGCCTTTATTTGGCCGGTCCGCCTTGTGGAATCCTTAAGCGGCAAGACCAAAACAACCGCTACCTCCAACGAAGTCGATCTTGATCAAGACGTCGACCTGTCCATGCTCTCCGACGCCTTTGACCAAAAGAAGTTTGAGGAGGACCTGGGCGCCGCTATCGACGAGTTTAACGAGGGCCGTTCGGGCACGTTCGAGGCCAATAGCTCCTATGACGAGCAGGCCGGCAAGTTTACCGTCGAGAAGGCGCGCTCCAACGAGAAAATCAACCGCGAGCATGTCATTAAGTATGCCGAGCTCGAGCTTGCGTCGCTGGCCGAGTCCGTAGATCTTTCCAAGCTCGGCAACGATGCCTATGGGCCGCTCAATGGAACGCTGACCGATGATCAGATTCAGGCCGCATGCGATGCCGCCAACAACTTCCTGGGCGTCAACGTGACCCTCAAGCTCAACGGCGAGGATGCCGGCAAGGTTGATGGCAGCTCCGTATTGCAGTGGATCAGCTTTGCCGATCCCGCCAACCCAACGCTCGATACGTCGCAGATCAGCAACTGGGCAGCCGAACTCGCCAACGGCTTTAATACCGTGGGCTCCACTCGCTGGTGGACGCGCGCCGATGGCAAGCAGTGCGCCGTCGAAGGCGGCGACTTTGGTTGGTCCATCGACAGCAGCTCGCTCGCCAAGCAGGTCGAGGACGCCATTAACAACAAGCAGACCGGCGAAATCGAGATCAAGTACTCCCAGAAGGCCGACACCTTTACCGCAAAGGGAGAGCCCGACTGGAAGGCGTATATCGACGTCGACTTGTCCGAACAGCACGCGCGCTACTATGACGAGAGCGGAAATATCGTTTGGGAGGCCAACTTTATCTCGGGCAAGCCGGGCGAGGACGCCACGCCCGAGGGCGTCTGGCAGATCAACAGCAACGACGGCGGCAGCACCCTGATCGGAGCCAAGGACCCCGAGACCGGCAAGCCCAAATACGAGAGTCCGGTGAGCTACTGGATGCCGTTTGAGGGCAACATGATCGGCTTCCATGATGCCACCTGGCAAAACGACAAGAGCTTCGATAACGCCGAGTCGTACAAATGGTGCGGCAGCCACGGCTGCATCAACCTGCGCCTGGCAGACGCCAAGGCACTTCACGACTGCATCAAAGTCGGCCTATGCGTGGTTGTCCACTCGTAGTGCAACGCGCGCATTCCTACAACGTGGAACCGCTGCGACCAATCTAACAGTTCCGAAAGAAACCGTTCTATGCGCCCACCCCAACCGGTGGGCGCATATACTTATCGAGGTACTTTCTATAAAGGAGACGCTATGCCGAATGTCCCCACGACCACCCCGGGCCCGGATGATACCGAGCACACGCTCGAAGATGTCACCGAAACGATTCCTCTGATTACAAACGTACATGCCGATAAGCAGAGCGGACGCGCGAACGATGCGACCGAGATTTCCGATGAAGAGGCATATGCCAAGCTCAAGGCAAAACGTGCCGAACGTCGACGCAAAAAGCTCATCCGACGCGGCATTGCGGCCGGCGTCGTGGCCGCCATTGTGCTCATCGCCGTTGTCGTGACCTTAGCCATCAACGCACGGCCCGCAGGCAACAACGGGCCGGTGACCGACATGGTGACCGAGGGCACGTTTACCACAACGGTCGAGGCGAAAGGCCAGCTCAAACCCATTTCGTCCTCAGTGGTCTCCCCTTCTGTCGACGGTACGGTCGATTCGATCAACGTGCAGGCGGGCCAATCCGTCAACGAGGGCGACGTGCTTATGACCATTAAAAACGACGAGCTCGATCGCAACGTTGCCGAGGCGCAGCGTGCAGTTGCTGCCGCTCAAGAAGACCTCGCTAATGCGAAGAAAGCCGCAGCTGCCGCTCAGGCCACCCCAACGACGGACGTCGATGGAGCTTCCGCAGCGGCTGGCGTCTCCGCCGCATCGGCGGACACGAACGCCGTATCGGCCGCGCAGCGCAGCCTCGCATCGGCCCAGGCAAACCTCGATCAGGCGAACGCCAAGGCGGCCAGTCGTACGGTCACGGCCCCGAGCTCGGGCAGTATCGTGGAGCTCAACGCCAAGGTGGGCGCCACGGTAACAGGCGGCATGATCATGGGCGAAAGCGATACGAGCGGTGGCAAGCAGTGCATGCAGATCGCCGACCTATCCAAGATGAAGGTGACCGTACAGGTGGGAGAAAAGGACATCGCCAAGATCGCCGTTGGGCAGAGTGCCAACGTCACGTATCCCGCGTTTCCCGATATCGTAAGCCAGGGAACGGTCACGGCCATCGCCTCGGTGGCAAACTCCGACGCCGCCAACGGTGGCGGCGGCAGCGTAACCTTTAACGTCGACATTCTCATAGAGGCGCCCGACGCGCGCCTGAAGCCGGGCATGACGGCCGAGGTATCGGTGGTGACCGAGCAGCTCGACGACGTGGTGATGGTGCCGACGATGGCGCTCATGACCGAAGACGGCGAACACTATTACGTCAACGTGGCAACCGATGACGAGGGCAAGCATACCCGTCGCGTGAAGGTGACCGTCGTGACGCAAAACGACAACGAAGCCGTAGTCGGCAAGACACAGGTAAAGCGCGACGACCAGGGCAACGAGATCAACCCCAACGTGCCGGTTACCAAGCTGCGCGATGGCGACACCCTCGTCATGGACACCGGAGCGGACGCAACGGCTGAAGGCGGCTACAGCACGGATTCGGGCAGCATGTCTGACGACGAGGGCATGTAATGCGTCCCGTTATCGACATCCGCAACGTGCACCGCATTTTTGAGAGCGAGGCGGGTTGCGCCCACATCCTGCACAACGTGAGCCTGGCGGTAGAACCCGGCGAGTTCGTCGCCATTACCGGCCCTTCGGGCTCGGGCAAGTCAACGCTCATGAACATCCTGGGCTGCCTGGACAAACCGACGGCGGGCGACTATTACCTGCAAGGGCTCAACGTGGCCGAGCTCGATGATGACGAGCTCACCGAAGTCCGCGCCCTGAGCATTGGCTTTGTCTTTCAGAGCTTCAACCTGCTGCCGCGCCTGTCGGTTATCGAAAACGTCATGCTGCCGCTGGCCTACACCAATGTGCCCCGTAGCCAGCGCGAAATGCGCGCCGTTCACGCGCTGCAGGCTGTCACGCTGCCCGTCGACCACTGGGACCACCGCATATCCGAGCTCTCGGGCGGCCAGATGCAGCGCGTCGCAATCGCGCGCGCCCTCGTCAATGACCCGCCCATCATCCTGGCCGATGAGCCGACGGGAAACCTGGACTCCGCTACCGGAGCGCTTGTGATGGAGACCTTCCATAAGCTCCAGAAGCGCGGCAAAACCATCGTGCTTATCACACACGACCCCGGCATCGCCGCCGAGGCCGACCGTGCCGTGACCATCGGCGACGGTCGCATTCACGATGGCGCGTATATTCCACATGCACCGCGGACCCTGCGCAGCGCCGTGGATAGCCTGCCCATGATTTCCGCCTCCGCCAACCCGCCGAAAGGAAAGATGGCATGAGCGCCCGCGATCTCATCCAGGAAGCCCTTCACTCGCTCGAGGCCAACAAGGGGCGCAGCCTGCTCACCATCCTGGGCATTGTCATCGGCATCGCCTCGGTTATCGCCATGACTTCGCTCATCGGCGGCATCCAAAACAGCCTGGTCAACAGCCTGGGCCTCAATGCGGCACGCATGGTGCAAATCTATTCGTCGCAAGAACTCACAGAGTCGGACATCGAGAAGCTTCAAAAACTGGTGCCGCAGATAGAGCAGATCGGCATTGTCGACAGCGCGTATACCGAGTACAAGACCGGCGATAAAAGCTATACCGTCATGGCACAGGGTGTCGATAGCGACATGCTCGACGCCGTGGGGGCCGGAAAGCTCGTTGCGGGGCGTACCTATTCCCAGGCCGAGTCTCAATCAGGCTCGCGCGTGGCGCTCATCAGCCGCGGCGGCGCCGATCAGCTTTACGGCAACGAACAGGATGCGCTGGGGAAAACCATCAAGGTGTCCAACGGCGAGGTGCAGATTGTCGGCGTGATTGACGGCGGCAGCGACTCCATGGGCTCGCTCACGCTGTATATGCCACGCGAAACCATCTCCGGCCTGTTTGGCGACGAGAATCCTTCATTCCCCAGCGTGACGGCGCTCGCCGCCGAGGACACGGACATGGATGAGCTCTGCAAGACCATCGAGTCCAAGGTGCGCGCGATGAAGGGCATCGAGGAGGAGGATGAGTACAACAGTGTATCGGCGACCTCCATGAAAAGCGCCATCGATGCACTCAACTCCTTTATGGGCGCGTTTTCGCTCATCATGGGTGCTGTCGCCAGCATCTCGCTGCTTGTCGGCGGTATCGGCATTATGAATATGATGCTTACCAACGTAACGGAGCGCATCCGCGAGATCGGCATCCGCCGCGCTCTGGGCGCAAGTCGTCGCGATATCACTGCGCAGTTTTTGGCCGAATCCTCGGCGCTGTGCGTCACCGGCGGACTGCTAGGTGTCCTGATTGGCTATCTGCTGGCCTGGGCTCTTGCGATGTTTGCCGCAGGATCAGGGGTTCTCGGCGAGCTCGGTGCCAGCGGGCAAATCACACCGAGCTTTTCAATCGCCACGGTACTGCTGGCCTTCGCCGTCTCCGTCGGCATCGGCGTAATCTTTGGCTTCTATCCCGCTCGCCGCGCGGCAAAGCTCGACCCGGTGGAGTGCCTACGCTACCAGTAAGCCACCACCAACAAGTTGCGGTGAATTAGGGACTGAATATGCTATCTAGCAGCAAAAACAGACACTATTTCACCGCAACTTATTGAAGGGCTGCTTGCGCCAGTTCCGGGCGTCCTCCTCGAGCTATTGGCGGATGACGGTCTTGTACGGCTCGAGCTTGCTCGGGGCGCTCCTCCTCGCGGGCGGGAGGACGCGCAGGCGCGGCGAGCGCCTAGCGCGCGAACTCCCGTAAGAGTGCGTCTTCCACTTCCCGAAGCGAAAGGCCCCCGTCTCCCTCGGCGGGACGGGTGACCACGATGCAGCGCGCTCCCACGTCGCGCGCGGCGGCAAGCTTCTCGGCCGTGCCGCCTACGGTTCCCGAGTCCTTGGTCACAAGCCACTGGGCTCCCACCTGCCGAAGCATCGCCTCGTTGAGCTCGCGGGTGAAGGGCCCCTGCATGCCGATGACGTGCGACGGCGAAAACCCCGCGTCGATGCACTTCGTTATAGCACCGGGCAGCGGGAGCACACGCACGAAGAAGCGCTCCGAGAAATCGGCGACGCGCGTATAGGGAGCAAGCTCCTTGCTCCCCGTCGTGAGAAGCGCGCGACCCGGGTTCTCGGAGAGAAAGCGCGCCGCGCAGGCGATCGACGCGACCGACACGACGCCTTTGGGCAGCGCCCCGGCCGCACGCGCAAGGCGCAGACATCGTACACCCACGGCAAGCGAAGCGGCCCGGATGTTGCCGCTGGCGAGCGTAGCGAAGGGGTGCGTGGCGTCGACGACGATGCGCGCGCCGGAAAGCTCGCGCTCCATGTCGGCCTCGTCGAGCCTGCTCGCATGCACCTCGATGCCCGGAAGCTCGCCCAAAAGCTCGCCTCCGTACTCGGTTGCCGCGTAGGCACGGGCGGGGATGCCCACCCCGCTCGCCCATTCGCACAGAAGGCGGCCCTCGGTGGTGCCGGCGAAGATGCGCAGCGCCGGCGCAGATGCGGGCGCCGTCACTTCGGGCCGCCTGGGCGCGTGATCTGGTAGAGCAGCGCGTTCATAATGGCGGCCGCCACGGTCGAGCCGCCCTTGCGACCCCTCGCGACGATGGCCGGCACGCATCGCGCGAGTAGCTCCTCTTTCGCCTCGACCACGTTCACAAACCCAACCGGCACCCCAACGACGAGCGCGGGCGCGATCTTCCCCGCGTCCATGAGCTCGGCGAGGCGCAGAAGTGCTGTGGGAGCGTTGCCGACGGCCACGATGAGCGGACCCTCGATGCCGCAAGCTATGTCCATGCTCGCAACGGCGCGAGTCGTGCCCGCGGCGCGCGCCGTTGCGGCGACATCCGGGTCGGCCATATAGCACACGGCCTGGCAGCCGATCTTCGCGAGCGCGGGCTTGCTTATGCCTGCGAGCGCCATGTTCGTGTCGGTGAGCACCGTGGCCCCTGCGCGCAGTGCGTCGAGCGCACAGTGCGCGGCGTCATGGGTGAACACGAGGGAATCGGCGTACGAGAAGTCGGCAGTGGTGTGGATGACGCGCTTCACGACGGGCTCTTCGAGCGGCGGGAACGTGCGGCCGCCGAGCTCTTCGGTGATGATCTCGAAGCTGCGCCGCTCGATGTCGCCGGGCGCCATCTCCTTGGAATCCATCTAGTACTCCACTCCTTCCCTTGCACATATCCCCTGCTCGTAGGGGTGTTTCTCGCACCGCATCTCGGTTATGTAGTCGGCCTTCTCCACGATCTTGCGGGAAGGCGCGCGCCCAGTGAGCGCTACTTCGACGCCGCGCGCGGACATATCGAGCGCGCGGTCCACGAGCGCCTCGTCGACAAGCCCCTTCGAAAGCGCGTCGAGCGCCTCGTCGAGCACGAGCAGCCCCTCCTGCGCGCCCTCGAGCTCGGCGAGCGCGGAAGCGAGGTTCCCATCGTGCAACTCGCGCGTCGCGGCAAGTTCTTCCGACGTCATGGACCAGGTAAACTTGTCCGACGCCTTCCCCGCGAACACGGGCACGCCGAAATGCTCGGCGAGCAGGCGCGCCTCCCCGCTTTCGCCGTCTTTCAGGAACTGCACAACGACGACGCGGCGGCCTGCGGCGAGCATGCGAAGGGCGAGCCCCATCGCCGCCGTGGTCTTGCCTTTGCCGTCGCCATGATACACGTGGATCATACGCCCTCCTCGATAATGCGGTAGACATACTCCATGTCGAGCGCCCCGCGCACGACGTCGGCCAGGCGGTCGAACTCGCGCGCACGGTGATCGGCCGCGGACGCCGCGCCCGCAGCACCCACGACGCTCTCGGGCAGGCCGCGCATGCGCGCAAGCGAGCGCGCGAGGGCGAGCGCCACCCCCGGTTCGTCGAACAGGCCGTGGAGATAGGTTCCAAACACGTTTCCGCAGGCCGCGCCTTCTGGTTTGCCGCCAATCGTGCCCGCAGGGGCGCAGGAGACGGTCGTTTCGCCGTCGTGAATCTCGTACCCGCGCGCCGTCATGCCGTTCCACACCGAGAACGCGCCTTGGGCGCCCGTGATGCGCAGCTCCGACTGGGCGAGGCGCTTTTCCTCCTTGAACACCGTACTTGCAGGGATGAGCCCGAGCCCACGCGCGGTGCCAGCGCCTTCCCTGCCGTGCGGATCGGAAAGCTCGTCTCCCAAAAGCTGGTAGCCTCCGCATATGCCGAGCACCGGCGTGCCCGCGCCCGAAAGCGCGCGTACACAAGCTCCGATGCCGCTAGCCGCAAGCCAGCGCGCGTCGTCGAGCGTGGTCTTCGAGCCGGGGAGCACCACCAGGTCGGGTCGGCCCAGATCGGTCGTCGAGGATACGTAGCGCACGCCCATGCCGGGCACGCGCGAAAGCGGGTCGAAGTCGGTGAAGTTCGACAGATGCGGAAGGCGCACGACGGCGACGTCGATGACGCCGCGCGCCTCGCGGGCAGATAGGCGCGGCGCGAGCGAGTCCTCGTCGTCCAGGTCGAGCGTAAGATACGGCACGACCCCCACGACGGGAACCCCGCACATCTTCTCGAGCGGGGCCAAACCCGGGCGCAGGATTTCCACATCGCCGCGGAACTTGTTCACCACAAGCCCCCGCAAAAGCGCGCGGTCCTCGGGCGCAAGGAGCGCGACCGTGCCGTAGAGCTGGGCAAACACCCCGCCTGGGTCGATGTCGCCCGCGAGCAGCACGGGAGAGGACACGGCGCGCGCGAGCCCCATGTTGACAATGTCGTTTTCGGCAAGGTTGATTTCGACGGGGCTGCCGGCGCCCTCGATGACGATGACGTCGTTTTCCTCCGCGAGCGAATCGAACGCCTCCAAAATCTGCGGCATGAGCGCCTTCTTTCGCGCGAAGTAGTCCCTCGCAGCGAAGGCTCCCTGCGCCTTGCCGGCCACGATGAGCTGGCTTCGGTGGTCGCTTTCGGGCTTGAGCAGGATGGGGTTCATGCGCACGTCGGGCGCGATGCCGCATGCCTCGGCCTGCATGATCTGGGCGCGCCCCATCTCGAGCCCGTCGGCCGTGACACCGCTGTTGAGCGCCATGTTCTGGCTCTTGAAGGGAGTCACGCGCAGGCCGTCCTGCGAAAGCACGCGGCACAGCCCCGCCGCAAGCAGGCTCTTCCCCGCGTTCGACATGGTGCCCTGGATCATGATGGGCTTCGCCCTACCCACGGGTATCGACCTCCTTCGCCGAGCCCCGGCCATCTGCGCCCGCCATAGCGCCGCTGCATGAAGCGCCGCCCCGTTCGTCGGGTTCGCCTTCGCCCGATGCGCCTTCCGCCCGAAGCGCGCGGCTGAACGCCATCGCAAGCCGAGCGTTCTCCTTGCGCGTGCGCACCGCGACGCGGCACCAGAAACGGGACAGTACCGAAAACGAGTCGCACGTGCGGACCAAAACGCCCTGATTATACAGGCGCTCGGGGAAGTCTTTCGCCGGCGTGCGGACTAAAAGGAAGTTCGCATCCGACGGCACGACGGAAAGCCCGAGCGAGGAGAGCTCGTGGGAAAGCCACGCTCGCTCGCCCGCCAATACATCGCGCGTGCGTGAGACGTATTCGACGTCTTCCAGGGCGGCGATGCCCGCGGCCTCGGCGACCGAGGAGACGGGCCACGCCTGCCCCGCCCGGCGAATCCCCTCGATGAGTTGGGCGTTTCCACTGATCAGATATCCCAACCGCAACCCCGCCATTCCGTAGAGCTTGGTGAACGCGGAGAGCACGGCCACATGGCGCGAACACGCGGCGCGTGCGGCCACGCTCCTTTCGCGGGCGTCAGGCGCGAATCCGAGGAAGCACTCATCCACGACGAGCAGCGCGCCCGCCTGCTCGCAGCGGCAAGCCGCGGCATCGATCACGCGGGGGTCGACGAGGCGCCCCGTCGGGTTATTCGGATTGCAGAGGTACGCCACGTCTCCCGGCCCCTCGATCGCGTGGGCGAAGGAGGCGGGCACGTCGAAGTCGTCCGCTTCGGAGAGCGGGAACTCCTGCACGCATGCGCCGTAGTACGATGCCGCCTCCGCATATTCAGAGAACGTCGGCGCGCACACGACGAGGCGTTTCGGGCGCACCGCCGCGGCGAGCCGCCAGATGATATCGGACGCGCCCGCGCCGCAGACGATAGTATCTTCGGGAATGCCCTGGGCGCGCGCTAGGGCGCGAACGAGGGCAAGACTTTCCCTATCGGGGTAGGCGTCGATTCGAGAAAGCGCCTTGCAAGCTGCGGCGACGGCGCGCGGCGAAGGGCCTGCCGGATTCACGTTCACCGAGAAGTCAATGAGGTCGGAGGCGCCCCCTTCGCAACCGATGCCGAGCGATTGCGCGCTGCCCCCATGCGTACGGGCGCGCAGGATTCCCCCGGCAGCCCGGGACGCAGCGTGGTCTTCCCTCATGCCATCGCCCCCACGGCGAGCACGACCGCCGCGCGCGCGGCGCCGAACAAGACGAGCGCGCATACGGACGCGGCGAGCATGAGCCTTGTCGCCCGGGCGATGTCGCCCCACTCGATTTCGCGGGACGCGTCGCCTATCGTCGGTTTCTCAACGAGCTTGCCGAAATACACCGCGGGTCCCGCCAGGCGCAGCCCGAGCGCGCCCGCGCACGCTGACTCGGTCTGCGCCGAGTTGGGGCTCGCATGGCGACGCCTGTCGCGGCGCCAGATGCGCGCCGCCCCGCGCGCGTCGAGCCCAACAATCGGGCACACGGCGATCATAAGCAGGGCCGATAAGCGCGAGGGAATCCAGTTCACCGCATCGTCGAGGCGCGCCGAGGCGCAGCCGAAGTCGATGTAGCGCGCGTTTTTGTAGCCCACCATGCTGTCGAGCGTGTTCACAGCCTTGTACGCCATGCCCAAGGGCGCACCCCCGATCATAAGGTAGAAAAGCGGCGCGATGACGCCGTCGCTCGCGTTCTCCGCCACCGTTTCCACGGCGGCGCGCGCAACGCCCTGCTCGTCGAGAACAGACGTGTCGCGTCCCACGATGAGCCCGACTGTTTCGCGCGCCGCGACAAGGCCGCCCTTCGAGAACGCGCGGGCCACGGCCAGGCTCTGGCGGCGCAGCTCGCATGCCGCAAGAATCTGATAGCTCGCCCATGCCTCGGCCACGAAGCGCAAGCCGGGGTGAACCATGCCGCAAAGATGCAGGATTCCCCAGGTCAAAAGCCCACACGCAAGCGGAAGCGCCACGGCGAGCACAAGCCCTGCGGCGCGCGTGCCCGCGGACGTTTGCGGGAATGCGCCCCGCAGGCGGCCTTCGGCCCACGTGATCGCGCGCCCCATGGCGACGACGGGATGGGGAAGCCAGCGCGGGTCGCCGAAGGCAAGGTCGGCCGCGAACCCAGCGGCGACGGCAAGAATCGTCATCACCGGGCATCGCCCCCCGAAGCGGGGCGAACGTCGCGAAGGCAGCGCCCATCCCAGGTGGCGGCCCATGCGCCGCCCGGCTCGGTATGCACGTCGAAGTATTCCATTTTCGGGACAGCAAGCTCGGAAAGCAGCGCTTTCACGGTACCCGCGTGAACGACGAAGACGGCGCGCCCACTCCCCTGGGCGCGCTCCGATTCGCACGCCTCCCGAAACGCCGCGACGACGCGGCGGGTGAAATCGCTCTTGCCCTCGCCATGCGGGCAGCGCGTCTCGCACCAGGAGTCTACCCAGGCGCGGTAGCGCGCATCCTCTTTAAGCTCGGCGGCGCTTCGCCCCTCGAAGTCACCGAAATCCATCTCGCGCAGACCGAGGCATGCCATAAGCTCCGCATTCGGGAAGAGGATGCGTGCCGTCTGGTCGGTGCGGGCCATGCCACTCGTGATAACACGGAACACGTCACGATCGCACGCGAGCTCGCGCAAAGCGCGCTCGCCCGCACTCGACAGGGGCTCGTCGGTGCCCGCCCCGCTGTAGCGATGGTCTTCCGTGCCCGCCGTGGCACCATGGCGCACGAAGACGACTTCCAAAGGCGCGCCCGCGCCCTGCGCCCCTCGAGGTGCATCGGTAAGGTTTCCTTTGATGACCTGGGGAATCCCGCACGTCATGCGCACGACGACGTCGGCGCGCGCAGCGAGCGCGCATCCCAGACGCCCCGCGCGCTCGCGCCATTGGGCGTCTTCCGCACGCATGGGGACGACCCCCGAGCCGACCAAGGACAGAATCACTGCGTCGAAGCCGATCAGCCGCTCGAGCGCCCGGTCAGCGTCGAGCGCGCGTACGAGTTCCTCAACACGGTACGCGACGCGGCCGGCAAAAGCCGCGGGCACGCCGCCCTCCGCAAGCTGCGCCGCGTCGACGAAATCGTCCGCCGCGAACCCGAGCTTTTCGCGCACGAAGGTCCTCTTCCCCGAATGCGCACCACCTACCACGAGAATCATAGGAGCATACCCCCCGCCACCAGCATGGCAAGCATCGCGAGCTCGGCCCATTGCAGAAACCATCCGGCCAAATCCCCCGTCACCCCGCCGAAGCGGGACAGGGCAACATGGTGGTACCACGCGAGCGCCAAAAGCCCCGCCACCGCCATAAGGGCGCCGACGGCCTGAGCGCACGCGACCATCCCTGCAGCCGAAGCCGCAGCGAAAGCGCAAAGCGGCACGACGATCGCCGCGCGCTTCTTCGAAGGCGAGAGCCCCGCGGCCATGCCGTCCGCCCGCGCGGCAGGCCAGCATTCTACGGCGAGCCCCGAAAGCGCGCGGGAGAACACGAGCGAGCACAGAAGCGCGAGGAACGCCCCCGCCGTAAGTGGCAGCGCGGCGAACAGGGAAAACTGCAGAATAAGGTACACAACAACACCAATGACCCCGAAGGCGCCCGCCCGCGGGTCGTGCATGATCTCGAGCTTTCGCTCGCGCGGGGCCCAACTTGCAAGCGCATCGGAGGTGTCGCAGAGCCCGTCTAGGTGGATGCCTCCCGTCACCGCCACAGGCAGCGCCGCGAGCACGGCCGCGACGATGGTCGCGGGTACGCCGAGCAGGTTCGCCACGTACCCCCACGCCGTCATGAGGAAGCCTTCCGCAAGGCCCACCAGGGGAAACGCGGCAAGCGCATGGGTTGATCCGAAATCGGTCCAGGCCGATTTCGGGACGGGGATGCGCGAGAACGTTCCGAACGCCGCGCCGATTGCCTCTGCTATCTTCACCTTGTAGGTCCTTCGCCTTTCATCCACACGGGAATCCCGCATACCACTTCGACTGCACGGTCGGCCAGCGCCACCACACCCGCGTTCACGCGCGCGAGCGCGCGCCTCCATGCCTCGGTCCCCTCATCGTAGCGCATCCCATCGGCGAACACGTCGACGGTGACCACCACCGTATACGCAGCGGCCTGAGCGAGCCGTTCGATGCCTCCGAGCACCTCGCGCGCCGCAGCGTCGGGGTCACGTGGGGACAAGCCGCCTTCCGCGAAGAGCTCGTTCGCAACCAGGTTGCCCACGTCCTCCAAAAGAAGCGTGCAGCCGCACGGAAGCCCGGACGCTGCGGCGCCCACGTCACGCGTGCGCTCGAGGGTGGAAAACCCTTTGCCCTCGCGCAGCGCCCGATGGCGCGCGATGCGACGGTCGCCCTCTTCCCCGAAGGGCTCCATCGTTGCCAGGTACACGCGGGGGCCGTCGTGCCCGAGGCACAGGGACTCGGCGTAGGCGCTCTTGCCGCTCGCGGCGGCGCCGATGACGAGCGTCACCGTCATTTCCCGGCCTCGAAATGCTCGTAAGCAGCCATGCCAGTCGCCGTGAACGTCTTCCCATCCCGGTACACGCGCAGCGCCGAATCCAGAAGGGGCAGATACGCCATGGCACCCGCGCCCTCGCCCAAGTGCATGCCTGCGTCGAGGGGTGCCTTTATGCCGAGCTCGCGAAGGAGCTCCTGGCTTGCGGGTTCGCTTGATGCGTGGGTGCCCACGAGGTAGCCCAAGGCGTTGGGGCAAAGGCGCACCGCGCACAGGGCCGCCGTGCAGGATATGACCCCGTCGAGGAGCGCCGGCACCTTCGAGGCCGCGGCCCCCAGGTAGAAGCCGCACATCGCCGCGATGTCGAAGCCGCCCACCTTCGAGAGCACGTCGATCGGGTCGGCGGGATCGGGCGAGTTCGCATCGATAGCGCGCTCGACCACGTCGCGCTTGCGCGCGAGCGAGGCGTCCGAGAGCCCCGCGCCGCGCCCGACGAGGCTCCGCGCGTCCGCCCGGATGAGCACTGCGGCCACCGCCGCCGAGGTGGTCGTGTTGCCGATGCCCATCTCGCCCGCAGCGAGAAGGCGCACGCCGGCGCGGGCAAGCCCGCACGCGACGGCGATTCCGACCTCGATCGCGCGCACGGCCCCATCGCGAGACATGGCGGAGCCGTGCGCGATGTTGCCGCTCCCCCGCCGCACGTTCGCGCGCACCATGCGCGCGTCTTCTATGCCCCGGGCCATACCCACGTCGACGGGCACGACCTCGGCACCCGCGAACGCCGCCATGCGGCAGGCGCTCGTGGCCCCCTCGCACATGTTGCGCGCGACGGCTCGCGTCACGTCTTGCCCGCTTTGTGACACGCCTTCGGCAACAACCCCGTTGTCGGAGAAGAATACCGCGAGCGCACGGGGAAACTCGGCCACCTCGGCGCTCCCCTGAGCTGCGGCGATACACGCGACGGCGTCTTCAAAGTCGCCCAATCCCCCCAAGGGGTGCGCGATGGAGTCCCACGCGGCGTACGCGGCGGCGCGGGCGCACTCGTCTGCGGGCGCGATCCGGGAGAGCGCGGCTTCGAGCACGGCGCCCGGCGCCAACGAGAACGCGCGCTCAACTTCCTCGCGGATGCAGGCAAGCGCGGTTTCGGTTGCTTCAGCCATGCCGTCTCCTCTCTACGAACGACGCTGCGGCAGACGCGAACGCGCGCGCAACGTCGGGGTTCGCAGGATAGTACACATGCGGGAAGCCCGCAACCAGGGACGGGGTGGTCGTCATGCACGGCCAGCCTTTGTCGCGCCGGGGCTTCTGCGCCCAGAAGTCGCCGCCCGGGCAGGTGGACTGCCAGTAGTGGAACTCGTGCGCGCGGATGCGTGTGCCGCGCGGCCCGTAGAGCCCGTCGCGTTGGGAAGTGAGCTCCACGTACCCGAAATGGGACAGCCTTCCCCCGTTCTCGCTTGCGCCCTCAAGAGCGCCCGCAACAGGCCAGCGCCGCCCCTCGCTATCGGCGATTTCGCGCTGCAGATACAGAAACCCACCGCATTCGGCGACCGTCGGCATGCCGGATTCCACCGCGCGCCGCACCGCCTCGCGCATCGGTGCGTTCTCGGAGAGCTGCCGTACATGGAGCTCCGGGTAGCCGCCCCCCAGATAGAGGGCGCTTGTCCCCCGGGGCAACTCGCTATCACACAGGGGGCTGAAAAAGGCCAGCTCGCAACCCAGGTCCTCGAGCGCGCGCAGGTTCTCCTCGTAGTAGAACGAGAACGCCTCGTCACGCGCGACGGCGACGATGGGCCGCGCTCCCGCGATCGGCTCCAACCGGTAAGGTTCCTCGCGGATATCGGGTGCCGTCGCCGCTATTTCGAGCAAGCGGTCAATGTCGACGCTCTTTTCCACCAGCTCGGCCATCTTGTCGATGCGCGCGGAGAGCTGCTCGACCTCGTCGGCGGTCACAAGCCCCAGATGCCGGCTTTCGAGCGAGAACGCCTCGTCGGCGGGAATATTACCCAAAACCGCGACGCCCGTGTGCTTCTCGATCGCAGGCGCCGCGTAGGCGCAGGCAGCGGCGCTCGTCTTGTTCAGCACGACGCCGCGCACGTTCGCACAAGGCAGGAACTCGGCGATGCCGCGAATTACGGCGGCGAGCGATAAAGACGCCCCGCGCCCGTTCACCACTAAAACGACCGGCGTTTCCGTGTCGCGCGCAACCTGGTAGCTGCTCGCGTCGGCCACGCCGGGCGCCATGCCGTCGTAGAAGCCCATGACCCCCTCGAGCACCGCGACATCCGCGCCCGCGGCGCCGCGTGCGAGCAGGGCGCGCAGCGTCCGGGCGTCGGTGAAGAAGCCGTCTAAGTTGCCCGAGCGCGCGCCCACGACGCGGCGATGAAAGAGCGGGTCAATGTAGTCGGGGCCGCATTTGAAGGCCGCGCATGCGAGGCCGCGGCGCGCAAGCGCGCGCAGGAGCGCGCACGTAACGACCGTCTTGCCGCTCCCGCTCGAGGGCGCAGCGACCATGAAACGCGGGATGGTCGTGCTCACCGGGCGCCGCCTTCCCCACCCGCACCACGCGCGCTGACGAGGAACACGGGGTTTTGCGCCTTCATAAGATGGTGCGAGCCTACAGCCTCGGGGCGGGCGGCCGACACCTGGCACGCCTCGAACCCCTTAAAGCGCGAACCCGAGAGAAGCGCGCACGCCTCGGTGAGCGTCTCAACGGTGACGCATGGCACGCACAGGCGAACCTGCGAGTTCTTCTCGAGCGCCGCCTCCACGATGGAGGGAAGCTCGCCCGCGCTCCCGCCGACGAACACGGCGTCGGGGACGGGCAGTTTCGCGAGCGCTTCGGGGGCGACACCGGGGACAGCATGCACGTTGCCGCACCCGAATGCATCCGCGTTCTCTCGGATGAGCCGCACGCCGGCCGCGTTGCGCTCGACCGCCCATACCGACCCCGCTCGCGCGACGAGCGCCGCCTCGATCGACACGCTCCCCGTGCCGGCGCCGACGTCCCACACGGTGTCGGTTGCGGTAAGGCGCAGCTTTGCGAGCGCGACGGCGCGCACCTCCAGCTTGGTCATGGGAACGTCGCCGCGGATGAAGAGCTCGTCGGGAATGCCCGAGGAAGCGTACGGCCAGCGGGAGCTCGCGGCGCCGCCTGCGAACTCGATAAGCATCACGTTCAAGTCGTCGAACGTCTGACCTGCAATTTCACTTGCGGTCGCGCAGGTGATGCGCTCGTCGGGGTACGACAGGCGCTCGGCCACCGTCACGCGCGCGTCCCCGAAGCCCGCCTGCACAAGCTCGCCCGAAAGCCGCGAGGGGTCTTCCCCGCCCGACGTGACGAGAAAGAGCTCACCTGCGCGCTCGGCCTCGGCCACGATGTCGCACGCCACGCCGTGAGCGCTCGCGAAGCGCCAATCCTGCCATGGACGCGCGAGGCGCGCGGCGAGATACGACGCTGAGCTTATGCCGGGAATGATGCGCACGTCCACCTGCGCGCCGCCGGAGAGCGCCTCCACCAGGCGGCGCGCGCCGCTGAACAGCCCCACATCGCCCGTCATCACGACCACGGCGCGCTGCCACGACGCCGCATCGGTGAGCGCGGCGACGATGTCCGCCGTCTTCACGAGCTCGCATCTCACCACGTCGGGCGGCACGTCGATGCCGACAAGCGCGCGATGAGCGCCGATGACCACGTCGGCGATGTCGATCGCGTCGAGCGCCGCGCGCGAGAGCAAGTCGGGGTTTCCGGGACCCGCCCCGATGATCGTTACCTTTCGCATGGAATCTCCCGATACCCGCGCGGCGTGACCATACGGCCGCCTACGCGCTTCGTGCCCGCGTTGCCGACGAACACGGTGGTGAACATGTCAGCATCGAGCTCCCCCAGCTCGGAGAGCCTGCACATGCCCGACTGCTGCCCCTCGCGCCCGATGTTGCGTACCCAGCCGCAGAGCGTGTCGGGGGCCTTCCATTCGAGCATAATCTTCGCCGCGCGCGAGAGCCTGTCGGCGCGCTTTCTGCTGCGTGGGTTGTACAAACAGATGCAGAAGTCGGCTCTCGCCACGGCGGCGAGTCTGCGCTCGATGACCTCCCACGGCGTGAGCAAGTCGGAGAGCGACACGACCGCGAAGTCGTGGGCAAGCGGGGCGCCGAGCACCGCCGACCCGCTCTGAGCCGCGGTGGCCCCGGCGATAACTTCCACGTCTACATCGGGGTAGTCCTCCGCAAGCTCCAGCACGGGGCTCGCCATGCCGTACACGCCCGCGTCACCGCTGCACACGAGTGCCACGGCTTCTCCGCTCTGCGCGCGCGAAAGCGCCAGGCGGCACCGTTCGACCTCGTGCATCATCGGCGTCGCGAGATGCGCCGCGTCGGGCACGGCGGCGAGCGCGAGCTCCACGTATTTCGTGTACCCCACAACGATGTCGGCCGCCTCGAGCGCGCGCCGAGCCGCAATCGTCATGCCGTCGGGGCCGCCCGGGCCGATCCCCACCACGAAGAGCTTTCCCATCACCGCTCCTTAAACGAAAGTTTGATAGTTACCTTGGAAAACGCGACGGTCACGCCGCCGTGAGCGAGCTTCGGGAAGATAAGTTTGCCCCCGTCCGCGAGCGCCGCACGCTCGCACACGTTGTCGACCCCCACCGTCGCGCGCACGAAATCAGATGGCGAAACGCTGCCTTCGACCTGCGACAACTCCTCTGCGGAATACGTCGCGAGCGGGATATTCCGCGCGCGGCAGAAGGCGAGCAGACCCTCCTCGTGCGCCTTCACGTCGATCGTCGCCGCCTCGCGCACGGCCGAAGGCGAGATACCCGCCTGCCCGCACGCGAGAAGAAACGCCTCCTCGATCGCTTCGGCGCACGCACCGCGACGGCACCCTATGCCCGCAACGATGCAGGGCACGACAAGGCGAAGCGGCTCGGGCGCAGGCGCCTGCGCCCGCACGCCCGCCGGCTTCCACGTCTCACCGGCGGGCACGACCTCGCCCGTTGTCTCCAAGGCGCGAACGGACGCACCTGCATTCGCGCCAGCGAACGGCGACACGACGATATCGGCCCGAGCGCGGTCGGACGCAATGTCAACCCCCTCAGGCGGCTGTCCCGAAATCGGCATGTCGGAATAGAGCGCCACGCGCCCGCCCGAAAGCAGCCGCGCCGACACTCGCTTGATGGCCTCGGGATTCGAAACGGCGAGCCCCGCACAGCGCGCCCACGTATCCACCGCCCACACGCCGCGGACGTCGGTCGCCGTGGTGATGACGGGGATGGCCCCTGCCGCGCGTGCCACAGTTTGCGCAAGCTCGTTCGCACCGCCCAAATGCCCCGACAAAAGCGGGACGGCAAAGCGCCCCGCCTCGTCGATCGCCACAACCGCGGAATCGGTTGCCTTCGAGGCGACATGCGGCGCGATCGCCCGCACGGCGATGCCCGCCGCGCCCACGAACAGAAGCGCGTCCGACGCTTCCCACGCGAGCGCCGTCCATGCGCGCAGGTCGGCCTTCCCCTCGCCGAACCCGCGCGAAACGGAAACGTCCCAGCCAGGGTCATCTTCACCTGTCTGTGCGCAATCGGAAAGCGCGCGTGCGGTGCGCTCCGCCAACGCATACCCCCTCTCAGTGAACGCTATGCAGGAAACCCTCATCTAGCGCACCACCATCGTCGAGAAGTAGCTGCCCCGATCGGGCACATCGTCGAGCGAACGGTACACGCGCTCGCCCGGAAGCCCACAGTCCTCTACGAGCTCGGCACCGTCGAAGGCGCCCTCCTCGCGAAGGATGCGCTTCGTGTCCGCAAGCGAGCGGCGCGCCTTCATGACCACCTTCGTCCCTGGCCAGCCGATTGCGCGGCCCACCCCATACAGCACGCCTTTACTCATACGTCGCCCCCAATTCCCCGATAACTGCTTCGGCGCCCGACGTGCGGAAAAGCTCGCGGCGCTCGGCGTCGAACACGACCGCGGCGATGTCGCATGCGCCCGCCGCGCGGCGGCGCAACCTGTCCTCGATTGCCGCAGCGAGCGAGGCGCGCGCAGCGTCCCCCACGCCGGCGGCCTCGATTACCTCGAGCGCCGCCGTGGTCGTGACCGACGACATGATCTCGCGCACGGTCTTCGCGCCCGCGCCGGCCAAGGCCGCGTGGGCGGCCAGAATCTCCGCGCGGCAGTCGGCGGTACGCGAATGGGTGTCCATGATGCCGCCAGCGACCTTCACCAGCTTGCCGATGTGTCCCACAAGAAGGACATTGGTGAATCCCTCGCGAACGCAGCAATCAATCGCATCGCCCACAAAGTTGGAGATGAAGACCACCGGCGCACCGTTTAGGTGAAAATGCCCCGAGATGAACTGCCCGCCGTAGTTGCCAGGCGTGAGCACGACTCCGCGCCGCCCCATAGCCGCATGCTGCCGGATCTCGAGCTCGATGCTGTCGCGCAAGGCAGCGAGACTGCGCGGCTCGACGATGCCCGTCGTACCCAGGATGGAGATGCCGTCCTCTATCCCCAGGTGCGGGTTAAAGGTCTTTTCGGCAAGGGCAACACCCTCGGGTACCGAAATCGTCACAGCAATATTTCCAGAAAAGCCGTGCGCGGCACACACCTCGCGCACCGCCGAAGTGATCATCGCGCGCGGCGTCGCGTTGATGGCGGCCGCCCCCACCGGCTGCTCGAGCCCGGGCAACGTCACGCGCCCCACGCCCACGCCGCCATCGACGGAAACTTCCGATTCGTGCGCGGGCACGTCCTTGCTGCCCGCAGCACCCGTGCCCGACCCCGCATGTTCCACGCGCGCGTACACGAGCACGCCGTCGGTCACATCGGCATCGTCGCCTGCGTCCTTTCGCACGGCGCACTGGGCACACCCCTCGCCGATGCATGCGTCGACCACGTTCGCCTCGACGGGCAGCCCGCCGGGGGTGACGATCGACACGAGGCCGACGGGCTTTCGTGACAAAAGCATCTCGCAGGCTGCCTTCGCCGCGAGCGCGGCGCAGCTCCCCGTGGTGTAGCCGCAGCGCAGGCGGGTCGTCCCGGTATATATGTAATGCTCGAAGGCCACGCTAGCTGCTCGCCTTCCGATACCCCGTGGCAAACGAAGGGTCGTAAAGCTTGCTGCGCTCGTACGACTCCGCTTGCGCGCCGTTGTGCGCAAGCCCGCCGCGAGCTCCGAGCACGCGGCCCACCACCACGAGCGCCGTGCGGTCGATGCCCTCTCGCGCGCCCGCATCGGCGAGCGTGCCCACTGTGCATCGCACCACGCGCTCCTCAGGCCAGGTCGCCTTGTACACGAGCGCCGCCGGCTCGTCGGAGCTGCGGCCCGCGGCCAAAAGCTCGGCGGAAAGCTCGGCGAGCATACCCGAGCTCAGGAAGATGACCATAGTCGAGCCGCTTTCCGCCATGGTGCGCATGCCCTCGCCCGCGGGCATGGGGGTGCGCCCGGAAAGCCGCGTGATCACGACCGACTGGCTGATTCCCGGCAGCGTGTATTCCTGGCGAAGCGCCGCCGCGGCACCGCAAAAGCTCGACACGCCGGGCACCACCTCGTAGTCCACGCCGCGCGCGTCGAGTGCGTCCATCTGCTCCTGGATGGCGCCGTACAGGGACGGGTCGCCTGTGTGCAGGCGCACCACTTCCTCGCCCCGCGCATCCGCCGCGCACATCACGTCGAGCACTTCCTCCAAGGTCATGTGCGCGCTGTCGTAGACGACACAGGATTCCTTGCACTCAGCGAGCAGCTCGGGGTTCACAAGGCTTCCCGCCCAAACGACCACGTCGGCCGCGCGCAGAAGGCGCGCCCCGCGCAGCGTGATAAGGTCGGCGGCGCCCGAGCCTGCGCCAACGATATGAATCATCCGAGCCTTCCCTTCCCGTTTCTCATCGCAACCGTTTACGCCGCCATTCGCGCAGCGGGCAAAACACGGCGCATGCGGCGCAATCGGCGCAAATACGCAGGCAGGAGGCGCAATGCCGCCCGCCCTGGCTTTGACACGTTCACAAGTGCCCACTATCATAGTAAAAGATTCGGCAACGAGCATATGACAATCGGATAAAAGGAAATGACCGGCGCGGCGCCGCACATCCCGCGCTGGCTTGCGGAGGGAACCAGGTGGGAATCCTGGGCAAGGGACATTACTGTATAGGACGCGCGGGCGAACCGCCTCGCGCCCCAAGCCAGACTGCTTCGCCTTTTCCTCACGGCATCGCCGTGGCGTTAGCTCCTTGTGAACCCCGAGGGGTGCGCTTTTCTTTCGCTTGTGCCGACAAGCAACTGTCGCCGGGGGACCGGCAAACCGAGGAAAGGAAAAACCATGTCCGACCAGATGTCACGCCGCGGCTTCATGGGCGCCGCAGCAACCGGAGCCGTCGCGCTCGCCGGAGTCGCGCTCGCGGGCTGCTCCAACACCTCCGCGAGTTCCGAGAAATCGAGTGAAAAGGAGAAGGCCGTGAAGCCGGTCATCCTCGTCACGAGCTTCGGCACGAGCTACAACGACTCGCGCCACATCACCATCGGCGCCATCGAAGACGCTATCCGCGAGAAGTACTGGCAGGACTACGACATCCGCCGCGCCTTCACCGCGCAGATCATCATCGACAAGCTGAAGAAGCGCGACGGCATCACGATCGACAACATGACCGAGGCGCTCGACCGCTGCGTGAAAGACGGCGTGAAGGAAATCGTCGTGCAGCCGACGCATCTCATGGGTGGCCTGGAATACACCGACGTGAAAGACGAGCTCGACAAGTACGCCGACAAGTTCGACAAGATCTCGCTCGGCGACCCGCTGCTCACCTCCGACGACGACTACAAGAAGGTGGCCGCAGCCATTAAGGAGAACATGGCGTCCTTCGACGACGGCAAGACGGCGCTGTGCCTCATGGGTCACGGCACCGAAGCCGATTCCAACGCCGACTATGCCAAGATGCAGGAAGTGTTCAAGAACGAGGGCTTGACGCAGTTCTTCGTCGGCACCGTCGAGGCTGAACCGACCTGCGAGGATGTTATCGCCGCCGCGAGCGCCGCAGGCTACAAGAAGGCCGTGCTCGCGCCGTTCATGGTGGTCGCGGGCGACCACGCGAACAACGACATGGCAGACGAGACCGACCCCGACAGCTGGGCTGCGAAGTTCGTGGCCGCCGGCTTCGAAGTGACGTGCCTGCTCCAGGGTCTGGGACAGAACGTCGCGGTCGACGAAATCTACGTCTCGCACGTGGACGACGCCATCGCCAAGCTGTAAACTCGCCGCGCACGGGGGCGCCGGTCGCGTCCCCGTGCAACGGGCATGCGCCTTCCCCGACTGACGGCGCATGCCCGTTGCATTCGCATCCCGCCAGCCCACCGCACGGCGCGGGCGGTCGAAGCGATTGAAAGGAACCCCCTCCATGTTGAAGAAAACCCTCGCCTTCGCCCTGTCAGCGGCGCTTTTCGCGTTCTCGCTCGCCGGCTGCGGCGGAAATTCAATCGACAGCGCAAAGGCAAGCGATGCCGATTCCCAGGAAAAGACCGAACAGGCGGCCGATGCGCCCGAGGGCGCAAGCGCTGCCCCCATCACCGCCGACAAGGTGGCCGACGGCACCTATCCGATCACCGTAGATTCCAGCTCGAACATGTTCAGGATTGTGGACGCCCAGCTCATCGTGGAAAACGGCTCCATGCACTGCGTGATGACGCTTTCCGGCACGGGCTACGGCAAGCTCTTCATGGGCACGGGCGACGAGGCTGCCGCCGCAAGCGAGGCCGACTTCATCCCCTATGTGGAAAACGCGGAAGGCAAGTACACCTACGACGTGCCCGTTGAAGCGCTCGACGAGGACACCGCCTGCGCCGCGTGGAGTATTAGAAAAGAGCAGTGGTACGACCGCACGCTCGTGTTCGAATCCGCCGGCGTCGATCTGCGCGCCGACGCACTGAAGTAACGCCATGCGGTCGATTCTTCCCAAGGGGGAAAGCAGGAAGCGTCGCAGCATCGCGGTGCGCGCGATCGCCTGCGTTCTCGTCGCCCTGTTCGCGCTTCCCTTCGCGGGGTGCAGTGCGAGCCCGAACGCGACCGGTGGCACGGCAGGCTCTCAGGAATACACTGTGAGCGTCTCGCTCTCCGGCGGGTCAGGGCGCGCAAGCATCGCCTCACCCACCACAATTGTGAAGGATGGCGACACCTACACCGCGACCATCACCTGGTCGAGTTCGAACTACGACAAGATGACCGTCGACGGCGTAGACTACGCGCCCGTAAACGACGGCGGCAACTCCACGTTCGAGATACCCGTCACGCTCGACGAGGACATCGCCGTGTCGGCCGAGACCGTCGCCATGTCGACGCCGCACACCATCGACTACACGATCCACTTCGACTCATCCACCATGAAGAAGAAAACGGGCGACGATGCAAGCGGCGACTCCCCTGCGGGAACGGCTTCAAGCGCCGCGGCCGACTTCCACAACGCCGATTTGGGCTGCGGCTGGGAGCCGACGGGGACGCTTCAGCTAGAATACGCCAAGCACTTCACTGTCGACGAGTTCGAAGGCGGCTTGCGGCTTATCTGCGTTTCGAACGGGGAGCGCTTCCTCGTGGTGCCGCAGGATGCGAAGGTACCTGATGGGTTGAGCTCCGACATCGCGGTCATAAGGCGCCCCGCCGACAAGGTGTACCTCGTGTCGTCGGCGACGATGTGCCTGGTCGACGCGCTCGATGCGAACGACAATATCCTCATGTCGGGCACGAAGGCCGACGATTGCTCGGTCGGGGGCTTCAAAAGCGCGCTCGAAAGTGGGGCGATCGCCTACGGCGGCAAGTACAGCGCGCCCGACTACGAGCGAATATCGGCCTCGGGCTGCACGCTCGCCATCGAGAACACCATGATCAACCACACGCCCGATGTGAAGGAAAAGCTGCAGAAGCTCGGGCTCGTCGTGCTCACCGAACAGTCGTCGAGCGAGCCCGAAGCACTCGGGCGCGTCGAGTGGATTAAGCTTTTCGGCGTCCTGTTCGACAAGGAAGACGAGGCCGCGCACCTGTTCAACGAGCAGAAGGCCCGCGTCGAGCAAACGTCGAGGCTCGCGTCGTCAGGTAAAACCGTGGCGTATTTCTACATTAACTCGAACGGGGCCGCCGTCACGCGGCGGGCGGGCGACTACGTGGCGCAGATGATCGAGCTTGCAGGCGGCAGCTACGCGCTCGATGACGCGCAGACGGCGTCGACGTCAGGTTCGTCAGTAACGCTCGAAATGGAGCGCTTCTACGCGACGGCGAAGGATGCCGACATCATCGTCTACAACGGCACCATCGACGAATCGGTTGCCACCTTGAACGACTTCGTAAGCAAAAACGCGCTATTGTCGCAGTTCAAAGCCGTGAAGAACGGCAACGTCTGGGTCACATGCGCCGACATGTACCAGCAGATGACTTCTACCGCCGACATTATCGACGAGCTGCACGGGGCGTTCACCGGCGATGACGCGAGCGACTTCCATTATCTGAGGAAGCTTGGCTAGCGTCATGAGAAGCCGGCTTTCCATGACATACGACGAATCGGGACGCGCCGCGCGGTGTCGCGTCGTGACGGCGCTGCTCGCTGTTGTCCTCATCGTGCTCGTCGGGGCCAACCTGTGCATCGGGAGCGTGCTCGTGCCCGCAGACCACATCCCCGGCATCCTTTCGGGCGGCGCGGCCAATTCCATGGAAAGCCAAGTCATCTGGGAGATTCGCCTGCCGCGCGTGCTTTCAGCCGTGCTTCTCGGCGGGGCACTTTCGCTCTCCGGGTTCCTGCTGCAGACGTTTTTCAACAACCCCATCGCCGACCCGTTCATCTTGGGCGTCTCCTCGGGCGCAAAGTTCGTCGTCGCGCTTACGATGATCGTGCTTCTGGGCGCGAACCAGGCCATGTCCTCGCCGGCCATGGTGGCCGCAGCGTTTCTGGGATCGCTTATCACCATCGGCTTCGTGCTCCTCATCGCACGGCGCATAAGTTCCATGGCCATGCTCATCGTGGCGGGCGTCATGGTGGGATACATCTGCTCGGCGGCGACGAACTATCTCATCGCCTTCGCCGACGACCAGTCCATCGTGAACCTGCACAACTGGTCTTTGGGTAGCTTCTCGGGTTCGAACTGGGACGACATTGCGGTCATCGCGGTCGTGGTGATCACCGTGAGCGCATGCGTATTCGCGATATCGAAGCCCCTTTCCGCCTTCCAGCTGGGAGAAGCCTACGCGAAAAGCGTCGGCGTGAACGTCGCACGCTTCCGCGTGGTGCTCGTCCTTCTAGCGAGCATGCTCTCCGCCTGCGTGACCGCGTTCGCTGGTCCGGTGTCGTTCGTAGGCATCGCGGTTCCGCATCTCGTAAAGTCGGCGCTGAAGTCGTCGAAGCCCATCCGCGTGATTCCTGCGTGCTTCTTGGGAGGCGCCATCTTCTGCGCGGGTTGCGATTTGATCGCGCGCACGCTGTTCTCTCCCGTCGAGCTTTCCATCAGCGCCGTCACCGCCATCTTCGGCGCGCCGGTGGTTATCGCACTCATGTTGAAGAAGCGGGTGAGGTAGATGGGGGAATTCGTGCCGCGGCCCAAAACGCTCGGAGGGAACATTCCATGCTTGGCCAGTCCTGAGCTCGCACGAAAGCGCCAGAAGTCACTTTCGGCTCGTGCGGAACTGCGCGCGGAACGCCTCCTTCGAGCGGAGTCGAACCTCGAAACCCCGGTCGAAACGCAGGCTGACGGAGCGCCGCTTTTCCGCATAAGCGACCTGTCGGCGGGCTACGACAAGAAGGTCGTAGTCGAAGGTGTCAATCTGGAGGTTCGCGCGGGCGACGTCGTGGCGCTCATCGGGCCGAACGGCTCGGGCAAGTCGACCATCTTGAAAACCATCACACGCCATCTTGCACCGCTTGCCGGCGCGGTAGAGCTCGACGGACGGGAGATTTCCCGATGGAAGACGGCGGAGTTCGCAAGGAACCTTGCCGTTATGCTGACAGATCGCCCCCGGACCGAGCTCCTCACCTGCCGCGATATCGTAGAGGCGGGAAGACATCCCTACACCGGGCGAATGGGCACACTCTCGCCCGACGACCATAGTCGGGTCGACGAGGCAATGAAAACCGCACATGTCGAAGAGCTCGCCGAGCGCGACTTCATGCAGATAAGCGATGGGCAACGCCAGCGCGTCATGCTCGCACGCGCCATCGCGCAGGATCCGCGTGTGCTCGTGCTCGACGAGCCCACGTCGTATCTCGATATCCGCTACCAGATCGACCTGCTGCGAATACTTCGCCACCTTGCGAAATCGCGGAATGTGGCTGTCATCATGTCCATCCACGAACTCGAGCTCGCGCAGAAAAGCGCCGACAAGGTGATTTGCGTGAAGGACGGCCGGGTCTTCCGCGCCGGCGCACCCGAGAACATATTCACGCGCGAGACAATTGGCGAGCTCTACGGCCTTCAGCATGGCACCTTCAACGAGCGCTTCGGCAGCGTGGAAATTGGGCGCCCACACGGTGATGCGCACACGTTCGTCATCGCCGGCGCAGGTACGGGGTCGGCTGTGTTTCGCCAGCTCATCCGGCAGGGCAAGGCGTTCTACGCGGGCGTTCTGCACGAAGGGGACATCGACTGCGAGCTCGCGCGCGACCTGGCGACGGAATGCGTGGCCGAGCGCGCCTTCGAGCCGATCGGGGATAAAACCATAGCCCGCGCCAAAGAGCTCCTCGTCCACTGTGCGCGCCTTATCGTGTGCCCCGCCGCCTTCGGCACCATAAACGCCCGCAACGCAGAGCTCGTCGAATTCGCACGCTCGCATGGTATCGAGGTCATGCGAGCGTGCGAAGGTGCATCGGAGGATTCCCAATTGGAGTGGGAAGGATAAACTGGACTTTCATTTAAGGATCCTAAGGCTACAGCTCCTACGCCGGCGAGGTCTCCAAGGCGCCGGAGAACCTCGTGAACAGGAATTTCCACGCCGACGAGCTCAACTAGGCCTAATCCAAACGAGATTCCAGACTCGACAGGCCATTGAGGGTCAGATCGTTGGCGACCTCAGAGACGCGCTCAATAGGAACCGAGCCGTCAGACAGCGCCCACGTGCGATAGATACCGATAATACCCGACAGCAAAAACGCCAGATAGTAGTCGAACATCTCGTCCTTGAGACCTTGGGGCAGCAGATCGCGCTCGGCAATCTCGTGCTCGAGCGGTGCACGAAGACGAGCCATAAAATCATCGAGCGGTATGTTCTCGATCAGCTGACGATTGAGCACGAGGTTGTTGCACAGCGCCTCGTTAACGGTTTTAAAGAAGGTCGCCGCCGCGCCAAGGGCGCGCTCCTTGGTGTCGCCGTCCATGGAAGCAAGCGTTTTCTCGACCGAGTCGACAATCATCTCCACAACATCGACGGCAATGGCATCGAGCAGGCCGTCAACCGTACCAAAGTGAACGTAAAAAGTCTTGCGGTCGACATTGGCCTCGCGCGCGATGGCACTCACCGTAATGTCTGCCAACGGCTTTTCCATGAGCAGGCGCTCGAAAGCAGAAAGGATGGCATTGCGGCTGCGAACGATGCGGCGGTCAAGACGCGGTTTGCTGGTTGCCATGGGCGTGTCCCTTCGATATGCGAGCATTCATCAACAGATGAGAGATAATCTACGTAAGAGGATTATCCCCCATACGGCACAAATATGCCCCGCGTCATGAAGAACGCACGACTGCCCTACTGCGACTTAGGATGCTTCTTCTTATTAAGTGCCGACGGAGATACGCGAATACCATCGCCTGTCTGGCGCACATAGGCTTTATGAGCCGGCTTAGCGGTCCCAGAAGCCTTCTGAGCGTGCTTCCTGGGATCAACGGTAACAGCATTCGTGGGGTGCGGCTTAGTGGGCGCAGAGGGCGTCTGAGGCGTGCGGCCGAGCTTGCGCATCACACGATCCCAGCGCGCATGGATGCTCTCGTTGTGGGCGCTCTTAAGTCCCAGCAGAGGCGCAGCCAAAATGGTAGGGGCAATAAACGTAATGAGACGCCACAGCAGATAGCCGGCGGTCGAAGCCGACCCAAAGAAATGACCCAAGAACAATGCAAAGCCGCCCTCAGCGCCACCAGTTCCACCGGGCAAGGGGACCGCAGAGCTCAGCAACTGGACAAAGGCGCTCGCGGCCATGACCGAGAAAAAGTCGACCTCGTGGTGGCCAAAGGCAAGCATTAGGAAATACGGAACCAGATAGAAAAACGCGAGCTGCAGCATGGTGATAAACACAGTGAGCAGCATGGAAGAAAAATGTCCGGCTGAAAGCTTGAACTTCTCGGAGAAGGAGTAGATCTCGCCATCGACAAACGTGCGCCATCCCTCGATCTTAGTGGCCGAGACACCAATGCGCTCAAGCCAATTGATGATGCAGTGGGCGACGCGCGTGACGGTCTTAGGCATGAGCGCGACGGCGAAGATGCCAAGCAAGATGCAGCAGTGCCCACCAAAGCTAAAGACGCACAGCAGCGTCATGTCGCCATAGCGCTCGGCAAAAAACGGCATGCGAGCAAGCAGTAGGATAGCGCCCCAGGCAACGAGGCCAAACTGATACACGATAAAGCGCGTGAATTGCGTGGCTCCGGCCTCGCCGACATTTTGGCCCGCCTTGGTCAGGCGGTAGATCTGAGCAGGAGTCGAGCCCATCATCATAGGTGTGAGGTTGCCAAAGAAGATGCCGCTCGCCTCGACCGAAATGAGGTCGCGAATGCCGACGGGTGAATTGGGGTCGAGCCAGACAGCGATCGCATAGGCCACAATGCCAAAGAACAGGTACAGGAACATGCAAAAGCATGCAGCAGCGAGCCAAGGCGCCTGGACGCTCGACATTGCGGCCCAGAACTGCCCCATCTGCCCGGTTACCACCAGATAGACGATATAACCCACCAGCACGACGCCGATAAAGATGGCGCCGCGGCGTGCGCTCTTATTGTCATCTCCGCCCGAGGCCTCAACCTCGACCTGGGGCTTAGACGTATGCTGAGAGGACTCCGTCATGAGACTCCTTCTAACAGTCAAAATATCTTGGATATTGTACCCGTAAGGGCCATAAGCAGAACGCAAAGCTCTGGTTCAAACGGGAATTGCAGACGGTTGTTTGAAAATCAGAACCACCCTTAAAAAGGGTGGTTTGCTCTTAGGGTATAACCCACGGGCCCCGGGCTCGCGTCTAAAGGCGCGGGCCCGGACTTCGTCCAGGCCTAGTGCATCTTGACCCGTGGCGCGCCGGTCGAACCGGCAGGATCACCCCCTCTTGAAGGGGTCCTCGTACTCCTTCACGCTCAGCTTGTCCAGCGCGATGTCGTGGGACTCCTGCTCCCTGATGTACTTGGCGATCGTCGCCTCGTTCAGGCCGACGGTGGACACGTAGTAGCCCTCCGCCCAGAACTTCCTGTTGCCGAACTTGTACTTGAGGTTGGCATGCCTGTCGAATATCATCAGCGAGCTCTTCCCCTTCAGGTAGCCCATGACGCTCGCGACGCTGTACTTCGGCGGGATCGCCAGCAGCACGTGCACGTGGTCGGGCATCAGGTGCCCCTCGATTATCTCGATCCCCTTGTACTCGCACAGCTTCCTGAGGATCTCCCCTATGTCGCTCCTGATTTGGTTGTAGATCACTTTGCGCCTATACTTCGGCGTGAACACGATGTGGTACTTGCACATCCACTTCGTGTGGGAAAGGCTGTAGGCCTTCTGGGCCATGGCGACCACCCCTTCGACTCGAATTCTTGACGGCCTGAACAATCGTCAATATCGGTCGGAGGGGTGGCTTTGTAAAGCCGTTCGTCTCCACCCGCGTAGCGGGTGGTTTAAAGCTGGCCGCTGCGCGGCCAGCAGACTAAAGTCTTGAAATAAAAAACCCGGCCTTCCATGGGAAGTCCGGGTATCAGATGCGTGGTAGCCCGTACCAGATTCGAACTGGTGATCTCCGCCTTGAGAGGGCGGCGTCCTAAACCGCTAGACGAACGGGCCATAAGCCTCAGCAGAAAAGAAGTGGTAGCCCGTACCAGATTCGAACTGGTGATCTCCGCCTTGAGAGGGCGGCGTCCTAAACCGCTAGACGAACGGGCCACATGACATCTGCACTGCCGTGCTGCGAGGAAATATATTACGGGACAAAAAACGTCAGCGCAAGAAGAAATTCCAAATTGCCGAAAAATTGTCGGCAGGTTATGGAACACACAGGTAAACTGGGTAGCTAATTCAAGTTGAGATGGACCAAAAGAGCTTCGCGCTCGTTGGGGATGTTGTCTTCGATCACGGCGTCGAGGGCGGAGTTGAGTAGCTGCCCCAGTTCCGGCCCGGGCTTGACTCCGGCACGAATCAGGTCGCCGCCGTTGATGGCGAGCATCTTGAGCGTATAGGGCTCCCCCGCCTTCAGCAGCTCGTGCGCCATCGCGCGCATCTCCTCAATCGTCTCAACGTAATAGAAGCACGACGGGGCCTTGCCGAGCGTGTCGGCACGCTTAAGATCCATGAGCTCGTCCATCAAACGCGGCGTGTCGACGCCCTCGCCCGAAAGCGCGCGCATCATATTGAGCAGGCAGGAGCGCTCGGGGCGCAGCGGCTTGTCGTGATATTTGATGAGCAGGCACACGTCGCGCACCAGGTCGTGCGAGAGCGCCAGGCGATCCATAATGACGCGCGCTTTCTTGGCGCCGAGCTCGGGATGACCGTAGAAGTGTCCGCTGCCGGCGTGATCGACCGTGAAACACTCGGGCTTGGACACATCGTGCAAAAACGCCGCCCACATAAGGCTCGACGAGGGCGCGACGCCGTCACACAGCGCGAGCTCCCCCGCCACCGTAAGCACACGGGCGATATGCTCGTAGACGTTAAACGCATGATAGACACTGCGCTGATCAAACCCGCGACCCGCTGCCAACTCGGGCACGGCGGCGCAGATGAGCTCGGGGTAGCGCAGCATCGCGTCTCCCCCATGACCGGTCGAAAGAATGCCTTCGAGCTCAATGCCCACGCGCTCGCGCGCCACGGCATCGAGAAGCGGCGCGCACTCGGCAAGTGCCTGTTTGGTCGCGGGTTCAATCATAAAGTCCAGACGGCAGGCAAAACGCACTGCGCGCAGCATGCGAAGCGCGTCCTCGTTAAAACGACGCTTGGGATCTCCAACGGCGCGGATAAGCTTGCGCTTCAGGTCGCCCTGGCCATCGTAGCGGTCGACAAGACCGCGCTCGGGATGCCACGCCATGGCATTGACGGTAAAGTCGCGGCGCGCCAGATCGTCCTCAAGCGAAGCGGCGCGCTCCACACTCTGGGGATGGCGACCATCGGTGTAAAAGCCGTCCAGGCGGTAGGTGGTAACCTCAATGCGCTCGCCATCGCAAATGGCCGTGATGCCGCCAAATTTAATGCCCGACTCAACCACGGCAATATCCGCTGCCTCGAGCGCCGCTTTGGACTCCTGCCACAGGCCGCTGCAGCACATGTCAACATCGTGGCTGGGACGCCCCATCAGGGCATCACGCACCCAACCGCCTACGTACCAAGCCTCAAGACCGGCTGCCTCGAGCGCGCGCAGGACACGGATGGAGGCATCGGTCGGCCGCGTACCGTTGAGCGAAACATTGCACATGCCTATGGCCTCCTGCACTTGCGAGCGTAAATCGATGGTTCTCAAGAAGTCTAACGCGAAACGAGAAAGAGCGCACACGCAATCGCGTCGTCGATTCAATAAAACGAGTCGGCAGACGCCAAATACGTTCAGCGCGCAAAAAAACACCCGCCTCGGAGATCCAAAGCGGGTGTTCAGCAACGATTTTTCGATACGTCTAGCAGACCTGACGAACTTCGATGTGCTTCTTGTATTCGTCCACCTTGGCAAAATCGCCCAAGCCCGGGCACTCGACCACGTTGGCGCCGGTGGCCATCGAGAGGCGCAGGGCGTCCTCGACGCGCTCAGGGGCATCGTGCCACACGGACAGGAAGGCAGCGAGCGAAGAATCGCCGGCGCAGACGGTCGACAGCAGCTTGACCTCAAAGGTACGGTTGGCAAACCAGATATGCTCGCCGTTGGAGAAGTACGCGCCATCGCCACCGAGGGTCAGCAGCACATTCTTGGCGCCCTTGGCGTGCAGCTCGGCCATGGCGCCCTTGACGGACTCGTCGTCGCCACCGCTCACCTTAATGCCAAAGATGTCGAGCAGCTCGTCGTCGTTGGGCTTAATGAGCAACGGCTCCATAGCAATGAGGTCGGCCAGCTGATGGCTCGAGATATCGAGCACGAACTCGGCGCCCTTGGCCTTGACGCGGCGCAGGACCTCGGCC
The DNA here is from genome assembly GCA_902494085.1 of uncultured Collinsella sp. GTDB lineage: Bacteria > Actinomycetota > Coriobacteriia > Coriobacteriales > Coriobacteriaceae > Collinsella. The sequence continues at coordinate 81,984 of CABURU010000002.1, forward strand.
AGGAAGCCCTCGGAGGTGTTGGGGGGCAGCGAGCCGCTAATGACCAGGCAGGTCATGTCGTCGAGTGAATCGATGAGCTCAAACATCTCCTGCTCGTTGGCCTCGTTAATGGCGGCACCGGCATTGACCATGTTGTACTCGGTGTCGGGACCGGCGTTGAGGAACACGTTGACACGCGTGATGCCTTCGGTCCACACGGGCTTGACGGGCACGCCAAGGGCCTCGGCGCCCTTAACGATGAACTCGCCCGAGAAGCCGGCGAAGAAGCCCAAGATCGTGGTGTCGACGCCGTAGTGGTCGAGCGTAAACGAGACGTTAAGACCCTTGCCGTTGGGGGTGTAGACCGCATTACGGGTGCGCGTAACGGTATTGGCGGAAAGGCCGTCGCAGGCGATGTTGTAGTCAATAGCGGGATTTGCAGTAAGCGTGTAAATCATGAATGTTCCTTTCACGAAGCAACGTGTTAATGAAAGTATATTCCACGCTTCGGCAAAAGGCTACAACAACTCGGCGAACGGTGTGGAAGCGGTGAAGGGCGGTTTCATCTCACTTTTCCCACGAAAAAACGGCGCCCCGATCAAAACCGGGACGCCGCATGCGCACGAATTTGTCGCGTCTCGCTTACTTGCGATCGAGCTTACGGACAGCAACGCGCTTGCTGTACTCGTCAACGTGACCGAAGTCGCCAATGCCCACGGACTCGGCAACGTTAGCACCGGTGGCCATAGCGAGCTTCATGGCCTCCTCGACGTTGTCGCGATTCCTGTACCACTTGTGCAGGAATGCAGCGAGGGTGCAGTCGCCGGCGCAGACGGAAGAGACCAGCTTGATGTTGAACTCACGCTTGGCGTACCAGATGTCCTCGCCATTGGAGAAGTAAGCGTCGCCGCGGCTACCACGGGTGAGCAGCACGTTCTGGACGCCGGCGTCGTGGGCGAGCTTCATGGCAACGCGGACCTCGTCGTCGGTGTCGACCGGCACGCCGAAGATGGCCTTCATCTCGTGATGGTTCGGCTTGATGAGCAGCGGCTTCTTGTGAGCGAGCTCCTTGAGCTTGTCGGAGGACAGGTCCAGGACGACGTCGGCGCCACGGGCCTGAGCATGCTCCATGACCTGAGCCAGGAAGTCGGGCGTAGCTTTGGGAGGCACAGAACCGGAGACAATCAGGCACTCAAGATCGCCCGCGGTGTCCAGGATGTTGTAGAGCTCCTTCTGGTGCTCCGGCGTAATCGGTGCGCCGGGGTTAAGGATGCCGTACTCGTGCTGGCCATCGTTGACGTAGGTGTTGATACGCGTGATGCCGTCGGTCCAGACCGGGCGGCACAGGCAACCCAGGTTCATGACCTCCTCGACGATAAACTTGCCCGTGAAGCCGGCGAAGAAGCCGAGTGCGACGGTGTCGACGCCCATCTTCTTAAAGGCGAAGGACACGTCGAGGCCCTTACCGTTTGCCGTGTAGCTGGCCGAGCCGGTGCGGACGTTCTCGTCGGGCTCGAGCGGAGAGCTCGAAACCGTCATGTCGACAGCCGGGTTAGCGGTTAGCGTGTAGAACATTTACAGTACCCCCTGTATATGTGAGGGCCGCGTGGCCGGCCCATTCCAACCACGCGGTTACCTCTGATACCAAATTAGCGAGCTGCGGACTCGAGCAGTGCCTTGACCTCGGCGGCGGTGTTGCAGGCGAGCGCCTTCTCGGCGAGCTCGTCGCACTCGGCCTTGGTCCACTGACTGATGGTCTTGCGGGCGCGCAGGATGGACGGAGCGCTCATAGAGAACTCTTCCAGACCCCAGCTGATCAGCAGCGGCTCAAGCAGCGGATCGGCAGCGGCCTCGCCGCACATACCGACCATGATGCCGGCCTTCACGCCGCTCTCGATGATGTTCTTGAGCGAGCGGAGCACGGCGGGATAGTACACCTGGTACAGGTTGGAGATGGTGTCGTTGCCACGGTCGGCGCACATGGTGTAGCCGATCAGGTCGTTGGTGCCGATGGAGAAGAAGTCGGCGACCTCGGCAAGGCGGTCAGCGAGCAGCGAAGCGGCGGGCGTCTCGACCATGATACCGACCTCGATGTTCTCGTTGAACTTGCGGCCCTCTTCGGTCAGTTCGGCCTTGCACTGCTCGACGAGCTCCTTGACAGCCACGACCTCCTCGACGCAGGTGACGAGCGGGATCATGATCTTGACGTCACCAAAGGCGCTGGCGCGCAGCAGAGCGCGGAGCTGGACCTTATACTGGTCGGGGTTGGCGAGGCAGTAACGCACGGCGCGGAAGCCCATGAAGGGGTTGTCTTCCTTGACCATGTGCAGGTACGGAATCTCCTTGTCGCCGCCCACATCGAGCGTGCGAATGATGACCGGAGCACCCTTGAGCGCGCTGGCGACCTTGCGGTAGGCGTTGAACTGCTCCTCCTCGGAAGGAAGCTCAGCGGAGTCCATGAACAGGAACTCGGAGCGGAACAGACCGATGGCCTCGGCATCGTGATCGAGCGCGTTGGGCACGTCATCGGGGTTACCGATGTTGCAGGCGATGATCTTCTTGATGCCATCGGCAGTCACGGACGGCTTGCCACGGAAGGCCTCGAGAGCCGCCTTCTCGGCAGCGAAAGCCTCGGCCTTGGCGGTGTAGGCGGCGAGCGTCTCCTCGTCGGGATCGGCCTCGACGACACCCTTGCCACCGTCGACGACAACGGTCATGCCGTTGCGCAGTGCGGTGCAGCTGTTGGCAACCGAAAGGACAGCCGGGATCTCAAGGGCGCGCGCGATGATTGCGGAGTGCGACGTGCGCCCACCGGTCTCGGTGACGATACCGGCAACGTGGGCCTTATCGATCGTAGCGGTCATGGACGGCGTGAGGTCGTGCACGACAACGACGGTGTTCTCGGGCAGGACGGAGAGGTCGACGACCTCCTTGCCCAGCAGCTCGGCCAGAATGCCGGTGCGGATGTCGGCGATGTCGGCCGCGCGCAGACGGAACATCTCGTCGTCCATGGACAGGAACATGTTCTCAAACATGGTCGAGGTGTCCATGAGCGCCTGCTCGGCGCAGGTGCCGCCGTCGATGGCGGCGTTGATGGCGTCAGTCATGCCCGGATCCTGAGCCAGGACGATGTGTCCGCTCATGATCTCGGCCTCGGCCTCGCCCACTGTCTCCTTCATGTGGTCGGCCTGAGCCTGGGTCTTCTCGCAGAAGACCGAAAGAGCCGTCTGATAACGCTCCTTCTCTGCGGCCGAATCAGCAACCGCGTGCGGTTCAAACGTCAAGTCGGGATCGACGGCGACCATGACGGTGCCGATACCGATGCCCTCGGATGCGTTGACTCCCTGATACATTCCCATTCCTCTCTCCGTGTCATGTGATAAAGCGTTTTGCCATATCCATGACAAAAGAGCGCAGCTACCTTAAACAGGTCACTGCGCCCCCAAGTATGAACTTAATTGTTCAACATGCGACCCGTTTGAGTTCTACTCGCCAAGACCGCTCTTGATGAGCTCGATGGCAGCAGCCAGAGCCTCGGCCTCGTCGGCGCCGTCGCACTTGACCTCGACCTCGGTACCGCAGGGGATACCAGCAGCCATGAGGGCCATCGGGGACTTACCGTTGACCTCCTTCTCGGGGGTGACGACAGTCACGTCGCAGGCGTACTTGCCCATGGTGGAGGCGAAGAGGCCGGCCGGACGCATGTGAAGACCCTGCGGATTGACGAGGGTAGCCTTCTCAGAAACCATAATTGACTCCTTTTTTGTGTTTAACCCCTGTCGTGCATGCGGCAGGAGTCAGATTCACGACGTTGTTTATATTAACTCACATCAAACGGTTTTTCATTATGTTTCGCACGAATTGTTGGACAGATGTGTTTGTCGTCCGCTTGCTCGCCCACAGGGGACCGGGCGCGGCCAGTGAGATTTCCTGCTCTACAGTCCTGCTCGCACGAAGAGCACATTAAGTGCTCTTCGGCTCGTGCGGAACTCGCGATAAATCTCACAGGCCGCGCCCGGCCCCCTGTGGGCGAGCAAGCTGCGGAGACTCGGTCGGTCCAGAGCAATATCGTGCAAACGGAATTCTGGCTGATTTTTTGTTCGCCTGGTTGATCTAGTTGATGGGGTTTATCTATGCCCTTTTGTAAGTTGCGGTGAAATAGGGACTGGATTTGGGGTTGAATCGTTTAAACAGTCCCTATTTCACCGCAACTTATTTGGGGATGAAAAAGGCGGAGGCCCTGGTGAGGGTCTCCGCCTTTGTTACAAGGGGCGATGTTATTCGCGAGCTGGGGGATTAGACCAGGCGGGCGTTGATCGTCTTGGCGATCTCGGCGGCGTCGGTGGAACCCTTGACGGTGGCACGGAAGTCCTCGTCCATGAGCGCCTCGGCGACCTTGGACAGGATCTTGAGGTGCGTGGTACCAGCCTGTGCACCCGGGATGAGCAGGGCGATGGCCACGTTGACGGGAGCGCCGTCCATGGTGTCCCAACCGGTCACGCCGGACTCGTCCTTGACGACGATAACGGCAGCCTCGGTAATGGCGTCGGACTTGGCATGCGGGATGGCGAAGCCCTCCATCATACCCGTGGTGCCCTCGGACTCGCGGGCCAGGAAGGCGTTCATCACGGCGTCGGCGTCGCCGGCGATACCGGCCTTGACGGCCTGGTTGGAGACAAAGCTCAGGGCCTCGTCACGAGAAGCGAAGTCCTCGGCGACAAAGACGTTCTCGACCTTCACGAAGTCGGAAGCCTCGGCCTTGGGGGCCTCGACAGCAGCAGCCTTAGGGGCCTCAGCCGGCTTGGCTGCAGGAGCGGCCTTCTGGTTCTTCTCGAAGTCATACTTCTTGAAGGCCACGAACAGGATGCCACCGACCACAGCGCCGATGAGGATAGCGAGGACCCACAGCGGACCGTTCTCGACAACGGGCAGGACCAGGAAGCCACCGTGGGGCGCCGGATCGTGAACGTTGAACATAATGGTCAGGATCGAAGCGATGGAGGAACCGAGCATCATGATGGGCATGACGGGCCAGATGTTCTTGGTCATGAACGGAATGGCGCCCTCGGTGATGTGGGTGCAACCAAGGATGAGGTTGACGACACCGGCATCGTGATCCTCCTGGCTGAAGTACTTCTTGCCGACAACGACGGCGAAGGTGGTGATCAGCGGCGGAACGATGCAGGCGGCGGAGACGGCAGCCATGAAGTTGGTGCCGAAGTTGTAGGTATCGGTGCCGACACCGGCAGCCAGAGCCTCAGTGAGCATAGCGGTACCGGTGACGTAAGCAGCCTTGTTGACCGGGCCGCCCATGTCAAAGGCGCACATGCAGCCGATGGCAAGACCCAGAACAACGGCGCCAGAGGCGGACAGGCCCTTGAGGAAGTCCATCATGGCGGTGTTGATGGCAGCCATGGGGCCGGAGATGCCGAGCATGACCAGACCGACGATGGCGGTCGAGAACAGCGGGTACAGGAAGATAGCCTTGAGGCCGTCCAGGTTCTTGGGCAGACCGGCAAAAACCTTCTCGAGCAGCAGGATGACATAGCCAGCGAGGAAGCCGCCGACGATGCCGCCCAGGAAGCCGAAGCCCACGCCAGCACCACCGGCGTCGATCATGCCGGTATCGGCGTTAACGGGCAGGCCCTGGATGGCGATCATACCGGCAACGAAACCGGGGACGAGCGCCGGACGCTTGCCGATGGACTCGGCGATGTAAGCGGAGAGCACCGGAACCATGAGGTTCATGGCGATGCCGCCGATGATCTTGAGCATCGCGGCAAAGGTGTTGTAGTCGGAAGCCGTCGAATCGAAGGACGTAATGCCCCACAGGAACGAGACGGCGGTCAGAACACCACCGGCGACGACGAAGACCAGCATGTGGCTGACGCCATTCATGAGGTGCTTGTAGATGACGTGACCGATGGACTCCTTCTCCTCGACCTCGTCCTCGACATCGGCGGAAGCGGCAACCGTGTCGTCGCCCTTGGCGGCGAGCGCGCGGTCGATCAGCTTACCGGCAGCCTCGACAGACAGGGCCTTGGAAACACCGACGGAAACCATGGGCTTACCGGCGAAACGCTCAGCCTGGACATCCTTATCGGCTGCCACGACGACGGCCTTGGCGCCAGCGATCTCGCTCTTGGTGAGCTCGTTCTCGACACCGACCTGGCCATGAGTCTCGACCTTAATGGTCAGACCTCGCTCGGCAGCTGCCTTCTCCAGCGCCTCCTTCGCCATGAAGGTGTGCGCAATGCCGGTCGGGCAACCGGTCGCGGCGATGATGTCAAACTTAGCCATGTGTCCCTCCTTCTTGAGTACAGCGCCCGCGGGCGCTCCCCTATACGCGCTTCAATGCGCGTTTTTCCACACTTGAAAGATACCAACCTACCGTCCGCGTGAGAAGAGACAAGGCGCAATTCTCCGGTGAAAGGTTCTTTCATAACCGTAAACGGTAAGTGAAAGTTTACCATCAACACTTGAAACGGCAAGGTGTATCTTGTAATTGAAACTGCCCATATACTATGGCATGAAAAACGAGTCCGATTTTCATGCCAACCAGGAGCCATCCATGACCGATAGCAGCAAGAGCGCGCTCTCCCTTATTAGCACGCACAAAGGGTACAGCGAGTCCGAGCAGCGCATTGTCAACTATATCCTAGAGCACCAGTCCGAGGCGCCGCGCCTTACGGCCGCCCAGCTCTCACGAGCCGCTGCCACGTCCGAGGCGACGGTCTCGCGCTTTTGCCGCAAGCTGGGCTTTGGCAGCTTCCGCAGCTTTCAGTTTTCGTTGGCGCGCGACTTGGAGAGTCAGCGCAACGAGGGCCTGACCGACGAGGTCTCGCTCGACAACATGGAGCAGAGCCTTAAAAATATCCTCGCCGCCAAGGTGAGTGAGCTTAATGCGACCATCGACGGCATTGATCACGACACGTTGGCCGCTGTTGTGCACGCGCTTAAGAATGCCGGCGTTATTGAGTTCGCCGCCGTGGGCAATACGAACGCGGTCGCGCTCGATGCGACATTTAAGTTTTCACAGCTGGGCCTGCGCTGCATGGCGAGCACCATCAGCGAGACATCAATCGGCTTTGCGCTCACGTTACGCCCCGGCGACGTTATCGTGCTAATCTCGAACTCCGGCAAGTCGCGCCGTTTGAATCGCATGGCAAAAGCGGCTCGCGGCTGCGGCGCCACTGTAGTCGTCATCAGCAGCGACAGCAAATCTCCGCTTGCGCGCCTGGCCGACTACACCTTTAATACCGTCAATCACGAGGCGCTGCTGACAACGGGCGACTTCGCGTTCTCCAAGATGAGCGCCACGATGATCATAGAGGTTATCTACAACTTCCTGCTGCCCGAAATTGAGGACGCCCGAGAGCACATCAGCTACTATGAGGAACTCATCCAGCCGGATAAGGTCGTGGAATAGACATTTTGGCGAGCCGACAAACACCACTCGCCACGAAACCGGCCCATCTACTACGTTTTATCCGTATGGCCCAACCACATACCAAAAATAGAAAAAACCGCAGGCATTCTACCTGCGGTTTTCTTTTTGCAATTCTTGGCGTGCCTGCCAATAGCCTATTAAACGTAGTAGATAGGCCGGTTTCGTGGCGGCCGGGCCGAACATACATGTAACGGCTCGGCCTAAGCACGCGCTTCTTCGAGCATCTGCTTTGCGTGGGCCAAGCTTGCCTCGGATTGATCGCCGCTCAGCATGCGGGCGATCTCGGCGGTACGGGCATCGCCGGTCACCTCGTCCAGGTGCGTCTGGGGAACATCGCCCGGCTCTTTACTGACCACGTAATGCTTGTCGGCCATGACCGCAACCTGCGCCAGGTGGGTTACGACAATGACCTGATGCGTGGCGGCAAGATCGGCCAGGACACCGGCCAGCGCACGGGCGGTGGAGCCGCCGACACCGGCATCGACCTCGTCGAACACAAGCGTATCCACGCCGTCCGCGTTGCCGAGGACGACCTTGCTCGCCAGCATAACGCGGCTGAGCTCGCCACCCGACGCAATGCGGCGCAAGGGACGCGGTGTCAAGCCGGCGCCGCTGCGATACAAAAGCTCATAGCTCGAAGGACCCGCGGGTGTCCACTCAGCGCGAGGGAGATCGCGGGACTCCCAGACCAGCTCAGCGCCGCCCATCTCCAGGCGTGCCATCTGACGACCCACCTCGTGACAAAAACGCGGGGCTGCCGTATTGCGCGCACGCTTGAGCGCCTTGGCGGCGGCGAACAGTTCATGCTCCGCCGCGCCAAGCGCTTCGCGTGCCTTCTTGATCTGCTCATCGCCATCGTCTACCAGCGACAACAGCTCTTGCGAGCGATCGCGCATGGCAAACACGTCGTCCATGGAAGGACCCCACTGCCGCAGAAGTCCCTTTAGGTCGGAATACCGCTCGCGCATGCGGGCGAGCTCGCGAGGGTCAAACGCAACGCCATCGCGATAGGCACGCAGCTCGTTGGCGCAATCCTCAAGCGAAATGCAGGCGTCCGAAAGTGCGTCGGCGATGTCGCCCAGCTTGCGGTCGACGGCCGCCATGCGCGACAGCTCTGCCATGGCGCCGTTCACGGCATCGAGCGCTCCCCCTTCGGCAGCAAGCGATGCATGTGCCTCGTTGGCCGTCGCCACCAAGACCTCGGCGTGCTCCGAGCGCGGCAGCAACTCCTCGAGTTCCTCGTACTCGCCTGGCTTGGGGTCGACCTCGGCGATACGCTCGAGGGCAAAACGCGCTTCCTCGACGCGACTCCCCTGCGCGCGTGAGGCTTCCTCCACACGGCGAAGCTCCTTTGCAGCGGCACGCGAAGCCTTAAAGCAGGTGCGATACTTCTCGAGCGCTTCGAGCGCCGCGCGCCCAGCCCAGGCATCAACCATGGCAACATGATGTGCCGGATCGAGCAAACGCTGGTGCTCGTGCTGGCCGCAAAGATCCATCATCACGCCGACGCGCTCGGAAAGCTCGCGCACGCTGGCGATGCGGCCGTCAATCTTGACGCGGCTGCGACCCTCGGCAGAAAGGCTGCGTTGAACGGTGAAGCCCTCCGTGTCGTGCGGGCCGTCGAACAGTCGCGCCTCGACGCTAGCGAGCGCCTCGCCCTCGCGCACCGTCGACGAATCCGCGCGCTCGCCCAAAATGAGCTTGAGCGCCGAGAGCAGTGCGGTCTTACCGGCACCGGTTTCTCCGGTCAGAACCGTTAGACCCGCGCTCGGAACCAACGTCGCCTCGCGAATGAGTGCAATATTGGAAACCTGCAGCTCATCGATCATGGCGCACTCCATAGAACACGCGGCTCACCGAGTTATAGAAGCTCTCGGGGCCATAATCCAGCAGCAGCACATCGCCGGGACCGCGACGCACAGCCACGCTCTCGACCGTGCCGTCGCAGGTAATAAACTGTCCGTCGATAGCGATGGCAGGCACACTCGGGCGGTCGTCGGACATGAAGATCTCGACGACATCGCTTGGCGAGGTCAAGAAGGCGCGAGCCTGAATAGTATGCGGAGCGATGGGCACGCAAACCATACCCGTGTAATCGGGGCTCACGATAGGGCCGCCGGCGGAAAGCGCATAGCCCGTAGAGCCGGTCGCCGTGGACACAACAACACCGTCACCGCGCAGGCGATCGATATGATGGCCGGACACCGTGATGTCGAACTCGACCATATCGGACAGGGGTCCGCGCGTAAGCGCCATATCGTTGAGGGCAAACGTGCGAACGACGTCCTTCGTGCCGTCATCGCGCACCGAAACGATATCCGCGGCGATGGTGGCGCGGCGGCTCACGTGGAGCTCACCGGACAGGGCATCGCTCACAACCTGCAAAATATCGCGTTCCTCGGGACTGGCCGCCGTCAAAAAGCCCAGGTGACCATAAGAAAGCCCCAAAATGGGAATCTCACGGTAATTGAGGATACGGGCGGCGCGCAGCAACGTGCCGTCGCCGCCGAGCGTAATGACTAGGTCGGCATCGTCAACATCGGGCGTGCTCTGAATCTTGGAGCGCTGGTCGGCAGCCCATGCGACCTCATAGCCTTGGCGCGAAAGCCAAAGCTCGAGCATCAGACCGCTCTCGACCGCCTCTTGCTTGTAGTAATTGGGAACCAGAAAGACCTTCATAGCGTTGCAGCTTTCTCGCTCAAAGCCGATACCTGGGATTGCAACTCGTCATCGGAGCGCTCGCCGGGGACAAACCTCGTGCCGTACAGGAAAAACTCAACATTGCCCTTGGCGCCATGGATGGGTGATACGCACACGTCGACCGGGAAGAGGCCCTTTGCGGCGAACAGCTCAATCACCGCAACGAGCGTATCGCGGCGGACGGCGGGGTCGGTTACGATACCGCCCTCGCCCACCAGCGCAGCCGGCGCCTCAAACTGTGGCTTTACGAGCGTGCAAAACGAACCTGAAGGCTTCAGACACGCCAGCACGGAGTCGATGATGTTCGCGATGCTGGTAAACGACACGTCGCACACGGCGAGGTCAATAGCGCCGCCGTAGCCGAGCTCGGGCAACTGCGTCACATTCGTGCGTTCATGGAGCGTCACGCGATCGTCTTGGCGCAGCGACCAGTCAAACTGGGCACGGCCCACGTCGACCGAGACAACGGTCGCGGCGCCGCGCTTGAGCAGGCAATCAGTAAAGCCGCCCGTGGAGCAGCCCACATCGAGGCAAGCAAGGTCCGTCGGATCAATCCCAAACGCATCGAGCGCACCCTCGAGCTTAAGGCCGCCGCGCCCAACGTACGGAATGCGCCCCTTAACGTGCAGCGGCAGGCCCGGCGTCACCTTGAGCCCCGGGGAGGTTAAACGCTCACCGCCACTCGAAACCAAGCCGGCCATAAGAGTGCGAAGGGCATCCGCGCGATCGGCGCAGATGCCCTGTGAAATCAGTTCGTCATCGAGACGCACGCGTTTCATGAATGCCATCAACCATTCGTATCCGGGGATGCAGTCTGTCTATCTTGGGACTCGTTTGCCGCATCCTCATCGTATTCCTGCTCGAGCTTGTCGGCCTCACGCGGCGTCAGCTCAAACTTGTCGACCATATCGACCGCACGAGAACCCAGCTCAATCGCCTCGTCAAACAAATCGAGCGAACGCTCCAAGGACGTATCCTTGGAGCGAACGGTGGCGATAATCTGGTCCAGGCGATCCGAGATCTCATCGAAGTTGCGGACGGAACCCTCTGGCATGGCTACTCCTCGACGGAGTCGGCCTCGACGGCCTCAGCAGCGTCCGCATCCTCGGCAAGTACACCGGCGGCAGCCTGAGCGGCAGCGACCTTGGCGGCCGCCTCGGCAGCCTGTGCCTCCTCGCGAGCGCGATCCTCGGCCAACAGCTCTTGGTACAGGTCCTCGCCCGGCAGCTCCTCGCTACGAGCGATCTTGCCCAGCACGCCGTTGACGAACGAAGCGGACTGGTCGGTGCCATAGGCCTTGGCAAGCTCGACGGCCTCGTTGATTACGATGGCGTCCGAGACCTCCTCGTCGGTGAGGAAGCGCATCTCATAGACGGCGATACGCAGCAAATTGCGGTCGGCGCCGGGCATGCGCATAAGATCCCAGTTCTTGGCGACGGCGCGCAGGGCACAGTCGATACGATCGATATGCTCGTAGGCACCGCGGCAAAGCTCCAGCGCATAGGGGTCGAGGGGACCCTTCGAGATCAGGAAATCGCCCTCGAGGACGCGCTCGAGCGGACTGTCCGTGGCCTCGGCCTGGAACAGCAACTGTAGCGCCTGACTGCGGGCAAGCGTGCGCCCGCGATAAACCTTAAGGCTCAAAGGTTACTCCTTGGGGAAAACGAGACCGTCGATGCAAACGTCAACGCGCTCGACCTCGACGCCCACCTGAGCATCGATGGCAGCGACCACGGCGGCGCGAACGGCCTCGGCGAGCTTCTTGAACGGATAGCCAAAGAACACCACGACACGCACGGTGAGTGCGAGCTTGTCGCCGACGACCTCGGCCTCGACCGCCGGCTCGGAAGCCGGGGCCTTGGACGAGAGCATCATGGAGACAAGGTTGGTGGCAAGGTCCTTGACGCCAACGGAGGCGATGCCCTCGACATCCGACACGGCGCGCGAGACGATGGCGGTCAGAACATCGGGCGAAATGCCGATGCCGTCAATCTTGATTTCCTGGGGCATGAGTCCTCCTAGAAGAGTTGGTTGCTAGACGCGGGAGACGAACTTGCCGTCGCGGGTGTCAACCTTGATGACCTCGCCCTCGTTGAGGTACATGGGGACCTGGATGACAGCGCCGGTGTCAATCGTGGCCGGCTTGGTGGAACCCTGGACGGTGTCGCCCTTAAAGCCCGGGTCGGTCTGGACGATGGTGGTCTCGATGAACATCGGCGGCGTCACGCCCATGAGCTCATCGTCGGCGAAGAGCAGCTGGCAGATGTCGTTCTCGCGCAGCCACTTGGAGTTCTCGCCCACCATGTCCTCGGGAACGGGAACCTGCTCATAGGTCTCGTTGTCCATGAAGATGTAGTCAGCGCCATCGTTGTAGAGGTACTGGAACTCACGGGTGGTGAGCATGACGCTCTCGAACTTGGTGCCGGCGTTGCAGGTGTTCTCGACGACGCGGCCGCTCTTGATGTCGCGGGTCTTGTAGCGCACAAACGCGCCACCCTTGCCCGGCTTGACATGCTGGAACTCGACGATGGTGTAGACCTTGTCCTTAATGCGGAGACCGAGGCCGTTCTTGAAGTCGGCGGTAGAAATGGTAGGCATAGCGACCTTTCTTGTTATGGGCAGAACGCACAAGCGTCCAAATTACATACGACCGAAATTATACACTTGCAGACGGCGCCTGCAGCGAGCGCATAAAAAGAGAACGCGGGGCGCCCGAATTGCTCCGGACGCCCCGCCCCAAAAATCTATCGAAATGGGCTAGCAATCGATGACGTGCAGGTCGTGCGGGGTCTTGGTGAAGGGCTCGTAGCCGTTCTCGGTGACCACGCCGTAGTCCTCCAGACGCACGCCACCCACACCGGGCAGATACACGCCGGGCTCCATGGTGATAACCGAGCCGACCTCGATGCTGTTCTTGCTGCGGTTGAAGTTGGGCAGCTCGTGGATGTCGATACCAACGCCGTGGCCCAGGCCATGGTTGTAGTAATCGCCATAACCGGCATCGCCGATGATCTTCTTGGAAAGCTTAAAAATGTCGTTGCCCTCGACGCCCGGATGGATGGCAGCGACGCACTCCTCGTGCGTACGGCGCACGAGCGCGTACAGGTCAAGCTGCTCCTGGGTAGGCTCGCCCATCACGACGGTGCGCGTCATGTCGGAACGATAATCGCAGTAGCCCGCGCCGTAATCCATGAGGACGAAGTCGCCCTTCTCGATGACACGGTCACTCGGTACGGCATGCGGGTTGGCGGTGTTGGGGCCGCTCGCCACAATGGAGCCGAAGGCCAGGCTGTCGGCGCCGTTGGCGAACATAAAGTTCTCGAGCTCGTTGCGAACCTGCTTCTCGGTCATACCGGGCTTAATAAAGCCGAGCATATGCTGGAAGGCGGCATCGGTGATCGACTGCGCATGGCGCATGAGCTCGATCTCCTCGGCGTCCTTGATGGCGCGCATCTTGCGAATGTCGTCATGCATCAGCGGCAACATGCAGGCGACGGAACGGTCCTCCAGACCACGCTGAATACCCTGGTAGAAGTTGATTTGCATGTCGTCCTCGACAGCGCAGACGCGGCACTTATTGGCCGCGATCTTGCCGGCGACCCAACCGGGGATGGTGCCCTCGTCCATGTCGTAGACCCAGGGGCTGTCGGCGGGCGTGTTCTCCTCAAAGCTGTTGAGGTAGCGCGAGTCGGTATGGAACAGGCACTGGTCAGCCGTAATAAACGCCGCGTGCGGGAACTCGAAGGTGTAGTCGAAGACGCCCTTCACGCCCGTGAGCCAACGAAGATTGGCCTCATCGCGTACCACGATAGCGTCGTAACCGCGCACGACCATCAGGGCACGGACACGTTCGATACGACCGGCAGGACCGGCAGCAAACTCAGACATGCAGATTCCTTTCTTATTGTCTCAAAAAGTGCGGGACGGGTCTCAACCGAACGTCGGAATCGCATACGAACCGCAACCGATTGGAAACCCGTCCCTCAACATGATACGAAAGACGATGGATGTCAATAAATCTTAGAGAAGTTCTTTGCGGGAAGCCAAGTAGGCGTGAGCATGGCGCTCAAGAACCTCGTCCTCAACACTCGTTAGACGAATGGCGCCGAGCGCTGCGGGCAGCGGCAACATGCTGCGGTTCGAGCGGGCGAACTGCTGCTTGCGGAACTCCTCGATAAACGCGGTGGGCTCCAGGTCGAAGGCAAGTTCCTCGATGCCAAAGTCCTCCAGGCAGTCATCGACCTCAAAGACGTAATCGATATCAAAGTCGCAGGCATCATGTGCTAGGCGCGCCTCAAAGCGCATGCCCTCGGACAACAGCTGGTAGGCAGGGACCTGCGAAGCGGCATCGCCCAAGCAGGCGCGCAGGGTGCGCTCCCCCGTCTTACCAAAATCGAGTGCATGGCGGGCGCTCGGGTTCGTGGCCATCAGTACGTCCTTGCGGGCAGTCTGAGACCACTGGACGGCATTGACGAGTGCAACTTCGTCGCCGGCAAGAATCTCGGGGACGGTCTCGGTAAACTGATTCCAGCGGGATTTGCTACTTGAAAGCATGGTGCCAACAAGTACCGCGTAGCCGAGCTTGAGGTCCTCGGGGTCCGTCTCGCGAACAAGGTCGAGGTCACACACAACCAAGCCCGGTTCGGGACGAAACGCGATAGCGGGAAGCGCATTGGCCGACGAGGCGACGAGCGGCTTCATGGTCGTCGCGACCGTGAGCATGGCGTCGAAGGTCGTCGGCAGCAGTGCGCACTCGGTTCGGCCACACCACTGGTTGGCGCACCAGCAAACAACCGAGCAGGTCGGGGCATCGCCAACGGCGACAACCAGATCGTCGCAGGTAATGCCGTTGGCAGACAGGGCGCCAAAGATCGCATCGGCATCGGCCAGCGTGGCACCAGCAGACGAACCCTCGAGGAAGAGCTGTGACATGACAAAACCGGCGTCGACCAGCGCATGCTCGACGACCTCACCAAAACGCTCTGACGTGGCGGTGTTCCAAACGACCATCGCGCGCTTAGGCTTGCCCACGGCCGAGGCAAACATGCGCGACAGTTCATCGAACGCACCCAATCCGACACGGACATCGACGCTGCGGTTTTGGAAATTGATCAGTTGACGGCGAATCATAGCAGCCCACGCTCCAAAAGCATCTCGGCACAAAGGTAGGAAACGTCCTCGAAGGACTTGTTGCGAATATCAAGGGTAAGGTCGGCGGCCTGGCGATACAGCGGACGGCGATGCTCAAACAGGCGCGCAGCATGCTCGGGCGAACGGAAATCGGGGCGCGTGTCGGACCGACGAATCTGTCGAATCGAATCCTCGAAGTCGCCCTCGAGGTACACGCACGTACCCATTTCGTGCATCAGTTCAATATTCACCGGCGTTTCGACGATACCGCCCCCGCACGAAACCAACAGGCTGCGCTCGCTTTGGAGCGAACGGAGCGCCGAGGTCTCGAGCTCGCGAAAACGATCCTCGCCCTCGGTCTCAAAAATCTCGGTTACCGACTTGCCGCAACGGCGCACGACCAGACGGTCGGTATCGATAAAACGCCGCTTGAACATGGTGCCCACGTTGCGCGCAAGCGTCGACTTGCCCGCGCCCAAAAAGCCGATAAAGAAGATATGGTCGCAGCCGTGTTTGATGTGCTGGGACATGACGAGACCTATTCCTCGCAAGGAAGGTCGCGCAGGGCCCGGCGCTCAAAGATACGGAAGATCTGCGTATACCACAGGTCCTGCGTCGCCTGCGGCTTTACCAGGATGGTATCGACGCCGGCGAAGTTGCCGCTCCACACGTCCGTGTAGAGCTGATCACCGATCAGCACCGCCTCGTCAGCCGTGGCGCCGAGGCGCTTAAGACCCGCCTTGAGGGCAAACGGCGCCGGCTTCATGGCATGGCTGATGGCCTCGAGTCCCAACTCGCGTGCTGATGCCATGACCTGGTCGCGATGCCAGTTGTTGGACACCATGCACAGCTTAAAGCCTTTGGCGCGGGCGGTATCGAGCCAAGCGGAAACCGCGGCGGGAACCTGCTCGGTGTCGCGCGGCACCAGGGTGTTATCGCGATCGAGCAGAATGGCGCGTTTGCCGTCGGCCCAAAGGGTATCAAGGTCGATGCGATCGACCGAGGCAACGTAACGTTTGGGGCTAAAAATCCTCATGCTAATTCCAAGACTGTTGATGCTCTTCGTAGGTTTGCGAGAAGTACTCCTCGTCCTGCGTAATGTAGAAATACAGGTCATCGGAGTCGGTCGGCTCAAGCGTGGCCTTGAGTGCCTCGAGCGACGGAGAGCAGATGGGCGTGGGCGGCAGGCCCTCGTGCTTATAGGTGTTATACGGACTATCGCTCTGCAGGTCGTCGGCGGTAACCTCGCCACCGGTGACATACATCATGGTCGCATCGCTGTTGAGATAGCGCAGACCATCGAGCTTGCCGGCAAGACGGTTGTAGAAGACCGAGGCCACGTGCGCGCGCTGGTCGGCGTTGAGGCCCTCGCGCTCAACGATAGAGGCCAAGTTGACGATGTCGTAGTCGGACATCTCCACACCGTAGCGTTCCTTGATCTTGGCTTCGCAGCTCGCAAAGTCAAGCGACTTGTACTCGGTCTTAAACTGATCGAGCATAGCGCGAATCACGCCATCGGCCGTCGGCAAATCACCCAACGAATAGGTCTTGGGGAACAAGAAACCCTCGAGCGAATCGTTGGCGGCGCCCTTAAGGAAGCTATAGTCGTCCACGTAGTTGGAGGCCTTGGCCTGGTTGAGGAAGTCTTCCTTAGAGATGCTGTCGTAGGCCTGGGCCACACGGTCGGCGACTTGATCGACCGTCAGGCCCTCAGGGATAGTCAGCGCACTGGAGCCCGCGTTGGGGCCTTCCATGAGCTGCTGAACAACCTTGGTCGCATCCATGAGTGTGGTGAACGAATAATCACCGGGCCTGAGCGACATATCGGCGTTGAGCTTTTTCACCGCCGCATAGTAATCCTTGGGATTTTCTACGATATGGTTCTCGGAGAGAATCGAGGCGATCGTATCGCCTGAAGCACCATCGGGAATGGTCACCGTAACCTGCTGACCAGCCGTGACCTTCGTATCCTCACCGGCAAAGAAGCCCTTGACGGCCGGCACGACAAAGAAAGCGATCGCAGCAAGCGCGAGCACCGCCACCACAACGCCGATAATCATAGGCACCGGGGAGCTTTTCTTTTGAGCACCGCGACGAGCATGCGTGTTGTAGCTCGAGCGGGTCGCCGGAGCAACGCCATGCGAACCGCGAGCGTGATGCGAATGCGATTGAGGGACCTGAGTTCGCTGGGTAGGTGCCTGCTGCTTAAAGCGGGTACCGCCTGCAGGCTGGGCCGTACGAGCAGTGGGCTGTTGAGCCGCGTGAGAAGCCGAATGCTGAACCGAACGAGCAGAAGGCTGCTGACCCGTCCGTTGAACAGGTTGGGCCGAATGAGAGAAGGACTGCACCGAGCGCGCGGCAGACTGAGCTGCGCGCTGCGTCGGCTGTGCCGGACGCTGGCCAGGCTGGGCAGGGCGCGACGCCGGCTGCCGTGTACGATTCTGCTGGCACGGATCGGAAGCGCTAGACATGCGAAACCTCCTCGTTTTTACGATCGAGCCACGTCTGCAAAAACAGGCTGGCGGCAATCATGTCGATCTTGCCCCTCATCTGCTTTTCGTTGAGGCCCTGCTCGCGCAGGATACGCTTGGCCTCTTGCGAAGACAGACGTTCGTCCTCAAACTCCAGCGGAAGATCGAGCTCGTCGGCAATCTTTTGCGCCACGGCGGCAACGCGCTCGGCCTGGGGGCCGGGCTCACCGGCCATGGTCAGGGGGCGTCCGCTTACCAGGATGTCGGGCTCATAGTCCTCAACCAGGTAGCGGAACGTCTTGGCCATACCGGTGACCTCGGCAGCCGGAAGCACCTTGACAGGCATCGCCATCTTGCCATCACGGCTCGAGACGGCGATGCCAATCCTGGTCTCCCCTATGTCCAGCGCGAGCGCAACCACAGCGACTTCTTAGATTCTTAGGCGCCGAGCGCGGTCTTAGCGGCCACGAGGGCATCGGCGATGCCGGCAGCATTCTTGCCACCGGCCTGGGCCATGTTGGGACGACCGCCACCGCGACCGTCGACCAGACCCGCGATCTGCTTGATCACGTTACCGGCGTGGAAACCGGCCTTGACGGCGTCATCGGAGCCGGCAGCGAGCAGGGCCGGAGTGCCCTTCTCAGTCACGCTGGCGACGACACAAGCGACAGGGCCGGCGACCTTCTGATGCACGGTATCCCATACATTGCGCAGGTCGGCAGCCTCAAGGCCCTGGAGCTCAGCGACAACGAGCTTATAGCCGTCGAGCTCGACGGCGCCCTCGATGGCGCTGGAGATGGCGTCGGAGGAGCCACCGGTCAGAGCCTTTTTGAGCTTGTTGGACGTCTCGCGCAGCTCAGCCTGCAGGTTCTCCACGCGGGCGGGAACCTCGTCGACGCGGCACTTGAGCGCAGCGGCGGCGGCGTCAACGAGCGCCAGGCGGTCGGCCATGTAGTCGAGGGCACCCTTAGAGGTCACGGCCTCGATACGGCGGACATTGGAGCCCGTGGAGGACTCGGAAATGATCTTGAACAGACCAATCTCTGCGGTATTGGCGGCATGGGTGCCACCACAGAGCTCGCGGGAGAACGGCTGGTCCTCAGCGCCCACGGAGACGACGCGGACGACATCGCCGTACTTCTCTCCAAACAGAGCGACAGCGCCGGCAGCCTTAGCCTCGTCGATGCCCATGACACGGGTCACGACCGGCTTGGAAGCGAAGATCTGCTGGTTGACCAGGTCCTCGACAGCCTTGAGCTGCTCGGAGGACAGGGCCTCGAAGTGCGTGAAGTCAAAGCGTAGGTGCTCGGGCGTCACCAGCGAGCCGGCCTGGGAGACGTGCTCGCCCAGGACCTGCTTAAGGGCAGCGTCGAGCAGGTGCGTGGCGGTGTGGTTGCGGCGCAGGAAGCCACGGCGCTCGGCGTCGAGCGCGGCGGTAACAGCGGCACCGACAGCCAGCGTGCCCTCGGCAACGTGCGCGACGTGGGCATACAGGCCGTTGTGGTTCTTGGTGTCGGCAACGGTCAGAACAACGCCCTCGGCGGAAAGCTTGCCGGCATCGCCCTGCTGGCCACCCATCTCGGCATAGAACGGGGTGCGGTCGAGCACAACCTCGACATCCTCGCCGGCGGCAGCGGACTCGACGGACTCGCCGTTGCGCACGATGGCGACAACCTTGGCGCCCTCGATCACATCGTTGTCATAGCCGTCGAACTCGGTCGCTGCGACCTTGTCCGAAAGCTCGACCCACACGTCGTTGAAGCTGCCCCAGGCGTCGCCCTTGGCATTGGCGCGGGCGCGGGCCTTCTGGTCCTCCATGCAGGCAGTGAAGCCGTCCATATCGACGTCGTGGCCAGCGGTGCCGGCGATCTCGACGGTCAGATCGATGGGGAAACCAAAGGTGTCGTGCAGTTTAAAGGCGACATCGCCCGAAAGCACGGCGCCCTCGGCAAGCGCTGCCAGGGCCTCGTCCAGATAGACGCGGCCGTTGTCGAGCGTCGTGGAGAAGCGCTCCTCCTCGGAGGCGACGATACCCTTGACGAGCGCGACATTCTTGAGCAGCTCGGGATAAGCCTCACCCATCTGAGCGTTAACCTCGTCGATGAACTTGGTCAGGAAGGCGCCCTCGATGCCCAGCAGGCGACCGTGGAACACGGCACGACGGAGCAGGCGGCGAAGGACGTACTCGCGACCCTCGTTACCGGGAAGGATGCCGTCCGAGATCATAAAGTCGACGGCACGGGAGTGGTCGGCGATGATACGCAGGGAGCGGCTGGCGCCAGAGTAATCGTCGGCGTCATAGGTCTTGCCGCTAATCTTCTCGCCCAGCTTGATGAGGTGCTGCATCAGATCGCCGTCGTAGTTGGCGGTCTTGTGCTGCATGATGGCGGCCATGCGCTCCAGGCCCATGCCCGTATCGAGGTTGCGGTGCGGCAGCTCCGGCATGGAGCCGTCCTCCTGGCGGTCGTACTGGGTAAAGACGAGGTTCCAGAACTCCAGGAAGCGGTCGCAGTCGCAGCCAGGCTTGCAGTCGGGGCTGCCGCAGCCGACCTCCTCGCCCATGTCAAAGTAGATCTCGGAGCACGGACCGCAGGGACCGGTGGGGCCAGCGGCCCAGAAGTTATCGTCCTCGCCCAGGCGGGAGATGTGGTCCTCAGCAACGCCCAGAGAACGCCACACGTCGTGGGTCTCGTCGTCCTCGGTAAAGACGGTGAAGTACAGGCGGTCGAGCGGCAGCTTGAACTCCTTGGTGATGAGCTCAAAGGCCCAGGCGCAAGCCTGCTGCTTGGAGACGCCGCCAAAGGAGAAGTCGCCGAGCATCTCAAAGAAGGACAGGTGACGGCCGTCCTCGCCGATGCAATCGATGTCGTTGGTGCGGACGCACTTCTGGCAGGAGATAGCGCCGATCTCCTTCATGGTCTTCTTGCCCTGGTAGTACTCCTTAAACTGGTTCATGCCGGCGTTGGCAAGCAGCAGCGAAGGATCGTCAGGGACGAGGGACGAAGAAGGATAGAGCTTAAGACCGCGCTCCTCAAAGAAGTTGAGGAACTTGGAGCGAATCTCGGCCGTAGTCATTGACGGGTAGTCAGCACTCATAGAGGGAATCTCCTCGGTTTCACATCGAAACAGTTCAAACGTAACGATATTACCATCCCGCCGCGCCTGTGCAAAAAAGAGGGTCGCCAAACAGCGACCCTCCAGCGAAAGTGCACGTTATTTAGTACTGCGCGATCCTTTGAAAAAGGACTGCTGTATAATTGCATATAAGATTCACCCGGAAGGAGCGATCGATGAAAAGCAAACGATTTGTCCTGAATGCACTTCTGGTTGTAGCACTTTTAGCGCTCTTAGCCTTCTCATGCTGGTACGCAAACCAACCATCATTTGGATACGTATCGTATACAGTAATGTCCGGCGATAAGGCTTATTACACTCTACGCGCAATTGACGTTCTCTTTTTCTATGTAGCCGGCCCCTTATCAATCGCTTTGGTCGCGTTTCTTGTCATTTACAACTTCAAGAAACGTTAATAGAACCTATTTAGAATCCGAATCGTCCATGGAGCCGTCGATGCCGGTTTTGGTTTCGTCGTTCATATTGAAATCGTCGTCTTTGGCGAAGGGATTCTTGAAAAAGCCCGTAGCATCGGGCTGAAGGCCCGAGAGCTTCATCCAGGGATTATCGAGCTCGGGTTTGGGCATGGCCTGGGCCTCGGGCGCGGTCTCGTTGCCGATGAGCTCGGACTCGTAGATGAAGGTGTCGTCGCCGAGCGCGTCGTAGGCGGCGACCGGGTTGCCATCGGCATCGCGGTACGGTGTGCCCTTAAACACGGCGCCGTCATAGGCCACAAGCTGGCGGCCGGTCTCATTCTCGAAGTAGTACACGAAGATACCCTTGAGGGCCGCACATAGCGGGATGGCAATAATCATGCCGATGGGGCCCATGAGTGCCGAGCCAATAACGAGCGCCGTGAGGCTCATGATGGGATGCACCTGCACCGAGCTCTGCATAACCTTAGGCGAAATCACGTTATCGGTGACGTTTTGCGCGACCATCGTCACGATGAGCGTCCATAACGCCAACATGGGACTGAACATGAAGCCGAGTACCGTGGCGATTGCTGCGCTCACCCAGGGACCGACGACCGGAACCAAATGCATGATGCCGGTAAAGATAGCCATGAGCGCCGCATACGGATGACCGATGATCAAAAAACCGATAAAGGCGAGGAAACCACCGCAGATGGACGTCACGACCATACCGCGCATGTAGCCGCCGACAGAGCGAGAAAGGATGGCGACCATAAAGCGGTACGAGGTCTCCTTCTCCTGACCGATGATGGTGCAAATCTCGTGATGCATGCGAGGGTAGTCGCAGGCCATCCAGTAGGCAAGCACCAGACCAAGGAAGATCACGAACAACTGCGAGGCCGTATTGGTGATGAGCGGGAACACACCGCGACCAAGCTCGGCAGCAATCTGAGACACATACTTCGATGCCACGGTAACCAGGGACGAAAGATTATCGTCCAAATACTCCTTGAGCGGCGTGTTGTTGAGCGTCTTGGCATGCGAGATCATCTCATTGAGATCGCCACCCGCAACACGAAGCTGCTCGGGCAGGCGGCTCAGGACTTCCATGATCTGACCAAAGAGAATCGGCGACAAGATGCAAACGACACCGACGAGCACGGCAACAACAACAATAAGCGCGATAAGCGAACCGATGCCGCGATTCACGCCATGGTGCTCGAGCCAGTTGGTGATCGGGGACATCACAAAAGCAATGATGGAGCCGACGGCAAGAAACTCAATAACCGGTGCCAGGATGCCCATAAGGTTAAAGATGACAGCAGCAATAACAATGCAGCCGACAACAGCCCAAATGCGCAGCGTCAGAATGCGGGTGTCGCGCAGCACGCGATCGGTTTGCTGGGGGTGCTCACTCATGAACGAATCATCACTCCGTCGGGGTCGATCTTGTCCTGAATCTTCTTAAGCGTGCGGCGCAGCAGACGCGAAACCTGTACCTGAGAAATACCCAGCTTCTTGGCGATCTCGATCTGGGTCATGCCCTTCACAAAGCGCAGCTCAATCACCTCGCGCTCGCGCGGCGAGAAATCACGGATGGCTTCCTCGATCACTAGGCGGTCATCGGTAAAGTCGAGCTCGTTGTCGTCGTCGGCGTAACGGTCAAGAATCGAGGGGGCATCGTCCGAATCGGATGCACCAGGAGCCTCGATGGGCACCGAGGTATAGGCCGAAGACGATTCCATGGCCTCCAGCACCTCATCGACCGTCACGTCCAAGTACTCAGCGATTTCCTCAACCTTAGGCGAGCGCTGTAGCTCGTTGGTGAGCTTATCGGTAGCCTGGTTGACCTTGGCCGAGAGCTCCTGCAAGCGACGGGGCACGCGCACGCTCCAGCCCTTGTCGCGGAAGTGACGCTTGATCTCGCCCAAGATGGTAGGCGTGGCAAACGTGGTGAACTCGAGTCCGCGCTCAGGGTCAAAGCGATCGATAGCCTTGAGCAGGCCCAAATAACCAACCTGCATCAGGTCATCGAGCGGCTCGCCGCGGTTCTTAAACTTGTTGGCAAGAAACCTTACCAGGTTCATGTGGGACATGACGAGCTGCTCGCGTGCGTCCGGGTCACCGGTCTCTTTATAGCGACGAAACAGCTCGCGGGTTTTCTCCTTGTCCCAAGCGGTCTTACCGCTCCGGGAACGTTCGGTCATATTAGATATCCGCCTTGAGGTCGAGGGAAAGCGTCAGGGGCGCCGCAGTCTTTTCGTAGGAGTCGCACACGCTCGCCAAAATGAGCTCGGCATACACAGCGGCCTGGTCATCCTCGTCGACGGTGGCCTGGTCGCCAAAGGTAAAGGTCATGCCAACGTGAGATTCGTCGACATCGAATTTGATCGAGATGTCATCGGAATCAACAGCCGTGCAGCCGAAAATAAATGCTTCCTCGGCAGCCATACGAATGTCCTCGATGCGATCGACGGACATGGAGCAGAGCGCACCGACATTTGCCGCCGTCATGCGCACAAGGCGCGCCAGACGCGGGTCGCCGGCAACGGTCAGCGTAATGGGGCAAGTTGCTTCGCTACTCATCGCAGGACTCCTCAGAGGTCTCGGCGGGCGTGTAGGTGTAATACTGAGCCGGCTTGGATACAGACTTCTGACCATCATCGTCGCCCGCGGCAGCCTCGTCCTCGCCAATTAGGACGCGCTCGGTAGGCAGCTCGGCCTCCGCAGCGGCAGCGGCGAGCTTGCGATCGGCGTCGGCTGCAGGAGCCTTCACCTTATTGAAGAGCTTCTGCACAGCACCGGCGGCAGAGTCGGTCACGCTAGACACAGCATTGCTGGCCTCGGCCATGCTGCCCGTAACCTCAGAAATGTCGCGAACCACGGCTTCGACCTCTACGAGATTGGAGGTAAGGGCATCAACTGCCGTCTTGCTCGACTTAAGCAGCGGCTCCATCTGGGCAAGCGCCGGCGTAAGCTCATCGACAGCGCCATCGAGCTTTGCCACCACAGGCTGAGCCTCGGCGATGGTGTTGTTGAGGTCGTTCACGGTCTTATCGAGCGAGTCGACAACATTGCGGGTCTTGCGCAGGGTAAGCGCGAGCTCAGCGATGGCCCACACGCCGGCAACGGCGAGCAGCAGCAGGGCGATTTGAATGGGACTCATACAAGCCTCCCGGAAAAATCGAAATACAGACGCTTTTCATGGTACCCCAAAGGGGACCGAACATGCCAAGAGTAGCAACGTGGGACAAAATTATCAGCAGCTACTTCGGTGCATTCCCGCTGCGGTCGCGCTCGCTTTGCTCTACGCGCCACTCTTCCCAGCCGCGCCCGGCAGGCTGCCAGAACGCACCGCGCTCCAGCCCCTCGGGCAAATAGCGCTGATCGACCCAGCCTTCGGGATAATCGTGCGGGTATTTATACACACCGTAGTCGTCGCTGCCTGGGCGATGGCGATCGCGCAGATAACTCGGCACCTCGCGAAGCCCACTAGAATGGATATCGGCCAGCGCCGCATCAATCGAAGCCTCACACGCGTTGGATTTAGGGGCCAAACACACATAGAGTGCAGCCTGAGCCAGGTTAATGCGGCACTCGGGATAGCCAATGACCTCGGCAGACTTAAACGCGGCATGCGCCACCAAAAGCGCCTGCGGGTCGGCGTTGCCAACATCCTCAGAAGCCTGAATCATAATACGGCGAGCGATAAACTTGGGATCCTCCCCCGCATCAATCATGCGCGCGAGCCAATAGATTGTGGCATCGGGGTCGCTACCGCGCATGGACTTAATAAACGCACTGATGATGTCGTAGTGCATGTCGCCGTTTTTGTCATACGAAAATCCACGACGCGGGTTGGCGATCTTCACGTCATCCACGGTGATGGGATAGCGCTCCCCCGCCACGGGCGCTGGCGTTCCCTCGGTATCGGGACGCGTGACGGCAATCTCGCTCGCAAGTTCGAGCGTCGTGAGCGCCGAGCGAGCGTCACCCGCTGCCAGCGTGCAGATGGTCTTAACCGTATCCTCATCGGCCGAGAACTTGCCGTTCAAACCCTGCGGCGCCTCGAGCGCACGCTCGATAAGCGTGGCGATATCCTCGTCTTTAAGATGCTCAAGCTCCACCACGCGACCGCGCGAGAGCAATGCCGAGTTGACCTCGAAGTACGGATTCTCCGTCGTGGCGCCAATCATAATGACGGTACGGTTCTCAACCGCATGCAGCAAGGCATCCTGCTGAGACTTGGAGAAGCGGTGAATCTCGTCGATAAACAGGATGGTGCGGCGGTCGTAGGTATTCAGGCGCGTCTTGGCCTCGTCAATCACGCGGCGAAGATCCTTCACGGTACCCGTCACGGCGCTGACCTCGACAAACTCGCTCTTGGTATGGTTGGCGATAATGTGGGCCAGCGTCGTCTTACCCGTACCGGCCGGCCCGTACAGAATCACGCTCGAAAGCACGTCGTGCTCGATCGCGGCACGCAACCATGAGCCCTTACCGACGGCCTTTTGCTGGCCCACGTACTCGTCGAGCGAATTGGGTCGCATGCGCACCGCGAGCGGCGCATTTTTAAAGGAACGCTCGCGCGTCGAGGCAGAAAAAAGGTCGTCCATAGCCATCCCGTGCATCAATCAAAAACGTTTTCAACTAACCAGTATACCGAAAGGATACGAACTACCGTTCGTTAATATAGGTACGATGCGGAAACTTTAGACCCGGGAACAGCTTGCTCGTCAGTTCGCAGAAATAACCGTCCGTCATGCTCGCGATATAATCCACCACGGCTTGATCCTTGTCGTCCTGCCAGGCATAGGTGCGATCGTAGTAGGAAAGTTGCTGCTCAATGCGCGAAATATGGTGCTTAAAGATGTAAGAGGACTCGTCACCACTATTTAGATCCCGCAGGCAACGGTCGTAGAGCTTTTCGAAGGCCTCGCGCAGCTCCACCTCGGAATCGCCTTCGATACCGCCCTTGCTATAGATCTTCTCGTAGTTCTCGCGCTTGGCTCGGCGGATTTCCCCAAACAGGTCCTCGCTCATCTCGATGCGCGGCTTACCATAGCTGTGCTCAACGATATCGATGGAAGCGTGCGTAAGGATCCAACTGTTGTAGGCACCGCCCCGGCCATCATCAAAAACGTCGGGCGAAAGCAGGCCCGCCGCGATCGCATCCTGACGGTCACGACCGACGTAGGCAAGAATATCCGAGATGCGAACGACGCAGCCCTCGAGCGTCATGGGACGCAGATGCCCAATTGCGCTATAGCCCGTGGCAATGCAATCCTCAACCGTCTGGTCAAACTGGTCAAAGGAGCTCATGTCCGAGAGCTCAAACACACGCTGCTCGTACTCGCCGTTATGGCATAGCACGCCGTCGAGCGTCTGGAGCGACACGTTGCGGCCGTACAGTGTGTCGAGCACGCGGACCGACTGCACGTTATGGAAAAAATAACGCCCCGTACGCTCATGATAGATATCGTTGAGGAAACGCTCGCCGGCATGGCCGAAAGGCGTGTGTCCCAAGTCGTGACCCAGGCCAATCGCCTCGATCAGATCGCAATTGAGCCCCAGGGCGCGACCGATATCGCGCGCAATGCGGGAGACGAACTGCACGTGCAAACCGCGGCGTGACAGATCGTCATTGCTACGGAAGCTAAAGACCTGCGTTTTGCCTGCATAACGGGTGTACGCCGGAAGATGAAGTATCTTTTCGGTATCGCGCATAAACGCCGGACGCATAAGCGTGCCTTTGTCGGCGGCGCGATCAATACGACGAATGACCTGATCGTCGTTGCAACGATACGGGTTGACATAGCCCGAAGCACGATCGGCGGCAATGCGCTCGACAAGTTCGGGCGACAACGCCGAGGGAATACGGTCCATGCGCGCCTTAATGACGGCCGTTTCTTGATTAGTTGCCATGGCATGCTCCTTAAGAAGGATGCGCAATCGGTTACAAAGTGCAGCCCACGACCTCGATTATGGCAAAAATCGGCACCAAAAACGGGAGCAATGGCAGGGAGCGTGATTTTGTGAAGAGGCAGGAGAGGGCCAGGGCCAGGAGTGCGACGGCAAATGCCACGATGCCACCCATAGGGTCGAGCGTGCAAAGCGCGAAGAGCGCCTTGGCATCCCCCATGCCGATGCCCGGGGCGTGGCGAAGGCGCCGCCAGAGCGACTCAGTGAGCACAAGGGCAAGGTAGACGATGACCGCAAGACCGGCGTGGTCAAGCGCTGTGTTCAAACCGAGGTCGAGCCAAACGCCCGCCAACGCCGCCACGGCACATGCGCCGGCAAGCCCATTGGGAAACCGTCGCTCTCGGGCATCACTTGCCACGCCGGCAAAGATGCAAATCCAAAACGGGATATAGGCCATCGGACTCCTCCTCGAGCTGCATCGCAAAAGCAAAAACCACCACAAAGGTGCCTGTCCCCTTTGCGGTGGTTTTGGTGGTGGTTATTTGGCGCCTTGCATGACCTCGTCAAGGGTAACGTTGACGGCGTGCTGCGTCGGCACCCAGTCGACCTTCAGGAACAGCGCGGCCACCGTGATGGGGATATAGCTGAACAAAAAGATCGGGAAGGTAAACAGGTTAGTCACCAGGCGCCACTTTTGCGCGCAGTGAATATGCTTGTACTCAAAGATAGTCGTGAGCAGCGCCAGGATAAAGAACGTCTGATACATCATGGCGAAGGTCATAATGAGCGAAGCGGCGCACGCCTGCATCTCGACTTCGGTTGCCAAGAAACCATGCGAAAGGCCACCAACAATCAAGAACGTCGCATTAGCGAGCATCGAGATCAGCGATAGCAGCATACCCGGGGCGATCGTCATGAACATGTCGTAGGCGGCAAAGCGATGATAGCGGAACATCGACTTGACCAGATGCTTACCGTAGGTAAAGAACACCTGGTAAAAGCCCTTGGTCCAGCGCATACGCTGCTTCCAGGATGCCTTGAACGTCACGGGTTGCTCGTCAAAGAACTCCGCCGGCGCATAGCCAATGCGAATACCGTGAATAGCGCAGAACGTAGTGAACTGAATGTCCTCGGTCAGCGTGTGGAACTGCCAGCCGTGCATGCCCTCAATAACACTGGCGGAGATAAGGTAACCCGAACCCGAAACAGCGCAGGACGTCTTGCAGATATTACGCGCGTTGTTGAGGAAGCGCGCCTCGCGTAGATACCACGTGGCATTAGCAGCCGAGATCCACGAGCTGCCGAAGTTCTTGGAATTGCGATAGCTCGTGACCACATGGAAGCCCTGGTCAAAGGCATCATTCATCTTGGAAACGTAATCGCGGGAGATAACGTTATCGGCATCGAAGATAAAGTAGCCCTCAAACGTGTCGGGATACTCGTTGAGAATGCGGTCGAAGCCAAAGTCCATGACCCAGCTCTTGCCCTTGCGGGCCAGGTCATTGCGCTCGTAAACAATGGCACCGGCCTCGCGCGCGAGCTGCGCCGTGTTGTCGGTGCAGGCATCGGCGACCACGAAAACCTCGATGAGCTCGGACGGATAATCCTGGTCCTTGATGGAGCGAACGAGGTTGGCGATCACGGCCTCCTCATTATGCGCCGCGATAAAAAAGGCATAGCGATGGAGTTTTTTGGCCTTGGGAGGCGCGACCTCGCCACGAAGAGCGCCAATGACAAAGAAGACCACCTGGTACAGAAAGCAGACCGTGAGCAGCGTGACGACAATCTGGTTGAAGATCACGATGGGTGTGTTGGTTTGTAAAAAGGCGAGCATGCAGGCTCCCAGCAACGCGTAACGTAAACAATCGTATATCTTACCGCAGGCTTACCGAGTTCAAGAAACCACCTAATACTGGCTAGGCTTCGAGAAGACCGAGCTGCGGAACGATTTCATATCCAACGGCCGTGCGACCGAGCGAGCGCGGAGCCAGATCGTCGAGAACCGCAGCGAGATCCCACGGCAACTCGTCGCGGCACTCAATGCGCTCCCCCGTCACGGGATGGTCGAACGCCACGCGCCAGGAATGAAGGAACTGCCTGGTCAGGCCCTGGTCGGTGCGCGCATCGCACTTGCCGTAGAGTGGATCGCCCACGCAGGCGTGGTTGATATGACGCATATGCACGCGAATCTGGTGCGTGCGACCGGTAAACAGATGGCACTCAACGAGCGTATAACCATCGTCAAAGCGCGTGGAATCAAAGCGCTCGAGGACTTTAAAGGTCGTAATGGCCTGACGGGCAAAGGGGTCGTCCGAAACCGCCATCTTGACGCGGTCGCGCGTAGAACGGGCGATACCGGTATTGATGGTGCCCTCGTCCATGGCGATGTGCCCGTGGACAAGCGTGATATAGCGGCGGTCGAGCGTACGCGTGCGAATAAAATTTTGAAGCGCGCGCTGGGTGTCGTCGTCTTTTGCCGCGAGCATAAGGCCCGAGGTATCGCGATCCAGGCGATGCACGATGCCGGGGCGGTCCTCACCCTGCACGGTGCCCAGATGGTCGATACCGCAGTGATAGACCAGGGCATTCGCGAGCGTACCGCTCTCATGACCATGCGCAGGATGGCACACCAGGCCGCGCTGCTTGGAGAGCACAATGAGATAATCGTCCTCATAGCGAATGTCGAGCGGGATGGCCTCGGGAATCACATCGGTGGGATCGTGCGGCTCGGGCAAATCGACCGAAATACGGTCGCCGGCTCGCACGGCGTACTTTTTGGACAGGCAGGTCTCGCCATTGACAGCGACGGCGCCGCCCTCGATCAGATGCGCACAGGCAGAACGCGTAGGACAGCCGTCATTGGCGCCCAGATAAGCGTCAAGACGCTGACCGGCGGCATCGTCGGCAACAAGAATATGGATGTCGGCCATTAGCGCTCGTTCCTTTCGCGAATTTTGCGGGCACGCTCCCCGCGTTGCTGGGCCTTGCGCTTGGCGCGGGCCTCGTCACGGGCGTTAAGCTCAGCGGTCGCGTCGACCTCACGGGCCGCGGGGCTCAAGAACATGTATCCGAAGAGGGCGAGCACGACGCCCAAGGTAATGCCGATATCGGCCACATTGAAGACGGGGAAGTCGATGAAGGTGGTGGCAATAAAATCGGTCACGAAGCCAAAGGCCAAACGATCGATAGCGTTGCCAATAGCACCGCCCGCAACCATCGCCATGCCCACAACCTCAAGATGGGCAAGCTGGGGTGCACGAACGAGGTACACGGCAATAGCGATAATGACCGCCAACGCCAGCACGGCAAACGCGATGCCATGCCCCTCGCCCATACTAAAGGCAGCACCGATATTGCGGACAAACATAAAGTCGATGACGCCGGGGATGACAGTCACATGCAAAGCTTCGCCCACGGCACGAACCGCAAGCTTGGTCAGCTGGTCAACAAGCAGCACAACGAGCGCCACCCCACCAGCAACACCCAACCGCCAACGCAAAGGCGGCGTCATTTCCCCAGCACGACCCAAATCAATCCCCTACCCTCAAGAACATCGAATTACGTTTAACGCAAAGAACTATCTTATATTGCCATACGCAGAACGCACGACATATCCACCAACGCAAGCGAAATAACCAGCTAAAAACGAAAGCGACATTCCGAATAACGGAATGTCGCTTAATAGCTTTCGACTAAAAACGCAAGTCGAAAGAAAGCCTCTAGCTCCAGCAATGGAAACGCCGCGTTATCGTCACCAACAGCGAAAACGTCCCTAAGCGAGCAAGGTGACGTGAAAGAGGAGGGAAGCGTACTTTGGTACGCGACCGACGATTGAACGTCAGATTGCCGCTTAGGGGCGTTTGCAGCGTCGGTAGGTTACGGCGTTCTACGAACGCCGTAACCTACAAAGCATCGGCGCAGCGCTTGCAAATATGCGCGTGGCCGTTGTACTCGCCGACGGTGGTGCGGTAGTTCCAGCAACGGTCGCAGCACTCGCCCTCGGCAGCCTCGATAGCAACGGAGAGCTCCTCGCCCAGGGTCAGCTCAACATCGGAGACGATGTAGAACTCGGCCAGGTCGACAGCCTTGTCGCCGGTCAGCAGCGCGTACATCTCGGCGGGAACGACCGCCTTGACGCGAACCTGCTGGCTCTTGGTGAAGGTGCCGGCAGAGCGGGCATCCTCAAGGGACTTGGTCACGGCGCTACGGAGTTCGAGCGAAGCCTCGAGCACACCCTCAAACTCATTGGCCTCGTCGACCGTGATGGGCGACTTGTACCAATCGAGCAGCGCGGCGTACTTCTGGTGATCGACGCAGCCGGCGGGCGCATAGGCCATGGCCTCATCGACCGTGTAGGACAGGATCGGCTGCAGATCGCGCATGAGCATCGAGAAGAGCTCGGCCAGCACGGTCTGTGCGCTGCGGCGCTCGAGCGAGCCGGGCTTGTCGCAGTACAGACGGTCCTTCAGGGCGTCGAGATACACGTTGGAAAGCTCGGTAACCACGAAGTCGTAAAGCGCACGGTAGGCGCGCGGGAACTCGTAGCTGGCGTAGGCATCGTCGACCTCAGCCTGAACCTGGGTCAGACGGGCAACCATGAGCTTGTCGAGCGGCAGCAGGTCGGCAAAGGCGACGCCGTCGCTCTCGGGCTCAAACTGACCCTCGAGCTCGGAGAGCAGGAAGCGCAGCGTGTTGCGGAAACGACGGTAGGCATCGGACGTACGAGCAAGAATCTCGTGGTCGATGGACACGTCGGAGCTGGTATCGACGGACGCAACCCACAGACGGATGATGTCGGCGCCCATCTCGTCGCAGACCTTGTTGGGGTCGATGACGTTGCCGAGCGACTTGGACATCTTACGGCCCTGGCCGTCGAGGGTGAAGCCCTGCGAGACGACCGCCTTGTACGGAGCATGGCCGTTGGCACCCACCGAGGTGAGCAGCGAGCTCTGGAACCAACCGCGGTGCTGGTCGGAGCCCTCGAGGTACACATCCGCCGGGTACTCAAGCTCAGGGCGATACTCGCAGACGGCCTTCCAAGACACGCCGGAATCCCACCACACGTCGAGGATGTCCTTATCGGCCTTGAGGTGATGACCGCCGCACTTGGGGCAGACGCAGGCCTCGCCCAGGTAGCTCTCGGGAGCGTCGGTGAACCAGGCGTCGGAACCCTTCTCGTGGAAGAGCTTGATGACGGCGTCGAGCGTGGCGTCGTTCATGACCTTCTCGCCGCAGTCGGCGCAGGTGTAGCTGGGGATAGGCACGCCCCAGTTGCGCTGACGGCTGATGCACCAGTCGGGACGCTGCTCGACCATGGCGCCGATGCGGTTGGCGGCGTGAGCCGGATACCACTTGACGTTCTCGCGAACCTCCTTGCCAGCCTGCTCACGCAAACCGGTCTTGTCCATAGAGACAAACCACTGGTCAGTAGCACGGAAGAGCACCGGGTGCTTGCAGCGCCAGCAGTGCGGATAGCTGTGCGTGATCTTCTTCTCGAGGACCAGGGTGCCGCGCTCGCGCAGGAACTCGATGATGTGCGGGTTGGCCTCATCGGTATCCATACCGCTGAAGGGGCCACCGGTGCCAAACTCCTCGCCGGTGTAGAACTTGCCGTCGTCATCGACCGGCATGCAGATGTCGGTGATGCCCTCCTTGAGGCAGGCAAAGTAGTCGTCGACGCCGTGGCCGGGCGAGTTGTGGACGATACCGGTACCGTCATCGACACCGACGTAATCGGCCAGCAGCGCCACGCCCTCAACACCGTCAAAGATTGGCTGCTTGTAGTGGATGTGGTGGAAGGTCTCGGCGGGAACCACATAGGGCTTGGCGTCGACCATAACCGGGGTGTACTCCCAGCCAAACTCCTCACAGCACTTGGGAGCCAGGTCCTCGAGCATGACCTCGGCACGACCATCGTGCTCAACGGCAACGTAGGCGGCGCCGGGCTTGAGGGAAACGGCCTGGTCGGAGGGGATGGTCCACGGCGTGGTCGTCCAGATGATAAAGTCAACCGGGCCGTCGAAGTTCTCGAGGCCGGCGGGCTTGGAAGTCATCTCGAAGCGCACGAAAATGGACGGGCTCGTCTCGTCGGAGTACTCGATCTCGGCCTCGGCCAGCGCGGTGTGGCAGTGCTTGCACCAGTGAACCGGCTTGTGACCGCGATAGATCATGCCCTTATCGAACATGGCCTTGAAGACCTCGATGTCGGCGGCGTCGTGCTGGTGATAGAGCGTCAGATACGGGTTGTCCCAGTCGCCAAGCACGCCCAAGCGACGGAAGCCGGCCTTCTGGAGCTCGATGTTCTCGACAGCGAACTCGTTGCAAAGCTCGCGGATCTTGGCCGTGGAGGTCTGGTTGAACTTCTCGGTGCCGAGCTTTTCCTCGACTTTATGCTCGATCGGCTGACCGTGACAGTCCCAACCGGGGACATAGGGAACCTCATAGCCCTGCATCATCCAGTAACGGTTGATCATGTCCTTGGAGATCTTGTTCATGGCGTGGCCGATGTGGATCGGGCCGTTGGCGTACGGAGGGCCGTCGTGCAGCACGAACTTCTTGTGACCCTCGTTCTTCTTCAGAACCTGCTCGTAGACCTTGTTGTCCTGCCAGTCCTTGAGTCGCTTGGGCTCGGACTTGGAAAGACCGGCACGCATGGGAAAACCGGTCTTGGGCAGATTCATCGTCTGCTTGTACTCGTTTGCCACGGTACCCCTTTCATGTCATGGGCGCGCACGCCCGCTGGGCACCAAAAAAGCGCCCGTCCCTACAAGCTGGGACGAAGCGCCACAAAACGGACTGTACGCCCGCAAAAGCTCTTCGTTTAACCACCCAGCTTAGATGCCCTCGCCCGCGTATTCGCGCGCTCGCATCCGTTACTCGGCTGGCCTGTATCGACGACCATCTCGGCGATATCTACTAGGACGAGCCTGTGCGACGCGTCCGTTGGGACCGCAGCTCCGGGGTGATTTTCATCGGTCGCATGCACGGGTTCTCAGCGCTCCCCGCTCTCTGTAACATGCGGACGGCCGACTACTCGTCCCCATCAACGCTTATGCGGAGTATGCTAGCACGTTCCGCGCCGGCGAAAAACCCTCAACACTGGTTTTATACGTTCGAAATTTCTCGCGGCTGTGGACCTTCTCTAGGAGCAAAATACCTGAAAGCACTTTATCGAAAGAAAGAAGGTTGCCATGCGCACGATTGGAATGAGTGATTATACCGTTGGCGAGGATTGCTTTACCGAGCTGCCCGCCGCACTGGCCGAGTACGGAGCGACCAAGGTCGCCATCATTGGCGGCAAGCGAGCCCTGGCTGCGGCGCTGCCGGGAATCGAGGCGGCACTTGAAGGTACCGATGTCGAGGTCCTGGAGACGCGCGTCTATGGCACCAACAGTACGCGTGCCAATATCGCCAAGGTCGTGAACTCCCCTGCCTGCCAGGAAGCCGACGTGCTCATCGCATGTGGCGGCGGCAAGGCACTCGACACTGTGAAGACGGCGGCCATCGAGCTCAAGAAGATCGTCTTTACCGTACCGACGATTTGCTCCAACTGCTCGGCCGCGACCGCCATTGCCGTTGTCTACAATGACGATGGCTCGCTCGAGGGCTATTCGTACCCCAACCGACCGGCGCACATCTTCATCAACCCCAAGATCATCGCCGAGGCACCGGCAGAGTACTTCTGGGCCGGCGTGGGCGATGCCCTGTCTAAGCAGCCCGAGGTCGAATACGCCACGAGCGCCGGCAACCTGGAGCACACCGCCGGTCTTGGCCTGGCACTCGCCCACACCTGCTCCGAGCCGCTGTTTACCTATGGTGTGCAGGGTCTTGAGGATGTGCGCCAGAATCTGTCGAGCGAGGCCGTCAAGCAGATCGCGCTCGACATCGTTGTCAACACGGGCTATGTCTCGAACCTGACCAACCAGAACGATTATTACTACAACTCGAGCGTGGCGCACGCGTTCTACAACGCCACCTGCAG
The DNA here is from genome assembly GCA_902494085.1 of uncultured Collinsella sp. Taxonomy (GTDB): domain Bacteria; phylum Actinomycetota; class Coriobacteriia; order Coriobacteriales; family Coriobacteriaceae; genus Collinsella. Next base: position 117,147 of record CABURU010000002.1, read on the forward strand.
CATTCCGCGTGAGGGCACCTACCTGCATGGCGAGGTCGTGAGCCTGGGCGTGCTGGTACTGTTTGCCTATACGGGCGATACCGAGAACCTTGAGCGCTACGCCGCCTTTAACAAGCAGATGGGGCTGCCCGTAACGCTTGAGCAGGTTGGCCTTACCGAGGCAGATATCCCGGCCCTGTGCGAATACGCGCACGCCACCAACGAGTGGAAGCAGGGAAACCCCGAGCCCTTCACCGACGAAAAATTCGCCGCCGCCATCAAAGCTGCCAACGCCTACGGCCACACCCTCTAGCTCTAACCCAAAACCACCACAAGGGAGCAGTACCTTTGTGGTGGTTTTTTATTGCTCCAGCATGCTGGGGTCGAACTCGCTAGCCGGGATCACGCGATAACCGTGGCGGAGCAGTAAATCAACGAAGACGCCGTTGCCCGCCGTAGGGGCGCCGCTGAATGTTCCGTCGTAGATGCGACCCGCGCCGCACGAGGGACTACGGTCCTGCAGGATGCACGCGGCGATCTCTTCCGGCCCGCCCGCCTGCTCGCACATATCGAGCGCTCGTTGGGCACCCAGGCGAAATTCGCGATCGACCGATATGCCCTCGCAGGTACGAACCTCTCCGTTCACAATCTCGGACGGCTTGCGCGGTGTGGGCAGACCGCCAAAGACCTCAGGGCACACCAACAGGACCTCGGTCCCCGTACGTTCGCACGCTTCGACCAGTTCGCGATGGTAGTTATCGAGCCCGTTATATTTGCAGCTCTCGCCCATCAAGCAGGCACTCACCACGATCTTCATACATATCCCTCCCAAACAAAACGCCCCATTTGAGATAGAAACTCAAATGGGGCGATTGACACTGCGCAACTAGTATTACTGCTGCTTCGGCATCAGCGGATTTTCGCGCGTGAGGAGATTCATGAACTCCTCGCCCGTGATCGTCTCCTTCTTGTACAGATAACGAGCCAGCTCGTGGAGCTTGAACTTGTTCTCCTTCAGGATCTGCAGGGCGCGGTCGTGCGCATCCTCGATCAGCTTGGCGACAATCGCGTCCACGCGCTCGGCCGTACCGGGGGCGCAGGTGAGCGACGTATCCTGGTTGAGGTACGCATTCTGGACGGTACCGAGCGCCATCATGCCAAACTCGTCGGACATACCAAAGCGCGTCACCATGTTGCGGGCGAGCTTGGTGGCCTGCTCGATATCGTTGGCGGCGCCAGTCGTCATCTCACCAAAGATGAGCTCCTCGGCCGCACGGCCACCGCAGTAGACGGCGAGCTTGTCCAGGACCTCCTGGCGTGTGGTCAGGAAGCGCTCATCCTCCTCGACCTGCATGGTGTAGCCCAGAGCACCGCTCGTGCGTGGCACGATGGTGATCTTCGTGACAGGCGCAGAGCCCTTCTGGCGAGCGGCAACAATGGCATGGCCGATCTCATGGTAGGAAACGACCTGCTTCTCGTGGTCGGAAAGCACCGTGGACTTACGCTGTTGACCGGCAATAACGACCTCCACCGACTCCTCGAAGTCGTCCTGGGTTGCACGCTTGCGACCTTCGCGAACGGCGCGCAGGGCGCCCTCGTTGATGATATTGGCCAGGTCGGCGCCCGAGGCACCGGGCGTGGCACGGGCAATCGCGGTCAGATCGATCGGCGGCTCGGTCTTCACACTCTTGGCGTGGAGCTCGAGGATGTTCTTACGGCCGGTCAGATCGGGCAACTCGACGGGGATGCGGCGGTCAAAACGACCGGGGCGCAGTAGAGCGGGATCGAGACTGTCGGGGCGGTTGGTTGCGGCAAGGACAACGATACCCTTGTGGTTATCGAAGCCATCCATCTCGGTCAGCAACTGATTGAGCGTCTGCTCGCGCTCGTCGTTGCCGCTAAAGCCGCCGCCATCGCGCTTCTTACCGATGGTATCGATCTCATCGATAAAGACGATACACGGGGCCTTTTCCTTGGCCTGCTTAAACAGGTCACGAACCTTTGCAGCGCCGCGACCAACAAACATCTCAACGAACTCAGAGCCCGAAATGCTAAAGAACGGAACACCGGCCTCGCCGGCAACAGCCTTGGCAAGCAGGGTCTTACCGGTACCCGGAGGGCCAACAAGGAGAGCACCGCGCGGCAGCTTGGCGCCGATCTCCTCGTAGCGCTGCGGCTTCTCCAGAAAGTCGACGACCTCCTTGAGAGACTCCTTGGCCTCTTCCTGGCCGGCGACGTCCTTAAAGGTCACGCCCACGTCCTTGGAGGCGATCACGCGCGCGCCGGACTTACCCAGTCCGCCGCCGCCAAAACCGCCGCCACCAAAGTTCATCGACGGGCCGTCATCGCCCATAGCCTTCTTCATGCGGCGGTTAAGCCACCAACCGATGAGGAAGAAAATCGCCATGGGAAGAATGAGAGTGAGCAGGTAGTAGGTCATCAAACCCGAGTTTTTATCGGGAACGACCGACTCCAGCGAAGCGCCAGACTCAAGCACGCGATCGGTAAAGCCCGCATCATTCGGCACACCGGTCGTCTTATAGGCGATGTTCTCGTCCTCGCCCTTCTTGGTGTAATAAATGGTGTAATCGTCCGTGTTGTACTCGACCTTGTCGACGCTCTTCTTATCGAGAGCTTTGACAAACGTCGAGTAGTCGGTCTTCGTAATCTGCTGCGTGTGACCGATGTTGGGGAACAGAACGGTCGAGAGCACGAGGTAGACGACGAAGGCGATGAGCACGTAGAGGATCATATTCCGTCTACGCTTGTTGTCATCCATCTCCATCTGCTTGAACTCCATCTACTGGGGTTGATAATGGTTTCTAGAATACCCAACCCGAGCGACGATAAACCGACGCCGGGCACGAAAGGACAGAGATGGCATCACTGTAGGTCGGCAAGGTTCAAATCTATACAGGCGACGGCAAGGGCAAGACGACGGCTGCGCTGGGGCTCGCGCTGCGCGCCACGGGCTATGGACTTAACGTTCTTAGGCTGCAGTCTGCCAAGAAACTGCACTGCGCCGAGCATGATGCGGCGCCCCGTTTGGGTCTGCGCATCGTACAAGCCGACCGCGACACGCCCGAGGCCTGCGCGGCACAGATTCTGGAGCTAGCACACGAGCAGATATCACAGGTCGACGTTCTGATTTTGGACGAACTCGGCGAGGCTATGCGCCGCGGCTTCGTGACACGCGAGGATGTCGAAGCGCTGATCGCGATAAAGCCCGCCACCACGGAACTCGTGCTCACCGGCCGCGGGCTGCTGCCGTTGGCCGACCTCGCGGACTTAGTCACCGAAATGCGTCCCATCAAACACTACTTCGACGAAGGCCTCCTAGCCCGCCAAGGCATCGAATACTAATTGATTCGTTTTCCGCCAACACCTACAGCTCATAAGGAAGTTGCGGTGGAATAGTACTTGTTTGACGGTCCGCAAGGGCTTTTCAGGAACTATTTCACCGCAACTTATCAGGGGTATCCGACGGATGAGCTAGGCGGTGGCGCGACCTAGCCAGTTGCCGCTGTGGTGGTAGATGGTGAACAGCGTGGCCGTGATGAGCCAGGTTACGGGGTAGACCAGCAGTAGATGCTCGAGCGACGGATCGAAGGGCATGATCGCAAACACCCAAATCACTCTGAGTACGACGGTGCCAAAGATGGTGAGCATCATAGGCTGCAGACTCACGCCGGCGCCGCGGATGGAACCCGAGGTGTTCTCGATAATCGAGAAAATCGCATAGAACGGCGCAATGAAATGGAGGATGGTCGTGGTGTACGCCGAAATCGAAGCATCGTCGACAAACAGACGCGACAACGGACCCGAGAACACCAGCAGCACGGCAGACAGGCCACCAATGAGCATAAACGACAGCACGAGCGACGTATGGTAGCCCTTGCGCATGCGCTCGTAGTTGCGCGCGCCAAAGTTCTGCGCCGAGAACGTGGTGATCGACACGCCAAGCGCCTCGGTAACCATCCAGACAATGCCATCCAAACGGCCCGAAAGACCCCACGCCGTGGTGACATCGGCGCCAAACGAATTAACCGACACCTGGATCAGCACGTTCGAGATCGAATAGGCAGCCGATTGAAAACCGAGTGGCAGACCACACGAGATCATACTCTTGCAAATACCGCGATCGATACCGAGCTTAGACAGCGAAAGACGCCATGCACCCGGAGCGCGCATCATGCGCAACAGGATCATCGTTGCATTGGAGCAAATGGTCAGCGCCACTGCGATGCCGCAGCCCAGCGCCTCCATATGCAACACAGCGACAAAGATGATATCCAGCACCACGTTAACAAGGCAGCCAGAGGCAATGATCACGGCGGGCCCGCGCGTGTCGCCCACGGCACGCAGCAGTGCGGTTCCCATATTCAGCAGCAGCGCCGCAACCATCGCGGCAAAATAACAGCGAGCATAGGCCACACCCTCGGCCAATAGTTCATGCGGCGTGTTCATAAGCACCAGCATGGGCTCAACGAACACTATGCCAAGAATCGAGAAAGCGATACCGCCCACCAGCGCGAGCGTCATGGCTGTATGGACCGAACGACTCAGTCGCTCATCATCGTGCTGGCCAAAATACTGACCGGTAATGACCGCGCAGCCGGCGCCGACGCCAACGCAAAAGCCAATGCAGAGCTCGGTGAGCACCATCGTGGCTTGAATGCCACCCAGCGCGAGCTTGCCGCCAAACTGACCGACGATATACGTACCGATAAGCGTGTAGGCCTGCTGAAAAAACGAACTAAAAAAGATGGGAACGCACAGCGACAGCAGCTGTTGCCAAATGACACCCTGCGTTACATCGATAGCCGTAGATTTCTTAGCCACACGCCCTCCCCGCCAGCATACGTCAAACAACATAACGGCAATTTAAGACCAAAGCCAATACTAGCTTAGCACCGACTGGCGGCGACCGAAACACCCCGAATTAGAGCGCGGTGCGGAAAACTGCCTAGTGATACAAACCCGGCTGGTAGTGATACTCATTGCTCACGTGCGGGCACAGCTGCCAAAAGGCGACGGCGCTCGCCGCGGCCACGTTAAGCGAATCGACCCCGTGCGCCATCGGAATGCGCACCGCGTGGTCACAGCCGGCAATGGTCTTGGCGCCCAAGCCGGCACCCTCGGTACCCATAAAGATTGCCAAGCGGTCAATCTCCTGCAGCACGGGATCGTCCAGCGATACGGAATCGTCCGTCAACGCCATAGCGGCACACGAAAAACCGGCATCGTGCAACGCGCTCAGGCCATCATGCGGCCACACACGAGCCTCGCTGCCAATGCGCGTCCACGGCACCTGAAACACGGTGCCCATGCTCACGCGGGCCGAGCGACGGTACAGCGGGTCGCAGCACGTCGGGCTGACCAAAATACCGTCAACGTTCAATGCGGCAGCCGAGCGGAAAATCGCGCCAACATTGGTGTGATCGACAATACCCTCAAGCACGCACACGCGCACCGGACGATCCCCCGCCGCCTCGACGACGCCGCCCAAGAACTCATCAACCGGAATCTGACGCGGGCGACGGAACGCCGCCAGCGCGCCGCGCGTCACGTTAAAGCCCGTCAACTGCTCCATGAGCTCCATGGAGGCCACGAACACGGGAACCGGACCCGCTCCCTCGCGCACGACAAGCTGGTCAAACAGCGGCATCATCTGGTCGAGCCAGCGCTCGCCCAGAAGAAAGCTCACCGGCTCATATCCGGCGCGCACGGCACGCTCGATGACCTTGGCGCTCTCCGCAATAAAGATGCCCTTTTGCGGCTCCAGCACGCAGCGAAGCTCACGCTCGGTCAGTCGCACGTAGGCATCGAGCCGCTCGTCCTCGAGCGAATCAATTCGCAGAACCTCAACGGCATCAGTCATAGCAGCCAGCCCGCACCCTTCTTTACAGCACATCTATACCAAACGAGGCGACGCTAAGCGCCGCCCCATGCATTCAATCAACCCGATGATACCGTTCACGCCAGACGATTTACGCCTCGATGCGACGATACGTCACGAACTCATAATCGACGCCCTCGTCACCCTCACCGGCGGCAATCGTCGCGACCCCGCTACGCTGCGCAATCTCCCACGCGGGATCGGCGTCCAAGTCGGGAAAGTACGTGTCCACGGGATGGACGCAGTGGTCATGAGTGACCTCGGCCTCCACGCAGTACGGCAAAAACTGCCGATAGACATCGCCGCCACCGATCACCCAGGCAACGAGCTCATCGGCAACCGCAGAGAGCGCTTCGTCAACGCTATGCACCACGTCGACGCCCTCGTGGGTAAAGCCCATATCGCGCGTAAGCACGATATTGCGGCGGTTCTTGAGAGGACGCCCGCCGGGAAAACTCAGCAGCGTCTTGCGCCCCATAATGACCGGGCACCCCTTGGTACACGCCACAAAATGGCGCATATCGGCGCGATTGAAGACGACCATGTCGCCCTCGCAACCAATGCCCCAGTCATCGCACACGGCGACAATGGCAGAAAGCTTACACGTCATGCGCGTCACCTACACCGCAATGGGAATGTTCTTAACCTGCGGACCGTGCTCGTAGCCCTCCACGATCAGGTCGTCGGTCGTAAACGCGTAGAAATCATGCACATCGGGGTTAAGCGTTACCTTGGGAGCCGCAAACTGCGGACGCTCGATAAGCTCGCGGACGATATCGACATGACGGTCGTAGATATGGGCGTCGGCGATCACATGCAGCAGCTCGCCGGGAATCATATCGACCGACTGCGCAACCATCATGAGCAGAATGGCGTACTGGCACACGTTCCAGTTGTTCGCGGCCAAAATATCCTGGCTGCGCTGGTTGAGAATCATATTGAGCGTCGGTTTGTCATCCTGCGGGCGCTGCGTGACGTTATACGTCACGCTGTAGGCGCACGGATACAGGTGCATCTCGGACAGATCGCTAAACACATAGGTGTTCGTCATAATGCGGCGGCTGTACGGCGTGTGCTTAAGGTCGTACAGCACGCGGTCCATCTGGTCAAAGTCGCCCTCGGCATAATGGCTCTTCTGCCCAATCTGATACCCGTAGGCCTTGCCGATGGAGCCGGTCTCGTCAGCCCACTCATCCCAAATGTGACTATTGAGGTCATGCACGTTATTGGACTTCTTTTGATAGATCCACAGGATCTCGTCCATGGCAGACTTAAGCGCCGTACGACGCAGGGTGAGCGCGGGGAACTCCTCGCGCAGATCATAGCGCGCCGTGACACCAAAGTTTTTAATGGTATAGGCAGGGGTGCCGTCCTCCCACACCGGGCGGACCTTTTGGCCCTCGGTGGTGGTGCCATGGTCCAAGATATCGCGGCACATGGTTACAAACTGTTGATCAGCTTTGCTCATTGACCCTCCTGTCAGTCGCCTACAAGCGAGATTCATTGTAGCCCAGGCGCACGCGGCCCCACAGCCCAAACATAAGCCCTCATTTTCTGACATATGCCAGAAATTCATTGCGCAAATCTGCACGTTCGCTATTCTATTGTTGACATATGTCAGATAAGGAGTGCGCATGGCAGGAAGACGCGAGAAACTGCGCCGCGTCGGGATCATCCCCGAATATCGCGGTTTTACCCCCGATGGCCTGGCGAGCGGCGATGCCATCGATATGACAGTCGACGAGCTCGAGGTGCTGCGCCTGTGCGACTTGGAAGGCCTTAACCAAGAGGCAGTCGCCCAGCACATGGGCATTGCCCGCGCCACGGTGACGGCAATCTGCAGCCGCGCGCATCGCAAGGTGGCCGATGCGCTGGTCAACGGACGGGCGCTCGTTATCGAGGGCGGCAATATCGCATACTCCCCCATCACCACGACAACGGCCGCATGGCCAGCAAAGGAGGTCGACACCATGAGGGTGGCAACGACGTACGACAACGGCAACATCTTTATGCACTTTGGCCGCAGCGAGCAGTTCAAGATCTACGACATCCAGGATGGCAAGGTGCTCAACGAGCAGGTCGTAGGCACCGGCGGCACCGGCCACGGCGCCTTGGCGGGCCTGCTTGCCAAAGGTGGCGTTGACACGCTCATTTGCGGCGGTATCGGCGGCGGCGCTATCAACGCGCTTGCCCAAGCCGGCATCACGGTCTATGCGGGCGCCCAGGGCAGCTGCGATGCCTGCGTCGAGGCCCTCATTGCCGGCACGCTCGCGCAGACCGGCGAGGCCACCTGCGATTGCCATGGCCACGACCACGAGCACATCCATGAGCACGGCGGATCCTGCGGTTGCCACGGCCATCACGAGAACGAGGGTCACGAGGGCTGCAGCTGCCACTAACAGCAGGCAATCGATGCCATCACGCGTCTGCTCACACAACATATAACGCACCAACGACGAAGGCCGCCTGGAATACCATCCAGGCGGCCTTCGCCATACACGACTCTACCAGTCGTTACTTCTTATTGCGCATCTGCGCTTCCATCTGGCGCAGCAGATCCATATCGGACTTAGGACCGCCCGTCCCAAGTCCGCCCATGCCGCCCAGGCCCATGGCATCCAGACCGGGAATATTGGGCATGCGCATCTTTTTGCCCTTCTTACCCTTCTTGCCCTTCTTGCCGCCGGCCTGCGCCTGATTGGCCATCGAGCGCATGCGGCCCATCATCTTATTCATCTCGCCCCACTGCTTCATAAGGCTATTGACCTCAGTGGGGGTCACGCCGGCGCCCTTGGCGATGCGGGCGCGACGCTGACCGTTGATGATGGAGGGACGAAGGCGCTCCTCCTTGGTCATCGACATGATGATGGCCTCGTTCTTGTCGAAGATGCCTTCGTCCAGGTTGCCACCCATCTGGTTGAGCGCACGCTGGCCACCGGGGAGCATGCCCAGAATGCCCTTCATGCCGCCCATCTTCTTGACGGCCTTCATCTGGTCGAGCATGTCGTTCATGGTAAAGCCCTCGCGCAGCATGCGCTCGGCGGCCTCGATCTGCTCGGCATCGGCGGCCTCCTGGGCCTTCTCGATAATGCCGACAACATCACCCATGCCCAAGATGCGCTTGGCCATGCGGTCGGGGTAGAACGGCTCCAGCGAATCGGGCTTCTCGCCCATGCTCACGAACTTGATGGGCTTGCCGGTCACCTGGCGCACGGAAAGCGCGCCGCCGCCACGGGCGTCGCCGTCGAGCTTGGAGATGATCACGCCGTCAAAGTCAGTGCGCTCGGCGAAGGTCGAGACGACGTTGACGATATCCTGGCCGGTCATGGCATCGACGACCATCAGCACCTGATCGGGCTTGACGGCCTTCTTGATGTCCACGGCCTCCTGCATCATCTGCTCATCAATCTGCAGACGACCGGCGGTATCGACGATGACCACATCGCGCAGGTGGTCGACGGCCTCCTGGATGGCACCCTTGGCAATGTCAACCGGGTGCGCGCCGTCACCGCGGAAGACCGGCACGCCGATCTCGCCACCGAGCGTGGCCAGCTGGTCGGCAGCGGCGGGACGATAGACGTCGCACGCGGCGAGCAGCGGCGAGCGGCCCTGCTTCTTGAGCAGGTAAGCCAGCTTTACGGCCGCCGTGGTCTTACCGGAGCCCTGCAGGCCCACGAGCATGATGACATTGGGAATGCGGTTACTAAAGACGAGCTTGCTCTCGGTGGAGCCGAGCATCTCGGTGAGCTCGTCGAGCACGATCTTGACGACGTTTTGCGCCGGCGACAGCGACTCCATGACCTCGGCGGTCATGCAGCGCTCCTTGGTCTTGGCGACGAACTCCTTGACGACCTTGAAGTTGACGTCGGCCTCGAGCAGCGCCATGCGAATGTCGCGCATGGCCGAGGTGATATCGGCCTCGGTCAGCTTGCCCTTGCCGCGCAGGCGGTCAAATGTGTCGTTGAGGCGATCGCTCAGGGAATCAAACACTAGTCACTCCTTAATTGGACTCGCCCACCAGGGCGCGGCAGAAATCTTTGGCATTAAACTCCTGCAGGTCATCGACCTGCTCGCCCACGCCGATGCGCAGGATGGGAAGCTTGAGCTTCTCGGCCACGGCCATGGCGATACCGCCCTTTGCCGTGCCGTCGAGCTTTGTCATGATAATACCGTCCAGGCCCAGCGCCTCGTTAAACTCGAGCGCCTGGTTCAGGCCGTTTTGGCCTGTTGCGGCATCGATTACGAGGACGACCGAGACGGGCATGGGGCCGGCGGCCATATTGGCGGCGCGCTTACGCGTCACGTTGACCACCTTGGCAAGCTCGCGCATGAGCTCGGGGCTCGTGTGCAGACGACCGGCGGTGTCGATAAGCACCAGGTCGCTGCCGCGCTTGTCGGCCTCGTCGAGCACGTCGTAGCAAACGCTCGCCGGGTCGGAGCCGCGGTCGCGCTTGATGACGGGAACGCCGGCGCGCTGGCCCCACACATCGAGCTGCTCAATGGCGGCGGCGCGGAAGGTGTCGGCTGAGCCGATCACGACGTTCTTGCCGCGGGCAGACATGGCGCTCGCGATCTTGCCGACCGTCGTGGTCTTGCCGGCACCGTTAATGCCCACAAACAGCACGCAACTCGGCGTGTCGGCGAACGGATCGCGCTCGACGGGCACAAAATGCTGCTCGAGCTGCTCGGCCAGGGCGCGACGGAGCTGCGGGGCGGTCTTAAGGTTCTTCTTGGCCGCGGCATCGCGCAGGTCATCGGACACCTGGATCGCGACCTCGGCACCCATGTCACCCATGACGAGGGTGTCCTCTAGGTCCTCCCAAAAATCCTCGTCGACCTCGCCGCCAAAGTAAAAGACCTCGTTGAGGGCCTCGCGGCTGCGCTCAAGTCCGCGCGAGAGAGCATCGAAGAATCCCATTATGCATTCACGACCTTTCCGGTTTCGCGATCGAGTTTTTGCGAGACGACGCGACTGACGCCGTCGGCTTGCATCGAGACGCCGTAGAGGACGTCAGCGTCCTCCATAGTACGGCGCTGATGCGAGATAACCAAGAGCTGCGTATCGGAACGCAACACGTCGAGTGCGCCGATGAGCTTGGACAGGTTGGCGTCATCGAGCGCCGCCTCGACCTCGTCCAGCACATAGAACGGCACCGTACGCGTGCGATAGACAGCAAAGAGCAAGGCGAGCGCCGTCAGGCTCTTCTCGCCGCCCGACATGAGCATCATCTTGGTGATGCGCTTGCCACGCGGCTGCGCCACGACCTCGATGCCCGTCTCGGCCGGATGCTCAGGGTCGGTCATCTCCAGATGTGCCTGGCCACCCGGAAACAGCATGGCGAAGATCTCGCGGAAGTTCGCATCGACCTTCTCGAAGGTTACCAGGAAGGCCTTGCGCATCTTACGGTCAATGGCCACGGTGATCTTGGTGAGCGCCTTGCGCGCGCTCTCCAGATCGGCCAGCTGCTCCTCGATGTAATCGGCGCGGCGCTTGAGCTGCTCGTACTCCTCCATGGCAACCTGGTTCACAGGGCCCAGGTTGTTGATCTGGCGCACGAGCTGGTTGAGCTCACGCTCGGCAGCGTCACGGTCGGTGGGCGCAGGAAGCATGAGCGCCTCCTCGAGCACCGTGGTGCCATCGGCGGTAATGGCCTTGATAGCCGCCTCTACCTGCACCTCAAGCTTGCCGCGAGCGACCTTGAACTCGTTTTGCGTCGCGGTGGCGGCATCGACCCGCTCCTTGGCGCGGGAGACCTCGGCCTTGGCGTCCTCAATGGTCTTCTTAAGCGAGGCCGAGTCAGCCTCCTCGAGCGAAGCCTGGTCACGCAGACGCGAGGCCCAATCCGACGCGCGCTCCAGCAGGGCCGAATAGCGTTCGTGCATGGGATCGACGCGCAGGCGCAGCAATTCGAGCGAGCGCGAGGCCTGGCGTGTTCCGCGGATACGGCGGTCGATGCCCTCAAGACGATGCTCCAGATCGGGCACGCGGCCCTTCAGCGAACGCAGGCGTTCGCTCGTCTGGGCTAGGCGAACCTTGGCGTCGGCGAGCTTGCCGGCGGCCTCGGAATCGTCACGGCGAACGCGGTCGAGTTCGTCATTGGCCTCGGCAATCTGGAGACCCAGGTCGCTTGCCTGCGCACGGGCCTCGTCGCGCGAACGGGTGAGCTCGTCAACGCGCGGGCGCGCAGCGCGAACGGCCTCTGCGGCCTGCTCGCGGCGCTTGGAGATGCGCACGCGCTCGACCTCGGCATTGTTGGCGCTTTGCTCCAAGCGGCCGATCTCGGAGAGCAACGAGCGGCGCTCGCCCTCAAGACGGGCGATCTCGCCGGCGGCATCGCCCTCAGCGACACGCGCTTCCTCAACGGCCGCATTGGCCTCAACGACCTGATCCGACACATGCTCAAACACGGCAGCCAAATCGGGCTCCAAGCCCTCCAGCTCGCGAATGCGACGCTTGCGCTCCAGGGCACCCGACGCCTCGCCGGCATCGAGGCCCACGCGCACAAGGCCGCCACAGCTTACGCGGGCGCCATCGGGGGTCACATAGGTCACACCGTCAATGACAGGCGCAGCCAGCGCGGCAGCCAAGTCATCGACCACGTAATAGCCACCGAGCAGCGCCTCGACAATCGGGCCATAACCGGCACGCACGGAAAGGCGATCGACCAGACGCGAACCGGCAGCGCCCTCGGCGGCAGCAGAGCCGCTCACGCCGCGCGCCACCAGCAGCGCCTCACCCGAGGCCTTCTTTTGGTCCAGAGCCGCACGACCGGCACGCTCAAGCGCGGCGGCGTCATCAAACAACAGGGCATCGATATCGCCGGCAAGTAGCTGCTCCACCAGGCCCTCAAGCTCGCGCGGGGCCTCGAGCACGTCGCCCAGACGACCCGAGACATCGTCGCCCAACGCACCCACCAGACGGCTCACGAGCGGCGAGCTGTCGGCCATGCGGGCATCAAGCTTCTTTTGGCTGGCAAGCTCCGAGCGCACCTCGGACAGCTTGTTGCGTGCCTCGCTCTCGCGGGCACGCAAGTCCTTCAGCGCCGCACGGGCGACCTCGGTGGCCTCACGCGCATCGACCTGGGCCTGGCGCGCTTCCTCAAGAGCACCCTCAAGCTCCTCTGCGCGGTTGCGACGGCTCTCGAGCGAGGCCGTGACCTCCTCGAGCTGTTCATCGATCTGCTCCAGGCGCGAGGCATACATGTTGTCCTCGACCTCGGCATTGGAAAGCGAATCCTTCACCTTGGCGAGCTCGAGCGCGGCGTTATCGGACACACGCTGCACATCGCGCTGCTCACGCGTGAGCTGCGAAATCTGATTGTCGAGCGCAACGCGACGCTCGTGGAGCTCAGCGGCGGCAGGACCAGCGGCGTCAACGTCCTCCTGGGCCTGCATATGCGCACCGGTCACTTCCTCAAGCTGCGCACGCGCGTCCTCGAGCTCCTCGACCACGCGACGACGCTGATGCTCGGAGCTCGAAATCTGTCCGCGCATGTCAGACAGGCGCGACACCATGTTGTGGCCCTTTTCCTCGAGCAGGCGCATGTCGGAGTTAATGCGGCCGACCACATCTTGCATATGACGGCGCTGCTCGCCTAGGTCGCCCACAAACAGGCCCTTTTCCTCGAGCATGACCTGAAGCTTCTCGAGCTCGCGCTCCTTTTCGCCCATGCGGTACTGCGCAAGCTCCAGCTCGGCGGCACCTTCCTTGGAGCGGCTCTCCAGGTCGTTCCACTGCGACTGCAGCGAACGCAGCTCGTCGACAGCCAGCATCTGCGTAAGCTCGTTCGCACGCGAGGACAGCTCTTTGTACTTGCGCGCGCGATCGACCTGACGCTCCAACGGCCGCAGCTGACGGGCGATTTCCTTATTGATGTCGCGGGCACGCGTCAGGTGCTCGTCCATCGACTTAATCTTTTTGAGCGCACGCTCCTTGCGCCGCTTGTGCTTGGAGATACCGGCGGCTTCCTCGATGAGGGCACGGCGCTCCTCGGGGCGGCTCTGCAAAATGGCGTCGAGCTTGCCCTGGCTAATAATGGAATGCGTATCCTTGCCCAAGCCCGAATCGTGCAGGATGTCCTGAATGTCCATCAGGCGGCACGGACTCGAGTTGATGAGGTACTCGCTTTCGCCCGAGCGATACATGCGACGGGTAATGGCGACCTCGTCAAAATCGACAGGCAGCATATGGTCCGAGTTATCGAGCACCAGCGTGACCTCGGCGACACCCACCGGCTTGCGCGCTGACGAGCCCGAGAAGATGACATCCTCCATGGCCTGGCCGCGCAGCTGCTTGGCGCTCTGCTCGCCCAGGACCCACAGAATCGAGTCAGAGATGTTCGATTTTCCCGAGCCGTTGGGACCGACGATGACGGTCAGACCCGGCTCAAACGTCATATGGGCGCGGTCGGCAAACGACTTGAACCCTTTGAGCGTGAGGGACTTGAGATACACGGTTCCTCGCTTAAACAGGCTTCTTGTTGAGAATCACGCCGTTGGTGGTGTAGCCCATGCGGTCAAGCGCCTCGAGAGCAGCGGCTCCCTCGGCTTCTTTCTTTGAGGAGCCGGAGCCGCGACCCTGACGGATGCCATCGATCAAAACCACGGCGGTAAAGGTGGGCGCATGTGCCGGGCCCTCGGAGCCAACGAGCTTGTACGCCGGGGGCTCGTGACCGTCGGCTTGCACGCACTCCTGCAAAAACGACTTGGGGTTCGCGGGGTGCTCGGCACGCTCGGAAGCCAAATGCGGCTTAAGCGTACGGTGGATAAACTCCGCTGCGGCATCCCAGCCGGCATCCAGGTACAGTGCGCCCACGAGCGACTCGTAGACGTTCTCGAGGGCCGAATGCAGGCCCCGCGCACCGGTACCGGTCTCGGAGGCACCAAAGATGATGATGTCGTCAATGCCCAGCTCGTGAGAAACCTCGGACAGCGTAGCGCCCGAGACAAGCGACACCTTCAGGCGCGTGAGCTTGCCCTCGTCAAACTCCGGATAGGACTCAAACAGGGAGCGTGCGACCACAGCACCCAAAATGGAATCGCCCAAGAACTCAAGGCGCTCATAGCTGGCAGAAACCGGCTGGCCCTCGACTGCCGAGGGATGCGTAAGGGCCGCGCGCAGCAGCACCTTATTGTTGAACTCGTGGCCCAGGATTTCCTGGGCACGCGCAAGTCGTTCGGATAAAGCCAAGACCTAGGCCTCCCTGGCGTTTTCGATCGCGTCGACGGCGTCGGCGACAGAGTTGAGCGAGAGCAGAGTCTCGTCATCGATCTCGAGGTTGAACTCGTCCTCGATAGCCGTAACCAGCTGCAGGCGCTCGAGCGAGTTGGCATCGAGGTCGTCAAAGGTGGTCTCCTCGCTAATTTCGGCAACATCGACGCCCAGAACGTCAGCAGCGACCTCGGCGATCTTGTCGAAGATTTCGGAGCGGTCCATAGCGCTTCCTCTCATAGTGCATGAATACCAAAAGAATGGTACCGCCCAGGCGGTACCAAGACACGGTTCTGATTCTACCCCACGACGTGCACCGCGAAGCACATAACAGCGCTCTAACTCGCTCTTATAAAACGATACCGTCCATAGAGTTGGCGACATTCTCGACCAGCCCGGCGCGCACGGCTTCGGCCGCCGCGAGCGTACCGTTTTTGACAGCCTCGACCGAGGTGGCACCATGGCCGATCAGGACCACGCCGCGCAGGCCCAAAAGAATCGCGCCGCCCTTGGCGTCGCCCGAAAGTTTGGCTTTAATCTCGCGCATCTGCTTTTTGATGAGCAGCGCGGCAATCTTGGTGCCGAGCGAAGACATAAAGACACCCTTGAGCTCCTGCAACAAAAACTTGGCAGCGCCCTCGGTGGCCTTGAGCGCAATATTGCCCGACATACCATCGGCAACGACGACATCGAAGTTGCCTGAGGTGAGGTCGGTGCCCTCGCAGTTACCAACAAAGCCGGGAACGGCGGCCTTCATAGCAGGGAAACAGGCCTTGGTAAAGTTAGAACCCTTCTCGTCCTCGGTGCCGTTGGCAAGCAGGCCCACGCGAGGATGCTCGATACCCAGGACGACGCGGGCATAGGCGCTGCCCATCTGGGCAAAACGCACCATGTCATCGACCTCGACATCGGGGTTGGCACCCATGTCGCACAGCACCGTCAGACCGCCGGCGCGATTGGGCAGCGCATTGGTCAGACAGGGGCGCACCGGCTGCTTCTTGCCTTCGGCCTGATACCTAAACGGCGTCACGTAGGCGGTGGCAGCGGCGGTCATGGCACCGGTCGAGCCGGCGGAGAAGAACGCATCCGCGTTGCCTTTCTTAATGGCGCGGCAAGAAAACACGATCGACGACTTACGCTTGGTCATCACGGCGCGAATGGGATCGTCATCCATGGCGATAACGTCAGGTGCCTCAAGGGCCTCAACACGTGCATGGGAAGCTGCAAAGGGATTGACGATTTCGGCGGGGCCAGCTGCCAAGACCTCGATATCGGGATCGGCGGCAAGCGCAGCCTCGATACCATCGAGAACAACCTGAGGTTTCTCGTCTCCGCCCACAACGTCTACACAAACGCGAACGTTACTCATATACATGCTCCTTATACAAAAATGGCCGACTCATTGAGCCGGCCATTGTGGTTCCATTTGGAACGGCATCGCATCCAGAGTATACCGTTACTCGGTAACGATAACCTCGCGGTCCTTGTAGAAACCGCAGCTGGGGCACACGTGGTGCGGAAGCTTAACAGCGCCGCAACGGGGGCACGTGGACTGAGCCGCAGCCGAGATCTTCATGTTGGCGGAACGACGGGTGTGAGTGCGGATACGACCCTGCTTTTGTTTAGGTACGGGCATAGTGACCTTCCTTATGAACTATCCAGTGTGGCGATTACGCGCAAGTAGCGATACTACCACAGTTTTACTCATCGAGCTTGAGATTCTTCAATGCTGCAAATGGATTTTCCGTGGCAGCGGCCCATTCTGCCTCTGCCTGGGCGGCGCAATCGCATTGCTCGACGTTGAGATTGCAACCGCAAGTGGGGCAAAGGCCGCGGCAATCGGGCTTGCACAGGACAACGAACGGCGTGTCCATGACGACCGCGTCGTTGATGGGCTCTCCCAGATCGACGATGCGATCCTCGCCCAGGAGCTCGTAGCCGTCTTCGTAGGCCTCGGGATCCTCGGGCTCCTCAAAGAGATAAAACTCCTCGATCTCGCCGGCGATATCAAACGAGGCGGGCTCCAGGCAACGGTCGCACTCGCCGGTGGCGTGCGCGCGAACCATGCCCGTGAGCAAGACACCGGTACCGGCATTGGTAAAGACAACGTCGTAGTCGATGCCGTCCTGTAGCTGGTACTCCTTCTCGCCCACCGTGTAGGTGGCGACATCGACCTTACCGGTCAGCGGATACGAATCTCCAGGAAACTCGAGCTGCTCGGAAAGATCGACGGTAACGCTCGGGAACTCAGCCATTACCACTGACCATTCTGCTGGGCGGCACCCTCGTTGAGCTGCTGACGGCAACGGGTAACGGTGCCGGTCAGGCTCTTGAGGTTCTCCTCCAAGTGCGTAAAGACCTGCTCTGCGTAGTCCTCGGCAGCATAACGCGTCTCGCGCTCGTACTGCTGGGCACGATCGCGGATGTCGTCGGCCTGCTGCTGCGCAAGGCGGACGATCTCCTGCTCACCGGCAATGGTGAGGGCCTGCTGCTGAGCGTCGGCGATGATGGAATCGGCCTGAGCGGCGGCGGAAGCCATAAGCTCCTCGCGCTCCTTAAGGATACGGCGGGACTTCTGCCACTCCTCGGGATAGCTCATGCGGATCTCGTCGAGGATGTTGAAGAACACGTCGGCGTCGATGACCTTGAACTGAGCGTTCTTGCCGAAAGGCGGCTTGGCTTCCTCGATCAGCCCTTCGAGCTCATCGACCAAGCTGACGATCCTATCGCCAGGAAAATTCTCGCCCGGCATCCGGTCTCCTTTCATAGGTAACATATCATCGTGCTAGTTTACCACATGCCACCAGGCAATAAGAAACGTCACGAAAAGCGATGTTTGAGCGCTTCGACCACGTTGGACGGGACAAACGTCGATACGTCACTGCCGAGCGAGGCGATCTGGCGAACGACCGAGCTCGAGATATAGCCGTACTGCGGCGCACTCATGACAAAGATGGACTCCAGCTCGCTATCCAGGCGATAGTTAAGGTCGGCCTGCTGCAGCTCATACTCAAAGTCGGTCATGGCGCGCAGACCCTTGACCACGGCCCCCGCCCCCTGCTCACGAGCGAAGTCGACCAAGAGGCCGGTAAAGGGCAGGACCTCGACGCCGTCGATATCACCGAGCGCCTCGCGGGCCAGCGCCACGCGCTCATCGAGCATAAACGTGGTGCCCACACCGTTTTTACCCTGCGACTCGGCAACAGCGACGATCACGCTGGGAAAGATGCGGCGGGCGCGGCGGATCACATCGATATGGCCAAACGTGATGGGATCGAAGGTGCCCGGGACGATCACGCGGTTGATGGTGTCATTCATGGGCGTCCTCCTGAAACGTCGCGGCATCGTTGTTGTCAGCATCCGTGCCGGCGCTATCGCCCTCACCGTCGTCATCGCCGACCCAACGGAGCAGGTCGACCGAGGTAATGCCGTAGCGCTTCTCACGTACAGTCTCAAAGTCTGCCGGATGCGCGCCCGCATCGGCGGCGGCATGCTCAAACAGGACGTAAGCGCCAGACGCAAGCAGACCCTGCTGGGCCAGATTCTGCAGCAGTTCCTCGACCGGCTCGGCACCAAAAGCATAGGGCGGGTCGAGCAGGACCAGATCAAAGGGGCCGCCCGGTACACGACCGCGTGAGGCACTCGTCAGCATGTCGCCCGTGACCACGCGCCAACGCGCACGGTCACGGCAGAGCGACTCGATATTCTTGGTAATGAGCCGCGCGGCGTTGCGATCGATCTCAAACGTCGTGAGCGAGCGGGCCCCACGAGAGAGCATCTCTAACCCTAAGGCACCGGAGCCGCCAAAGGCGTCCAGAACACGAACCTCGTCCAAATCGAAATCGAATGCCGACATGACCATAGATGCGCACGCCTCGCGCACGCGATCAGTCGTGGGGCGGGTGACATCGCGACCACGGGGCTCCTCGATCTTACGACCGCGCCATTCGCCGCCGATGATTCTCATCCTCCGCTGACCTCCTTAAAGATATGTCGATAACGCATGGCGACCGCGTCGCGCAAGGGACGCGTCGCCACAGAGTCAAGGTTGCAAGCATACCGCAAGAGCTCGACCGCGTCCAAATGGGCCCACTCGATCAGCTCCTCGTCGGCGTCCAGGTCGACAAAGCGCAGGGTCACACCACCATGCTGGCGATAACCCAGGATCTCGCCTTCATGGCGCAGGCGCAGGTCCATCTGGGCGAGCGTAAAGCCGTCCGAGGTCTTTTCGAGCGACTGGAGACGGTCTTGTGCCGCCGATGCGCCGCCGTTGCCCTTGGAGTGCGTCATGACCAGGCACGTGCCCGACACGCTGCCACGGCCCACGCGACCGCGCAGCTGGTGCAGGGCAGCCAAACCAAAGCGCTCGCCGTTCTCGATGACCATGACGGTGGCGTTGGGCACGTCGACGCCCACCTCGACCACCGTAGTCGAGACGAGCACGTCAATCTCGCCACGCTTGAAGGCATCGATAACCTGGTCCTTCTCCCCCGCCGGCATGCGGCCGTGAAGGCGCTCGACGGTAAGCCCCGGCAACGCAAGACGCAGTCGGTCGAGCTCGGTTGCCGTATCGTGCAGCGGCACGGGGACGGTTACGCGGCCCTCGTCGTCGCGGGCAATACCGGGCACGTCTTCCAGCTCATCGGCCGAGTCACTCGGCTCCACGAGCGGACAAATCACGTAGGCCTGCTGACCCTTTTCATGCGCCTCGCGGATGGCGCCATAGGCGAGGTCACGGCTCGACTCGGTGAGCACGCGTGTCGTCACGCCAGCACCCGGGACGGGCCGATGGCGAATGATGCTCGTGTCCAGATCGCCGTAGACCGAAAGTGCCAGCGTACGCGGGATGGGCGTCGCCGTCATAACGAGCAGATCGGCACCCGGTCCCTTCGCGCGCAGGGCGTTGCGTTGGCCCACACCAAACCGGTGCTGTTCATCGATGACCACGAGCGACAGATGCTTGAACGCAACGTTATCCGAAAGAACCGCGTGGGTGCCAAAGAGCACGTCAAGCTCGCCCGATTCCAGCTGTGCATGGATGCGCTCGCGCTCTGCGGCCGGCGTGGCACCCGTCAGAAGTGCCCAGGACATGCCGGCCTGGGAGAGCAGAGGGCCGGTCTTATCGGCATATTGGCGCGCCAGCACGCCCGTGGGCGCCATAACGCAGGCCTGCGTGCCGCTATCGGCAGCCACAGCCAGCGCGCAGGCGGCAACGGCGGTCTTACCGGTACCGACATCACCCAGCAGCAGGCGGTTCATCACGCGCCCACCATCGCACATATCGCGCAGGATATCCTGGAACGCGGCCTCCTGCTCGTCGCTCAGCGAAAACGGCAGGGCCTGCTTGAGCGCGGCCAGGTGCTCGCCCGCGGTGTGGGCATAGGGAACCACATCGACCAGCCCGCCGACGTTGCGCAGGCGCAGCGCCAGCTGCAGGTAGAGGCACTCCTCGTAGGCAAGCCGTGCGCGCGCGATATCGCGCTCTGCCATACTCGATGGAAAGTGGATCGAACGCAACGCGCGGGCATTGCTCATGAGCTTCCGCTTTGCGCGCAGCGGCGCGGGAATCGGATCGAACGGATTGCCGACGACCTCGAGCGCGCCGCTTACGATGCGGCGCATCCACGCCTGGCTCACGCCATCGCTCACGTAATGGACCGGCAGGATGGTGCCCGCAGCACGCCCGTCATCGAGCTTTTCAAAGTGCGGCGAGGCCATCTGCTTAAAACCGTAGGCAAACTCAACCTTGCCCATCACGGCCAGGCGGTCGCCCTGCTTAAGCTGCTGGGCAATCCAGGGCTGGCGGAAAAAGGCGACCTGCAGCACGCCCGTCTCGTCAACGAGTGAGACCTCGGTCACCTGCATGCGCGGACGCGGCTGTTTTTGGACGATACGGTCGACCGTGGCGATGATGGTGCACACAGTACCGATGGGCGCCATCTCGATAGACCAAGAACGGGTAAAGTCCAGGTATCGATGAGGGATATGGAGAAGGAGGTCCCCCACCGTCCGAATTCCCAGACGGCGAAGGGCCTCCTCACGTTTACCCGAAACATATTTGAGTCGCGCGATATCCTCGTCGAGCGCATTGCTCTGGGCAAAGCGCTCCGAGACGCGCGGCACGGAGCACAGCTCGGACATAGGCAGAGCCTACTCGATCGAGAAGATCACGGGATAGAGCGGCTGCTCGCCACGATGGGCGTCGATCTCCAGATCGGGCTGAGCCTCCTCGATGGCGTCGACGATCTCCTGGAAGGCCTCGTCGGATAGCTCCTCGCCGGCCAGAATCGTCAGCGCGTCGCCTTCCTCTTCCTCCTGCATGCGGTTGATGCAGTCGAGCGTGACCTGCTTCACGTCGGAACCGACCACGTCGATGGAGCCGGCGATGATGCCCATGACGTCACCGGAGTGAATCGGAGAGCCGTCCGAGGCGCTGGAGTCGCGCACGGCGCGGGTGACCTCGCCATCGCGGACCTCGCTGATGGCGTCAACCATGGCGGCAACGGCGTCCTCGAGCTCAGAATCGGGCAGGACGGCGAACAGCGCGGAGAACGCCTGCGGGACGGTCTTGGTGGGAACGACGGCGACCTTCTTGTCGGTGCAGGCAGAGGCTGCGGCCTCGGCAGCCATGCGGATGTTGCCGTTATTGGGCAGGATGATGACCGAGGTCGCGTTGACCTGGTCGACGGCGCCCAACAGGTCGGCGGTCGAGGGGTTCATGGTCTGGCCACCCGAGACGATCACGTCAACGCCGAGGGACTTGAGGATGTCGGCCTCACCGGAACCGGCGGCAACGGCGACAAAGCCCAGGGCCTTCGCGGGCTCGGCGGCCTTCTCCTGATCCTCGTGGATCTTAGCGGTACGGTCGTGGGCCTCCATCTCCATGTTGTGGATAAAGACCTCATAGATCTGACCAAGCTGCAGCATGTGCTCGAGCACCAGGTTGGGGGTGTTGGAGTGCACGTGGATCTTGTAGTCGGGATAGGCACCCACGAGCAACTCGCAGTCGCCCATAGAGCCCAAGAACTTAAGGCACTCGTCCTCGTCAAACGGGGCATCGGCCTTAAAGAGGAACTCGTTGCAGTAGCGGAACTCCGAGCCCTCCCAGTCATCGTTGGCCTCGATCTCAACGCGACCGAGGGCCGCATCGCGGGCAGAGCCGGCAGAATCAAACGTGGCGGAGAAATCCTCGACAACGGTGCTACGGCCGAGCGCGGCGGCAACAAAGTTCTCCAGGAAGATGGCAAAGCCAAAGGCGCCGGAGTCGACCACGCCGTTCTCCTTCAGAACCGGCAGCAGGTCGGGCGTGCGGGCGACAGACTGGTAGGCCTCGACGACGATGGCATCGAGCGCGTCCTCGGCCGAGAACTTCTTCTTCTCGCACTCATCGGCCTTGGTCGAGACATCGCGCAGGACCGTGAGGATCGTGCCCTCGATGGGCTTGCGGACAGCCTGGAAGGCGACCTTGACGGCGCGACGGAAGGCGAAGGCAATGTTGGCGGACGTAATGGGCTCATCGGCAGAGACAAGGCCCTCGGCCACGCCGCGCAGAATTTGCGACGTGATGACGCCGGAGTTACCGCGGGCGCCCATAAGGGAGCCGTGGGTGATGGCGCCTGCGATGGCCTCCATGTCGGCATCGGCAGGAAGAGCGGAGAGCTCCTTGGTCACCGAGGCGAGCGTGAGCGACATGTTGGTACCGGTGTCGCCGTCGGGTACGGGGAAGACGTTGAGCTTGTTGATCTCCTCGGCCTTGTCGGAAACAGCAGCCGCAGCGATCGGAAAACAGGTGCGAATGGTCTTTGCAATCATGGGTATTTGAATCTCCGTTTTCGGATGCTAGTTCAGACGGCTCTTGAGCGCGTCGATATGGATGCCGATCTTAAGGCTGGCGGGATCGATCTGGGCGATCTCCTGCAGAGTGAAGGCAACGGAGCTCGAAAGATTGTGGCAGACGGACTTCATGTTGACGCCGTTCTCGAGCACGACGTGAAGATCGACCGTAAGGCCGTTCTCGTCGGCGGAGACAAGCACGCCCTTGCGGAGGCGCTGACCGGCAAGCAGGCGCACGCTCTCGGCGCCCTGGAGCTGCTCGGCCATACCGACGACGCCATAGCACGTCATCGCGGCATAACCGGCAATATCGGCAATAACGTCGTTCGAGACGCTCAGGCTGCCGTTAATGGTCTCAGACACAAGAATCTCCTTTTCTTGGTGCTCGCGGCACCATGTCGTGGGAGCAATCATTGCAATATTCTACAACGACCGCGCCATGTTGAGGTGGCGGGCCTCGGGATTACATCCTCGACACGAAATGTTGATACGGTAACGTTCACGAACGGCGATCGCGGCATGAAAAAACCCGCCGCATAAGCGACGGGTTTTACAACCTGGCTCCCCGGGTAGGACTCGAACCTACAACAGCGCGGTTAACAGCCGCGTGCTCTACCATTGAGCTACCGAGGAATTTAAAGCCCAACGGAAAGGGCTGGAAATTCTGGCTCCCCGGGTAGGACTCGAACCTACAACAGCGCGGTTAACAGCCGCGTGCTCTACCATTGAGCTACCGAGGAATAGGTGCGTGCTCTCAAGCAACGAAGTTTATTATACGGACGATCTGGCGAAGGGCAAGAACTTTTTTTAAGAAATTTTCCGACCCAGTCATTGGAGACGTTCTTAAACGACCAGTCATTCAAGAACGTCCCCAACGACTACATGAAAGCGCCCTCAAGCGGATGTGCTTGAGGGCGCCTCTTGCTTGACTAGCTTTCGATATAGTCCTTGAGCTTGCTCGAGCGGCTCGGGTGGCGAAGCTTGGCCAGAGTCTTGGACTCGATCTGGCGGATGCGCTCGCGCGTGACGCCAAACTCGCGGCCGACCTCCTCGAGCGTACGGGGATGTCCGTCGACAAGGCCAAAGCGCAGCTCGATAACCTTGCGCTCACGATCGGCAAGCGAATCGAGCACCTGGGTGAGCTGCTCCTGCAGCATGGAGAAGCTGGCCGCATCGGGCGGAACGATAGCCTGGGAGTCCTCGATGAAATCGCCCAGCTGGGAATCCTCTTCCTCGCCGATGGGGGTCTCGAGCGACACGGGCTCCTGCGAGATCTTCTGGATCTCGCGAACGCGGTCGGCGCTCATGTCCATCTCGGCACCGATCTCCTCGGGGGTCGGGTCGCGACCCAGGTCCTGAAGGAGCTGGCGCTGCACACGGACGAGCTTGTTGATGGTCTCGACCATGTGCACGGGAATACGGATGGTACGGGCCTGGTCGGCGATAGCGCGCGTAATGGCCTGACGGATCCACCACGTGGCGTACGTGGAGAACTTAAAGCCCTTCTGGTAGTCGAACTTCTCGACGGCGCGGATCAGACCGAGGTTGCCCTCCTGAATAAGGTCCAGGAACAGCATGCCGCGACCGACATAGCGCTTGGCGATGGAGACGACCAGACGCAGGTTTGCGCTGATGAGTGCCTGCTTGGCTTCGAGACCCACGTTCTCAATGCGCGTAAGACGACGCATTTCGGTACGCGTGAGCTCGAGCTCGCCTGCCTCGGCAGCCTCGAGCTTCTCGGTGGCCTCAAGACCGGCCTCAATCTTCATGGCCAGATCGACCTCTTCGGAGGCGGTCAGCAGGTCGACCTTGCCGATCTCCTTGAGGTACATACGGACCGGGTCGCCGGTCAGCATCACCGTGGAGGCATCGATGCCGCGCACGCGGGAGCGTGAACGGGACGTGCGCACGGTGCGCTTCTTCTTGCTCTTGGAAGAACCCATCTCGGCGTCGGCCTGACGGGCCATCTTGAGCTCGTGATCGTCGAGCGAGCCGGAATCGTGCTCGTCGTCGTCATCGAAATCGTCGGTATCGGTATCGTTATCGTCATCGTCGACGTCCATGGGGGCGTCGTCGTTACCGCTCGCGGAGATAATCTGGATGCCGCTGTTGCGCAGCGCGGAATACACCGCGGTGAGCTGCTCATCAGTTACATCGATATCCTTCAGGGCGACCTGAATCTCGTCCTCGGTTACCGAAGTCCTGTTTGAGCCGTTGCCCATAAGCTTTGCAACGTAGGATTCCAGCCCAGTACCCGTGCTCTCAATCTTTTTTGGCACAGATTCTCCCTTCATAGTCCACAGGACTCATTACTTTAGCACACACATTGACGTCTATACCCAAAAAGAGGACTGGATATAGGCGAGAATACGCTGGTTGACCACAACATCTAGGCCTGTTCTGTGCCTGCGGCCTCCAGACCGATCAAACGGAACGGGTCCGCCACGCCGCCGATCGACTTTTGCAGTTCGCGCTGACGCTGCGAGTCCTGCGCGGCCTGCACGGTCAGCGCGCGACGGGCCTCACCATCGAGTGAACGGTCCTGGCGCAGCCTGGCCTGTGCAGCACGCATGCGGCGCTTGATGGTGTAGAGCTCGAGCGTATCGAGCATGAACACGATGTTCGTCTCGGTGGGATGCTTGCTCGTCGCCGAGATGCGCCCGGCACTCACAAGCGTTGCCGCATCGGGACACACCGAGCGCGCCGCATCCATGCAGGCTGCAGGATCGGTTCCCGGCGGCGTTGCCAGAACGGCCCACGCGATGGACTCGTGACGTGGGTCAACCCACTCGATGGAGCAGATGCGGTCGGCATACATGCGGAACAGGTCGGGGTAGCTCGTGAGCATCGTCAGCAGCTCGCGCTCCCCTGCCAAGGACTTGCGCTCAAGATCGGTAAGAACCATCGGCGCAGCCGCAGCCGGTGCGCCCGAACCGTCAGCCGCAGGCACAGCGCCCATACCATCAGGCACATCGATCGGCGGAAGATCGTCGGGGGCCTCCACGGGCGCGGCACCGTAGGCATCGAGCGGGACGTAGTCGTACGGCTCTTCTTCGACCGGCGTCGCTACTGCAGGCGTCGCGCCCGATGCCCAAGCGCCGCGACCGGCATCGCGAGAACCCGACGCCCGACCGCCCGCGCTACCGGACCGCTCAGCCTGCGCCCTCTGGCGCTCATAGTTCTGCTCACGACGTCGTTCCGCATCCTCGCGCTTGGCGACATCGCGAAACACACGGCCCGAGCTCGCACGCACTGTCTCCAGATCCAAACCCAACAAGTCGGCAATCTGGATAAAGTACGTGTCGATCATATAGCTGTCGCGCAGCGGATAGATAAGCGTCAGCGCATCCTCCAGCGCCTTGGCACGACCACCCGGCGTGGTAATGTCGCTCGATTCCTGCAGCGAACGGTACACGAAGTCCATGAGCGGCTCGGCAGCGTCAATGCGTTTCTGCAGCTCCTCTCCGCCGTGCGCCGTGATGAACTCCATGGGATCGTTGCCGTCGGGCAGCACCACGCAGCGCAGGTCCATAGAATCCTGCTCGATAAACTGAATCGCGCGGCGGGCGGCCTTCTGGCCCGCGGCATCGCCGTCAAACATATACACGATGCGCTTGGCAAAACGAGTGAGCGTCTTGACGTGATGCTCCGTGAGCGCGGTGCCCAGCGTGGCGACAACGTTTTTAATCCCCGCCTCCCAGCAGGCGATGCAATCGGTATAGCCCTCCACCACAATGGCGGTATCCTGCGCGACGATAAACTCCTTGGCCCAATTAAAACCGTAGAGGTTTCGCTTTTTATGGAACACGCTCGTCTCGGCGGTGTTGAGGTACTTAGGCTGGCCGTCGCCCATAATGCGACCACCAAAGGCAATGTTGTGACCCTGCTCGTCAAAGATGGGGAACATCACGCGGTCGTAGAAGCGGTCGGCAAGCTGCCCGCGCCCGCGGCTCACGGCAACATTGGCGTCGATCATCTCCTGCGGGGTAAAACCCGCCTGGGACAGGTGCGACACCAGCGCGTTGCGACCCGGTGCAAAGCCCAGGCAGTAGCGGCGGCAGACGTCGCCACCCATGCCGCGGCTGGCAAAGTACTCGCGCGGACGGCCGTCCTTACCGCGCATAAGCATGGTGTGGTAGAACTGGGCGGTCTCGGCGCACAAATCGTAGATGCGGGCACGCTTGGTACCGCGCTCACGGCGGTCTCCGGTGTCGTGCAGCTCAATACCCGCGCGATCGGCCAAATAACGAATTGACTCGGGAAAGCTCAGGTTCTCGCGCTTCATGATATAGGTGAAGACGTCGCCGCCCTCGCCGCAGCCAAAGCAATGCCACACCTGCGTGGCGGGGATAATGTGGAAGGACGGCGTCTTTTCGCCATGGAAGGGGCAGCAGCCCCAAAACTCATGGCCGCGGGGCTTGAGCTCAACCGTTTCCTGCACGATGGCAACCAGGTCGGACGAAGCGCGCACCTGGTCTTTTTCCTCATCGCTAATCACGAATGCTCACCCCCTGCTCACCCAAGTTGTGACGAATGTCCTCGATATTACCCTCGACGGTCGCGATCAACTCATCCAGTGAATCGAACACACGCGAGGGACGCAGCCAACGCGTAAACGCCAGCGAAACGAAAGCGCCGTACAGGTCGCCAGTATAACCAATTAAGTTAGCCTCGAGATGCGCAGATGCCGCATCGTCGGCATACGTCGGCGGCAGGCCGACGTTCACGGCAGCGGGCCACACGGTGTCATCGACCAGCACCAGGCCCTCATACACGCCATCGGCAGGCACCTGAATGCCATCGGGAACCTGCAGGTTTGCCGTGGGAAAGCCCATGTCAGAACCCTCGTGACGGCCGCGAGTAACACCGCCGCGCACCATATACGGGCGGCCGAGCAACTCAGCAGCAAGCTCCACATGGCCCTGTCCCAGCTCATGACGAATGCGGGTGGCGCAAATGGCCTCACCGCCCTCGCAAAGCAAGTCGTGCCCATATACGTCAACGCCGCGCTCGGCACCCCAGGCGCGCATCTCGGCAACACCAGAAGCACCGCCACGACCCAGCCTAAAGTCGCTGCCAACGCGAATCGATCGAATGTCGACCAGACGCGACACCAGCGAGAGAAAATCAACATGGTCAAGCGCCGCAACCTCAGGCGTAAAGGGAACGGCCACCACCGCATCGACCCCGGTTTGAGCCAGGGCATGCAGACGGTCGGCCGTCGTCATCAATTTTTGAGCGGGCGAAGGGCTCACCACGACGTCCGGGTCGGGATCGAAGGTAACCACAACCGCCTTGCAGCCATGGGCACGGGCATCACGGACAAGCGCTTCGATGAGTTCCTGGTGTCCACGGTGAACACCGTCGAACACGCCAATGGCGATCGATGCGGAACCCAAGTGCTCACACTCATAAAACGTATCGGCAGTAACGATGCGAGCCTCATCCGACTCGCTCGCGAAAAAGACGCGCGCGAGCTCGTGAGCGGACAACATCATCGAACACCGCCGATTGCCTGCGGAAACACGTGCTCCATAACAAAGCGGCCACTCTCAATGCGGGCGAGCGCCTTGAGTCCCCCATCGAGCACCAGCGCAAACGGCGCCTTCGAGGCATCGAAATCGGCAAGCGCACGCTCAACGGGAATGCGTCGGCCGCAGAGCAGGTCGTCGGCAAGATTGCCCGGCAAGTCAACACGCGTGGCGCCCAAGGCCGCAATGGGATCCAGGGCAAAGCCAGCGGCGGACTCGGGAGAAAGCTCCTCGACCGCATGACAGGCGCCAATGGAAACAACACCGGAGGCCGTGCGGCGCAGCGCGGAAATGTGCGCGGCGCTCTCGCAGGCGCGGCCCAGGTCGCGAGCGAGCGCACGTATATAGGTGCCCTTGCTCACCGAGAACGCCACGGTCCACACACACGTATCACCCTCGCCGCCCACAGCGATCAGGTCGGCGGCATAGACCTCGACGGGGCGCGGAGGTAGGTCCACCGCATTGCCCTCGCGAGCAGACTTGTAGGCGCGAACGCCATTGACCGAGATAGCCGAAAACGCCGGCGGTACCTGCATCTGCGGACCCAGCATGGCGGCCAAGCGCTCACGCGCATAGGCAGGATCGCGGAGCTCGTCGGCAACAGCCACCGTGCGGACCGCCTCGCCCTCCGCATCATCGGTATTGGTCTCGGCACCAAACGAGATGTCGGCGACGTAGCTTTTGATATCGAGCGTGAGCATACCCAGCAGACGGGTGGCCTGGCCCACGCCCACCACCATGACACCCGATGCCATGGGGTCGAGCGTGCCGGCATGGCCGACGCGCCGCTCATGGAGGGCGCGTCGGCATTGCGAGACCACATCGTGGGACGTGCAGCCCACCGGCTTATCGACGGCGAGCAGCATATTCAGTTGAGAAGGCGTACGACGAGCCATGTACCATCCAAAAAGTTAAAGCTCGACGGTCACCGAAGCGGGATCCTCCCCCACCAGCTCGGCCAGCATGGGAAGTGCCACGGTGAGCGTCTCGGGAATCGTTCCGTTGTTGGAGAAACCGGCGGCAGCGGGATGTCCGCCTCCGCCAAAGGCAGCAGCGATCTCGGAAACGTTGAGGTCGCCCTTGGAGCGCAGGTTGCCGCGCACCTTGGTATCGCCCTCGATACCCTTCAGGAACAGGCAGACCTCGACGCCCATCACTGAGCGCACCACGTCAACCAGGCCGTCGCACTCATCCGAGGTGACACCGCAAGCCTCAAGGTCACTCTGGTACGCGTAGCTATACGCGACGCGCCCGTGGGCCACTGTCTTGATGCGGCCCATAACGATGGACTTGAGGTGCAAAAACTCAACGCGCATGCTCTGATATACCTCGAGTGCCACACGCGCCGGATCGGCACCGTGGGCAACCAGTCGCGAAGCCGCATGGAACGCAGCGGCATCGGCGTTTTGGTACTGAAAACGGCCGGTATCGGTAACCAAGCCGCACAGCAGGCAGGTCGCAACACCATCACGGGCGACAATGCCACAGTTGTCCAAGAAGCGGTCGATGATCATAGCGCAGGCTGCAGCTTCAACACGCCTCAGGCTCAGTTCGGCAAATTCCTCGCGCGCCGGATGGTGATCGAAGCACACCACATGCGACGAGCGGCGGAGCACCTCGGCGGAGTTGTTCAGACGCTCGACGACCGGCACGTCCACCGAGATGAACAGATCCGGATTGCCGGTATACGCAGATGCCGGCACCAGACGGTCGGCACCCTCCATAAAGCGGTAGATGCGCGGAACCGGGTCATCGTCTGCCAGCAGCAGGGCAATGTCCTTATTGGGGAAAAACTTCATAAGCGATAAGCCCAGGCCCAGCACGGAGCCCAGGGCGTCACCATCGGGAGACGTATGTCCCGAAATCGCAATGGAGGACGCACCCTCGATGAGCTCGAGGATGCGTCGCTGAATATCTGCAGACTCGCACGATGCGAGGTCGGCGGAATTACTCATCTAAAGCTGCCTCCTGGGCGGCATCCGCTATGGGATAGCCGTCCTCGTCCTTTTCGATCGCAAGCGTGGCGGGAACGTTTTCCAGCGCGCGCGTGATGCGCTCGGCCTCATCGGTCGAGCGATCGATGCGGAAATCGAGCTCGGGCGTGACGCGCCAATCGAGCGAGCGGGCCAACAGGCTACGGATGCGGCCCCTGGCGCTGGCGAGCGCCTCCATGACCTCGTCGTAGCGGCTCGCGTCGCACGACACGTACACGCGCGCGAACGAACGGTCCACCGCGACCTCGACCGCGGTCAGGGTGACCAGGTCGAGACGCGGATCGGAAACCTCAAAGAGCAGGATATAACCGAGCTTCTCGCGAAGCTGCTCGCCCAGACGGCGGGTTGCCTGCGTTTGCTTCATAGCGCTACCCCCTACTCGGTACGGGCAACCTGGTCAATGCGGTAGCCCTCAATGGTGTCGCCAGGCTTGATGTCCTGGAAGTTCTCCAGGCCAATACCGCCCTCGGAGCCGCTCTTAAGGCTCTTGGCCTCGTCCTTGTAGTGGCGCATCGAGGCGATTTTACCGTTGAAGACCACGATGCCGTCGCGCACCAGGCGCACAGAATCGGTCGCGGCGATCTCGCCCTCTTCGACGCGGACACCGGCGGCGATGCCGACTTTGGGCACCTTGAAGGTGTCCAGGACGGTCGCAGTGCCCGTGGAGACCTCAACCTCAGTGGGCTTGAGCATGCCGATACGGGCAGCGTCGAGGTCCTCGAGGCACTTGTAGATGACGTCGTAGCAACGGATCTCGACGCCCTCGCGCTCGGCGGCGGAGCGGGCCTTGCCGTCAGGACGGACGCCAAAGCCGATGATGATGGCGTTGGAGGCGTCGGCCAGGACGACGTCGGTCTCGTTGATGGCACCAACGGCGGAGTGGATCGTGTTGATGCGCACCTCGGACTGATCCATCTTGTCGAGGGAGTCCTGAAGGGCCTCGATGGAACCCTGGACGTCGGCCTTGATGATCAGGTTGAGCTCCTTGACCTCGGCGTCGGCGATGGTCTCGAAGAGGTTCTCGAGCGTCACGTGCTTCACGCGGCTCTGCTCCTCGATACGGGCCTTGAGCGAACGCTCGTCGGCCAGTGCGCGAGCCTCGCGCTCGTCCTCGAACACGCGGAACTCATCGCCGGCGTTGGGGACGGACTGCAGGCCCAGAATCTCGACGGCGTCGGAGGGACCGGCCTCGGTGACGGCGTTGCCCTTGGGGTCGAGCATGGCGCGGACGCGGCCATAGGTGAGGCCGGCGACCAGCGTGTCGCCCACGTGCAGGGTGCCGCGAGTCACGAGCACGGTAGCAACCGAGCCGCGGCCCTTGTCGAGCTTAGCCTCGAGGACGTTACCCGAAGCGAAGGTATCGGGGTTGGCCTTGAGCTCGAGCACGTCGGCCTGGAGCAGCACGGTCTCGAGCAGGTCGTCGATACCGATCTTCTGCTTGGCCGAGATGTTGACGAACATGTTCTGTCCGCCCCACTCCTCGGGGATGACTCCATACTCGGTGAGCTCCTGACGCACACGGTCGGGGTTGGCGCCCGGCTTATCGATCTTGTTGACGGCGACGACGATGGGTACGCCGGCGGCCTTGGCGTGGTTGATCGACTCGACTGTCTGGGGCATGACGCCGTCGTCGGCAGCCACGATCAGAATGACGATGTCGGTCACCTTGGCGCCACGGGCACGCATAGCCGTAAAGGTGGCGTGGCCCGGGGTATCGATGAAGGTGATCTTGCGGTCGTTGATCATGACCTGCGAAGCGCCGATGGCCTGCGTAATGCCGCCCGCCTCGCCGGCAGCAACGCCGGTGTGACGGATGGCGTCGAGCAGCGACGTCTTGCCGTGGTCGACGTGGCCCATGACGGTGACGACCGGGGCGCGCGGCTTAAGGTCGGCGGGATCGTCATAGAACGAGAAGGTGTTCTCCTCCTCGGGGGTGATGATCTTGATCTGACGACCCAGGTCGTCGGCGACGAGCTCGACGAGGTCGTCGGACATGGACTGCGTCATGGTGAGCGGCGTGCCCAGCAGGAACAGACGCTTGATGATGTCGTTGGCCGGAACGTCGAGCGCCTCGGCGAGCTCCTGGACGGTAACGCCCTGGGAGACCTTGATGGCGTCGAGGTCCTCGGGGTTCACACCCTGGGCCAACGCCTCCTCTATCTTGCGCTCCTCCTGAGCCTTGGCAGCCTCGCGCTCGCGCTTCTCCTTGCGCTTCTTGCGACGACCGGTGGACTCGCGAGAGGCCTCCTCGACGGCGGCACGAGCCTCCTCGAGCACCTTCTCGCGGCTGTACTCCTCGGCCTCGCGAGCCATGCGGCTGTAGTGGTCCTCTTCGTTGTTGTGACCGCCCTTGCGCTTCTTGCCCTTGCCCTGCTTATCGGGGTTGGGGAAGTCCATGCCGGCAGCGACGTTGTTGCTGGCGTTGGTGCGATGGCTGTGCGGACGGCTCTCGGAGGCGTTGCGCTCGGAGTTGTTGTCGGAAGCGTTGCGATCGTTACGACGGCCACCGCGGCGGTCATTGTTGCCGCCACGACGGTTACCGCGCTCTGCGGCGCGCTCGGCCTTGGCCTTGTCCTCGGCGTCCTTCTTCTCCTTGAGCACGGTCTCCTGTGCGGCGATCTGGTCGAGCAGCGAACGGAAGCGCGAACCGGAGTCGGAAGCGGGAACGGCGCGGCGCTGGGCCTCGCGGGCAGCCTCCTCCTTCTCGCGGGCAAGGCGCTCCTGTTCGGCCTTCTTCTTGGCCTCGGCCTCGGCGCGGGCAGCCTCCTCGGCAGCCTGGGCTGCGGCAAACTGGCGGCGCTCCTCCTCGCGAGCCTTCTCGGCGGCGATGCGCTCGCGCTCGGCCTCGGCGGCGCGTGCGGCCTCCTCGGCGGCAGCCGCCTGCTCCTCGGCCTGCTTGGCGGCCTCGACTTCCTGGGCGCGGGCCTCGATCACCGAGGCGAGCTGCTTGCGGACCATGGCGACATAGGCGTCCTCCAAGGTGGAGGAAGCGGACTTAGCGGGAATCTTCATTTCGGCGAGATGACCCATCAGTTCCTTGGAGGTCATGCCGAACTCTTTGGCCAGGGTGGACACACGGACTTTTGCCATATGACTTCACCTACCCTTTCTGGCACCTTGGGTGCCTAGAGACTGAACGAGCGTGGGAGACGCGCCGGGACCCGCCCGGCGCGACCGCGCGCTAGATCAGGTCCTCCGCATCATCGAAGGCGTCGGTGTCGTGGACACCGCAGAAACGGGAGCCGGGACGAGCCTGGTTGCGGCACTGGATGCCGTCCTCGGACACATACTCGCAGCGGCGGACGTCCTCGTCCTCCTCGTCACCGATCAGGTCGGCGGCGGGCTCCTCGTGAACGGGAACGTTCTTGAGGATGTCGGCGGCAAGGGTCTCGGACTTGATGTCGATGTGCCAGCCGGTCAGGCGCGCGGCGAGGCGGGCGTTCTGGCCCTCCTTGCCGATGGCGAGGGACAGCTGGTCGTCGGGCACGATGACGCCGGCGTAGGCCTTCTCCTCGTCGATGAGGACGCGGGTGACCTTAGCGGGCGACAGGGCGTTGGCGACATAGACGGCAGGATCGGCATCCCACAGGATGACGTCGACGCGCTCGCCACGGAGCTCGCCCACGACAGCGCGAACACGGCTGCCCTTGGGGCCGACGCAGGCGCCCACGGGATCCAGACGATCGTCAAGCGAGTGGACGGCGACCTTGGAGCGCTGGCCGGGCTCGCGGGCGATCGACTTGATCTGGACGGTGCCCTCATAGATCTCGGGCACCTCCTGCTCAAACAGACGACGCATGAGCTCGGGGTGGGTACGGGAGATGACAATCGGCGGACGGCTGTGCTCGCCGCGAACAGGCTGCAGGTTGGAGTTGGGGTCGCGAACGTCGATGATCACGGCCTTGATGTGCTGGTTGTGCAGGTAGCGCTCGCCCATCGGACGCTCGTTGCGCTCGTTCTCGTAACGACGCTGGTCGAAGTGCGGAAGCTCGGCCTCGACGCCCTCGCGGATCTTGACGATCGTGAAGTCGGGCGTGGACTGCAGCACGGTACCGCTGATGAGGTCACCGATGCGGCCGGAGAACTCCTCGTAGATCTGCTCGCGGGCGGAGTTACGCACAATGGCGTTAATCTCGGCCTTGGCGTGCTGGGCAGCGATGCGGCTCGTGTTCTTGGGAGTGACGTCGATCTCCTCGAACTCGGTGAAGTTGCCCTCCTCGTCCATGGAATCGTCGATCGGCTCAAGGCGGTAGACGTAGATCTTGCCGGTGGTGCGGTCGATGGTCACCTTGGCGCCCCACTCAAGATGCAGAATCTCGGCATAGCTCTTGGCGAGCGACTGCTCCAGACGGTCGATCAGGTAGAGCTGGTCGATGTGCTTCTCCTGGCAAAGCTCCATCAGGGCGGACATCATGTCGGATGCTGCCATCTTACTTTCCTTCCTTCGCGGGCTTGAAGTCGTAGGTGGGCTTCAATTTGCACTTTTTAACATCAGAGAAATCGAGGGTAACGGACTCGCCGTCCTCGAGCTCGAGGGTCACGTCGGCCTCGGTGGCGGCGGCAATCTTGCCGGCGTACTTGCGACGGCCCTCGGTGGCGGTGGAGGTGAGCTCGCAGTTCTCGCCCACAAAGCGGGCAAAGTCACTCGGGCGGCGCAGCGGGCGCGCCATACCCGGGCTCGACACCTCGAGCGTATAGCTCGAAGAGATGGGGTCGAGCTCCTCAATCACATCGCCGACCCACTTGGTGTTGGCCGTGACGTCGTTGAGCGACAGGCTCTGACCCTCGGCACCCTCGATACGCACGCGCACGCAGGGGGCCTTGGTGGCACCCACGAGCTCGACGTCGACGATGTCGATATCGTGCTGGGGAGCGACGGCCTCGAGCGCGTCGATGATCGCCTGCTCGGTCTTGGTCTTGACCATTGCGGCACCTCCATCCATACAAAAAAGAAGCGGGGCCGAAACCCCACTTCTTTCAATTACAACTTCATTTGCAAGCAAACTATACCAATAGCTGCGGAAACGTGCAAGCACAGTACGAATCTGCAGGTCAGCGTGCGCACAGCTTCTCCACAAGAATAGGACAATTGGCCGAAGGCAACTAGGCAGATACATGCAAAACGAGGGACGACCCAACCGGATCGCCCCTCGTTTGTTGCATGTCAGCTATGCGCGCAGCGCTTACTTGACCACCAGGTTGACCAGCTTGCCGGGCACGCAGATGGCCTTGACGACAGTCTTGCCCTCGGTCCACTTAGCGACAGCGGCCTCGGCGGCAGCCTGCATTTCCTCGTTGGAGGCATCGCGGGCCACGTCGACGCGGCCGCGGACCTTGCCGAGCACCTGGACCACGATCTGCACCGTGTCCTCAACGGACTCGGCCAGGTCGAACTCGGGCCAGGCGGCGGTGTAGGCGTTGCCCTCGCAGCCGAGCGCCTCGTGCCACAGCTCGTCGGCCCAGAACGGGCAGATGGGGGCAAGGACGCTCACGATATCCTTGGCCACGCCGTAGCACAGCGCCTTGTCGCGGGCGGTACCCTCGGTGGCGTTGAGGTAGGCGCTCGCCGCGTTGACGAGCTCCATGACGGCCGAGATGGCGGTGTTGAACTGGCCGCGATCGAAGTCCTCGGTGCACTTGGCGATGGTGCGGTGACGCTCGCGATAGAGCTTCATCACGACCTCGTCGAGCGCGGACTTGTCGAAGGCCACGTTGGCGTCGCCGGACTGGACGAGCTGCCAAACGATACGCCAGGCGCGCTTGATGAAGCGGTTGGCGCCCTCGACGGCCTTGGGATCCCAGTCGAAGTCCTTCTCGGGCGGGGCGATAAACAGGATCGCCAAACGCATGGTGTCGGCACCGTAGGGCTCGATAACCGAGCTCGGGGGCACGACGTTGCCCTTGGACTTGGACATGGTGTCGCCGTTCTCGTCCTTGACCATGCCCTGGCACAGCAGGTTGGTGAAGGGCTCGTCCACACTCAGCAGACCCAGGTCGCGCAGTGCCTTGGTAAAGAAACGGCTGTAGAGCAGGTGCAGAATGGCGTGCTCGATGCCGCCGATGTAGTTATCGACGGGCATCCAACGGTCGGCGGCTCCCTTGGAGAAGGGCAGCTCGGTGTTGTGCGGGTCGGTATAGCGCAGGTAGTACCAGCTGGAGCAGGTAAAGGTGTCCATGGTATCGGTCTCGCGCTTGGCCGGGCGACCGCAGACCGGGCAGGTGGTCTCGTAGAACTCCTTGCACTCGGCGAGGGTTTCGCCGGCGCCCAGGTCCAGGTTCTCGGGCAGCGTCACCGGCAGCTGATCCTCGGGCACGGGCACGATGCCGCAGTGCTCGCAGTGGATGGCCGGGATGGGGTTGCCCCAATAGCGCTGGCGACTGATGAGCCAGTCGCGCAAGCGGAACTCGACCTTGCGACGGCCGCAGCCCATGACCTCGAGATCGGCCACGATGGCAGCCTCACCCTCGGAGTGCTTACCGCCGCGCATGCCAGTGTACTTGCCGGACTGGACGAGCGTGCCCTCGGCAGCGTGAGCGCAATCCCAGTCGACGGTCTCGGCATGGAAGGTATCGATGCTCTCGCCGCTGGCCTCGACGGCAGCGCGATCGTCATCGTCCAGGATGATCGGCACGATCGGCAGGTCGTACTTACGGGCAAACTCAAAGTCGCGCTGGTCGCCGCAGGGAACGGCCATGACGGCACCGGTACCGTAGTCGGCAACGACATAATCGGCAACCCAAACGGGGACCTTCTCGCCGTTGACGGGGTTTACCACATAGCGGCCCGTGAAGGCACCGTGCTTCTCGAGGGTGCCCTGGGCACGCTCGACGGCAGAGATATGCTTGGAGTCCTCGACGATCTTGGTGACGGCCTCCTCGTACTCCGTGCCCTCGACGAGCTCGTGCAAGCCGGCGTACTCGGGAGCCAGGACAAAGAAGGAAACGCCAAAGAGCGTATCGGCACGCGTGGTGAAAACGGTGATCTTGCCCTCGTCGCCCTCGATGGGTTCGCCATCCTGGTCGCACAGGGTAAAGTCGACCTCGGCGCCCTCAGAGCGACCGATCCAGTTGGCCTGCATCTGCTTGACGCGCTCAGGCCAGCCGGGGAGCTTCTCCAGATCGTCGAGCAGCTCCTGGGAGTACTCGGTAATCTTGTAGTACCACTGCTCCAGGTCGCGCTTCTCGGGCTCGGTGCCGCAGCGCCAGCACTTACCCTCGGTAACCTGCTCGTTAGCCAGAACGGTCTTGCAGGTGGGGCACCAGTTGACCGGGTTCTTCTTACGGTAGACCAGGCCCTTTTCCCACATCTTCTCAAAGATCCACTGGCCCCAGCGGTAGTAGTCGGGGCTGCAGGTCTTGACCATGCGATCCAGATCGTAGGAGAAACCCATGCGCTTCATCGTGGCGAGCGCCTGGTCCATGTTCTTATACGTCCAGGCGGCAGCCTGCGTGTTGTGCTTGATGGCGGCGTTCTCGGCGGGCAGGCCAAAAGCGTCAAAGCCGATGGGATGCAGCACGTCGTAGCCACGCATGCGGGCCTGACGGGCCATGGCATCGCCGATAGTGTAGTTGCGCGCGTGGCCCATGTGCAGGTCGCCCGACGGATACGGGAACATCTCGAGCACGTACTTCTTGGGCTTGCTGTCGTCGGTGTCGACGGCAAAGAGGTTGGAGTCCTCCCAGGCCTTCATCCACCTGGACTCAATGGCCTGCGCGTCGTAGACAGGAATCTCGTCCTTATGATCTGTGCAATCGCACATATCAGCTCCTTTAATCTTAGCTAGGGTCGGTCGGCTTAGCTTTATTCGCTACTGCGGACAGTCCTGCGCAAGACGAAGAGCACATTAAGTGCTCTTCTTTGCGTGCGAAACTTGTAGCGAACAAAGCCAAGCCGACCGACCCTAAGGTTAACTTGACTGATGATAGCAAATACGACAAGCGAGATGCCTGCGACTTGCGGGCATCTCGCTTTATCTAAATAACGTGGTTGTGAATCAACCGCTAATTGTTACCCGCCCAAGCATGATCGGGTTTTCCAAGTGCCGCAGATTGCCGTGAAAGAGGAGCGACGCGTACTTTGGTACGCGAGCGACGGTTTGAACGGCAAGGTGCGGTGCTTGGGAAAGCCGCTTAGCGATAGCTGACGCTTTGCTGGGAGTCCTTGACGACTACGTCGTGGGCGCCGCCTTCGACGATGGAGGTGGAGCTGACCAACGTTAGGCGTGCCTTTTCCTGGAGCTCGGGGATCGAGAGGGCACCGCAGTTGCACATCGTGGACTTGACCTTGTAGAGCGTACCGCCTACGCCGTCCTTGAGGGAACCGGCGTAGGGAACGTAGGAGTCGACGCCCTCGACGAAGCTGAGCTTCGCGGCGCCACCCAGATCGTAGCGCTGCCAGTTGCGGGCACGAGCAGAACCCTCGCCCCAGTACTCCTTCATGTACTGGCCGTTGACGTTGACGCGCTCGGTCGGGCTCTCGTCGAAGCGAGCGAAGTAGCGGCCCAGCATCATGAAGTCTGCACCCATGGCCAGGGCGAGCGTCATGTGGTAGTCGTAGACGATACCGCCGTCGGAGCACACGGGCACGTAGACGCCGGTCTCCTCGTAATACTCGTCGCGAGCGCGGCAGACGTCGATCAGCGCGGTAGCCTGGCCACGGCCGATACCCTTGGTCTCGCGGGTGATGCAGATGGAGCCACCGCCGATACCGACCTTGATGAAGTCGGCACCGCAGTCTGCCAGGAAGCGGAAGCCCTCGGCGTCGACGACGTTACCGGCGCCGACCTTGACGTCCTCGCCGTAGTTGGCGCGGATCCACTCGATGGTGCGCTTCTGCCACTCGCTGAAGCCCTCGGAGGAATCGATGCACAGAACGTCAGCACCGGCCTCGATAAGCAGCGGCACGCGCTCGGCATAGTCGCGGGTGTTGATACCAGCGCCGACCATGTAGCGCTTGTCGTTATCGAGCAGCTCGTTGGGGTTGGTCTTGTGGCTGTCGTAGTCCTTGCGGAAGACGATGCCCATAAGGTGATCGTTGTCGTCGACGATCGGCAGGGCGTTGAGCTTGTTGTCCCAGATGACGTCATTGGCAACCTTGAGGCTGATGTTCTTGTCGCCCACGATGAGCTGCTCACGCGGGGTCATGAACTCGGAGACCTTCGTCTGGTGGTCATCGCGGCTGGGGCGATAGTCACGGCTGGTGACGATGCCCAGGAGCTTACCCTTGGGAGTTCCGTCGTCGGTGACCGGCATAGTGGAGTGACCGGTCTTCTCCTTGAGCTCGATGACCTGCTCCATGGTCATGTCGGGGGTCAGGGTGGAATCGGACTGAACGAAGCCGGCCTTGTGATCCTTGACGGCCTTGACCATAGCGGCCTCGGACTCGGCGCTCTGGGAACCGTAAATGAAGGACAGGCCACCCTCGGTAGCGAGCGCGACACCCATGTCGACGCCCGAGACGGACTGCATGATGGCGGAAACCATGGGGATGTTCAGGGTGATTGCCGGCTTCTCACCGCGCTTAAAGCGGGTCAGCGGCGTCTTAAGAGAGACGTTGTTGGGGATGCACTGCGAGGACGAGTAACCAGGAACCAGCAGATACTCCGAAAACGTGTGGGACTCACCGGGAAAGAACGTAGCCATGTTTCTCCTTTTTCCATGCGACCGGTCGGCTGCAGGCCTCGTAGGACCCAGCCCAACCTTGGGCGCCCAATACTGGGGAAGTATCTTAACGCACTTTGACTGCTACAATGCATGATTTAAGAAGAGCACACGAGGGTTTGACGCAGGCTTTGCGTTTGCCCAGCAAACACTTTAGCGGGGAGACGTGGAGCGTATGAAGTACAAGACGACGGCAAAGTTGGTCATTCAAGCGTGCGACAAAGATCTGCCGGGCGTGTTCGGCCACGGCTGCGTCTTACTGCTGCAGGGTATCGCCCGCGAGCGCTCGCTCAACCGTGCCGCAAAGAGCATGGGCATGGCGTATTCCAAGGCCTGGCGCATTGTGAACGAAGCCGAAGGTCAGCTGGGCTGCAAACTCATCGAGCGCGACGGCGCCCGCGGATCCACCCTCACCCCCGCCGGCGAGCGAGCCATAGCGGTCTACGAGGAGCTGCAGGCCGACATCAACAAGGTCATTGCCACCAAAGCCGACGCCCTCATCGCAAGTATCAAAGAGTAGCCAATTTGGGACGGGGCTTTTTAGCCACACAACCCCTTCTCATAAGTTGCGGTGAAATAGGGACTGTTTATGCGGTTAAAGCCGAAAATCATTCCCTATTTCACCGCAACTTATGTAGTCGAGGATGATTTAGCTAGTTGCGGAGGGCATTGTCTAGGGTGGCGGCCACGATCAAGGGGTCGTCGGTACCGGCGAAGAGGCGGATGGTGCTCCCCTGCTTGCCGCGTGGGGCCGAAAGGCGCGTCGTTGCGCCGCCGACGGGCGATGTGCGAAACTCCCCGGGCAAAGCATCGAACAGCTCGCCCGCGCTACGTTCGATAAGATCAAACTCAACTGCCGGTCCAAAGCCGTGCTCGAGGATTCCCGTTGCAGCCGCATGGTCGGGATGCGAACTCAGCCCGGGATAGCGAACGTTGCGCACCATCTCGTTGGCGGCCAGATACTCGGCCAGCGCACGGGCGCGGTCGAAATGCGCCTGCATGCGGACGTTAAGCGAGGAAAGCCCACGCTCCAGCACGTCGGTCTCCTCGGCAGAAAGGTCGAGCGCCGACGCACCGCAGCCTGCAAACAATACGTGCGCGCACTCGGCAGCGGCATCCACACGATGGCGCTTGAGCTGCGAGCGCGCCACCGAAGCAGCAACGAGCTTGCGTTGAGCCTCACCGGCGCACACACGGTCAAGCGCTTCGAACGACAGCGCAGCACCCAGCCGCAGCGGATCGCAGCCAAAAGCCGACGCCACGGTGTTGTCAACAACCAGCAGCGCATGGGCCTCACGCGCCGCCCGACCCAGCGCACGCAGATCGGGCACACGCAGACCAAACCCGCCGATGGAGTTGACGAACCACCACAGGTGCGGACCCTCGGCATCAAACGAAGCATCAAAGCCCTCGGATGCGGCGGCAAACGCCTCGGCGGACGGCGAGCCCACGAGCACAACATCGCAGTCATCAAAGCCGCTCGCAAACGCATCGGCAAAGTCATCCGCAAAGGCCACCAGACGATCGCCGGGCCGTACAATCCCCAGCAACGACAGCGCTGCCGGCACATGCGACGCCGCAAGCAACCGCGCCTCACGCGCGCTGGCCCTCAAAGCCCAGGCCTCTTCTAGCTGCTGTACGCCCATACGGCACCTTCCCTCCATAACAAAAACCCACGATGCGGATGTTTCCCGCATCGTGGGCTACGGCTGCAGTATAGCGCCGATATGCGACGAATCGCTTAGATGTTGAGCGCGTGGTAGGTCACATTCGCGCCCGGAGCGTCAACGGTCACGCCATAGGCCTCGGGATAGATGCGCGTCGAGAACACGAG
Source organism: uncultured Collinsella sp. (assembly GCA_902494085.1). GTDB lineage: Bacteria > Actinomycetota > Coriobacteriia > Coriobacteriales > Coriobacteriaceae > Collinsella. The sequence goes on from CABURU010000002.1 coordinate 159,088, forward strand.
CGCACCATCGTTCACAAACACCTCGACCGAGGAAACATCGCCAACAATGCGCACGTTACTAACCTCGTCGACGGACTCCCAACGCACGGTACGACCGCAGCCGGCAGAAGCGCGACTCTCATCGGTAAATCGCATCTCAAAGCGCGAGGGCAGTTCGCCCTCGGCGGGAACAAGCACCAGCTTTAGCTCGCCATCAACGGTCGCGGTAAACGCGCCGTCGACACCGTCAACAACAACGTCAAAACAGGTATCGCCGGCAACCTCCAACGAGCCCTCCCCCACACGCACCGAGGCATAATGGCGCTCGATCTCGCGCGCCGGCTGCTGCAGTACCACGCCGCCAGCACCGGCTGTAAGCTCACGCGGCACCGTCATGCAGTGCTGCCAGCCGCACGCCACGGTGGGGTCGTTGCCATAGGTCGGCTCATCGGGCATGCCCATCCAGCCGATTAGAATATGGCGACCGTCCTCGGCCGTGAACTCCTGCGGAGCATAGAAGTCAAAACCGGCGTCCCACAGGCGGAACTCGCCCAGCTCATAAGCGTCATTGCCGCCCGTAATGTCGCCCGTTACAGGCATGTAGCCCGCTGCATATACATTGCCGCGGTCCCAACGACCGCCCTTGAGGCCCTGGGGCGAGAAGGACAGCCACTTCGCCGGTACACCGCCATCCGCCTCAAGCTCAAGGTATCCCGGGCACTCCCACATAAAGCCAAAGCGCTCGGGCGTAGACACACGGCTCTCGAGCTCCCAACTCAGCATATCGGCCGAGCCATACACCAGGATCTCACCCACATCGCGCCCGGCACCCTCGCCGTGCATGGCGCAAAATCGACTATCGACATGCGGACCGTCCACGCGACGACGCGCGCCCAGCACCATGTGGTAACGCCCATCATCATCGCGCCACACCTTGGGGTCACGCACGTGGCAGGTCAAATCCTCGGGATAATCCTCGGACGCCAGCACCACGCGCTTTTGGCTGAACTCCCGACCGGCAAGGCCATCAACGCTCTCGACATAAACAGTATCGGCGCGGCGGCCGGTATTGACGTAGTCGTACGTGCCGTCCGCATCGGGAAGCTTAACGTTGCCCGTATAGAGCACGCGAATGCGACCGTCCTCGGCAAGCGCGGAGCCCGAATACACACCGTGGCAATCGAACGGCTCGTCGGGCAGCAACGGAGCGCCAACATAGTCCCACGTCATAAGGTCGCGGCTCGTCGCATGGCCCCAGGCCTTAACGCCACCCTCGACATCAAACGGCGCATACTGAAAATAGGCATGGAACACGCCGCCTGCCTGGCAAAGACCGTTGGGGTCGTTGAGCCAGCCCGCCGGCGGCATTATATGGAAGCGCTGGCCATACGCGCCATGGCCGCACTCAGAGGCGGCGGCGTCAACAGCGGCGACCAGCTTTGCAAGGTCGCGACCAAGTGCATTAGACATATCAAAGTCCTAACGGATCGAAAGCAACAAGGCACCAGAGATCGGCACCAGATACGAGAAACGCCCGCGAGCATACAACCCGCGGGCATCCCCTCAATCAAAAGCTCTTAGGCCTGCTCGGAAGCCTTGGGCTCGTCCTTGTACAGGACAAACGAGACGGCAAAGGAAACCAGCGCGGCGACCGCAAACATGATCGCGTACTGCACGGGTTGGGCCAGGCACAGCAGGATACCGAAGATACCGGTAACGCCCGTGCCGGAGGCAGCCAGCGAAGTGAGCGCACAGACCAGGGCACCGCAACCGCCGCCGATGCAGCCGGCGATGAAGGGCTTAAAGAAGCGCAGGTTCACACCAAAGATGGCAGGCTCGGTAATGCCCATGAAGGCGGACAGGGCCGAAGGAAGCGCCAGACCCTTGATCTTGGCATCGCGGGTCTTAAAGGCAACGGCGAGTGCGGCGCCACCCTGAGCGATGTTGGCAGCACTGGCGATGGGCAGCCAGTAGGTCACGCCGTACTGGGCAAGCTGGCCCAGGTCGATGGCGGTGTACATCTGGTGGATACCGGTAACGACCGTGGGGGCATAGAACAGGCCGACGATAAAGGAACCGATGCCGAAGGGCAGGGTCAGCAGGGCCCGGATCAGACCGAGGATGGCGTTCTCGGCCCAGACAAAGATGGGGCCGACGGCAACGAGCGTCACGAGCACGGTCACGAACACCGAGACGAGCGGGGTCACAAAGAGGTCGAACATCTCGGGAACGATCTTATGCAGACGCTTCTCGAGGAAGGCCAGAATGGCGCAGGCGATGACGATGGGGATCACATGACCCTGATAGCCGACCCACTCAAAGCTGTACACGCCGGGAATGACGGTGACCATAGTCTGAACGCCCTCGGAGGCAACCGTGTAGGCGCTCTGCAGCGAGGAGTTGATAAACGCACCGCCGACGACGGCACCCAGGTACGGGTTGGCGCCAAAGGCCTTAGCGGCGGAGTAACCGATCAGGATCTGCAGAATGCCAAAAGACGTGCCCGAGACCAGGTCGGCAATCTTATAAATAAAGTTATTGGTGTCGAGCGCGATAAAGCCGTTGGAGGCCATAAAGTTGAGGGCGCTCATAATGCCCAGCAGAAGGCCCGAAGCCACGATGGCGGGGATGATGGGGACAAAGACGTCGCCGAGCACCTTAATGGCACGCATAAAGATGTTCTGCTGCTGCGCCGCTGCCTCCTTGACCTCGGCCTTGGTGGCAGCCTCGACGCCGCTGAGCGCAATGAACTCGTCGTAGACCTTATTGACGGTGCCAGTGCCAAAAATAATCTGGAGCTGGCCCTGGGCCTCAAAGACGCCCTTGGCGCCGTCGATATTCTCGAGGGCCTCCTTGTCGACCTTGGCGTTATCGGCAATCACAAGGCGCAGACGCGTGGCGCAGTGTGCGGCCGAAACAACGTTGCCGGCGCCACCGATGTTGTCGAGCACCTCTTGGGCTGATTTGCGGTAGTCCATGACTTCCCTTTCCTCCAACGGGCGCATCTGCACCCGGCCATCTTTGACACTTACACTGTAATCGTTTTCAGTTTCATATGTCTGTAATCGTTTTCACAGAAGGGTGAACGGTAGGAAAAAGCCGGCGAAAGGTAGTTTTAAAGCAAAAAGAGGCGGCTCAGCGGCAGGCAGACGTGCCCAAAGCCTAGACATTCATAAGCTGATGCCCAAGTTTGAGCGTCTTGAGACCGCTCTCCCCCTCCACGCCATCGAGCGTGTTGAGCAACATATTGGTCGCCTCGACGCCACTGGTCAGGTAGCCATAATGCACGGTGGGAATGCCGCCCGTCAGCGCGCGCAAAAAAGCGTTGTCACCAAAACCACTCACGCGGTGTATACCCTCGCCCATGCCGCGAACCTCATCGATGGCACGAAGCGCGCCCGCAGCCATGGTGTCGGTCGCGCAGGCGATAAACGAAACATCTGGAGCGACGGAAAGCAGTTCACGTGCCGCACCATAGCCCGAGTCGAGCGTAAACGAGCCCAGGCGAATCAAAGCAGCATCGAGCGGGTTGTCCGCGGTGCGCAAGCCGGCCTCAAAACCGCGACGGCGGTCATAACCGGCCGCGCGGTCCTCTTCGGTAACTCCAATATAGGCAATCTTGCCGTCCACGCGACCCGCAAGCGCATGGCCCAGCTCAAAGGCGGCCTCGTAATCGTCGTGATAGACGCACGCCACGCCCTCGACATGTTGGCCGATCAGCACGATGGGCACGCGGCACGACTCAATCGCCCGACGGTGCTCGTCAGTAATCATAGTAGCCACCAGCACAATGCCATCGACCGGATGGTTTTGGAATAAATCGAGGTATTCGAGCTCGCGATCAGGGGCGTTGTCGGTATTGGCAAGCAGCATCTGGTAGCCACGGCGACCGAGCACCTGGCCAATGCCGGCGGTAATGCGGCTCACGGACTCCGAGTTGATCTTGGGCACGATGACGCCGATGAGCTTGGTGGAGCCGGTGCGCAGTGCACGAGCCTGGCTGGACCGCACGTATCCGGTCAGCTCAATCGCCTGCTTAATGCGCTCGGCCTTATCCGCCGAGATATACCCACCGTTGAGGTAGCGCGAGACGGCGGCGCTCGAAACGCCGGCCAGCTCGGCCACATCTTTCATCTTTACCACGAGCACCCCTGTCGTTGAAATCGCTTTCACCATGATACCCGTGAAGACGGCATGCGAACCAAATCGGCCCACTCAGGTCGAGCAAACGTCAGCGAGCGGGCAGCTGCCGTGGCGAGGTGCCGCGAAAGAGGAGCGAAGCGTACTTTATGTACGCGAGCGACAGTTTGAGCGGCAGATCGCCCAGCAGATGCCCGCGCAGCGTCGACCGGTCCGGCGTTCGTCAGAACGCCGGAACTAAAAGCTACCCGTGATATTCGCCGTTGTATTGGATGAGCGTGAGGTCCTCCACGCCGTCGAGCGCGCGAATGGCGTCGGCATAGGGCATATCCACACCGTCAGAGAACACCTCGGCGGCCATTTCGACCTTGTCGCCGCGCATCGTCTTGGACTTAACGGTGAACTTGGTGCGCCCAAATGCGCGCACGATATCGTCGCCGGTGGTCTGGCCCGTGTAGTGGATGACCATCATGTACACGCGCGCCTTGTCTTGGTGGCTCGAAAAGCCGGCAATCATCACCACGATCACCACCGCCGTGAGCCCCACGAGCGCATACATGCCGGCGCCCGCCGTAATGCCCGTGGTAATGGCCCAAAACAGATACAGCAGGTCGAGCGGGTCCTTGACCGCCGTACGGTAGCGGACGATTGACAGAGCACCGACCATACCGAGCGAGATGACCACGTTCGTCGAGATCGCGAGCGTAACCATGCAGGTAAGCACGCACATACCCACGAGCGTCACGGCAAAACTGCGCGAATACACCACGCCGGTAAAAAAGCGCTTGTACACGTAATAGATCAGGATGCCCATGGCGAGCGCCACGAGCAGCGAAAGGCCAATCTTGGCAGGGTCGACCTGGCCAAACGCCTCCAAGACGGAGTTCTTAAAAAAGTCCCTGGTGCTCATGGTCTAAATATCCCCTCGGTTCTCAAAATCCGATTCCCAATAGTTAAAACCGCGCAGGTAGGCGGTCTTTTCGTAACAGAGGCAGTACTTGGAGACCGCCGTAAGCTCGGTCGCGCCCGGCGGCACCATATCGCGCACCAGCTGCGGGCAAAACTCCGTAAACTTGACCTCCATCACCAGCTTGCCGGGCTCCAGGACTGGCAGCACGGGCAGCGTCACGTCAAAGATATCGAAGCTTCCCACCGCGGCACGCACGTTCATGTCAAACGTAACGCGCACGGTGCCCTCGTCCATCACCCACGGCTCACGCTCGTAGTCCACGATGGTCCGCGGGCGCATCATGTTGCAGCTGCACTCGATGTAGAACTCGCGGCAGAGTTGGTGCGGGCTCCTCAGCAAAAAGTCGTAGTCGCCAGCCAGGATCTGCTCAAACTCACTGCGCGTAAGCGGCGCGTCCTCCTTGTAGATCCAGCTGCCGTACTTCTTTTTGCGCTCGAGCTTAATCACCTTGTCGCTGCCGTTATAAATGCGTACGCGATACTTTTTGCGCATGAGAATGCCGGCGTCTTTTTCCTCGTAGGCCGAGTTGCAGTAGTCGTCAAAGTACAGGCTGCGAATGGTGTAACCGCCCGCCCGCGCATGCTTGTCCAGCTTAAACACCGGCGCCATGCGACAGGCAAGCGCGGCGTGCTCGCCCTCGTTAATGAGATATTTGAGCTCGTGGCGGTAACGCTCCTGCATGGCACGCACAGGCGGGGCCGCCAAGCGCTCAAGCAGCGCGCTAGCCCTCCTCATACGTATCCTCCACGACCTTACCGCCGTCTTGCACGTAAAAACACTTCATGCCGTACTGTTTGCCATCGTCGGTAACGTAATAGTCAAACGCATCTTGCGTATAGCCGTCGGAATTAGTGGCGCGCACGCGCACAAAGTACTGGCCGGTATCGGGCGCATCACAGGTCACCTCGGGAAGCAGCACGTCCTCGGCCTTAAAGACCACATCGCTTATGGCATAGTCGCGCGCAAGTTCTACGGTGTAGCGAATGTCGCGCGCCTCAAAGTCGTAGGACGCATCCCAGTTAATGCGCAGCTTGCCGTTATCGATCTGCGGCACACCGATGTAGAACGGCATGGGCTTTTTATAGCTCTCGCGGAAGCTCTTATAGTTCTCTTCGATCTCGGCCGGAATCGCCGCGGCGATCTGATCGTATTGATCCTTGGTGACAGGCAGATTATCGATATCGGGCGAAGCGAAGACCAGGGATTCAGTCACCTCGCGGTAGTGCTTGATCATCTTGGTCAGGCGAGTCTCGGTCAAATACGAGCGCAAGTCCTTGACGGCACGGTCGAGTTCGCTGCGGAACGACTTGCTGCGCAACGCGCGGTTAAACAGCACGTTGCCCCAGTAGTTGCTTGCGCCGCGCTCCCAGCTCGCATAATCCGAGAACCCCGTCAGGCTCAGCTCCAGCTTGCGCAGCATGCCGTCGTTGTCCCAATCCAAAAAGTACCAGGTATTTGAGTTGAGCGGGCTGTACAGATAACAGTTGCGGTTCTGCGTATCGCAGTTGCCCGTAAGGATCTGAAACGCCAGCCAATAGACCAGGTTCTCGGTATCAAAGTAGGTGTCGAGCACGTCATCGATCTTTTGCGATTCGTCGTTGAGCGCATCGAGCATCTCGATGAGCTTGGTGTGGTCCGTATCGCCCTTAATCTCGAGCATGCCTTCAAAGCTTGCCTGGTTGTAGTCGGGATCATCGGCAAGCTTAATGGTGTCCTCGTAGCGATAGAAATCAAAGCTGTTCACCTTGTACAGGTGCCCGCTCTTATCAAGGCCATGTGCCTTAAGCGCCGTCTTGTTGAGCTGCTCCACCTGTGTAAACAGGCCGTAGTCCTCAAAGGTGTCGTTGGACTTTTCGGTCTGGTCGCACACCCACAGATGCACAAACTGCGTGCGCAAGCCCATCATCTGGGGGATCCCACGGATAAGGTCGAGGCCATCTTGTTGCGAAAACGCATACCCTCGCCCATGTGCTTGTTGAGCGCAATCGCGCGCTGTTGGCGCCAGGTACCCTTGCCCTTTTTGAGCTCCACCTTGTAATTCTTTTGCGTGTAGGAGCTCGACGTCTGGCCGCGCACCTGCACGGTAGCATTGGGCGCTTCCTCGCCAAAGCCAACCTCGCCGGCCACCGGGCCGTCTTCGTCGCCCGGCTGCAGCAGGCCCATAACCTGATAGCGCGTCACGCCCATGTCGGCATAGTCATACACCGAGTACGTGTTGATCTCTGCCCAGCTGTGGTCGGTGTTCTCGGAGCTGTTGCCGCGCGAGACCGTCAGGTACATGGTCACAATGCCCGAGTCGTCGTAAACCTCGTACAGCTCGTCCTTATCGCGCAGGTGCTTGGCCCCGTCCGTAACCTCAGCCTTTTTAATCTTGTCCTGCTTTTTGACCTTTTTAGTCGAGGATTCGTCCTGAGACGAGCAGCCCGAAAGCAACAGCGCACCGGCAGCCGCCTCGATCAGGCAGCGGCGAGACATCAACTTATCGATCATCAGAACCTCCCCAATGTTTTTGGTACAGGCGAACCACCATACGTTCAAATGCACTGCGCGGCTCACCGCCCACGCGCTTGTCCTCGTAGCGTTGCTCAACACGGTCGAGCACCCGTCCAAGTTCGGTAAACCAGCCCGTTTTGTCGGTCGCCACAATGGGCTGCTGGCTCAGGATACGATACGGCAAGTTGGCGGTATAGGTATCGAGCCGCAGAAGCGCCACGATAAAAAACACCGCTGCACCCAACAAAAAGCCAAAGCCGTAAAACTGCTGCGGCAAAAGCAACGACACGGCAGTCGCCAGCCCGGCCACACCGGCAAACAACCCCGATGCCATCACGGCCCCCTTGTAGTCGGTAAAGTACAGCAAGATGAGCATCACCGTATTGCCCACGGCATACAGGCCATAGCCCACGCACAGCGTGCGAAAATACCCGTGCATAAGGTTGTTAAAGCCCAACGGTAAGGCCGACAGCACCGTGGTCTCGAGCGAGATGACCGCCGCGGTCACAAACAACTGTTTGAGCGCGCAAAAGCGCAGTTCGCTGTTGAGCGTGGAGAGCATCCCCTCCTCTGCCACCACGATGTCGCCCACCACGCCGCCGTCGTTGAACAGACTGTAGTAGTCGCGGTAGCGTGGATAGAAGTTGACCTCGACCGAGACCACAAAGTTGACGGTCGTGACCAGGATCGTCAAAAACGCGATCAGCGCCGGCACATCGTAGTAGGGCGCACCATAAAACAAGCCCTTGACCTGAACGCCAATGGGACCAGCCCAAATAATCACCAGGTGCGCAAAGAGTCCCAGATTGGTTAACAGGCCCGTGAGCGCCAGCGGCATAAACTGATCGAGCCACTGCAAAAAGGGCCAGGGACTGCGGTCACTCTGCGGAAAATACCGGTACAGCAGTACCACGTCCCAGACGAGCATGACGCCGTAGCCCAGGGCAATTGACGCCAACAGCCCCTCGACCGGCGGCAGTCCCAGCGCCAGCGCGGCCAGGGCGCACAGGCACGTCACGCCAATGGCGGCCGCAAAGCTGCACAGGATGCCGCGGTAATCCTTGATGGCCGTGAGGTAACTCATGCCGTTCCAGTTGACGATCATAATGTTGAACAGCCACAGGCACAGCAGCCCCTGCAGCAGCGTAGCGCCCGAGAACAGCAAAAAGACGCCGTAGAGCACCGTGCCCGCAACGAGCATGATGGCGTTGGAGCCCCAAAACGAAGGCAGGATCTCATCCTCGCGCTCGGCAAACAACATATCAGCCAAAAAGCGCGTGACCGGCATGGAGAAAAAACTCGTGAGCAAAAGCGAGGCCAGCAGTGTGTAGGTCACCATGCACAGCAGCAGATCCTGGTTGGCACGGCCCACACCCCACAGACCGCACAGCACCAAGATACCCACCTGGAGCAGCACGCCCAGCAGCATCGGGCCCGTGCACACAATGCCGGCGTAGCCGTAAGCGCGCATCGTGGCAAACAGGCCCTTGCGCCTAAACAGGCGCTTGAGCTCAAAACCAATTCCGGCCACCGGCTACTCCCCCTCTCTGGGCAGGTTAAACGCACACGCCGTCTCGTCGTACAGTGCGCGATAGTTGGTGAGCATCTGCTCGTGCAAAAAGTACGTGGCAACGCGGCGCTGGCCGCGCTCCCCCATCTCGATACGGCGGGCGCGGCTTGTGCACATGCGTTCCATGGCATCGGCCAAGCCCTTGCGATACATAGGCGGCGTCACAAAACCCGCCACGTCAAAGTCGTCGCCCGGGGCGCCTTCGAGTAGCTCGCGGCAGCAGCCCACCTCGGTCGTCACGCAGGGACGGCGCGCTGCAAGCGACTCCAGCACGCTGAGCGGCTGGCCCTCGGAGATGCTCGTCAAAATGGTAAAGTCGAGCTTTTCCATGTACTCGACCACGTTGACGCGACCGGTAAAGATCAGGTCGCGCACGCCCAGGGTATCGACCAGCGCGTGGCACTCGGCGCCGTACTCTTCGTCGTCCACGCCGCCCATGATGTGCAGGCGCACCTTAGGCAGGCGCTCGTGCAGCTCAAAGAAGGCATAGATCATGGTCTTGACGTCCTTGATGGGCGCCAAGCGCACCACTGCGCCAATATCCACCCAGCCATCATCGGGCTTTAAGGGAATATCCTTAAAGCGATCGAACTGGATGCCGTTGGGGATAACCAGGCATTTGTCCGCATCACAGCCCATATCAATCTGCGTCTTGCGGGCGTTATGGAACAAACTCGTCACGCGGAAGGCGCGGCGGTAGATCTCCTCCGAAAGCAGGTAGAAAAAGCGAATCCAGCGGTCCTTAAATGACGGCACCACCCAATCGGCGCGAATGATCTCTTCCTCGCGCTCGCGGGTATAGATGCCATGCTCGGTCAGCAGCACCGGCGCATGGTGAACGCTTGAGCCCAGACAGGCGAGCAGGCCGCCGTAGCCGGTCGAGATAGCGTGGTACACATCGGCAACCGGCACCTCGCTGCCCAGCAGGTAGAGCACCGGCAACAGCATAGAGCGCATGGTGTGGAATGCGTCGGCAAAGGGCGTGTAGGGGTACTCGGCAAGGCACACGTCGCGGAAGATGTCCATAAACGTTCGGCTCTGCAAAAACGAGAGCGGATGCACGCGACGGCGCTGAAAGATATCGAACAGCACGTCCCAGTCCGGATTGGAGAGCGACACCAGACGGCGTAGCGCCTCGCGCTCGCGGTCGTTAAAACTGGCTTCGTGCTGCTCGCCCGAAAGCCGCAGGGCATCGTCCAGGAACACCTCGTGCACCTCGACCACGTTGCCGGGCAGCTCGTAGACAAACTTGCCACGGTCGGCAGCATGCGCGCCGATCACCCACAGCACAAACTCGTGCTCGGGCATAGCCGTAATGTAGCCGTGCATCCAGGTAGACACGCCGCCGTGCACATAGGGGTAGCAACCCTCGAGTACCAAGCAGATTCTCATTTGTCGCTACCCTCCTTGCGCGCAATGGTCACCGTCTTGTCCATGGCTTTGACCAGGCACAGGTCGCCTGTCAGATGCGTAATCTCGCCACCCGTCACCGCACCCGGCTCGCCATTATTGGTACGGAACATGAGCCAAACCTCGTCGTGGAAATTGCCCAGGCTGAGCGTCCAGGCATCCGCACTGGTATCCACACTCACCGTAACCGACGAAAAGCGCTGAATGGCGCCCGAGCAATCCGAGCCGGTCTGGCGGCGCAGGTCGGGCGCAGACTTGGTAAGCCAGTCCAGGTAGTCGGTCAGGCCGCCCTTGTAGACTTCCCAGCCCTCCTTGGCGCCGCGATCGGGATCGAGCAGGTCGTCCGGGTGCATAAAGTGCGTACTCACGTAGTGCATGTTGAGCTCGGACACGGCAGCCAGGCGCATATAGGAATCGTCGACCATGCCGCCCGAGACAATACGCGGCTGCTCCACAATACCATCGCCCGCCACGCCAAACTCCTGCACGTACGGCAAGTCGGTACCGTCCTCAAAGTACGTACTGGCAATAGTCTTAATGCGCGGAACGTCGGTGCCGATAAGCTGGCGCGCGCGGGCCGAAAGGATATTCGACGGTGGCACGTAGACCGAGCCGTGCGCGTTGGGCAGCACCTCGTCCTGGAAGGCTATAAGCTCGTTGAGCGAAGCGACGAGCGTTTCCTTGTTTTTCCACGTCTTGTAGACGTACAACGTACCATAGTCGGTGTCCCAGAGCGCAAGCGGCTGATGGTTGTAGCCGTGAAAGCCCAGCTCTCCGCCCATCTGCAGCAGCATGCCGCCAAAGTAGCGGAACTGCGTGGTATCGGCCTGGCGCGCGGGCTCGGTCTGGTTGACCGCGTCCTCGTAGTTTTCGATCATCACGCCGGTATAGCGAATGCCGTATTTTTGCGCGAGCTTTTGCAGATCGGGCCACCAGACCTTGGCATAAAAATCGGCGACGGAAAGCCCGTAGTCGCGCTTGATGTAGGTGCCGTCGCCCGAGGGCACAGGGCTGGGAAAGTCGTCCAAATAGAACACGGCGCTGTTGATGACCGGATAGGCCGTGGCTTCACCCAACAAGCTTATGGCCGAAGCATAGAACCCACGCATGACCTTGTCGTAGATGCCAATGTTGCACACCACGGTGTGACCACTGCCGCAATCGTTAGACCAAATGAGCGGCGTGCCCGCGTCACCGGTCTTTGCCCAGACGTGCGCCGTTTCGCGCAATGAAACCGAGAGCGAAGAATCGAAGGGATCCGAGAGCTCGTAGCGCTCTCCCCCGCCCAGCATAAAGTCCTCACTCGGCACAATGCTTTCGGCTTTTACATAGTCATATCCGGCCGATTCAATGCCAAGCTTGGAGGCAATCACTTGCAGATAGCTCGAGTTATCCGGCGGCATGGCGAGCATAAGCGAACCGCCGGCACTCACCCAAATCATAATGTCGCTCAGGTGCGTACCGAGCCCATCGAGCGACGGCATGAGCAAAATCACGCGATCGAAGGAGGTCAGCGAGGGAATGGCATCCGCGCCATCCAGGGCAAGGTCAACGTCGCGGTGCGCGATCTTCATGTCGAGCAGGATCTGGTCGAACTGCTCCTTTACGTCCTCGACGCCAGCTTGATCGGAATTGGTAATGACCAGGCACGTGGGCTTTTGGCCAAAGATTGCCGAGGAGGCCGGCACCGCATCGTTGGCGGCAAGCATCCCCAGCCTATGCTGGCCCGCACTGTACTGCACGCCGGCACGCTCCACCAGCAGCACGGCGGCCATGGCAATAAAGACCGCCCACACCACGAGGAGTCCCATCCAACGAAAGCGGCCCACACGGTCTCGGATATGTTGCGCCACGCTCATCGGGCCTCCTCCCAATCGCGCCAAAACGCCAACTTTTCGCGGTTGTCGGCGCTCAAATACACACGTTGCTTGTCAATCGCATCGATCACACAGTGGACCTCGTCACCGTCGCGGCGCATCACGGCTAGGCGCAGGCAAAGCATCCAAACCTCCTGCTCCTCGGGCACGTCGAGTACCAGCTGGTCGGTCACGGCCTGCGCCTCGTCGATCTGTCCGACATCGGCCAGCGCCGTCGCGTATCGAATGCGCAGCTCAAGGGTATCCTCGCGCTCGCAGCGACGCGCAAGCAGGCGCGCGTACTGTTGGCGCTGAATCTGAGCCACGCGCCCCTCGGCCAAGCCCGAGCCCAAGTATTCACCAAGAAAATCACAGTATTCGATGAGGTTTTGCGCGCTCGGGTCCGTCTTAAAGGCGCGCTCCAGCTGCTGCAGTTTAAGGTCGGACTCCTTGGAGATCTGCGCCACCGCCGTCGCGGCATAGTGCGCCACCTCAACGTCGTCGTTAAGCTTAGCCGCCTGCAGCTGCGCCAGGTACGCGTCGGGCTCCTCGGTGAGCATGGAGAGCATTAGGCGGCGCCGGTATGCCGGGTCATTGACGATGAGCGCCTCCTCGAGCGGCACTACGCCTGCATCGTCCTCACCACTCGATACCGACATACTACGATGCAGGTCGTCGTTGAAGCGCAGCGACTCCAGCGCAGACTCTTTCAGCCCCTCGCCAAACATCGCGCCGCGGACCGATAGCAGAACCACCAGCAACGGGCCCCACAGCGGCACCAGCACTATCACGGCCAGCATGTGCCCGCGCACTGGCAGCAGGCCCAGCTTCATAAGCGTCCACAGCATCAGGCAAACCAGCGCATGAATCAGCAGCAAGACGGCAGCAACGACAAGCGAGATCAAGCGGCACCCCCCTCACCGTCACCGGTGTAAGCGATGCGCTGCAGCAGCGCCACGATGCCCTCGCCGTCGACGGGCTCCACCGCAATATGCTTTGCGCTCAGGCGCTTACGGATAATGGGAAGATCGCACGCCTTTGCCTGGCGCATAAGCAGGTAGAGCACGTCGCCGTCGACCAAGCCCGCCGCGTCGCTCTCGCGGATTGCCGACCCAATTGCGCCCACCAGCTCGCCGACAGGCTCCATGCCCGGTACCACGCGCAGGAGCAAAAAACTCCCCATCTTGCTATCTGCCAGCGCCTGCTCCGCCGCGAGCTCTTGGCCAAAGGCAGCCTGCTTGAGCACGCAAGTGCCGTCAACGCAGCGTTTATCCTGCGCCACCGCCTCATAATCAAAGGCACGGCCCAGCGCACTTTCGACCAGGCCGCACAAGATGCGGAACAGGTTTTGATAATAGAGGGTCATTTGATTTTCGGCCGCACGACGTACAAAGATCAACACGGCGGGTGCCCCGTCGCGCTCGATCGCATATCCAAACATGGGAAGCCCCGGCGTCAGCTCGCGGTTCACCCACAGGTTCGAACGACCCCCGTCGCCCAAAAGAGGTGCAAGCTGCTCAAGCGCGAGCGAGCGTGCGGCATTTTCGGCAATCGCAGGACTTGCTGCCACCAGGCGTGCAAATGCCCCGCCCGAAACATGGTAGATCGCCACGAAATCGTTCTCGAGGATCTCGCCCAAAAGCTCGCAGCACTTGCGATAGATGTCGCGTGGGTTGAGCACGTCGAGCTCCTGCGTCACCGCAAAGATCTTGCCAAAGCTGTCGTGGCGACCCACGATCTGGCGCCTGTACGCGCGCTTATCCTCGATCGCGTCGTGGTAGAGCTGCGTAAGGAACGTATTACGGTTGCGCACGAGCTCGTTTTGATCGCGCTCCGCCCTAATGGCTTCGCTGTTGCGCAGCTGCACATAGCCGCACACGGCACCCACCACAAAGTACGCAATATACGGCAGCCAGTTGGACGGCTCGTAGAACAGCCCCTGGAAGGTATAGCCGTACTGAGTAAAGTAGCTCGCGGCCAAACCCACCGACGCCAGCAGCGCCGCAACCAGGCCAAAGTCCAAGCCATACAGCGTGCCGATCAGCACCACGTAGAGCAGGCGATAATCGAGCACGTTGAGCTGGGCCGATTGGGAGAACAGGTGCTCCAGCACCTCGAACAGAACCCAGGCAACGCCCGTCTCCAGGCATTTGATGGACAGCGAGCGCATCTGGATGCGGTCGATGGCGGCGCGCAAGGGGTTGACCTTCTTTGCGCGGCCAGCACCCCAACGCGCTTGAATGGTCGAAAGATCGCGCAGCAAGTCGTAGCGCTGAAACCAGCCATAGCGCACGCGAGCGACGTCGCTGACGGGCAGGGTGTAGCCGGCGGAATCGCCATAGGCAACGGCAAGGCCGGGGAACAACGCCTTGAGGGCGTCCCCCACCTCACCCGCTGTGTGATGGAAGGCATCGGCAACGTCGAGCGTCTCAAAAGAGGCATCCCAGCTGTCGAAGATACGGCGTACCAGCACCGCAAGCTCCTCGGCACACAGCAGGGGAAACGCCGCATCCTCCGCGCCCTGTAGAGCGACCGATCCGGCTGAGCACGCGTCGAACAGCGGCACCAAAAACGGGTCCTCCAGCGCGGCAGACGAGGTATACAGGAACGGCACGCGCAGGATCTTGGTCTGAACGCCCTCGCTAGCAGCGTAGTAGCGGCACAGGTCGTTGGCTGCGCGGGCGATAATTCCCTTGCCCGTTCGCCCCGCGGCATCGGCGGCACCCTCGGCACCTGCGGGACCTGCTATATACAACAGCTGGATCCGGCGACCCATGCACGCGCGAAAGACCGAACGCAGCAGCTCGATATCGCCCACGCTATCGATATGCGGGGTAAGGTAATTAGAAAGATAGACCACGCGGTCGAACTCATAGGCCTGCTCCAAGTGCTGGAGCAGCTCTTTCCACGAGGCATGGGGCGACGACTCGTCGCGGCGCGTATCCTGCGCGGCTACGACCTGCACATGGTCCCCGGGGAACGCCTTGGCACAAAAGTCATCGTCAACATATGCGATGTTGCCAACAACCAGCACCTCCATGGCATACTCCTCCCCTAATAACCACTTTTGTCATAGTCAAACATGCGTATTTTACGCTGTCAACGCGAGTTGGAACGCCTTTAAGGCTGTTTTAAGAACTTTTTAGGGAATGAGGGGACTTCGAGAGTGCAAAATGAGTGCCCAATCCTGAAGTATGCGGCAAATTGTTGATATGCCGACCACGCCGGATAGTAGCAACGCTTCTACCTGCGGTTTCTTTACATGAAAAGGGCGATGTGCTCGAGGGTTCCGAAATTTGCCGCATACTTCCGTCGAGCGTTTCCGGAAGTGCGGTGAAAAACCGAGATCTGTCGACTAGGCCCCTGTTTTAGGCATCCGCGACCTGCGGTTTTGTTGCCGAAATTCGGTTTATGCTCAGAGGTTTCCGATTTTTCCCCGCACTTCCGAAATACACGGTAAATAACCCACTGTCCCGAAGCGAAAACACGACAGCATCCAGTAGTCGCGAATACATCAAAGGGCCGTTGATGGAAAACCGAACAACGGCCCTTCTTTGTTATCGCCTCACTTAGAGTCCGGGACGACTGTGTCACTGAGGGCATTCTCTCAGACCGCCCAGTGACTCAACAATTCGACAAGTGGCAATGTGGCTGTTCGGTTCCAGCCTTCAGCTAAATAACTAGGGGATACCCTCCTGAAAGGAACCGTAAAACGATGGCTTGCATAAGACCGCTTTAAGAACATCTTCAAAGGATGGGGTGGAAGGGGGCTAAATTGCGAACCCAATCTGTGGCAGATAAAGTGGCCCCCACACTCCACCAGCTGCGACATTTTCAATAATGCCTCTTGCATAGGAATACAGGTCCTGCATACCGGTGCTAAGTGCTTCTCTGTCAAAAGCATCGTCATCTAAATCCGCAGGAGCGCGATATATGCCGGAGACGGATATTTCGGAACGATAGTAATGACCTTCATTGCTGGGTAGAAGCTCTATAACTAAATTGAGCTGGCGAAACCTGGTTCCGTTTTCGTCCGAAAATGCGCTGGTGATAGCATTTCTGACGTTGCATTCGACGCCAGACTTATTGACGCCCTCTTTCGGAGTCATTCCGCCATCAAATGAAAAACTATCCACTTTTCTAGTCACGCATGTAATCAGCGGAGATTCAATGCGTTGCTTCTGTAGCGTTTCCATTTACATCTCCAATCGAAAGGCATTCTCTTCTGCCAAAGGAGTCGAGTCCCTATAAGCCGGGGCTTCTCCTCCCTGTATCACCGAAAATTGTGATGTATTAAGTCCCGAGGTCGTCTCATCAGAAGAAAGACCCAGATATTTGCGAACCTCGGGGACGTCTCGAATGAGCTTCATAAGATTATTTGCGGTAATAGACTGTTGTGACGCCCCGTTCTCCCAACGAGATGCCGTTGGTTTTGAAACCCCTAAAAGCGACTCAAATTCATGCTGAGTTAAACCGAGATCAGAGCGCAAATCTTTAATATCGGAGGGAGAAAGAAGTTCATGTGTCTTGGCATATTGCGAAGCCAGCGCATGGGCGAGCTTAGTCGCCTCTGCAGCGGTCATTTCATCGTTGCCGCACTCACAAATATAATGCTCAATTCCTTTTACCGTTATTTGCTCGCCACGGTATGATTCAGACATTGGCGCCGTGGTAAATTGCATTTCTTTGCCACATTCCATGCAACGCATGGCTCCTCCTTTAATGAATATATCCATCGATGTTCGCAGACAAAACGTTCAAATGTGCATTGCCTTCAGAATCGATTAAAAACTTGACGTACCAATCCTCGCATTCAAAACCTCGGCACTCATAGACATCTGCGTAAACACCATGCAAAGGGCCATCCATGTCGAGCGCAATGGATTTTCTAAAGTCGCCAGGCTCCAGATAATCAAAAAGGTCAGCAAGGAAATGGTCGATGTCCAGATAGCCAAACTGGTTCATCAGGTGCCTGCGCACCCTACCGTTTACCATCATCTTTCCCAAACGAGCTAAAGACTTCGCTTCGTCAAGTGAATATGTCGGTCGGAGCTTGGTTCGATTCATAACCACCCCTTAGTTAGCATGATGCTAACTATATTCGTCTTGTAGCCAATTGGCAACCTATTATGGCTTTCAAGGCCAAGCACGTTGAAGCCATATTTAGCATGCATTCGGAAGTGCGGTGAAAACCCGAGACCTGCCGGCCAGATCCCAGATTTGAGACCTTGCGACCTGCGGTTTAATTGGCAAAAATCGGGGTGCGTTCAGCAAGTTTCGATTTTCCCCGCACTTCCGAAATACGCAGTAAAAGACCCACTGCCCAGAAGCAAATTCGGACAAGTGTCCTTCGGAAACAGCCCCCTAAACGCGAAAACCGCCTTTCGGCGGTTCCCACGGACCAAGCCGAACGTATCGTCGCAAGGCCTCATCACGCCTATTACTTTAAGGGAGAACTTGCAAGGCCGTCAATCCAATACCGCCAAGCTCTCGAGTCATATTTTGAGCCCCATCATGGATCAGCCATTCATCAAGGCAATCGTATCGGAGCGGTGGTCGCCGGCAAGTTCCATACCGACACGCTCCTCTGTCAACAGGCAATCTGTCCCGATCGTCAATAGACATGAAAGGCTTCACCGTCATTGCGGCACCTTAACAAAAGAAAGGCGGCCATCCCAAGAAGGATAGCCACCTTTCCGCAGGACGCGGGGCCCGTAGGCTACCCGCGTCAATACCGCTTTTAGATAGGCTACTAATTATTGATTCATAAATCAACGCTATTAATTTGAATCGAACGGTAACCCTATAGCCCAGGCCCGCCGTCCCCTCGTGGTGCCCAGCCCCGACGAGCTCGGACGACCCCTCGTCGAGCAGCCCGTTGAGCGTCTCATTAACGGGCTTCCTCACCAGATTCATTATGTCCTTGCGCAGCGACTCCTCGTCGACCGTTACGAGGTTCGCAGACACGGCCCGTGTCCCCTTCGTCTATGATTTGTTGTTTAGCCGCTAGAAATCATATGACGGGACGAGGGCCGTGTTCTGTCATGCAGTCGTCGATCTGCGGGGGAAATTATTCGTCACCAGCGTACAACCTTACTCTTCGTCACAATTCCCCAATGAACAAATCGCGTTTTCTATTCCGCGAAGGCGCTTACCAAACTGCCTGATTTCGCGATAGGCAGCCCTTTGGTCCTTTTCAAAAGTAGTCTCACAAGAAATAGAGATCGTGCTCTCAAATGAGCCAATCTCAACCGGGCAGATAGTCGAGAAACGTCTACGCCCGTATTTCTTTGAAAAGGAGACATTCACTTCAACAATGAAGCTCCCCCACAATCCTTCGAGATCCTCAAACCTTCCCAAGAGAATGTCCCTCTCATGTTTAGGAGGCAAAATTGCGTAGCCCCTATCAAACACTACGGAAGCATGTTTATATTCGAAAGAATCCTTTAGAAACAAGTCAGGAGAAAGTCGAAACGAAACATTGTATGCAGGCGCCTCTCCAATATTTCTGATAACAAGCCGCGCTAGTGAGGGCGAGACATCATCTGGCCGAATGAACATAATAATATTCGGAGAAGTTTGAATCACCAGGGCTCTAAAGCCCGCCCACGATGCAACGACAGTTGCTATGGCCACCATCGAACTAATCCAAATGGATACTATATCTAATTCACTCATTAATTGTCCAAACTAATAGCGCCGCCACATGTCGTATAAGAAGAGGCTGCGGCGCATATGCCGATAAAAACAAAAAATAACGCGGGTCCCCGACGCTTGAATCTCGCCGGAGACCCCCATAAAATGTTTGATGTTGGCCCGCTATGTCAACATCGCGCTAGGCTTTAGTTGCCGCTAAAGCCTAGCGAATCTTTACTTTTACGGCCTTCGCGGTCGTTCCGATCTTCCCGACCGAACCCGTTGCGCCAATTCGGCACTTCGGAATCTTTACGCGAATCGTCTTCAAAGCCATATATATCACCTCCCAACTGTTACAAAATGCTTTGCTCGCAAACTAGCGATGCTTGGCAATCTGATGCTTGACCAGCGTCTTCGCAGCCGCAGTCTTCGCGGCTTTACTCGTCGAGGAGCTCGCGAGCGTCTTGGCAGCAGCGCCAACCTTACCTCCATGGTGGGTAGTCATAATCTCACCTCCAATCTAGAACAGTTTGAATCTAGACAACTCAATCCTAGCATACTTCATTGCATCCATGTTCAATCAATTCTTGCTTTGTCTCAGTCTGTCTCATACAATATAACTAAGGAGAGGAGCACACATGAAGAGATCGGACATCATCGACTTAATCCGAGCGCATTCGGAACACGACGACATCGCCTTCAACAACGCAGCCACTATTATTGCGAAAGATTTTGAATCGTCCGGGCAACCCGAGCTTGCAAGCTACATCATGGCCCTCATTGCTAGGACACGTACGTTTGTGCCACAAGAAGTCACAGAGCAGGAATATGACTTCTTGGAAAAGGTAATCAGCAACAACACCTCGCTGCCCCTTCCCCAGGCCATCGCTAACGATATCCAAGGGCTGCTCAATGCTCTATCTAAAGATGTGGACATCAACACTGTCCTCTTTTACGGCGCATCGGGAACCGGCAAAACCGAAGCTACAAAACAGATAGCCAGAATACTTGGCTACCAGTTATATGCCGTTGATTTCAATCAAATCATCGATAGCAAACTCGGAGAGACGGCCAAGAATATCGCGAAGGTCTTCCAAGAAATCCACGATATCGGCGACGGCGCCATTGTCCTGTTCGATGAAATCGATGCTATAGCCTTAGATAGAATTAACCAAAACGACGTCCGTGAGATGGGGCGAGCCACAAGTGCACTCCTAAAAGAGTTCGACAAGCTGAACACGCGATCCGCCATAATCGCAACAACGAACCTTTACGACAAACTAGACCCGGCACTCGCCAGGCGCTTCGATGTACAAATTGACTTTAATAGATACACCCATGACGATCTCGTTGATATCGGCGAATCAATCGCAAAGAATCTGACCAAAAACAATCAGGCAATCAAAAACGACTCTCGGACCCTAAAAAAGGTGCTGCAGAGTTGCCCGGATCTGCCCTGGCCCGGCACACTCAAAAACCTCATCAAGACCTCCGTCGCGTTTAGTGATCCTCTTAATCCAAACGACTATCTCCGCAAGCTATATCAGCGTCTACATGGATATGAGCCTGATTCACTCGAGCTGCTTAAAACTCAAGGTTTCACTTTAAGAGAAATGGAAGTTTTGACAGGCATTTCACGAAGCACCATTGCGCGAACCCTAAAGGAGTAGCTCATGAACAGCTTAATCAGGCTCACTGGCGATTTTCAAACCGCAAGAGGCTCGCGACCGGGTCCCGCAACGCTCCCCGCTAAAGGCACGGTCACTGCAGAGAGGATTTCGCACATTCGCAAGAGCCTCGAAACCGTTCTGAGCAAATGGCCCAAAGATGCCATAATCGAAGACATCTTGGTATCCGTTGAATACCGTCAGATTGTCGCCAAGAGCAATCGAATAAAAGAGATGCTGAACGGCGGAAAAGACAGTGAACCAGAATTGTCTATCCGCGGCGCCCGTTATCTCGATTTTAATGGGAACCACCCAAGGCACCTGATGACTCATTACGTTCCCGAGGCGACCATCCGGTCAACTATTAGCAAGCTGCGTGAGTGCGAGCGAATCGTAGTCGATTATTTTGATGGACTGATGAACGCAGATAAGATGGTCGATCTGGTTAAAAATGATAAGCTCAAACAAAAATGGAATCCGGCCGTTTCACACACGCTCACCCGATCGGGCTTTGCGCAACTCATACGCGATTCCTATTACGTCAATGAATTTAGAATAGACAAGCCGCCAGCGGCTACCGACGAAAACGCAATCGTTACGCTATTTGAAACGGAGAGGGACCCGCAGGACCTATTTGAGGAGCTTCACATTGACGTATCCCCTGCAAACCTCTTGGAGAACAGCGTTCTATTAACCGAAACAGAATATCGAACGCTGCTCGAGCGCGCCCCCTATCTTGTAGCCATGTCGGTTATCGATCTGTCTTCTTACGCACCTATGAGTGACGAAGGCTCAGCCTCCCCCGCCATCAGCAGCCTCCCTGAATATCCCACCGATGAGCCCGTCATCGGCGTAATCGACACTCCATTTGAAGAGAAATACCCACCGTACTTCAGCAACTGGGTAGACTACAGAAGCTGCTTACCCGAAGGCATCAATCCCACTGCAGGCGATTATCGACATGGCACATGTGTCAGCTCATTGATCGTTGACGCTCAGGCCCAAAATCCATCGCTAGACGACCATTGTGGCCACTTTAGAGTTCGACATTTTGGAGTTGCAACCGCAGGCAAGTTCAGTTCGTTTACGGTAATGAAGCACATTGAGCGCATTGTTGCCGAGAACCAAGACATCAAAGTTTGGAACATCTCCTTGGGGTCAATGGAGGAAGTGTCTCGAAACTCCATATCGCCCGAAGCGGCCCTGCTAGACAAACTGCAGCAGAAATACGACGTCCTCTTCGTTGTTGCTGGCACTAACCAGGAAAATGGTAAACCCACATATCTTGGTTCCCCAGCGGACTCCATTAATGCCCTTGTTGTCAACGCCGTTAATAGAAACAACGAACCAGCGTCCTACACAAGAAGAGGGCCAGTCTTAAGCTTTCATCACAAGCCAGACCTCGCGTATTACGGAGGGGATAAGGGTGATGCTATAACCGCCTGCTGCGGGACCGGTGCTTATCCGGCTGTCGGCACCTCTTTTGCGGCTCCCTTAATTGCACGAAAAGCTGCCTATCTCATTTATAAGATGCACCTGAGCTGTGAACTTGCCAAGGCCCTGCTAATCGATGCTGCATGTGCGTGGACAAAACCCGAAGACATGGATCGACTTGGCTACGGCATCGTTCCCGTCCAAATTGAAAAGATACTCGAAACCAGTAACGACGAAATTCGATTCATGCTCAGCGGCGTGGCCACCGAACGCGAGAATTATAACTTCAACTTTCCTATCCCCGTTTCGGGCACATCTTACCCGTCCGTTGCGAGAGCGACCCTGTGCTACTTCCCTAAATGCAACAGAAACCAAGGCGTCGACTATACGGACACCGAGCTCGATTTGCATTTTGGGCGAATCGGAAACGACGGGCTAATCAAGTCGCTGCTGCCCAACGACCAGGGTGAGGAAAGCTGCACGACCGATGAAGAGAAGGCTCGGAAAAAGCTGCGAAAATGGGACAATGTCAAGCACATATCCGAACCGCTAACCAGCCGTAGTAAGCCCAAAAAAGTGTATACCAACCCAATGTGGGGCATGATGATTCGCAAGTCCTCTAGATATCAAAAGGGTTCGCATGATCCACAGCGTTTTGGCGTAGTGGTCACCATCCATAATCTAAAAGGTGAGAACCGGATTGATACATTCATACGACAGTGCTCCGCCATTGGCTGGATGGTAGAACGGGTCGAAATTGATAACGAACTCAAGATTTACGAGCACAGTCAAGTTGAGGTGGAGTTTGAGTAGGCAAAGCCCCCAGGCAACGACACCATAAGATATATGGCCGGCTTCACCCTCCAAGATTATCTACATTTGTGGCTAATCCAAATTGCGAGAACGAAGCCGGTCTCAGTATTTTCGAGCAATAACCCGATTCAAACGATATGTTCAGCACCCGCCCAATCAAATCATGCGAAAGAAGGCAACCACCATGAAGCGAGCAGACGAAGAGCCCACGCCTGAGGCCATTGATGCTGCGATATCTCAAGATCCATTGCGCCGGCATGGCGAGGTCGAAAGATTCCTGCAAATGCTTCTTGCTGTAGAACCTCCCTATACGATTCTCGTCAATGCCCCCTGGGGCTCAGGTAAAACGTTTTTTATAAAACAGGTCGAAAGAGTCCTGCGAATGGCAAATCCGGCGCTCGAGCAGGACACCGCAAAACTGGATTCGATATTTGGTGCCACAGCAAAAGATCTTCTAGCCAACCCATTTCTGCCCATTTATTTCAACGCCTGGGAAGATGATCATTTCGATAATCCAATCCTGCCCATATTGGCAACAATCGCCATGTCAGTAGACAAATCAACCGTCCATGGAGAGGTAGACCCCTGGAAAAGCATCGGCGATATCATCGAGACAACGGCCTCGGTATTCGGGCTAAACCTCAGCGTCAGCAATTTCGTTAAAGACTTTAACGGCGTCGATTTTCTCGAAAGATACAAAGAAGAGAAGAAGCTCCGAAGTCGAATAGACGAGCTCGTAAGAAACTATCTTCCCGGGATAGCACATCGAGCCGTCATTTTTATCGATGAACTTGATCGCTGCCGGCCAGAATTCGCTGTAAAGGTACTCGAGCAAGCAAAGACTTTGTTTCAGCAAGATAACATTGTCGTAGTATATTCGACCGATATTTCACAGCTAGCTAATTCGCTCGAAGGAGTATACGGGCCCAACTTTGATGGAGTTAAATACCTAGAGCGCTTTTATGATAAGCGTATAGAGCTAAACCCGGTAAAACCCGCCGACTATCTTTCGCTCAAGGGCGTTAATACGAAAATGGGATACGTTTTTGTAAATATAACGATAGAACTACTTAACTACAAAAAGGCTTCGCTCCGAGCCTGCAACAGACTGGCGGTATCAATCTCGGAACTCCTGAGCTACATTCTCAATTATCAAACTTTCTACGGAGTCAACGAGATATCGATTTTCCCAAAACAATGCCTCCTGCCAGTTCTCAATGTTCTGGCCTACTATGAGCCTTTGTCTTGGTACGAGGTAAGAGCTGGCAGAGGCTATGACGCCGTATACGAGCTTGCTTGCCACAGCGAACTCTTTATTAAATGTCTCGATAGCGCAATCGAAGAAGCATGGGGGTCTAAAAAGGGTGAATTCCCCTATAACCAAGGTATTGAGAATAGGCACAAACGTTTTATAGAAGACCTTTGCGCCTTGATATATACCGACGACAGACTGGATCCAAGAATCGCCGAGTTAAATAACGACGTGCAATATTTCTCGCCAATAGACCAATCACTCTTCCACCGTTTGACCCCACCATCGGATTAAAGCAAAACTCGTCGGGCGGAGGCCACTAAGACCGCGACGACCTCAGCCCGACGAGTACACGGAAAATAACAGCTCAATCGTTAACATATCACCCGTCTGCTTAAGTTCGCACCCAAGGAGACTGACATGGTGCGGCATAGCTGCTTCGAGCAACTTATGAATCGAAAAACCAATCCCGGGCATCCCCCCTGCATGTATCGCCCGGTCCTCTACGGTACCCATCCCAACATCCCCCAGAAAGTTCGCTGATGTTGACTGGGGTTCCCGTAAAATAAACCCCAACAAAATATGTGCGGAGTGCTGGCCTGGAGCTGCCTTCGGACCCTATTGGCTGCTCACCGAGAGGCTCCGCTATGAAACGACCCCTTTACTACCTGCTCTGCGCGATCGCGTGCACGTCCATGGTCGGCGCGACGATGCCTATGGCAGCCATCGCAGAAGCCATGCAGCCTCGGGCAACAGCCGAGCAGCAGGCGCAAGCCGACGCCACGAGCAGCAACACAGGCAAGGCCGAAGACGGCGCCAACACAAATGCGACAGCAGATACCGCGGAGGACAGCCCCGCAACATCCACCGGCACCAGCGCCGTCAACACGGATAGCGCTGACGCCACCACCGCCGCAACCGACACGGCCACCCCATCCCTCCGCGCGCAAACCAACCCCACACCCGAGACCATCTCCGCCACGTCACAAACCGGCTACGCCCGCTCCGCCACGGCAACCCAAAACGGCGTCACCTTCACCGTCTCGTGGAACGACGCCCCGGCGGGCACCGCGACGACCTTCCACGTAACCCAAACCAACGGCTCGTCCCAGGCCAAGGCGCGCATGGACGTGCCCACCTACTGGGACGGCGGCAGCCATGAAAGCGTCTGCGACCCGTCGCGCCCGGCATGGGGCAGCTACTACAGCCTGGGCACCGCGGGCCACGACTTTACCTTTGACTTCACGGCATCGGGCACGTACCGCATCTACTTCTACTTTATGGACAACGACAGATACGACCCCCAAAACGACAAGGGGATCTACTACCTGCGCACCACGGCGGAGGTGACCGTAAACGACGCCGCCCGCCCAAGCGTCACACAGGTCGTCAACAACGCCGTGGCCCAGTGCAGGCAACTGACAAACGCTCGGAATACGACATGGCGCTTTGGCTCCACGACTGGACGCTCGACCAGCTGGAGTACGACCACAGCCTCAACTGGTGCTCGGCCGAAAGCGGCCTCACGCGCCACCAAGGCACCTGCGAGAGCTACCAGCGCATCTACTCCAAGCTCCTTGACGCCGCGGGCATCGCCAACGGCCGCATCACCGGCAACGGCCACACCTGGAACGCCGTAAAGATTGACAGCAAATGGTGCCAGATGGACCCAACCTGGGATGACACCAGCGACAACTGGTACGGGGACCTGGACCAGCGCCATCTGTACTTTGGCCTGGCCGACGAGCTCATGGCAATCGCCCACTCCGACCACATGGCTAACTACCAAAAAGACGGCTACGCCCACCACTCGACCGACCTGTCTAACAATTACTTTGTACGAACTGGCAAGGCCGATGAATGGGCAGAGAAGTATGCCGAGATCCCGATCGCATTCAGCAGCACCTAGATGCCTTTCAAAGCAGATAGTTAATTGAATGCGCCAACGAATACACCATTACAGTTTGGAACGCCCGAACAGTCCTATGTTTAGAATCACCAAAGTGCGAACACTAGAGCTTTAACTAACATCCACCCGAAATCGTCGATACGAGACACAGGCAGTCCAATCAATTAAACAAGTGAATTGAAATTAAAGACCTTAGTTGACTCAACCGGGAAAAAACGATCTGATATCGATTTCTCGTCTTCTGCAGCCACATTTGCAACCTCATAGAAACGTCTGGCCAAATCACGACGTCGTTTCTGATAAGCCCTGGCAGCCACCGTAGAACGATCGGGTAAACCATAGTCGAAAATATAAAGCCTGCATGCCGAATCTGACAACCTATCAGCCACTTGTCGCCAAATGTAACCATCGCTTTCTCCCAAGCTGCAGCCATATATACAAATGCTATCGGCTTTAGCTATCAGCTCACTCATCTCAGCGGTTTTCGTATTGCCATAAATTCCGTAGTTCTTTTTTTCTTTAACCCAAAGCTCTTGAAAATCCACCTTAGAGGAATAAACGGGAGATGTAATCTGATCAGAATCTGAAACGCCAAATATAATATTGGTAGCAGCGCCCCCATCATTGATTTCTCCATGAAGATGAAGAAGCGTGCCTTGATAAAAGAACTTAGGCGTAGTACCGACAATCAACTTACCAAAGGGCTGGTCTTTCCCAATCTCATCCCAAAAACGATTGACGGTATTCGTATAGTTTAAAACCAGAACGTGCACAGTCACGTCTTCAGAAGTCGACATCAAAGCGGGGAGCCCTTTTAATACGTCAACAGCAGTGAGTCTCGTATAGAAGCTGCTAATTGATGCTCGAAATTCCTGAACTGCCTCCTGAGGAAGCTCGACAGGCATACGGCTGGACTCTCTAAATACGTAATCTAAAAACTCATCTTGAATATTCTCAAACGTCTCATGAAATAATTCTTCGTCGTCTTCATAAAACGCTGATGCTCTGCCTAGAAGATTTTCCAAATCACACCAAAGTTCAGACGCTCGTTCTGGGCTGAATCCCTCAACTCTTTTTACAAGCTCATCCCTATATTTGTTCTGAACGCCATCTTTAAAATAGCGATTCTTCAAAAAAGAACGGTAATCAGTTGCGAGACCAAGGTTCCGATCAAATCCATTCCCAATGATCCAAAGAAGATTTAGCATTCAATACCGTCCGATTTAATAACAGAGATTAGTTTTACTGCGCAGTACACCATGCAATATAACGCATGAAGGGCTCTGCCATCAGCGAGCCCTTCATGCACCATCGGTTCATTCTGATAGTATAACTGGATGTTAAAGCATGGACATGTACCCCTTAAGCTCCTCCTCCCAGTCGGGCATGTGGAAGCCACTGGTCTCGAGCTTGGACAGGTCGAGCGCGGAGTGGACCGGGCGCGGGGCGACGGGGCCGGCGGCGCTCGCGTAGTAGTCGGCGGTGGCAACCGGCACGACCTTGTCCCCGTTGCCGTTGGCGGCCTCGAAGACGGCGCGGGCGATATCGGCCCAGGACTTGACGGCGCCGGAGCCCGTGCAGTCGTAGGTGCCGTAGGGGGCGTGCGAGCCCAGCACGTGGAAGATGGCCTCGGCCATGTCGCGCGTGAAAGTCAGGCGGCCCAGCTGGTCGTCGACCACGGTGACCTGCGTGAGCCCGTCCTCGGGGTCGGCGACGCGGTCGGAGAGCGCCTTCATGGTCTTGACGAAGTTGTGCCCCTCGCCGATGACCCAGCTGGAGCGCATGATGTAGTGGCGCGGGCAGCCTGCCACGGCGATGTCGCCGGCGGCCTTGGTCTGGCCGTAGACGGACAGCGGGCTGAGGGGCTCCTCCTCGTCGTGCACCTCGGCGGTGCCGTCGAAGACGTAGTCGGAGGACACGTGGACGAGCGTAATCCCGTACTCGGCGCAGGTGCGGGCGAGAAGCGCCGGCCCGGTGGCGTTGGCCTTCCAGGCGGTGGCGCGGCCCTCGGGGGTCTCCGCCTTATCGACGGCCGTGTAGGCGCCGCAGTTGATCACGGTGCCGTAGAGCGACCAGTCGTACTGAGCGTAGGCCTCCGGGTCGGACATGTCGAAGGTGTCGATGTCGCAGAAGTCGAAGTCCTTGGCGACGCC
>CABURU010000003.1 GCA_902494085.1 uncultured Collinsella sp.
CGCGCCGAGAGTACTGCGGGGTCAGCCCGTGGGAGGCCAGGGCGCCGCTGACCGGTGGACGGCACCGAGCCGTACGCTTGAACTGAGAAGGGGGAGGCCTCGCGGCCTCCCCCTTTTTTGCGTTATATACACGTTGTGCTTTGGGACCTAGCTCCCCCGTATGCGCTCTTACTGTTTGGCTGTATTTTGAGTCCTTCTAGTGTATTTGAGCGATAATTACTCGCATTGGCGTTAGGGAGGGCTTGATGTTTACCGTATTTGTCTTGGGCAATATCGCTTCGGGTAAGTCGACTGCCTGCCGCTATTTCGAATCTCGTGGCGCTATGCTTATCGATCTGGATGAGCTTGCAAAATCGCTGTATGTGCCGGGCTCTGATATCGTCAATGCTCTCGCGGATGAATTCGGTTGGGACATTTTGGATGAGGAAGGCGGCATTCGCCGCAGCATCCTCGCCTCTCGAGCTTTCGCTTCTCCTGATTCGGTCGCACGGCTCAATGGCATTGTGCATCCCGTTCTGATTGAACAGCTTTCGCTTAGGATTCTCGATCCGGTTTGTTGTACGGTTTCATCACCCCGTTACCCCTTTGCGGTGGTCGAGGTTTCTGCTCCGACTGGTTTTGAGGATGCATTTGGCTTGGCTGATGAAATTCTGGTCATTAGCGCCCCTTTGTCAGTTCGTCGCGAGCGCGCTATTCAACGTGGCATGGAGCCATCTGATTTCGATGCCCGTTCTGCTTGCCAGCCCGATGAATCTGCGCTGTGCAATCTCGCTACAACGGTGATTGATAATTCGGCAGCCGATAATTCGCTCTTTGAGCAGCTTGACTCATGGCTTGCATGCCACGGGTTTATAGATACTCCGGATAAGGAGGAGGCCGATGCCTAAGGCACGTTTCTTTACGTGGTATCGCGTGGCGCCACTTGCCGTTGTGTTCGTCTTCGGCCTTATTTCGCTCGTCTACTCGTGTGCTCCTGCCGCTTTCTTTAAACCGCTGTATCCGATTGACTACGAGGCGTATGTAAAGCAATCCAGTATTTCGCATAATCTGGATCCGTATCTGGTGTGCGCTGTCATTAAGTCGGAATCGAATTGGGATCCCGAGGCCGAGTCGAATCAGGGTGCTCAGGGATTGATGCAGCTGATGCCTGAGACTGTCCAGGATATGATCGCCAAGGGCCTTGTCGACGGTGGGGAGTATTCGGCCGACAATCTTAACGATCCGGCTACGAATATCGAGTTTGGCTGCGCATACCTCTCGTATCTTCTCGCCTATTTCAACGGGTCGACGGATAGTGCCATCGCCGCCTATAACGCCGGTATGGGCAATGTCGACGGATGGGCGCAGCAGAACACGTCACTCCATAATGCGATTACCTTCCCTGAAACTCAGGCTTATCTGATTCGCGTCAATAATGCCTGGGTTCGATATAAGACTCTCTATCCCGATCGGTTCGTATAGGACTAAGCCCACCGCCTGCGTATACTGCAGATGTATGAGTTAGGAGTATCCATGGCGGAATTTGAAGTAGAACGCGTTGGTGGTGAACTTAAGCGCTTTGGCGTTGAGGGCGCTGATGTGCCGTTTAAGGTCGTGTCTCCATACGAGCCCGCTGGTTCCCAGCCTAAGGCCATTGAGTCACTTGTGCGGGGCGTGAGGGACGGAGACCGCTATCAGGTTTTGCTGGGCGTGACTGGTTCGGGCAAGACCTTCACGATGGCAAAGACTATTGAGGCCCTGGGAAAGCCGACGCTGGTCATGGCCCCCAATAAAACGCTCGCTGCTCAGCTTGCGAGCGAGCTCAAAGAGTTCTTTCCCAACAACGCTGTGGTCTACTTCGTCTCGTACTACGACTACTATCAGCCCGAGGCGTATGTGCCGCAAAGCGATACATATATCGAGAAAGACTCCTCGATTAACGAAGAGGTCGAGATGCTGCGCCATCAGGCGACCGCGTCACTGCTCTCTCGACGTGATGTGATCGTTGTCGCATCGGTCTCGTGTATCTATGGCATTGGCTCTCCTGAGGACTATGCGGGTCTGGCTCCAAACGTCGACAAGAAGGTGCCGCTCGAGCGCGATGACTTTATCCATGCTCTCATCGATATTCAATACGATCGCAACGATTATGACCTGGCACGTGGCACGTTCCGCGTGCGCGGCGATGTTGTCGACGTGTATCCGCCTTATGCCGAGCATCCGTTGCGGTTTGAGTTCTTTGGCGACGAGGTCGAGCTGATTGCCGAGATCGATGAGGTCACCGGTGAGATGCTTCGTGAGTACGAGGCCATTCCCGTATGGCCGGCATCGCACTACGTGACCGAGAAGCCGAAGGTCAAGGCGGCTCTGAAATCGATCAGCGAAGAGTGCGAGAAGCGCGTGGCGGAGCTCAAGGCGACCGACAAGTTGCTCGAGGCGCAGCGTCTGCAGCAGCGTACCGATTATGATCTTGAGATGCTCGAGACGATGGGCTTTTGCAACGGCATCGAGAACTACTCGCGTCATCTGGACGGTCGCAAGCCGGGTGAGCCGCCGTTTACCCTAATCGATTACTTTCCCAAGGATATGCTCTGCATCATCGATGAGAGCCATGTGACGGTGCCGCAGATTCGCGGCATGCACGAAGGTGACCGCTCGCGTAAGGTGACGCTGGTGGAACACGGTTTTCGCCTGCCCTCGGCGCTCGATAACCGCCCGCTTCGTTTCGATGAGTTTGAGGCAAGGATCCCCCAGTATATCTATGTTTCGGCCACGCCGGGCGACTATGAGCTGCGGGTTAGCCAAAACGACGTGGAGCAGATTATTCGTCCGACCGGCCTGCTCGACCCCAAGATCGACGTTCGTCCGGTCCGAGGCCAGATTGACGATCTTGAGGACGAGATTCGCGAGCGCGTTGCCCGCAAGGAGCGCGTGCTGGTGACCACGTTGACCAAGCGCATGGCCGAGGACCTGACCGACCATCTGCTCGACGCGGGCATTAAGGTCAATTACATGCACTCTGATACGGCGACAATGGACCGTGTCGAGATCCTGCGAACGCTGCGCGAGGGCAAGATCGATGTTCTCGTTGGCATCAACCTGCTTCGCGAGGGCTTGGATCTTCCCGAGGTCTCACTGGTGGCAATTCTCGATGCCGATAAGGAAGGCTTCTTGCGCAACCGCCGTTCGCTGATTCAGACGATTGGCCGTGCGGCCCGTAACGCCGATGGCGAAGTCATCATGTATGCAGACGTTGTGACCGATTCGATGAAAGAGGCCATCGAGGAGACGCAGCGCCGTCGCGAGATTCAGATGGCATATAACGAAGAACATGGCATTGTGCCCAAGACAGTGCGCAAGGCCATCAACGACATCTCAAGTTTTATTGCCGAGGCCGAAAAAACTGTGGGCTCCAAGGGACGCTCGAAGGGCGACTCTCTTGGCCATGGCGCATTCTATACGCCCGATGAGTCGGGCGAGGGCGGTGTGCCGGAAACGGTGGCGCCCGAGCAGACACTTGCGGAGCAGTTGGAAGAACTGCCGCATGACGAGCTTGTGCGGATCGTCGAAACCATGGAAGAGGATATGCGTAACGCTTCTGCCGCTATGGACTTTGAGGAGGCGGCGCGCCTGCGCGATGCTGTCGTTCAGATTCGGGCGATGCTCGAGGGTGCGTCTGAGGACGAGACGATCGAGCGCTTACGCTCGCAGGCCCGCAAGGGTTCCACGTTCGCATCGGGCAGAAAACGCCAGGGTGCACGGTTTAAGAAATAACGAACAGGCCCCGAGTTCCCTGTGGAGCTCGGGGCCTATGTCTTTTGCGCGCTGGAATTTGTGCGTTAGAGGTCTGCGATCAGGGCTTCAGCACAACGGATGCCGTCGGTGGCCGCGCTCATGATGCCGCCGGCATATCCAGCTCCCTCACCACAAGGGTAGAGGCCCGGGGTCGACACGGCATGGCACGTTCGGTCTCGGGTGACAGTGACCGGTGAGCTCGAACGAGTCTCCACGCCGGTAAGAACGGCATCGGGACGGTCGTAGCCTCGTAGCTTTTTTCCGAGTAGGGGAAGTCCCAGACGGAGCGACTCGACGATATGCTGCGGTAGGGCTTCGTCAATTGCCGTCCAGGTCACACCGAGCGGATAGGTGGGCTTTACCTTTCCGGGCGCCTTGCTGACGCGTCCTGCGAGGAAATCTCCGACGAGTTGTGCCGGTGCGTTCCAGTTGGAACCGCCTAGGCGATAGGCGGCCGCCTCGCAGGCGCGCTGGAGCTCGATGCCGGCGAGCGGGTCATCGTTGGGAAGGTCCTCAGGCGTGACGTTAACGAGCAGGGCGGCGTTTGCGTTGCGTCCGTCGCGGGCATTGAGGCTGGCGCCGTTGACGCACAGGTGGCCCTGCTCGGAAGAGGCGGCGACAACCTGCCCGCCGGGGCACATGCAAAACGAGAACACGCTGCGGCCGTTGGGAAGATGGGCGACGAGCTTGTAGGGGGCCGCCCCGAGCGCTGGATGTCCCGCCAAGGCTCCATATTGGGCTCTGTCGATGTCGCGTTGCGGATGCTCGATGCGAACGCCCATGGCAAAGGTCTTTTGTGCGAGGTCCACGTTGTGGTCCTTAAGGAGCTCAAAAATATCGCGAGCAGAATGCCCGCAGGCGAGGATGAGGTGCTTTGTCTCGATTGGCTCGTAAGCGGCGTCTTGGGACGATTGGACATCAATACCGGTGATGGCGCCAGATGCGTCGATGCGAATGTCGACGAGCTTCGTTCGATAACGGACGACACCTCCGAGCTGCTCGATGCGCTGGGATATAGCGGTGACAACCTTGGGAAGGATGTCGGAGCCAATGTGCGGCTTGGCATCCCACAGAATATCGCGGGGCGCACCCGCCTCGACGAAGGTTTCGAGGATAAGGCGATGGGCGGGATTTTTTGTTCCCGTATTGAGCTTGCCGTCCGAGAAGGTCCCCGCGCCGCCCAGACCAAACTGAATATTGCTCTCGGGGTCGAGGATGCGCTCCTTTAGAAAGAGGTCGATCGCCTGCGAGCGGCGAAATGCCGGGTCGCCGCGCT
Source organism: uncultured Collinsella sp. (assembly GCA_902494085.1). Lineage (GTDB taxonomy): Bacteria > Actinomycetota > Coriobacteriia > Coriobacteriales > Coriobacteriaceae > Collinsella. Next base: position 5,051 of record CABURU010000003.1, read on the forward strand.
CGATAAGCAGGGGCTTAAGACCTGCTTTGGCGAGCGTGAGCGCAGCGAAAAGGCCGGCGCATCCGGCGCCGACAACGACAGGGCGTTCTTGAGGTGCGTCGGAGACGGGGGAGGGGAATGAAGACTCATCGTCTTCTATCGCGCGTACGCGCGAGCGGTCACGCTCGGCAACGCTGTCGACCGCTTCTCGCTCGAGGTGGGGACTAGTCAGCTCAACACGAAAGCTCAGGATAAAATGGACGTCTCGTTTTTTGCGAGCGTCGATTGACTTGCGGTGGAGTTCGATGGACTTGATCTCGGAGTCCTTGCAACGTAGGATGCGCTTGGCGACTCGCTTGCCAACAATGAGGCAGGCATTTTCATCGCCGGCTTCATCGAGCGACGCGTTGACTTGGGTGATTTCGATCATCGAGGTCTCCTTAGAGGCAAGAAAGAGGCCGTCCGGTATCCCAGACGGCCCGAATGCGTTTTTGATTATAGACTGCGCGGCTACAGGCTGCTTGCAGCGCGAATGCCCGAGAGCCATGCCCACGCAAGGTTAAAGCCTCCGCAATCGGCGTCGATGTCGAGCGCTTCGCCGCAGACGTAAAGCGGGGCGTCGACAACGCTGCGCGCGCGTAGGCTGGGTGTTGAGATGCTCTCGACAGATATGCCACCACGCGTGACCTGCGCCGAGCGCTCCTCGGCTGTTCCCTCGACGAGCAACTTAAAGTGCTTGAGGATCGAGACCAGGTGGATGACATCGTTGGAGCCTGGATGGCACTGCTCGAACGCTGTGCAGACGACGCGGGAGAGTTGCGGGGCGAGCATGCCGTCGAGCCAACGGGGATCGCGGGGCGAAAAGCAGCCGAGCAGCTCAACGCGCCGGTTGAGCATATCGAGCAGCTCGTCTTTGGAGAGGTCGGGGAAAACGTCGAGCAAGATCGTATCGCCGTGCTGGATACGACGGGAGAGGTTGAAGACAGCGACGCCCGAGATACCGAAGGTTCGAAACAGGACTTCACCGTCTTCGTGCCAGAGCTCATTATGATTGCGGGCGAGCGTCAAGCGGGCGCGGACGCGCAGGCCATCCAACGTCTTGAGTGCCGCCCGATCGCCGACGACCGTTGCCGATACGGGGCAGAGGATGGGGCGCAGCGAAGTGAGGGGGAGGCGAAACGTATCGGCGATACCGGTGGGGTTGCCACCCGTGGCGATAATTACGGTATGTGCCTGCAGGGCCTCGTTCTTGCGAGGGACATCGGCGAGCGCTTTCCGAAGCGAGCGGAGCTCCGATTTTCGGTCGTCGTGCTTTTTTGCCTTGAGTGCCCGCGCTGGACGGTCTATTTGGAGTGTCCAGCCTTCGGAAGCTTTGTGCGCCGAGGCAACGTTGGCTCCGCAGATTAAGGTGATACCTAGGCGGTCGCAAACGTTGAGAAGCGCGTCGCGCACCGATTCGGCGCGAAGGGAGCGCGGGTACAGTCGGCCTTCCTCGGAGGTTGTCATGATGCCCAGCGAGGAGAAGAAACCCATAAGCTCTTGTTCGGGTTGGGGGCCCGTGACAGATTCGACGAATGCGGGGTGGTTATACCGCTGAGGATCAATCGATTCGTTGGAGAGGTTGCAGCGGCCGTTGCCGGTCGCAAGGAGCTTAAGGCCGCAGGCGACATCGCGCTCAACGATGCAGACGCTTTTGCCAGCACGTGCGGCCGTAATGGCGGCGGCGAGGCCTGAAGCCCCGCCGCCGATTACCAGGACGTCATAGAAGGCGCTCGTGTTCACTTAGGCCTCGTCGGTCTCGTGCGGGGTAATAGCCTCGACGGCAGAGACTGCCTTGGGCAACATGCCATCGGGCAGCGCGGTCTCGACCTCGCCCTTATCGCAGGCCTCGGCGAGTGACGGATTGATGGGAAGCGTGCCCAAGATGTCGAGGTTATAGCGCTCTGCGACCTCGGGGAGCTTGCTCTTGCCAAAGACCTCGATCTTCTTGCCGCAGTCGGGGCACTCAATATAGCTCATGTTCTCGACGATGCCCAGAATGGGGACGTTCATCTTCTCGGCCATGTTGACCGCCTTGGCGACGATCATCGAGACCAGATCCTGCGGGCTCGTGACGATAACGATGCCGTCGACGGGCAGTGACTGGAAGACGGTGAGCGCGACGTCGCCTGTTCCCGGAGGCATGTCGACCAGCAGGTAGTCGATGGGGCCCCACGAGGTCTCGCTCCAGAACTGCCTAATGGCGCCTGCGATGACCGGACCGCGCCAAAGGACGGGGTCGGTCTCGTTTTGGAGCAGAAGGTTGGAGCTCATGACCTTGACGCCGTGCTCGGAGATTTCAGGCAGCATGAGGTTGCCAAGGGCATGGACGTGGCGTCCGCTCATACCGAACATCTTGGGGATAGAGGGACCGGTGATGTCGGCATCGAGGACGCCGACCTTGTGGCCGTGACGGGCAAGCTCGGTGGCGATGGCACCGGTGACAAACGACTTGCCGACACCGCCCTTGCCGGAAAGCACGGCGATGACGCGTTTGACCTCGGACAGCGTATTCTCCTCAAATTGCGACGGCGACGTTTGTCCGCCGGCGGCCTGTGCGTGCTCGCAACCCATGTATGACTCCTTTGTATATGTTGGGGCCGGGGCCCCGTGATGTGACACGAGCGTCATTGTACCCTCGTTTGCGAGCGGGAGTCATTTACGATGCATTTGGGCCGAGCGTGCTTGCAATACGATGGGTCCAAGCGAATGGGCGGGCTTACTGAACTTTGCTGGCGAACTCGAGGTATTGCATGCGCTGCAGCTTGTCGATCGTCGAGGCGTATGGGCTGTCTTCAGATTCCAAGTCGTAGCGCAGCCCGTCGGCACCAAGGTAGCCGGCGACATTGATGGTGGGCACATCTGACCTTGTTGCAAGCAGAGCCTTTTGATAGTCGGTGAGCGGGGCGCCGATCTTATTAAGGGTAATGGCTGCAACCTCGTTTGCCCCGACGGTGTCGTAGACGTTGAGCTCGGTATTGCCGGCGATTTCATAGTTAGCCCAGACAAAATATGTCGACTGATAGATACGGAAAGCGTGGCTTGCCGTATCTTCCTGAGGGTACAGCTCGTCGTTGAGAGCCGTTGCGGCGCTCGGCTGATGGTCGCCAAAAAAGACAAGGACAACCGGTCTGCCGATATTGCGGAGCTCGTTGATAAAGTACTCGAGGTCCCGGTCGGATGCGTTGATGCAAGTAAGATAGGTATTGAGCGCGCTATTGGCGCCCTCGCTGGCTCCCTCGACCCAATAGTTTGTCAACTCTTCGGCGGGAACGGTGCCATAGTCGTAGCCGCCGTGATTTTGCATCGTGACGTCAAAGATGAACTGCGGGGCTTCGTCGGTTCTAAGCAGGTCGAGTATCTTGTCGTAGGTGGCGTAGTCGCATACGCCGGCATGGTAACAGGGCGCACCTTCGAAATCGCCGATTGAAAGAAAGTCTCCAAAGCCCAGCTGCTGATAGATTTTATCTCGATGGTAGTTGACGGGGTTTTGCGGGTGCATAGCGGTAGCGGTATACCCAAGCTCTTTAAGGTCCTTTGCCAGGCTGTTGACGCCATTCATCTGATACAGCTGATAGGGGATTTTGCCTAATCCGACAAAGGCCGTTGTCGCTCCGGTCAAAAATTCGAATTCGGAGTTCGCCGTTCCGCCACCGGCGACCGAAGCGAGCATGGTGCCGCGAACAAGTGTGTCGGGAAGCGAGTTGTAGAATGCGGGGCCGGTGTACCCGGCCGCCTGGAGCTGCTCAAAGCACGAAAGGTCGCTAAAACTCTCATTCATGACGGCAACAATCGTCGGCTTGATTTCATTGAACTGGGCAACAGCCGCCGCGCGCTGCTCGCTCGAGCCATACGTGCTGTCGTAGGTGGCGGCGAGCTCCTGCTCGATGCTCTGCGCCTCATCGGGCGTATAGTCTTCGGGCTTCTCAATGGGCAACTCGTTGACCATTTCGGTGAACGAAGTGATAAAACCCTGAGACGCATACGTGGTGATGGGCTGCCAACGGTCAAATCCAAAATTCAGCGCCTGCTCCAAGTCGATGCTGGAAAAGCCCGAGAGCCCCACAACGGTCACTAGCAGAAAAGCGCAGAGGTTAGCGGCGATTGCGGGGAAGACATGGGTGGGCGTACGGAGCTTTCTCGGTCGGATAAGCGAAAGAAGCCCCAGGGAAATCTCCAGCAGGGCTAGAGAGGTTACGATTCCGGCGGTAAAGGTAAACTCGTATCCCTCGCTCACTTCCATTGCGGTGCCAAGGGCCAAGATATCGCTTGGCAGGATGGCCTCGCCTTTAAACGTTATGACGAAGTGCTCGGCAATGCCAAGGATGCAACAGGCGACGGGCACGAGGGCCATGACGCCTCCATGACGCTGTCCCAGCAAATAAAGGGAGAGCAGAACCGTCGCGAGCAGCCCGACGGAAAACCCGAATGAGTTGGCGGGAATGCGATAGAACGTTTCGTTGCAGGCAATTTCGAGTGAAACGAACGAGAGCGCTGAAACAGCGGCGATGACAAGGATGTCACGGCAAATACAGGCAACCGTTCCCGTCGCAAGATTGGTTTGGTCGATAAGTCCCGAAACCAAGGGCTCGACAAGAAGTATGACGGCGGCAGCACCGAGCGCCGAATAAGAAAGGACCCATAGGGAACTGTCCTCATTTACGAGCAATTGATTCGTAATCCATGCAGCTACCATGCCGAGCGGGATGAGGAGCGTCGCGCACCAAAAGACGCGGGCAATGGGTGTCTTTTCATTGTGTTTGATTGAAAAATACACGCGCACGACGACGGTGGCCACGATAAGGATGGCGATGAATATGGGCAGATTGGCCATGTCACTCGAAGTGATTTCAAGGGGGATATCTTCGGTCATGGACGTTCCTCTGTTACGGCAAATTAAGTTCAGTATTAGATTACTGTAACCTTTCCACGGCATTTCGAGAAACAAAGCGCCCGATACGCAAAGCTAAAGGTCTGCGGATCTTGTATTACGAACATCTGTGCGCGTCGAGTGCGCTAAACTCATCGACAGTATGATTCGATGCAATAGGAGGCAAGGAGCTTCCATGTCTGATTCTTCTATCGTTATTCGCGGCGCTCGTGAGCACAACCTCCGTGATATCGATGTTTCCATTCCGCGTGACCAACTCGTGGTCATTACCGGTCTTTCTGGCTCGGGCAAGAGTTCGCTGGCATTTGACACTATCTATGCCGAGGGCCAGCGTCGATACGTTGAGAGCCTTTCGAGCTATGCGCGCCAGTTCTTGGGCCAGATGGACAAACCCGACTTGGATTCAATCGACGGCCTTTCGCCGGCGGTGTCGATTGACCAAAAGACGACGTCTAAAAACCCTCGCTCGACGGTTGGCACCGTAACCGAGATTTATGACTATCTGCGCCTGCTGTTCGCCCGTGTGGGCACCCCGCACTGCCCCGAATGCGGCCGCGTCATTGAGCGTCAGACGACCGACCAGGTTGCCGACAAGGTCTTGGCGGCGGGGGAGGGCCGCCGCGCGTTTGTGCTGGCACCGGTGGTGCGCGGGCGAAAAGGCGAGTACACCAAACTGTTTGAGGACCTTCGCGCCGAGGGCTTTAGCCGCGTGCGTGTCGACGGTGAAGTGCGCTCGCTCGACGATCCGATCGATCTGGACAAGAAGTTCAAGCACGATATCGAGGTCGTGGTCGATCGCATCGTGATCCGTGAGAACTCTCTGGGCCGTATCGCCGAGTCTGTTGAGCAGGCGACCGCGCTGGCTCACGGCAATGTAAACGTGTACATGCTGCCCAATCGTGATGCTCCCGAGGGGACCGAGGGCGAGCTGCTGGAGTATTCGTTGGCCTTGGCGTGCCCGGAGCATGGTCACTCCATTGACGATCTTCAGCCGCGTGATTTTTCGTTCAACGCTCCCTATGGCGCATGTCCTGAGTGCGACGGCCTGGGCTTTAAGAAAACCGTTGATGCCGAGGCGCTGATCGAGGACCCCTCGAAGTCCATTGCCGACGGAGTCTTTGGTAGCCTGTTCGGCAATTCGAACTACTATCCGCAGATTTTTGCTGCGGTCTGCAAACACTTTAAGGTGAGCACCGATACGCCGTGGGAGGACTTGCCCCCTCGCGTGCGTCGTGCATTCTTGGATGGCCTGGGCGATACGAAGATCTCGGTCGACTACCAAAAGCTCGACGGACGTCGCAGCCAGTGGGATACCAAGTTTTCGGGCGTTCGCAACATTCTGTACGAACGCTATACCGAGACGACGAACGAGAACACCAAGGCGCGCTTGGAGAAGTACATTCGCGAGGAACCGTGCTCGAGCTGCCACGGCGCTCGCCTGCGCCCTGAGATGCTCGCCGTCACCGTGGGCGGCAAGTCCATTTACGAGGTTTGTTGCCTGTCGTGCCGTGAGTCGCTCGAGTTTTTTGAGGGCCTGGAGCTCACCGAGCGCCAACAGTTTATCGGCGGGCGCATCGTCAAGGAAATCCTGGAGCGCTTGCGTTTTCTGGTCGATGTTGGACTCGACTATCTGACGCTCGATCGTGCCTCGGCGACGCTTTCTGGTGGCGAGGCGCAGCGTATTCGCCTGGCAACGCAGATCGGCGCGGGTCTCATGGGCGTGCTCTATATTCTGGATGAGCCCTCGATCGGTCTTCATCAGCGTGACAACGAGCGCCTGATCAAGACGCTCGAGCGCCTGCGCGATATCGGCAATACCGTTATCGTCGTCGAACACGACGAGGATACAATCCGTGCCGCCGACTACGTGATCGACATGGGGCCCGGCGCCGGCGTCAACGGCGGACACGTAGTCGCGGCGGGAACGCCTGCCGATATCATGGCTTGTCCTGAGTCGATGACGGGCGCTTATCTGACCGGCAAACGAATGATCCGGGTGCCTGATGAACGGCGCAAGCCCGGTCGTGGCTGCCTTAAAATTACGGGCGCTCGAGCCAACAACCTCAAAAACGTTACCGCCAAGATCGAGTTTGGTACGCTTACGGTTGTTACCGGCGTGTCGGGATCGGGCAAGAGCTCCCTGGTTACCGACACCATTGCGCCTGCCCTTACGAATGCTATTCACCGTTCGACGCGCCCTGTGGGTCCGTATAAAAAAATCGAGGGCATCGAGTGTATCGATAAGGTTATTGATATCGACCAGTCGCCGATTGGCCGCACGCCGCGTTCCAACCCTGCTACTTATATCGGCCTGTGGGATGATCTTCGCGCACTGTTTGCGAGTACGCCGGAGTCGAAGGCGCGCGGCTACTCGCCAGGTCGTTTCTCCTTTAATGTGAGTGGCGGGCGCTGTGAGGCGTGCAAGGGCGACGGACAGATCAAGATCGAGATGCACTTCCTTCCCGATATCTACGTTCCCTGCGAAGTTTGCGGCGGTAAACGCTACAACCGCGAGACACTCGAGGTCACCTATCGTGGCAAGACCATCTCGGACGTGCTCGACATGAGCGTTACCGAGGCGCTGGCCTTCTTTGGGAATATCCCGCAGATTAAGCGCAAGCTCCAGACGCTGTACGATGTAGGCTTGGGCTACGTGAGCCTGGGCCAGCCCGCCACGACGCTTTCGGGCGGCGAGGCGCAGCGTGTAAAGCTCGCCAAGGAGCTTCATCGACGCCAGACGGGCAAGACGTTCTATATTTTGGACGAGCCGACGACCGGCCTTCATTTTGAGGACGTCCGCCAGCTGCTCGATGTACTGCAGCGCTTGGTCGATGCGGGCAACACGGTGCTGGTGATTGAACACAACCTTGATGTCATCAAGGTTGCCGACCGCCTGATCGATATGGGTCCCGAGGGCGGTAACGGCGGCGGAACCGTCGTGGTTTCGGGTACACCGGAGCAGGTTGCGGACTGTCCGCAGAGTTATACGGGCAAGTTTTTGGCGCCGTTGCTCAGGCGTGACCGGGAGCGCCAGGCTCAACTTGATGCTCAATAAATAGGCGATTCAGTTTATGGGCGCCATCGACTCCTTGTGATTCGATGGCGCTTGCTGTGCCGAAGTGACGTATGCAGCCGAATTGGACATATACTTAATCCTTGCGTCCGAATGCGAGGGAAAGGATATGTCATGGCAAAGGCTGTAAAGACGCCAAAAACCAATGCGATGCGCGAGCTGGAAAGCGCCGGCATTTCCTATGTTCTACATACGTACGAAGACGATGGCGATGAGTCGGTGGGCCTGGGGGTCGCGATTTCGGAGCAGCTTGGCGAGGAGCCCGGTCAAGGATTTAAGACTTTGGTCTGTGTGACACCGTCCAACGACTATGTCGTGTGCTGCATCCCTGTTGCCGACGAGCTCGATCTAAAGTCCGCCGCGCGTGCCGCGGGGGAGAAGTCCTTGGCCATGATGCATGTGAAGGATTTGCTTGCGGCGACTGGCTACGTTCGCGGCGGCTGCAGCCCGGTCGGTATGAAAAAACGCTACCGGACGCTCATTGATGAGACATGTGTCCTTTGGGATACCATTTTTATTTCGGGAGGCAAGCGTGGTTATCAGCTCGAGCTTGCACCCGATGATTTAATTGCATTTTGCGGGGCGACGGTTGCCGCGATTACGAGAGAGGACTGAGCGATGCCGCAGGAAGAATTGAAGCGCGGAGCTCATTTTGCAAAAGAATCTGCGCCTCAGACACCCTCATCCGAAGCTTCTTCGTCGCGAGATGACACTGACGACATGGGCTCGTCGGACTACTCCACGGTTGGTCGTTCCGCCGGGCTTATGACCATCCTGACTATCGTGTCTCGCGTCACCGGTTTTATCCGCACGTGGGCAATGGCGGCCGCTATCGGCATGTCGCTACTCTCGTCCTCCTATCAGGTCGCCAACAACCTGCCCAATATGCTCTACGAACTCGTGATGGGCGGCATGCTCGTGACGGCGTTTTTGCCCGTGTACATGGGCGTGAGGCGTGAACAGGGCCGCGAAGCCTCAAATGAATATGTGGGCAACCTGCTTGGCATCCTGCTCTTGCTGCTGGGCGGCATTTCGGTGCTGGGTACCGTGTTCGCTCCGGGCTTTATTTGGACGCAATCGTTCCTTTCGGGTGACGGCGGCAGCATGGATACCGCTGCTTTCATGTTCCGTTTCTTTGCCATCCAGATATTGTTTTATGGTCTGGGCTCGGTGTTCTCGGGCGTTCTCAACGCGCATCGCGATTACTTTTGGTCGACGTTCGCCCCCGTTTTGAACAACGTGATCGTTATCGCCAGCTTTATTGGTTTTGCGCCCGTGTCCGCGCAATTTGGCGAGCAGACAGGCATCATCTTGATCTCGGCTGGTACGACCCTCGGCGTCTTTGTCCAGATGGCCTGCCAGATTCCCGCGCTCGGCAAGCATGGCGTGCATCCTCATATCCATATCGACTTTAAGGACCCCGCGCTGCGACAGACGATTGCGCTTGGTATCCCGACGCTGCTCGCCACGGTGTGCATGTTTGTCTCGACCTCCATTACCAATGCCGCCGCGCTGGTGGTGCAGCCCGAGACCGGCCCTTCCGTCATCGCATATGCGCGCCTGTGGTACACGCTGCCCTATGCGCTGATCGCCGCCTCGCTTTCGACGGCACTCTATACCGAACTCTCTCACGATGCGCAGGAGAAGGATTACGACAGCGTCCGCACGGGCATTTCGCGCGGTGTCGCCCAGATGCTCTTCTTCCTGATTCCGTTTGCGATGTACCTGATCGTCTTCGCCCGTCCTCTCAACATGATCTACTGCGCCGGCAAGTTCGATGAATCCGGTGTGGCGCTGGTGTCGGAGTTCCTTATCTATCTGGCACTTTCCCTGCCGCTCTACGGCGTGGTCGTGCTGATGCAGAAGAGCTTCTCGGCCCTGCTCGATATGAAACCTTATAGCCGCTATTGCCTGTACTCCGCTATCGGTCAGGCCGGTTCGGTGCTGCTGTTTGGCGTGGTGCTGGGCTACGGTATGCCGGCAATTGCGCTTTCGTACGTCGTTGACTACGTGGTCTTGGTCGGATGCTCACTGTGGTGGCTGCGCCGTCGTCTGCATGGCCTTCAGGTCAAGTCTATCCTGCACGGCAGTTTCTTCGGCCTGTTGTTCGGTGGCTTGGGCGCTGCCGCGGGCGCCGGCGTCATGTGGGCACTTGAGCACTTTGTCGGAATGCTTGGCAGCTCGATCCTCATTACCCTGGGCTACGTTTGTGTTGCAGGCGTCGTCTCGCTCGCTGTGACTTTTGGCCTTGCCTTCGTCTTTAAGATGCCCGAGGTCTCGGCGCTGCTTCGTCGCAAGTAGGTGCGCGTGGCAGGTCACGACAACATTCCATCACTTGCCGAGCAGGTTTCGCGCGTTCCCACGCAACCCGGCTGCTACCTTTGGAAAGATGCCAAGGGCGATGTCATCTATGTGGGCAAGGCAAAAAACTTGCGTGCCCGTATGCGTCAATACGTGACGCTGCAGGACGAGCGTCAAAAGATCCCGCTCATGATGCAGCTGGTGGCGAGCTTCGACTATATCGTGGTGGAGACCGAGCACGAGGCATTGGTGCTCGAGCGCAATCTGATTGGCCAGTACCATCCGTACTTTAACGTCGATCTCAAAGACGATAAAAGCTATCCCTTTATCGCCATTACCAAGAGCGACTTGTTTCCGGCTATTAAATACACGCGAGAGCGTCATAAACCGGGAACGCGCTATTTTGGCCCCTATACCGATAGCCGTGCGGCGCGTGAGACCATCGATACGCTACGCAAGGTTATTCCTATTTGCTCGGCATCCTGTGCGGAATGGCGCCGCTGCCGCCGCATCGTCGAATCTCATAAGGGCGAAGAAGACATCGTCAATATGATTTGCGCGCAAAACGGGCGTCCCTGCTTTGACTACCATGTCGGGCGCGGACCGGGCGCATGCGTCGGCGCGATTTCGCCTGCCGACTATGCCAAGAACGTCAAGCGTGTCGAACGTTTCTTGTCGGGCCATCGCAAGGATGTCGTCGACGAGCTTACGTCCGAGATGACGGAGGCAGCCGAGACGCTCGATTTTGAGCGTGCGGCGCGCGTCAAGCGTCGCCTGGAAGTCATTAGGGGCCTGGACGATCGCCAACAGGTCGTTTTTCCGTCAAGCGTCGATATCGACGTCATCGGCTTCTATCGAGAAGAGACTATCTCTGCCGCCTGTGTCTTTGTCGTTCGCGAGGGCCGAACGGTTCGAACTTGCGAGTTCATCCTCGATAAAGGCCTGGATGTCGACGAGGAAGAGCTTCAATCGGGCTTCCTTAAGCGCTATTACGACGAGACGGCTGATATTCCAGCTGAGATCAATCTCTCTGTCGAGCTTGAGGATGCCGAAGCGTTGGGGGAGTGGCTTGCGGGCAAGCGCGAACGCTCTTGCCATCTCCATAGGCCGCAGCGCGGCGAAAAGCACCGCCTGCTCGATATGGCTTCCAAAAATGCGCGCCATGCCCTCATGCGCTACATGATGCGCACGGGGTATGCTGACGATCGCACCAATCAGGCGCTCCTGGAGCTCGAAAGCGCGCTGGCGCTGCCTGCGCCGCCGTTGCGCATCGAGTGCTTCGATATCTCGACGTTGCACGGCACCTTTACCGTCGCTTCGATGGTGGTATTTACCAACGGTCGTGCCGACAAGGGCCAGTATCGTCGCTTTAAAATTCAGGCCGAATTGGACGAGGCGAACGACTTCGTATCGATGTCCGAGGTTCTGGGGCGTCGCTATGCTCCCGAGCGCATGGCGGACGAGCGCTTTGGCTCGCGCCCCGATTTGCTCGTTGTCGATGGCGGCAAACCGCAATTGACCGCTGCAATTAAGCAACTCGAGGCACTCGGCCTCGATATACCAGTTTGTGGCTTGGCAAAGGCCGATGAGGAGGTTTTCGTGCCGTGGGACGAGACTCCCGTCGTGCTGCCGACCGGCTCCGCTTCGCTTTATCTGATCAAGCAGGTTCGCGATGAATCCCACCGATTTGCGATTACGTTCCACCGCGAGTTGCGCGATAAGGCTATGACGGTTTCGGTGCTTGACGACGTTCCGGGCGTGGGACCCACCAGAAAACGTGCCATTATGCGCCATTTTGGTTCGATGAAGCGTTTGCGCGCGGCAAGCGAGCAGGAGATTGCAGAAGTTCGAGGCGTTCCGGCCGATGTCGCCAAAGCGGTCCACGAGGCACTTGTTGCATGGAATGCCGAGCGCGCCCAGGCATCGGCCAACCGATCCGAAAACTAAACGCGCTTCTAAACAACTGATATACATGATTGGTCAATTTTCAATCATTTGTTTCGCGGTGATTACCTGCCGATTTCGAGTTTTATTAACGCTAAAACGTTTGACTAGCCATGGTGAACAACACTGCTATCCTGCGGGTTGACGAAGACTGATATCTCACCTCGTCGATACATACTGTCTGTCGAATCATTTGTCAATGAATTCGGTGAACGGTAGTAAATACCGTTCAAGCGTATGTATGTATCGGTCACCGAGCGCGGCACCTCAGTTGGGTTCGTCGGTAGGTAAGGTATATATCGTCCGCAAGTTGCGCGGGGGCAAGTCTAGGTGTCCCCGGGTAAGATTCTCTATTGATAGGAGAAGACATGGCCATCATCAACAAGGGTATGTCCAGGCGTTCGTTCCTCGGCCTCACCGGCAGCGTCGCTGCTGTCGCAGGGCTTGGTCTCACCGGCTGCGGTGGCAGCTCTAGCGACGAAGGTTCCGCTTCCGGTTCCACCGATTCCGCCAACCGTGGCGGCGGCGTGATCACCGCTGGTTCCGCTTACGCTCCGTCCAGCTTCGACCCCGCCAGCACCGGCTCCGCTGTGGGCCTGGGTGCTAACTGGCACGTCATCGAGGGCCTCTACGGCATCGATTACCACGACTACAGCACCTTCAACGAGCTCGCCACCGACGATCCCAAGTCCGTGGACGACACTACCTTCGAGGTCACCATCCGCAAGGGTGCCAAGTTCTCCGATGGTACCGAGGTCACCGCTGACGACGTCGTTGCCTCCTACACCGCTTGTGCCGCTTCTGCTACCTATGCTCCGTTCTTCCAGCCCTTCGAGTCCATCGAGGCCAAGGACGCCAGTACTGTAACGGTCAAGACCAAGGTTCCCAACTTCTCCCTGCTCAAGGATCGTCTGGCCATCATCCGTGTTACCCCGGCCACCCAGGCCGAGGAGGATCGCGCCAAGCAGCCGATCGGTTCCGGCCCCTGGATGTACGACTCTATCTCCGATACCGAGATCACCCTGGTTCCCAACCCCGAGTACAACGGTGAGTATGCTGCCGAGGATAAGAAGATCCAGTACAGCATTCTGACCGACCCCACCGCTCGCGTTACCGCTCAGCAGGAGGGCTCCACGCTCGTTATGGAGCTCGTCACCGCTGACGCCGTCGACCAGCTCGAGAGCGCTGGCTGCAAGATCGATAACGTTCAGGGTTTCGGCACCCGCTTCATCATGTTCAACGTCGCCAAGGAGCCTTGGAACAACGTCAAGGTCCGTCAGGCCGTCATGTACGCGCTCGACACCGAGAAGATGGTCACCAACACCTTCGCCGGCCTTGCCACCGCTGCCAGCTGCTACCTGCCCAAGAGCTTCACCAACTATCATGAGGCTTCCACGGTGTACAAGACTGACGCCAAGAAGGCCAAGAAGCTTATCGAAGAGTCTGGCATCACCCCGGGCGCAATCACCCTGCGCACCACCGATAACGAGCAGATCAAGGGCATGGCCGCTCAGGTCAAGAACGACCTCGACGCCCTCGGCTTCGATGTGACCATCCAGACCGATACCTCGCCGGCCACCTACGCTGCCATCGACGGCGGCGAGGCCTACGATATCCTTCTCGCTCCTGGCGATCCGTCCTGCTTCGGCGCCGACCCCGACCTGCTGCTCAACTGGTGGTATGGCGACAACGTCTGGATGCAGACCCGTTGCCCGTGGAAGGATTCCGCTGAGTGGGCGAAGCTCCACGGTCTCATGGACGAGGCTCTTGCCGCCGAGGGCGACGAGCAGCAGAAGAAGTGGAACGAGTGCTTCGACATCATCGCCGACAACGCCGTTCTGTACCCCGTTGTCCACGTCAAGACCGTTTCCGCTTCCTGGGACGATCCGTCCACCGCGCCCAACGGCGAGGCCCTCGATGGCTTCAAGGGCATCGGCACGACGAGCATGTCCTTCAGGGGCGTCGCGACCGTCAAGGCCTAAGACTCGTTTGAGTCATATGTGGGGCGTCGGTCGTAAGGCAACGTCCTCATAGTTGAAACAAAGACCCGGGCGGCCTCGATGTCGCTCGGGTCTTGTAATGAGTATCCATACTCATATACCAGTTGGTCCTACCGACAAAAGAAAGGGGAGAGAACGTGAACAACTTTCTACGTTTGATTGGAAGGCGTCTCGTGGCGCTGCCGATCATGGCATTGGGCGTCACCGTCCTGGTGTTCTTCCTTATGTCGTTCTCCAAGACCGACCCCGCCTATACGGCGTTGGGTGACGGTGCCTCGCCCGAGGCGGTTGCCGAGTACCATGAGAAGTATGGTCTGGACGACCCCTGGCCCGTGCGCTACGTGCGCTACATGGGCGATCTGATCCATGGTGACATGGGCACCTATGGTGCTGCTCGCAACTCCGTTGCCAAGCGCATCTCCACGGCCCTGCCCGTCACGATGCAGCTGACCTTCATCGGTCTTGCCATCGGCGCGGTCGTCTCGTTTTTGCTCGGCGTCATCGCGGCACTGTATCGCGATAAATGGCCGGACCAAGTGATCCGCGTCTTTTCCATCGCCGGCTTGGCAACCCCGTCGTTCTGGCTTGCCGTTCTGTTGATTCTGCTGTTCTCTTCCTACCTTAAGGTGCTCCCGGCATCCGGTGCTCTGCCTCACTTCACCACCAACCCGGCTGGCTATCTGGGACGTATGATCATGCCCGCTATCGCTCTGGCATTCCCGCTGACGGGCCAGATGACTCGTATCGTGCGTACCGCCATGGTTGAGGAGCTCGACAAGGACTACGTCCGCATGGCCCGTGGCGCCGGCGTTCCCGAGAAGGTCGTCGTCGGCATCAACGTTTTGCGCAACGCGCTGATCACCCCGGTCACCACCCTCGGTCTTAAGATCGGTTACCTTATGGGCGGCGCCGTCGTCATCGAGGTCATCTTCAACCTCCCCGGCATGGGTACTGCGATTCTGCAGGGCGTTCAGGGCAACGAGGCGAACCTGGTTCAGGGCGTCGTCATCGTCGTTGCTCTTGCCTTCATCATCATCAACATCGTGGTTGACATGCTCTACCTGCTCATCAACCCGCGCATCAGGACGGTGTAGATTATGGTAAAGATTCGAGAGAAGCAAACCGAGCAGCTCGAGAAGGCTGCCTCCAAGGGGCTCAAGCTCGGTGGCTGGAAGAAGATGACGCTGTCTTCTAAGATTGCCGCCGTCGTGCTGGTGTTGGTCGCCCTGACCGCGATTCTGGCGCCCCTTCTTGCCCCCTATAGCCCGGTCGAGATTTTCACTGCTCGCCAGGCTCCCGGCAATGGATTTATCTTCGGTACCGACGATAAGGGCCGCGACATCCTGTCGCGTATGCTTTACGGTGGCCGTTACTCGCTGATCATCGGCTTCGGTGCTACTGCCATGGCTCTGGTCTGCGGCTCGGTCGTGGGCGCCCTCGCGGCGGTTTCGCGCAAGTCCGTTTCCGAGGCGATCATGCGCATCCTGGACATCATCATGTCCATCCCGGGCATCGCCCTCGCTGCCGTCTTCGTCTCCATCCTGGGCAATTCCGTGCCGTCGATCATCTTCGCCATTGGCTTTATGTACACTCCGCAGATTGCCCGTATCGTGCGCGCCAACATCGTGTCCGAGTACGGCGAGGACTATGTCCGCGCGGTCATCGTTTCCGGCGCCAAGGCTCCGTGGATTTTGATCAAGCATGTTCTGCGTAACTGCATCGCCCCGATCATGGTCTTCACCGTTACCCTGGTCGCCGACGCCATCATCTTCGAGGCCTCGCTGACCTTTATCGGCGCTGGTATCCAGGAGCCCACCGCTACCTGGGGCAACATCCTCGCCGACGCCCGCGGTGGCGTGCTCGCTGGCCGTTGGTGGCAGGCGCTGTTCCCGGGTCTGGCTATCATGATCACCTGCCTGGCGCTCAACATCCTCTCCGAGGGCATTACCGACGCCATGGCCGCTGCTCCCTCCGCCGCCCTGGATCCGACCGATTCCTCCAAGCGCCGCGAGGCCGACCTGCTGGTCTCCGACCCTGTTCGCGCTTACAAGGAGCAGGCTCAGTCCCTGTCCGCCCGTCTTGGCGCCCTGCGCGATGTCGAGCTCAAGCGTGACGACCGCCATGTGCCCGATGAGTCCGTTGAGCCGATCCTTTCGGTCCGTGATTTCTGCATCCAGTTTGAGCACCACGGTGATATCAACGTCGTCGATCATGTCAACTTTGATGTCCGTCCTGGCCAGACCATGGGCCTGGTCGGTGAGTCCGGCTGCGGTAAGTCCATCACCACGCTGGCCATCATGGGCCTGACCGACGATGACGAGCATCTTTCCGGTGAGGTTCTCTGGGAGGGCCGCGACCTGCTCAAGATGAGCAAGAAGGAGTGGTTCGGCCTGCGCGGTACCGATATCGCCATGGTCTATCAGGACGCCCTGTCCTCGCTCAACCCCTCCATGCTCATTTCCGCCCAGATGAAGCAGCTCACCAAGCGCGGCGGTACCCGTAGCGCCGAGGAGCTCCTGGAGCTCGTGGGCCTCGACCCCAAGCGTACGCTCGAGAGCTATCCGCATGAGCTTTCCGGTGGTCAGCGTCAGCGCGTTCTGATCGCTATGGCCCTTACCCGCGACCCCAAACTGGTCATCTGCGACGAGCCCACGACCGCTCTGGACGTTACCGTCCAGAAGCAGGTCATCAAGCTGCTTAACGATCTTCAGGCCAAGCTCGGCTTTGCCATGATCTTCGTTTCGCACGACCTGGCACTGGTCGCCGAGGTCGCTCATAACATCACGGTTATGTACGCCGGCCAGGTTATCGAGCAGGCGCCCACCAAGGAGCTGCTCACCAACCCGATTCACGAGTACACCCGCGGCCTTCTGGGTTCCGTCCTGTCCATCGAGAGCGGTTCGGGCCGCCTGCACCAGGTGCCCGGCGCCGTTCCGAGCCCGCGCGATTTCCCCAAGGGCGATCGCTTCGCACCCCGCTCGAGCCATCCGCGCATTGGCCTGGACACCCGTCCGGTCTTCAAGCGCGTGCCCGGCACCGAGCACTTCTATTCCGAGCTCCCCGACGAGGTGCTCAAGGCAAATGGTTTGACCCCTCACGCGGAGGTGATGTAGATGAGCGAGACCGCAGTCAACGGCGTCGAGCCGATCATCTTCCTTGATGACGTCCACGTCACCTTTAGGACCCGTACCGGCTCGATTCTGCACCCCAACCTGGTTCACGCCGTCCAGGGTGTAACGATTAAGCTCATGCCCGGACAGACCATCGGCATCGTCGGCGAGTCCGGTTGCGGAAAGTCCACCACCGCCAACGTCATGTGCGGCCTGCAGGCCCCCACGAGCGGCAAGGTCTACTTTAAGGGCAAGGACGTTACCAAACGTACCGCCGAGGACCGTCGCCACATGGGTCGCGTCATCTCGGTCGTGTTCCAGAACCCGGCCACGGCGCTCAATCCCCGCATGGTCGTTCGCGAGCAACTGCTCGACCCCATGCGCGTCCACAACCTGGGTACCGAGGCCGAGCAGGAGAAGCGCGTCAAGGAGCTCTTGGAGCTCACCGGTCTGCCCAGCTCCGCCGCCGAGGTTCTTCCCGGCCAGCTTTCGGGCGGCCAGCGCCAGCGCGTCGCAATTGCCCGTGCCCTGTCGCTGAACCCCGATGCCATCATCGCCGACGAGCCCACCTCGGCTCTGGACGTTTCGGTCCGCGCGCAGATTCTGAACCTGCTGACCGACCTTAAGAAGGAGCTCGGCCTGGCCATGGTGTTCATCAGCCATGACATCCAGACGGTCCGCTATATCTCTGACGACATCATCGTTATGAATGGCGGCAAGATCGTCGAGCAGGGCGAGGCCAAGCAGGTCTTCCAGCACCCTCAGGACCCCTACACCAAGATGCTGCTCGGCGCTGCGCCGTCGCTGCTGCATCCCAAGCTCGGCGAGTAGCCTCGCTTTCCCTCCCGTGCGCCCGGTTCCCTTGCCGGGCGCACCTCCGTTGCGATTTCGAAAGGTTGGGTTCACGAGCCATGCCAAGTGCTCAGGAGCTACAACAGCAATTTGGTGAATATCGAGGCGCTATGCCCCGTCCATCGGATTTCGATCTCTTTTGGAAGGACCGCATGGCCGAGGCCGACGCCGTCGAGCTCGACTATGCGATTGAGGCGGCTTCGGTTGCGGATTCCGCGACCTGTCGGTTTTTCGACCTCTGGTATACCGGCATGTGCGGTGCACGCCTGCATGCCAAGTATCTCCAGCCGGTTTCGGACGAGCCCGTGCCGCTGGTGCTACAGTTCCACGGCTATCCGGGTGCAAGCCGCAGCTGGTTCGAGCAGGCGTCGTTTGCGGGCATGGGCATGGCACTCATCGCTCTCGATTGTCCTGGCCAGGGTGGCCCCTCCGAGGATATTGGTGGATTTGAAGGCACGACGGTTGCTGGGCATATCGTCGCCGGTATCGACGGCGACCCGGCCAATCTTTACTATGTCCGCTTGCACCAGGATATCCGCATTCTGTGCCGTATTGTTCGCGAGCTCGAGGGCATCGATCTTTCCCGCGTATTTGTGAACGGCGCATCGCAGGGCGGCGGTTTGGGCATTGCGACCTGCGCGCTTAATAGTGAGCTTATCAATCGCGCTGCCATCCTCTATCCCTTCCTGTCGGATTTCCGCCTTGTTTGGGATCTGGATGCCGACGATATCGCTTATGAAGGCCTGCGTTATTGGTCGCGTTGGTTTGACGAGGACTCGACTCGTATTGAGGAGGCCTATGCCAAACTGGCGTACTTCGATTCCAAGAACTTTGCCCCCATGGTCAAATGCCCCGTGCTGTTTGGCACGGGCACAGCCGATATCGTCTGTCCGCCGGCGACGCAGTTTGCGGTCTACAACAATCTGGCCTGTGAGAAGCGACGCGAGTTCTTTGAGGGCTTTGGTCACGAGGAGATTCAGGACTTTGACGATCTGATCATTCCGTTTTTCTGCGAGGGAGGGGAGGCTCATGTCTAAGTGCGAGAGCAATATCGACGAGCTGATCGTCCCCGGGCTCGCGGAGATGCCTGGAACGGTTTCGTCAAGGCTCGCAGAATATCGGGACTGGCGCGGTGATGTCCAAGCAGATGTTTCTGATTTAGAGACATGCGCTTCGAATCTTGAGATTCAAGGCCTGGCCATTACGGCGATTGACTTTGTTAACCCCTGCGCCCGTTACTCGGAGGTCTCCTTTGAGCTCGGTGACGATGCGATTCACGCTCGTTTGATCGAGCCTGTCGGTCGTGCCCGAGTGTCTGAGCGCGTGCCGCTGTGCCTGATGTTTCACGACATCGATCGACCCGTGCGTGGATGGCATCACATGACGAGATTTGCCGCCATGGGGTATGCCGTCCTCGCGCTGGATGACGATGTTGCTGGTGCGGACGACCTGCAGCAGGGGATTACCTCGCCTGCGTTTGTCGAGCGCGTCCGTTGGGGTTGTGCGTTGGCGAAGGTCGCGCGCAATCTTGATGGCATGGACCCTGACCGCATCTTTGCATGGGGCGAGGGCCTTGGCGGCGGTGTCGCGCTGGCGGTTTCTGCTCTGGACGAGCGGGGCCTCGCCTGCACGGCGGTTGCCAATCCACTTCCCGGCGGCCTCGAGGCGTTGTCGTCTCGGGTGCGCGGATCGGTGCTCATGGGCACATCGCTTATGGATACCGTGAGCGACCCCAAGGGTCAGTTTGCCGTATTCAACGGTCTTGAGTGTGACCGGAAGCATATCATCTATGCCAAATACGCTCACGAGCGCATCAATGCGTTCGAAAACGAAGTCGTCGACTTTTTTAACCAAACGTTCTACTCGTGTTCTTTGGCCTAGACGGCCTGGACACTGCCAACAAGAGTGGGCGGCATAGGGCCGCCCGCCAGACAACTAAGGAGATTCTTGTGGCAACTCAGAAATTCACCGGCGTTATCCCTCCCGTCGTTGTTCCCGATACCGAAGATCACCAGCTCGACGTTGCCTCCTTTGAGCGCAGCATCAACCGCATGATCGATGCCGGCGTCGATGGCCTGTTCTTCTTGGGATCCTCGGGCGAGGTCGTCTTCTCCACCGACGAGCGCCGTCGCCAGATTATCGCCGAGGCCGTTCGTATCGTCGACCACCGCGTTCCCGTTCTGGTCGGCATCATCGACACCGAGACCGAGCGCATGATCGAGCACGGTAAGGTCGCCCAGGAGCTGGGCGCCGATGCCCTCGTCGCCACCTGCCCGTTTTATGCCCTGCAGGGCATGACCGAGGTCGAGGAGCACTTCCGCATCCTGCATGAGGAACTCGACCTGCCCATCTTCGCTTACGACATCCCCGTGTGTGTCCACACCAAGCTCCCCTGGAAGCTCCTTGCCAAGCTCGGTGCCGAGGGCGTTCTGGCCGGCGTCAAGGATTCCTCGGGTGATGACATCTCGTTCCGCTACCTCGTTCAGGAGAACGAGAAGAACGGCCATCCGATGAGCATCCTCACCGGTCACGAGGTTGTTGTCGACGGCGCTTACCTCGGTGGTGCCGACGGTTCCGTCCCGGGTCTCGCCAACGTTGAGCCCGAGGGTTACGTGCGTCAATGGAAGGCCGCTCAGGCTGGTGACTGGGCTACCGTCAAGGCCGAGCAGGATCGCCTCAATGAGATTTCGCACATCTGGGATGTCACCTCGGGCGTCCAGGGCTATGCCGGTGGCGTCGGCGCCTTCAAGACCGCTATGAACCTCATGGGCATCTTCGACAGCCCGACCATGCCGCGCCCGGTGAAGGCTATGACCGGCGAGAACGTCGAGGCGATTAAGAAGGTCCTTCAGGACAACGGTCTCCTGTAAAGCTTCCCCAGGCACCCGATCTTGGGGCTCAAGTGGTCGGGCGTGACCCATTAGGTCAACGCCCGACCACTTTCACCCCAACCTCGGGCATCTGGGAAACCTTTACTGAGTTGCGGCGATAACACCGCCTTCATTTCCTGTAGTTGTTTTTTATCTCCTAAGGAGAGCGACATGGAGAACAAGTACGTCTGCTCTGTCGATATCGGCGGAACTAAGATCGCGACTGCCATCATGGAGTACCCGGCTGACGGCAGCGTGCCCCATCCTGTTTTTGAGGCCGAGGTTCCTACCGAGGCCCAGGAGGGCGGCGAGGCCGTCTTCCAGCGTATCGAGGCGTCCATCAAGGCTGCTCTTGAGGCGAATCCCGATGTCGAGGTCCTTGGCGTCGGCATTGGTGCCGCCGGCGTCGTCGATCCCAAGACGGGCGCCATCGCGTATGCCAACGAGATCATGCCCGGCTGGTCCGGCGTTCAGTTGGGGCCGCGTCTGCGCGAGGACCTCGGTCTTCCCGTTGCCGTTGTAGGCGACGTGCAGGCTCATGCTCTGGGCGAGGCCCACTGGGGCGTCGGCAAGGGTAAGTTCTCCGTCTTGTGTCTTGGCATCGGTACGGGCATCGGCGGCGCATACGTCGAGAACGGCCGCGTGATGCAGGGCTTCCATGGTGCTGCCGGCCATATGGGCCACATCGAGTGCTCGGCTGCCGCCGGCATTCCCTGCGCCTGCGGGCGTTCCGGCCATCTGGAGTCGGTTGCTTCGGGCACTTCCATTGGTCGAATGTACGATGAACGTTTTGGCCGCGTCGAACCCAGCCGTCCTTCGGTCGGTCGCGATGTGAACGACCTGTGCCGTGCGGGCGACGCAAAGGCGACCGAGGTCATCCATGACGCCGGCTTTGCGCTGGGCGCCAGCTTGGGCTCGCTCGCTAACATCCTGGACCCTGAGGTCATCGTGCTTTCGGGCGGCGTGATTCACCAAGGTCCCGATTGGCGTTCACAGACGTGGAAGGATTCGGTGCACGAAGGCTATGCCAGCCAGGCGCTCGATCCGCTTCAGGACACGCCGATCCTCATCGGTTCTCTGGAGGGCGATGCTCCGCTCATCGGTGCCGCCGAACACCTTCTTGCGTCGTTGAAGTAAACATAACTACCAAGTGCGCCTTCTGAGGTGCCGCAGATTGACGTGAAAGAGGAGCGAAGCGTACTTCGGTACGCGAGCGACGGTTTGAACGTCAAGGTGCGGTGTCTCAGAAGGCTGTTTTGAGAAAGGTTGAGTCGAACATGACCGTCGATCCTTTGATCCAGTCCCTGAAGGGCAAGCTCGTCGTGAGCGTTCAGGCGTATATGGGCGAGCCGCTTCGTACGCCCGAGACCATGGCTCAAATGTCTCGCGCTTGCGAGCTCGGCGGCGCTGCCGCCATTCGCTGCCAGGGCCTTGCCGACATTGCCGCCATTAAGGGTCGCTGTGAGGTTCCCGTCATCGGCTTGTGGAAGGATGGGCACGAGGGCGTTTACATCACGCCGACGCTGCGTCACGCTCGCGCCTGCGTTGCTGCCGGTGCCGATATCGTGGCGATCGACGCCACCGATCGTCCGCGCCCCGATGGCAAGACGGTCGAGGATACCTTCCGTCCGCTGCACGAGGAGGGTGTGCTCCTGATGGCGGATTGTGCCACCATCGAGGATATTCGCCGTGCTGTTGATATGGGCTTTGACCTGGTATCCACCACGCTTTCTCACGGCGTCGCCGCCATCGACTGCACCATGGCCGATGGCCCCGACCTGCCGCTCCTGCGTCAGGCGACTGAGGAATTCCCCGGCCTTCCCATCATTTGTGAGGGTCGCGTGCATACGCCCGAGGAGGCTCGCGCCGCGATCGATGCTGGCGCCTGGGCCGTTGTCGTCGGCACCGCCATCACGCACCCCACGAGTATTACAAGTTGGTTCAAGGCTGCGCTTGAGGCGTAAGACAGACCTCGTATCCGCTCGGGGCGGTATACTCAATATAGGCAATTGACCGCGCGGGATCCGGGTTGCTGGGTCCCGCGCTTGTTTTCGGGAGGCAGCACATGCAAAAGGGAGATGCCATGGATGCGGCGGAGCGCTCGGAGCGCATCCCCGATATCGTCATCATCACCGGAATGTCCGGATCGGGCCGCACACAGGCCATGCACGTGTTCGAGGACATGGGCTATTTTTGCATCGATAACCTGCCTCCGCGTCTCATCGCCCAGCTTGCCGAGCTCGTCGGCATCAATACGGGCGTGGGCAGGCATCTCGCCGTCACCTGCGATTTGCGTAGCCAGGGGCTGTTTGACGAGTTGCTCGATGCGGTCGCCGCACTCGAGGAGCGCGAGATGAGCTGTGACATCGTGTTTCTCGAGGCCTCTGACGAGGTGCTGATCCGTCGCTACAGCGAAAATCGCCGCCGTCATCCCATTGCCAAGCCGGGGGAGACTACGGCCGATGCCATTCAGCGCGAGCGCCTTCAGCTTCAGGGCGTGCGCGACCGAGCCGATATGATTATCGACACGAGCCGTCTGCGCACCTCTGCGCTGCGCAACAAGCTACGTATGGCATTTTCCGAGCTGTCCGACCAGCAGCTCATGGACGTCCACGTGTTCTCGTTTGGCTTTAAGCACGGCATGCCCGTCGAGGCGGACATTATGATCGACGTCCGCTTCCTGCCTAATCCGTTCTACGATCCCGAGATGCGCACGATGACCGGTCTCGATAAAAAGGTCTCCGATTTTGTTCTGGACCATCCCAAGACGCAGGAGTTTTGGAAGGCTTGGACACAGCTGCTCGATACGGTGATGCCGGGCTATATCGCGGAGGGTAAGCCGCAGCTTTCTATCGCCATCGGCTGCACGGGCGGCCAACACCGCAGCGTTGCCATTGCCGAGGCCACGGCCCGTTACCTGGAAGGCGCTCAGTATCATGTGAGCATCTCCCACCGCGACCTGTCGCGCGCCAACACGAAGGCATAGGCCTGCATGTCGTTTACCGCTGAGGTGCGCGACGAGCTTGCGCGCTGCGAACCCGAATGTGAATACTGCGACTTGTCGACGCTTGCCGCCCTCACGCGTGTGAGTGGTACGCTCTCGCTTACCGGCTCTGGGCGGTATCGTTTGACGGTTGCGACTGAGACGGGAGCCGTCGCGCGCACGATGATCACGCTGACGCATCGTATCCTTAAGCTCAAAACGGAGTTCACCGTCCGCAAATCTGTCTTGCATAAGGTTCGAAACTACCTCATCACCTTGCCTGATCAGCCAGACCTGGATAAGGCCTTGGTTCTGCTGGGTATCCTCGACCGTAGGGGAGGACTTGTCGCCGGCGTACCCCGACATATCGTTGCCCGTCCTTGCTGTAGACTTGCCTATATCCGCGGCGCGCTCATCGCGGGCGGCTTCGTGGCCGATCCACACGGCGATTTTCATTTGGAGATCGCTGTGCAGGGCGAGCAATATGCCAAGGGACTTTGCGATCTGTTGGAGCAGATTGGGGTCCATGCTCGTGTTAATGCACGGCGGGGGTCATATGCCGTGTACATTAAGAGCGCCGAGGAAATCGAGCATCTATTAAAGCTGATTGGTGCCAAGCGCAGCGTTGCCGAGATTGAGGAGGCGCGCGCGGTCAAGTTGGTTAAGAACGATGTGAACCGTCGCGTGAATGCCGAGCTCGCCAACCAGACCAGAAGCGCCGGTGCTGCCCAACATCAGCTTGCGCTTATCGATGAGCTCGAGCAGCGTGGCCTTCGCGATGCGCTTCCGGATGCCTTGGCGGTCTTTTGCGACCTGCGCGAGCGCTATCCTGATCTGTCGCTGCGTGATTTGGGGGAGATGGCTGATCCTCCCTTGTCGAAGTCAGCCCTCTACCATCGTGTTTTACGGCTTGAAAAGCTCATTGAAGCAAACAGGTAGTTTGAAGTAACGACTTATATATGGATTTAGCTGCTATTTTAGTCTTTAAAACGTTTTAACGTAAATTTGATTTTCAATTTCGAGCATTCTCGTGAAATTCAAGTCAAAAAAAAGGTATATTAGGCGAGTGGTTAGTTTGTGGGCCTCAACGGCGGGCGCTGTAGCTCGCGGGGGCCTTACGAAAGGAGACACAATGGCAGTAAAGGTTGCTATTAACGGCTTCGGTCGCATCGGTCGTCTGGCTTTCCGTCAGATGTTCGGTCATGAGGGCTCCGAGATCGTCGCTATCAACGACCTCACCTCTCCCGATATGCTCGCTTACCTGCTGAAGTACGACTCCACGCAGGGCAACTACGCTCGCGATCACGAGGTCGTTGCTGGCGAGGATTCCATCACCGTTGACGGCAAGGAGATCAAGATCTACAAGGAGGCCGACGCCAACAACCTGCCTTGGGGCGACCTCGACGTCGACGTCGTTCTCGAGTGCACCGGCTTCTACACCAGCAAGGCTAAGGCTCAGGCCCACATCAACGCTGGCGCCAAGAAGGTCGTCATCTCCGCTCCGGCCGGCAGCGATCTGCCCACCATCGTGTACAACGTCAACCATGAGACGCTGACCGCTGAGGACAACATCATCTCCGCTGCTTCCTGCACCACCAACTGCCTCGCCCCGATGGCCAAGGGTCTGAACGACTTCGCTCCCATCGTGTCCGGCATCATGACCACCATCCACGCCTTCACCGGCGACCAGATGCCGCTCGACGGCCCGCAGCGCAAGGGCAACTTCCGTCGCTCCCGCGCCTGCTCCGAGAACATCGTCCCGAACACCACGGGCGCTGCCAAGGCCATCGGCCTGGTTCTCCCCGAGCTCAACGGCAAGCTCATCGGTGCCGCCCAGCGCGTCCCGACGCCGACCGGCTCGCTGACCAACCTCTACGCCGTCGTTGACAAGAAGGTCACCGTCGACGAGGTCAACGCTGCCATGAAGGCCTACGCCGAGACCATCCCCGAGACCTTCGCCTACAACGAGGACCAGATCGTCTCCCGCGACATCGTCGGCGAGACCCACGGCTCCATCTTCGACGCCACTCAGACCATGTGCTCTGACCTCGGCAACGGCCAGACCCTCGTTCAGGTCACCTCTTGGTACGACAACGAGAACTCCTACACCTCTCAGATGGTCCGCACCATCAAGTACTTCGAGAAGTTCGTTGCTTAATTTAGCTTTTAGCGAATAGCTCGTTGAGCGTCTAAAGAAGGGCGCGGCCTTATAGGGCTTACACCCTAGGGTCGCGCCCTTTTTATAAGAAATCGTCTGCCGTAATGGGAGGCAGACACGTACGAAAGGTAGAAGCAAACATGGCCTTTACCAAGAAGACCGTCCGCGACATCGATGTCGACGGAAAGCGCGTTCTCGTCCGCGTTGACTTTAACGTGCCTATCAAGGATGGCGTCGTTGGCGACACCACCCGCATCAAGGCTGCCCTGCCCACCATCAACTATCTCGTTGAGCACAACGCTCGCGTCATCCTCATGAGCCACCTCGGCCGTCCCGATGGCACCGGCTTCCAGCCCGAGCTGTCCCTCGAGCCCGTCGCCAAGAAGCTCGCCGAGCTCTCTGGTCTCGACGTTGCCTTTGTCGCAGACACTTACGGCGAGAAGGCTGCCGAGGCCGTCGCTGCCGTCGAGCCGGGCAAGGTTCTCGTTCTCGAGAACGTCCGCTTCGATAAGCGTGAGAAGAAGAACGACCCCGAGATCGCTAAGAAGCTCGCTTCCTATGGCGACGTCTTCGTTCTCGATGCTTTCGGTACCGCTCACCGCGCCCAGGGTTCCGTCGTGGGCCCCGCCGCTTACCTGCCTGCCGTCGCTGGCTTCCTGCTCGAGAAGGAGGTCGACACGCTGACCGGCATCTTCGCCGAGCCCGAGCGTCCCTTCGTCGCCATCGTCGGCGGTTCCAAGGTTTCCTCCAAGATCGGCGTTCTCGATCACCTCATCGACTCCGCTGACACCCTGATTATCGGTGGCGGCATGGCCTACACCTTCTTCCTGGCTCAGGGCCTGACCGTTGGTCAGTCCCTCAAGGAAGAGGACTGGGTCGAGCGCGCCGGCGAGATGCTCAAGAAGGCCGAGGAGAAGGGCGTCAAGATCCTGCTCCCCATCGACAACCGCGTTGCCGATCACTTTGGCGAGGACGCTGTCCCCGAGGTTGTCGCTTCCGACGCTATCCCCGACGATCGTGAGGGTATGGACATCGGCCCCAAGACCGAGGAGCTTTACGCCGAGGCCGTCAAGGGCGCCAAGACCGTGTTCTGGAACGGCCCCATGGGCGTCTTCGAGTTTGACAACTTCGCTCACGGCACCCAGGCTATCGCCGAGGCTGTCGCCGAGGCCGACTGCACCTCGATCATCGGCGGTGGCGACTCCGTCGCAGCTGTCAACAAGTTCAACCTGGCCGACAAGATGAGCTGGATCTCCACCGGTGGTGGCGCTTCCATGGAGCTCGTCGAGGGTAAGGCCCTGCCCGGAGTGGAGGCGCTTCTCGATGCCTAATCGCACCCTTCTTATCGCTGGTAACTGGAAGATGAACAACGACGTCGCCGAGGCCGCCAAGCTCGCCGACGAGCTGGCTCAGGCTCTGCCCGAGGTTCCGGCTGGCGTCGAGGTGCTCGTCTGCCCTCCGACCATCGACATCACCACGGTTCATGACCGCATTCAGGCTGCCCCCATCGCCCTCGGTGCACAGAACGTGTACTGGGAGGCCAAGGGTGCCTTCACCGGTGAGTCTTCTTGCGACATGCTCAAGTCCGCTGGCTGCACCTACTGTATTATCGGTCACTCCGAGCGTCGCGACTACTTCCACGAGACCGACGAGGACCAGAACAAGAAGGCTAAGGCTCTCGTTGCCGCCGGTCTTGTTCCCGTCTTCTGCTGCGGCGAGTCCCTTGAGGTCCGCGAGGCTGGCACCTATGTCGAGCACGTCGTGAACCAGGTCAAGGCTGGCCTTGCTGGCCTTGAGATCACCTGCCCCAAGCAGGTCGTCGTCGCCTACGAGCCCATCTGGGCCATCGGCACCGGCAAGACCGCTACCGCCGAGGACGCTCAGGAGGTCTGCGGCGCTATCCGTGAGACCCTCAAGGAGATGTTCGGCGAGGAGCTCGCCAACGGCATCCGCGTTCTCTACGGCGGTTCCGCCAAGCCCGGCAACATTGCCGAGCTCGTCGCCAAGCCCGACGTTGACGGCGCCCTCGTGGGCGGCGCTTCGCTCAAGGCTGCCGACTTCGCCTCTATGGTCGTCAAGGCAGGCGAGTAGGACATATGGCACAGCGTCATCTTCCTGCACTCCTGATCATCATGGATGGTTGCGGCCTGGCTCCGGCCGATGGCGAGAACGCCGTCGCCGCTGCCAAGACGCCCTTCCTTGACAGCCTGTATGAGAAGTACCCCCACACCACGCTCGGCGCTTCGGGCGAGGACGTGGGTCTTCCCGATGGCCAGATGGGCAACTCCGAGGTGGGTCACCTCAACATCGGTGCCGGCCGCATCGTGTTCCAGGAACTTTCGCGCATCAACAATGCCATCAAGGACGGCTCCATCGCCAAGAACGAGGTTTTCGTCAAGGCTATGGACGATGTCAAGGCTGACGGCAAGACTCTCCACCTCATGGGCCTTATGAGCCCTGGCGGTGTTCATTCTCATATGAACCACGTCGAGGCTCTGGTCAAGATGGCTGCCGAGCACGGTGTCAAGACCGTTCGCGTCCACGCCTTCATGGATGGTCGCGACGTCGACCCGCAGTCCGGTGCCGGTTACATGAGTGAGTTCTGCGCCTTCCTGGCTAAGATCTCTGAGGAGACCGGTTGCGACGCTCGCGTTGCCACCGTCTCGGGCCGTTATTGGGCCATGGACCGCGATAATCGTTGGGAGCGCATCCAGCGCGCCTACGACGTCATGGTCAACGCGTCCGATGCTGATACCGACCCCGTTGCCGGTATCAAGGCCTACTACGAGAAGGATCCGCGCGGCGACGAGTTCGTCGAGCCCTTCGCTGCCCACAACGAGGGCATCCACGAGGGCGACGCGGCCATCTTCTTCAACTTCCGTCCCGACCGCGCTCGTCAGATGACCCGCGTGTTCACGGACAAGGAGTTCGACGGCTTTGAGCGCGAGCAGATCAAGCTTTCGCACTTTGTGACGATGACCGAGTACGATCCGACGTTTGACGTCGAGGTCGCCTTCCCCAAGACGTTCCCCGAGAACGTCCTGGCTGACGTTATCGCCGCCAATGGCCTGAAGCAGCTGCACACCGCCGAGACCGAGAAGTACGCACACGTGACGTTCTTCCTTAACGGCGGCATGGAGGAGCCCAAGGAGGGCGAGGAGCGCGTGCTCGTCGCTTCCCCCAAGGTCGCTACCTATGATCTGCAGCCCGAGATGAGCGCTCCCGAGGTTACCGAGAAGCTTGTCGCCGCCATCAACGAGGATCGCGCTGATTTCTACATCGTGAACTTCGCGAACTGCGACATGGTTGGTCACACCGGTGTCTTCGACGCCGCCGTTAAGGCTGTCGAGGCTGTTGACGATGCTCTGTCCAAGGTTGTCCCGGCGATTCTCGCTAAGGGCGGCTTTGCGCTGATTACCGCCGATCACGGCAACGCCGATCACATGTTTGACGTTGCTTCCGACGGTTCCAAGCATCCGTTCACGGCTCACACCACCAACCGCGTGCCGTTCATCATCGTTGATGAGAAGGCACAGCTCACCGGTATCGAGGACGGTCGTCTCTCCGATATCGCCCCGACTATGCTTACCATGGCTGGTCTGGAGCCTTCCGCCGAGATGACGGGCCGCGTGCTCGCCGCCGAGGCCTAAGAGAAAACGCCAAGCGTTTCTTTGAAGGGGGTTGTCCATATTCGGGCAACCCCCTTATTTTTGGTATTTCTGCCATATCTGCCCCGTCCCCAAATGGCAGGTGGGGGAGTGTCGGGGGTTGTGGTACAGTACTGGAGTTTGAACTGTTCTATTAAGGAGCTTATCTATGGGTCCGTTCCAGATTCTTCTGTTTGTCGTTTGGGCTGTCTCTGCCGTGGCGCTGACGATTCTCGTCCTGATGCATTCCGGTAAGGGCACCGGCGTTTCGGATATGATCGCTAGCTCGCTGTATAACTCCAGCTCTGCCACGGGCGTCATGGAGCAGAACCTCGATCGCCTGACGGTAATTATGGCCGTTGTTTTTGCCGTGTGCGTCGTCCTGTGCATGTTCTTCTTCCCGCAGGGCATCGTCGGCTACTAAGCATCGGCGTATATACGTTTGCAATGGGTCTCGCAGGTGCGGGACCCTTTTTGTTTACATATTTGTAACAGAGTCAAAATATCCCCACATACTTCGCCCAACTAAAGAAATTCTCGACCGTTAACCGGAATTAGCCCCAAATCGTGCATAAAATGCGCTACTGTATTGCGAAACGTTGGTCCGTTGTGCATAACCAGCCATAGCAGCGGGCGGCGTTTTGATGGTTCGGATCGGATTGTCTCGACATATGTCCGACTGAACATTTCTTTGTCCTATCTCATAAGGAGGATGGCATGGCTGATTCTATGTTCCACCAGCCCGTTATGGGTCGTCGCGCCTTTGTTGGCGGCACCCTCGCTGCGAGCTCCATGGCTTTTCTTGCCGCATGCGGCAAGAAGGGCGGCGACGCTTCCGGTTCTGAGTCCGGTTCGACGCTGAACTTCTACATCAACAACCCGGTCTGCATCGACCCCTACAATGTCCAGGAGGA
This sequence comes from uncultured Collinsella sp., assembly GCA_902494085.1. GTDB lineage: Bacteria > Actinomycetota > Coriobacteriia > Coriobacteriales > Coriobacteriaceae > Collinsella. The sequence goes on from CABURU010000003.1 coordinate 35,812, forward strand.
CCAGGGCACTCAGGTCGAGTACCAGCTCTTTGACGCTCTGACCTCTTATGACGCCGAGAAGGGCGAGATCGTTCCGCTGGCTTGCGAGTCCTTTGAGGCCAACGACGACGCCACCGAGTTTACCTTCAAGATCAAGAAGGCCAAGTTCCACAACGGTGACGACGTTACCTCCAAGTCCTTCAAGCTCGGTTGGGAGCGTCTGGTCAACACCAAGTCGGCCATCGCTACCGAGTACGGCCCTTCCGAGGTCTCCTATCATCTTTCCATGGTCGAGGGCTATGACGACCTGCTTGCCGGTAACGCTACCGAGCTCAGCGGTGTTACTTGCCCCGACGATGAGACCCTCGTCGTCAAGCTGTCTTCCGCTTACGCCGACTTCCCCTTCGTCGCCTCTCACCCGGCTCTGGCCCCGGTTCCCGAGTGCGCCGAGTCCGATGTCAAGAGCTTCTACCTTGCACCGGTCGGTAACGGCCCGTTCATGATGGACGGCAAGTGGGAGGATGGTCAGGAGATCAACCTCAAGAAGTTCGACGATTACTATGGCGACAAGGCCAAGATCGATGGCATCCACTTCCAGGTCATCAAGGACATGGAGACCGCTTACAAGGAGTTCCAGGCCGGTAACCTCGATGTCTGCGACGTTCCCGTTGCTCAGATCGACGCTGCCAAGAAGGATCGCGGCGTGTCCAAGGACGGCTACACCATGGGTGACGGCGAGCGCATGCTGCTCGGCGCCGAGCCTTCCACCTACTACCTGACCTGCAACAACACGGCCGAGCCGTTCAACAACGCCGACCTGCGCAGGGGTATCTCCCTGGCCATCAACCGTGAGGCCATCTGCAAGACCATCTTCAAGGGTACCCGTACCCCTGCCGACGGCATTGTTCCTCCGGGCATCGATGGCTACAAGGAGGGCGCATGGGAGTTCTGCGCCTACGACGTCGACAAGGCTAACGAGTACCTCGACAAGGTTGCTCCCGCTGGTGCTAACGGCGATCGTGGCATTAACGTGACTCTGTCCTACAACCAGGACGGTGGCCACAAGGAGATCATGGAGTCCATCATCGGCGACCTCGCCAAGGTTGGCGTTACCGCTGTCTCCGATACCCCCGAGTGGTCTGCCCTGCTCGAGCAGTATCAGAACTTTAACTATCAGTTCGGTCGTCTGGGTTGGATTGCTGACTACCCGATCATGGACAACTTCCTGTATCCGCTGTTCCACTCCGACTCCCTCGGTGGCGACAACCGCTCTGGTTACAACAACCCCGAGTTCGACGCCAAGGTCGATGAGGCCCGTACCACGGTTGACGACGAAGAGCGCGTCGCTAAGATGCAGGAGGCCGATGCAATGGTCGCTGCCGACTGCCCGGTCATCCCGGTGATGTTCTACACGCACACCATCGCCGGCTCCGATCGCATCAAGCACCTCTATGTCGATCCGCAGAAACACGCCGATCTGGGTACCGCTGAGCTCGCCTAAGAGTTTGCAGCTTCCGTGAGGGTCAAGTATTTACGTAGACCTCATGGGAAACATACAGTTCTCCCTAACCTGGGGTAAACTGGCTGATGGTAATTTTGGGATGCCGGTCTGGCGATCGGCATCCCATTTAGGTTAATCCCTAGATAGGGGAGTGGTATGGGTAAGTACATCGTTAAACGTGTGCTTCAGTTCATCCCGGTGTTTTTGGGCGTTACGCTGATTTTGTTCGCCCTCCAGAATATCGTGCCGGGAGATCCGATCAAGCTGATCGGTGGAGACAAGGCTCTGTCCCCCGAGGTGGAGCTTCAGCTTCGCGTTCGCTATCACCTGGTCCAGTCGGACGAGGACGGCAACGCGATCCTTGACGAGAACGGCGACCCCGTTCAAACGTCGCTCGTGGACCGTTACTTGTATTACATGAACGGCCTGCTTCATGGCGATCTGGGCAATTCGTATCAGCGCAAGCTGCCGGTTACGGAAATCTTTGCCCAGAAGTATCCGTATACGGTCAAACTTGCCGCGTGCGCCATCGTGCTCGAGGCAATCATGGGTATCGGTGCGGGTATCATTTCGGCGGTAAAGCGTTATTCCTTCTGGGATATTTTGGTAACGCTCACCACGTCGATCCTCGTTGCCGTCCCGGCCTTCTGGCTCGGTATGTTGCTGCAACTGTTCTTTGGCGTCATTCTCAAGGACGCCACGGGCGGTGCATTCTCCATGCCGATCTCGGGTGCCGGCGGTGCCAGCTCTCAGTATCAGGATTGGATGCACTATGTGCTTCCGACCATTACGCTGGCTTCGGTTTCGACCGCTTATGCTGCCCGCATAATGCGCTCGCAGCTGCTTGACGTCATGAACCAGGATTACATCCGTACGGCAAAAGCCAAGGGTCTCTCCAATCGCGCGATCATCATCAAGCATGCGCTTAAGAATGCACTCATCCCCGTCGTTACCTATATTGGTGTCGACTTTGGCGGCATGCTTTCGGGCGCCATCCTGACCGAGACGGTCTTTAACTGGCCCGGTATCGGCTATGAGGTCTATCGCGCCATTAGCATGCGTGACTGGCCCATCGTTATGGGCGGCGTTACGCTCATCGTCGTCGTCGTCATGGTGATCAACCTGCTCGTCGACATTAGCTATGCATTCCTCGACCCGCGCATCCGCCTTGGCGGTCCGTCGGATAAGGCCTAAGGGAGGTACGTCTCATGCAGGAAACTGATTCTCAGTCTCAGGAGCAGGCTACCGCCACCAAGGCCGCATCTGCTCCCGCCAAGTCCCGCACGCTGTGGGGCGACGCTTTTAAGCGTCTTCGTAAGAACAAGCTCGCCGTTATCGGTGTCTGCTGGATCATCATCGTCGTTGTGGTTGCCCTGACCGCAGATCTGTGGGCTAAGCCCTGGCTCGGTTCGCCGACGGCTTCCGACTCGACCACCATGGCCCAGACGTCGCTGATGGCTCCGTGTGCAGAGCACCCGTTTGGCACCGACGCCCTTGGTCGTGACATTCTCGTTCGCGTTATCTACGGTGCACGTGTTTCGCTTTCCGTCGGTATTATGGCCACTGCGATCTCCACGGTGATTGGTCTGGTCATGGGTGCTCTGGCCGGTTTCTACGGCGGCATCTGGGATACGATCATCATGCGCTGTGCGGATATTTTCCTAGCGTTCCCGTACGTGCTTTTCGTTGTCGCCATGATCGCCGTTATCGGACGTGGTCTTCAGAACGTCTTTTTTGCCATCGGCATTCTCGGCTGGCCTTCGATTGCGCGCGTCTTCCGCTCTGCAATCTTGACGGTCAAGGAAAACGACTATGTTGACGCTGCGCGCGCGATGGGTGCATCTGATGCTCGTATCGTTGTGCGTCACATCTTCCCGAACTCCGTCGCCTCCATCGTGGTCTACGCGACCATGAACATTGGTGGCGCCATTCTGACCGAGTCCGCTCTGTCCTTCCTCGGCATGGGCGTTATTCCGCCTACGCCTTCGTGGGGCTCCATGATTCAGGACGGTCAGCAGTATCTTCTGACTGCTCCCTGGATGATGATCATGCCCGGTCTGGCAATTCTTTCGACGGTGCTCGCCTTCACCCTGCTGGGTGACGGTCTGCGCGACGCCCTCGACGTCAAGATGAAGGACGCATAAGGATGAAGAAGAACAAGAACTATGTGGACCTGAAGGACCAGCCGGTTCCCGAGGGCCAGCATCTGCTCGAGGTCGATGACCTTAAGATGTATTTCCATACCGAGGACGGCGTCGTTCGCGCTGTCGACGGTGTCTCCTACACGCTCGATCGCGGCGAGACCCTGGGCGTCGTCGGTGAGTCCGGCTCCGGTAAGTCCGTGACCGCCATGACCATCATGGGTCTTATCTCGATGCCTCCGGGAAAGATCGAGGGCGGCGACGTTCGCTATCGCGGTCGTTCTATCCTCGAGATGACCGAGGAAGAGATGCAGCACATTCGCGGAAACGACATCGCGATGATCTTCCAGGATCCTATGACCTCCTTGAACCCGGTCTATAAGATCGGCAAGCAGGTGGGCGAGGGCCTTCGTCTGCACCGTGGCTATTCCAAGCAGGAGGCGCTCAAGCGCGCTACCGAGCTTTTGGACCTCGTGGGTATCCCCGAGCCCGAGAAGCGCGTCAATGAGTATCCGCACCAGTTCTCCGGCGGTATGCGTCAGCGTGTCATGATCGCTATGGCTCTTGCCTGCGATCCCGATATCCTGATTGCCGACGAGCCCACGACGGCTCTGGACGTTACCATTCAGGCTCAGATTATCGAGCTCATGCAGGAAATGCAGGAGAAGAACGGCAACGCCATCATCATGATTACCCATGACCTGGGCGTCGTTGCCGATATGGCCGATAAGATCATGGTTATGTACGCCGGCCGTCCCGTCGAGTTCGGTACTGCTGAGGAAATCTTCTACGAGAGTCGCCACCCCTACACCTGGGGCCTTATCCGCTCCATCCCGGAGCAGGCCATCGAAGAGAAGAAGCCGCTTACGCCGATTCACGGCAACCCGCCTTCGCTCATGAACCTGCCTGAGGGCTGCGTGTTCTCGCCTCGTTGTCCCTATGCGACGGACAAGTGCCGCAAGCAGCGCCCCGAGCGCGTTGTCACCGAGTCTGGTCATTACTCTGCGTGCCACTACTCCGGTGACCCCGAGTTCCTCAAGAACGCTCCTGAGACGTCCCGTACGCGCAAGGATTCCAAGAAGGGAGGCGAGGCGTAATGGCAGATACCAACGAGCGTACTCCGCTGCTGAAGGTCGAGCACCTCTCTAAGGAGTTCCCCGCTGAGTCCGGCATGTTCGCCAAGCGCTTCTCCAAGCGTGTTGTCTCTGCAGTAAATGACATTTCGTTCGAGATTTATCCGGGCGAGACCTTTGGTCTGGTTGGTGAGTCTGGTTGCGGTAAGTCCACGACGGGTCGCACCATCATGCGCCTGACCAAGCCGACCGCCGGTAAGGTGTTCTTCCAGGGTAAAGATGTTGCCGAGATGAGCAAGCATGAGATTAAGGACATGCGTCGCGAGATGCAGTTCATCTTCCAGGATCCCTATGCTTCGCTCAATCCCCGTATGACCATCGGCGAGATCGTCTCCGAGCCCATGACCATTCATGGCGTGGGTACCAAGGAGGAGCGTATCGAGCGCGTCCGCGAGCTGCTGGACGTCGTCGGTCTGAATCCCGAGCACATCAACCGTTATCCGCACGAGTTCTCGGGCGGCCAGCGCCAGCGTGTCGGCATCGCCCGCGCGTTCGCTCTGAAGCCCAAGCTGATTATCTGCGACGAGCCTGTCTCTGCACTTGACGTATCCATTCAGGCCCAGGTTCTGAACCTTCTTAAGGAGCTCCAGGACAAGTTCGGTACCGCGTATCTGTTTATCGCTCACGACCTGTCCGTCGTGCAGCACATTTCCGATCGCGTTGCCGTTATGTATCTGGGTAAGATGGTTGAGGTTTCGGACTGGAAGACGCTCTACAGCGAGCCTCACCATCCGTACACGCAGTCGCTGCTGTCTGCCGTGCCGGTTCCCGATCCTGATATCCAGAAGACCCGCAAGCGCATCATCCTCGCTGGCGATCCGCCGTCGCCGCTGGATCCGCCGACCGGTTGCCGTTTCCACACTCGCTGCCCGATCGCTCAGGGTATCTGCTCTGAGAAGCTTCCCGAGTTTAAGGAAGTTGCACCTGGTCACTGCTGCGCGTGCCACTTCGCGGAGCCGTTCCCGATCAAGGAATCGCACATCGACCTGTAGTCGGTTGTTCTCGTCCGGGCCCGCGCTGGACTTAGTTTTCAGAACGTCCTCGACCATGGAAACCCCCTTATCCTGCTCCTTCGGAGCCGCGGATAAGGGGGTTTCCTGGTCTGCGGAATGTTCTGAAAACTAAGTCCAGCACGGGCCCTGTGTTACCACTGCAGAGGGGTGCGATTCCTTGATCGCTCACTTAATCTAATTTGAAATTGAGTAAGGCCGGAGCTTTAGCTCCGGCCTCCTTATATAAGGGCTCGGCTTTGCCGAGCCGCCAAATTTACATCAGCCCCCAGAACATGTTTGAGAACTGTGCCTGAATTATGTATTTGCAGGCCCCGAATCGGTGTTGCCTCCCGGCGCATTCCGCAGGGGGAGCGATATTTTGCAGCACGAAGTGCGCAACAAAATATCGCTCATGCCCGAGGACGCGCCGGGAGGCAACACCGATTCGGGGCCGGACACACGGATTTACCTGCACATTTACAAATTCGTAAACTTTTTTGAAAAAAGTGCTTGCACAGTTCTCGAATCATAGGTTATTATCTTCCTCGTTGAACGCGCGGGTCCGACAAAACGAACCGTGAATCAACAACATAGCATGTCGGAGTGGCGGAATTGGCAGACGCGCTAGCTTGAGGTGCTAGTGACCGCTTTTTGGTCATGCGGGTTCAAGTCCCGCCTCCGACACCATCGCATTTGAGAAGCCTCTTCGGAGGCTTTTTTGTTACCGATAGACGGCGGGGTCCACGATGGAAACGCTTGAACACAACGAGTGGGCAGACGTTGCCCAACTAGTCGAGATCACGAGCGATGCTGTCATCATCTGCGAGCTCGACGGAACCATTCTGCATGTGAATAATCGCTTACTTGGTTTGATGTGCGAGGAACGCGCCGACGTCATTGGTGGAGATGTTAAAGACGTCCTGTACTCGTCCGCTTTTGAACGTGCGACGGAACATCGTCTGCCATTTGAAACTGATGGCTCCGAGAACGAACTGATGCTCAAGCTGAGTGACGGCTCCTTTATCCCCGTCTTGGTTCGTGCGGGCTCCGTAACGCCTCCACGCATCTTTGGGCGCCGCGCGCCACGTGTCCTGGTGGCGCTCCATAGCATCGAAGAACAGTATTCGCACGACCGTCAGCTCAAGCGTGCTCTTTCGGAGCTTAGAGTGGCTAACAAGCGCCTCTCTGGCACGCTCTCGGTCATTATGAGTACCGTGGGCTCCGATGAGCTGCCCAGCCTACTTGATACCGTTTTGAACCAGCTTGTAGGAACGCTCGATGCTTCGGGTGCTGCTATCTATTTTTCTGAGAGCGGCGGTTTTAAACTTCGCGGTGTTTCCAAGGAGCTGTACGACAGCTACCTGCCTGAGTTTTTGCCGTATGGCGCTGGCATTCCGACGTATGTTCTTCGTGAGTCGCGTGCCTGTCGCTTGTCGATTCAACAGGACCTTAAGGGTGATAAGGCCGCCTCCGGTATGTTTATGGACCTGGACAATCGTTCTAAGCACCTGTTGCGTATGCAGGATATGCCTCCGTACCGCAGCGAGATCTGTCTTCCCGTTTTTTACGGTACGCAGATCCTTGGCGTGCTGGAAGTTGGTTGGAAACGCCCCCAGGCACCGCTCGCCTATGACGTTAATGTGCTCGAGGTCATTTGCGATTACCTATCTATCCAGCTGGTCGGCATGGCATCGAGCCTTCGCTCCCGTCGCACGGCCGAGCTTGGCCGCTCGCTCAATGTCTTGCGTGATGAGTTGTTTACCTTTCTAGACGATTCTGCCGCGGCTACCCAGGCGGTATCGTCCGAGGTCTGCAATATGCTTAACTGCCATTTTTGCCCTGTTGAGTATGACGCCAGTCTGGATTCCTACGTCATAGATTTTGAAGGCGGCAGTCGCGTTGCTTTGCCGGACGATCCCGAGAAGCTTTTCTTTTCCACGACGGCGCCAGCGGCACGTCTGGGGGCTGGCCCTGATGGCTTTGAGGCATCTGTTTTGGGCGGTACGAGTGCCGAGGACCTTAAACACGTCCGTATAACTCGCGTTGACGAATCGATGCCTATGGGAGGCTGGCTTAGGGCGCATGGTCTGCCTTGTCAAGGTCTCTACGTCGACTTCGGCATCGAGGCGGGGCGCCCGCGCTCTGAGGGTGATGGTAAGCACAGTAACGACGCGATTGTTCCTGCTTCTGTTGCGAAGAGCCCGACGACGCGCGCGCTGCTGCTTCGTGATGGTAGCCAAGAGCCGATTGATGACCTTGAATATGACTACTTGGTGCACTTGGCGCATGACTTTGAACTGATCTACGAAGGCGAATCTCAAAAGCGCGAGGAGCGCCATATCGCTCAGACCCTTCAGATTGGCATGAGAAATTCCCTGGGGGATGTTCCGGGTATCGCAACCGATTCGGTGTACCTGTCGGCCACGAACTCGGCGTTGGTCGGCGGCGATTTCTATACGCTCATCCGTCTTCCCGACGACTGCGCCGTCATGATTCTGGGTGATGTGTCTGGCAAAGGTATTGAGGCCGCATCGATGTCCGCGCTCGTCAAGACGGCCCTGACGGCATATGCTTGGGAGGGCGCTGGACCGGCCCGCATGGCACGCTCCCTTAACAGCATGCTCATGGGCTTTTCGAGGGTCGAGACGTTCGTGACGGCCTTTATCGCCAAGATTGACCTTAAGGCCGGACGCGCAACGTATTGTTCGGCGGGCCATCCTCCGACCATGGTCATTAGGCCAGAGTCGATGCCGCTGGGTGGCGGCGAGGCACGTGGGGGAGAGGTCGAGCTACTTGGATGTCAATCGGGTGTAATCGGTGCCTTTGAGAGCATGGTGTACGAGACAGGCGCGTTTACGTTCGCTCCTGGCGACATGCTCTTCATGTATACGGATGGAACGATTGAGGCCCGCGACCGCACCGGAGCGTTCTTTGGCGAGCAGCGCCTTCGTGACCTTCTGCTCTCTGTCTCGGGTGAGGGCGTATCGGGAATCTGCGGCAAGGTCTTGGGCGAGCTCGACCGATTTACCGAATCGGCGTTGGACGATGACATTGCATTGGTGTCCCTTGAGTTTTTACGGGGTCGTTCATAGACGACGCTGAGCGGGCTGAATCCGCACGGTTGGGGAAACGAATGCATCGAGTGGGCTTTTTTGGGGAACCATGGTCGTATGAATGAGTGGAATGACATAGCGGTTTTGACGCCACCAGGCGATATCGACATCGCCACGGTGCCTGCGCTGCGTCGGCGGTTGGATGCCTTGATTGGCCGCGGCGTGCGTCGTGTCGTCATCAACTGTCAGGCTGTTAGCTTTATCGATTCGACGGGCTTGGCATTCCTGCTTACGCGCGCTCGTGAGCTCATGAGGCGAGAAGGCCTGCTTTCGCTCGTCAATGCATCAGGTGAAGTTGTTCGCTTTTTGGAGATTGCTCGTCTTGTCGATATCCTTCATGTCGCGGGGCCGGCACGGGAGTCTATTCCCGCTATTCCGGTGGGGGAGCTGCCTCGCTGGAGTAAGAGTGTCGAGGTCCGTCAGGGTATCGAGAATCTTCCATACTACCGACATCGCATCGCCGAACTCCTTGAATCGCTTCCGTTGCGCCGTGACGAGCGCTACGATGTCGCATTGGCATCGGGGGAGGCGCTGGGTAATGCCTATGACCATGCGGGCGGTATCGGGTGCGTCCTGACGGTTCAGGCCTATGGCGATCGCGTTGTGGTTGAGGTGCTTGATCGAGGTGCCGGCTATTCTGTCGATGAAACGAGCGAGCCGGTCGCATCTGAGGAACGCGGCCGTGGTATCAAGCTTATGCGTATGCTCGTCGATAACGTGGAGGTTGCTCGTCGTACGGACGGCGCCGGCACGCGCGTGCAGATGGTGAAGCTGTTTAGCGGAGCGCTGGAATCGTGCGCCTAGCCAATCGCTTTAGCGCGTTTGGCTATTAAGAACATGCGGCAGACAAGTTTTTTGAAAAAAGTACTTGCGTCTTTTGGACAACTCGCGTAAATTAATAACCCGCAAGCGGACATGGCTCAGTTGGTAGAGCACAACCTTGCCAAGGTTGGGGTCGCGGGTTCGAGCCCCGTTGTCCGCTCCATTGCATTTCCGGACCGTTTAGGCGGTCCTTTTTCGGCGAAGTGGCCAAGTGGTAAGGCAGAGGCCTGCAAAGCCTTTACCCCCGGTTCGAATCCGGGCTTCGCCTCCAGGCAACATCCGGGCGCTCCGGCGCCCGTTTTGTTTTACATATGCGGACATGGCTCAGTTGGTAGAGCACAACCTTGCCAAGGTTGGGGTCGCGGGTTCGAGCCCCGTTGTCCGCTCCAAACGCAGCAGCCCGACTACCACGGTAGCCGGGCTTTTTTGTACCCATCGCCTGGGCTCGAACCCGAGAGGGAGCGAGCGTTTTGGGGCGTGGCTGTGGCGTTGTTTGCTGCGAATGTGCGCTTTGGGCGTATCATCGTGGGCATCTCGCATAACCTCGTTGCAAGGGAGATACGCCCCGTGGCTACAGAAAAGTCTTCTTCGCGCTCATGGATGTCCGATGCCGCGATCTATCAGATCTACCCGCGCTCGTTTAAGGATTCGACTGGTTCGGGTCTGGGCGATATCGCGGGCATTACCCAGCAGATGGACTATCTTGAGCGGCTGGGTATCGAGGCCATCTGGCTGAGCCCGTTTTACCCATCGCCTCTTGTCGATGGTGGCTATGATGTGGCGGACTACTGCGATGTCGATCCACGTCTCGGCTCGCTTGACGACTTCGATGATATGATCGCTGCGGCTCACGCGCGCGGCATCAAGGTCATCGTCGACATCGTGCCCAACCATTCATCCAGCCAGCACCCCTGGTTCAAAGCCGCTCTTGCCGCCGGCCCCGGATCGCCCGAGCGCGCCCGTTATATCTTCCGCGATGGTCGCGGCGAGCATGGCGAGCTGCCTCCCACCAATTGGAATGCCAACTTTGGCGGCCCCGCATGGACGCGTGTTGCGGACGGTCAGTGGTATCTGCACATGTTTACGCCCGAGCAGCCGGACTTTGACTGGTCATGCCCTGAGGTTCACGCGCTCTTTTGCGACGTCCTGGCGTTTTGGAGCGATCGAGGCGTCGACGGCTTTCGCATTGATGTGGCGCAGGGTCTCGCCAAGGATCTCGACCGCGATGACCTCGACCGGTGGCATCTCGCCGAGGGCGATGACATGGTTGACGACGGCACCCATCCGCTGTGGGACCGCAACGAGGTCCACGAGATCTATCGAGAGTGGCGCCGCGTGTTCGACCGCTATAATCCGCCACGCAGCGCCGTTGCCGAGGCGTGGGTGCTGCCCGAGCGCCAGTATCTCTACGCGCGTCCCAGCGAGCTTGGCCAGACATTCAACTTTGAGTTTGCCAAGGCCACTTGGACCTATGATGACATGCACACTGCAATCGAGAAGGGCTTGAAGGCAGCCGTCGAATCCGATTCCGCCTCGACCTGGGTACTCTCCAACCACGACGTGCCGCGCGTGGCGACACGCTATGCCCTGCCGCAAATCAAGGCGACGCGCTACCACCAGATTGCGCTCGACTGGCTCTTGCGCGACGGGTCGTCTTATGATGAGGACCGTGAACTCGGCGAGCGCCGCGCGCGGGCGGCCCTTTTGCTTGAGCTGGCGCTTCCGGGCTCGGCATACGTGTATCAGGGTGAGGAGCTCGGCCTTTTTGAGGTGGCTGATATTCCGTGGGATGCACTCGAAGATCCCACTGCGACCAATACGCACGGACCGAAGCGTGAGAAGGGGCGCGACGGCTGTCGTGTGCCCCTGCCGTGGGTGGCAGCGGACGATCCCGCGCATGGCGGATCGTTTGGGTTTTCGCCGGCAGACGCCGATGCGGCGCCCCATCTGCCGCAGCCTGCATGGTTTTCCGATTATGCTGCCGATAAGGAAGAAGCGGACCCGACATCGATGCTTGCGCTCTATCGTGACGCCCTCTGGCTGCGGCGCAAGCTGCGCGGGTGCGCCAACGATCTTGCGTGGCTCGATCTTGACGGGCGCACCGGTCTTGCGGATGGTGCCGAGGGCGCTGAGGGCGGCGTCATCGCCTATCGCCGCGATAACGGCTGGGCGTGTGTGACGAACTTCGGTGCAGCACCTGTGGAGCTGCCGGCGGGCAGGGTCCTGCTCACCTCATCACCGCTTGCAGACGGCAGGCTCGCGCAGGACAGCTCTGCCTGGATCATGCTCGGCGAGATGTAGTGGCCTCTTGCGGCGAGTTTGCGTTTGCCTGCGCCTTCCGTGGTGGCTGATGTCTTCGCGAGGTTCGCGAGGGCGTCGCAAAACTTTTTAAAAAAAGTTCTTGCATTTGGGTGGATCATCCCGTATATTAAATCCTCGCAGGCGGACATGGCTCAGTTGGTAGAGCACAACCTTGCCAAGGTTGGGGTCGCGGGTTCGAGCCCCGTTGTCCGCTCCATTTGGGCGTTTAGCTCAGGGGGAGAGCGCTTCCCTGACACGGAAGAGGTCAGAAGTTCAAATCTTCTAACGCCCACCAAATGTTCGCAGCTCAGAGGCTATATCCTCTGGGCTGTTTTGTTTTGCCACCAAGCACGCCGCCAATATAAGCCACCAAATATTGATCCAAGGTCTGTACGCGATGGTCTTCGCATCCCGTAGAGGTGCCGGCAGATTGCATACGTCCTGGCCGATCGTGACCGCAACATGTTGGTCAAGCATAATCTTTTGGATTCTTTTGGCGTGAGCGACTTGATTTTGGTAGGATTTGTCAGCGGCTTGACTAAGGGGGTTTTATAACTGCCATGCAGGTAGCCGTGTTGGTAGCGTTTTACCGACTTGCCAAGAACCCCTCATTTTTAATGCGTCTGCAAAATGACTAATTGCTTTGACCTGCTGAAACACTATATGTTGTGTTTGACCTAAAAAAAGAATACAGGATATAGATGCCTCTTTGTCGTATGATAGATGGCGGACAGAGAACGAAGACCTTAACTGCCTCTTTTGAACGTGTCCTTGAGCCGCTTGATCGGCTCCAGGGAATGTCCGCATGGAGGCTTATGGTTTATCGAGAACACAGATTGCGCGACGGCGCCGCAAGACAGGGGCAAGCCCTGCCAGGTATCGTTTGGCTCTGAAGCGCGATGAGGCTACGATACGAAAGAGGCAAGAGGATGAAGATCATCAAGCGCAGCGGCACCGAGGTTGTCTTTGACATCGATAAGATCGTCAATGCCATCCGCGCCGCAAACTTGGAGGTCGAGGAGAGCTCTCGTCTTACCGACCGCCAGGTGGTTTACGCGGCACAAAACGTCGCCGAGGCATGCGAGAACGCGGGCCACACCGTGTCGGTCGAGGAGATTCAGGATCTGGTCGAGGACGAGATCATGCGTCTCGACTGCTACGAGGTCGCTCGCCATTACATCATCTATCGCTATGTTCAGAGCCTGAAGCGCCAGAAGAACACGACCGACGACAAGATTCTGTCGCTGATTGAGTGCAACAACGAAGAGGTCAAGCAGGAGAACTCCAACAAGAACCCGACCGTCAATTCCGTTCAGCGTGACTACATGGCCGGCGAGATCTCCAAGGACCTGACCCAGCGTGTGCTGCTGCCCCAGGAGATTGTGGATGCTCACAATGAGGGTCTGATCCACTTCCATGATTCGGACTACTTTGCCCAGCACATGCATAACTGCGACCTGGTGAACCTGGAGGATATGCTCCAGAACGGTACTGTTATCTCGGGTACGCTGATTGAGAAGCCGCACAGCTTCTCGACCGCCTGCAACATCGCGACGCAGATCATCGCCCAGGTTGCTTCCTCCCAGTATGGTGGCCAGTCGATTTCGCTGACCCATCTTGCCCCGTTCGTCGAGGTGAGCCGTCAAAAGATTCGCGTCGAGGTCGCCCGCGAGCTCGAGGAGCTCGGCGTTTCCGCATCTCCCGAAAAGGTCCGCGAGGTTGTTGAGGATCGCCTGCGTGACGAGATCCGTCGCGGCGTTCAGACGATTCAGTATCAGGTCGTGACCCTTATGACCACCAACGGCCAGGCGCCGTTCGTGACGGTCTTTATGTATCTTAACGAGGCCCGTACGCCTCAGGAGAAGCACGACCTTGCCATGATCGTGGAGGAGACGCTTCGCCAGCGCTACGAGGGCGTTAAGAACGAGGCCGGCGTATGGATCACCCCGGCATTCCCCAAGCTTATCTATGTACTCGAGGACGATAACGTTCACGAGGATTCCCCGTACTTCTACCTGACCCAGCTGGCTGCCAAGTGCACTGCCAAGCGTATGGTGCCCGATTACATCTCCGAGAAAAAGATGCGCGAGCTCAAGCTGTCGAAGGGCGAGACCGCGGGTAACGGCGACTGCTATACCTGCATGGGCTGCCGCAGCTTCTTGACGCCCGACCGCTCGGGCAACGGCTTTAACAACGTTGCCAACGCGCTAAACTACGACCCGAACAAGCCCAAGTACTATGGTCGCTTTAACCAGGGCGTCGTGACCATCAACCTGCCCGATGTCGCGCTGAGCTCGCATCAGGATATGGATAAGTTCTGGAAGATCTTCGACGAGCGCCTTGAGCTGTGCCACCGTGCCCTGCTGTGCCGTCATGAGCGCCTGATGGGTACGCTTTCTGACGCCGCACCGATTCTGTGGCAGTACGGCGCCCTCGCTCGTCTGAAGAAGGGCGAGACGATCGACAAGCTGCTCGTGGGCGGTTACTCCACCATTAGTCTGGGTTATGCCGGCCTGTACGAGTGCGTCAAGTACATGACGGGCCACAGCCACACCGAGAAGGAGGGCACGCCGTTTGCCATGGCCGTCATGCAGCGCATGAACGACAAGTGCGCCGAGTGGAAGGCCGAAAGCGATATTGACTTCTCGCTGTACGGTACCCCGCTTGAGTCGACGACCTACAAGTTCGCCAAGTGCCTGCAGCGTCGTTTTGGCATCATCCCGGGCGTGACGGACAAGGGCTACATCACCAACAGCTACCACGTCCACGTGTCCGAGGAGATCGACGCCTTCGATAAGCTTAAGTTTGAGGGCATGTTCCAGCAGCTTTCGCCGGGCGGTGCCATCTCCTACGTCGAGGTTCCCAACATGCAGGACAACCTCAAGGCTGTCATTCGCGTGATGCAGTACATCTACGACAACATCATGTACGCCGAGCTCAACACCAAGAGCGACTACTGCCAGGTGTGCGGCTACGACGGTGAGATCAAGATTGTCGAGGATGACGGCAAGCTGGTGTGGGAGTGCCCTAACTGCGGCAACCGCGATCAGGAGAAGATGAATGTTGCCCGTCGCACGTGCGGCTACATCGGTACCCAGTTCTGGAACCAGGGTCGAACCGAGGAGATCCGCGACCGCGTGCTGCATCTCTAATAACCATCCCAGGCCGCCCCGTAGCGAGGCCCCGGACCTTTACTCGCTATTTCGGACAGTCCTGGCTCACGACGGAGGCGCCACTGGCGCCTCCTGTTCGTGCGGAACTCATATCGAGCAAAGGTCCGGGGCCTCGCTACGGGGCGGCCAAGTTGACGTAGCTGAGATGCAGCTCGCGGTCTGCTCACTCCTCGAAGTTTTTAGCGGAAATAATTCGAGCTGCAGCAGCGATTGATTTGCAATGGCGGTTGAGCTGCAACAAAGTTTTTATTGGACCTCGAACCCTATACTCGATGTTCGCTTCGTTCATTGAGTTACCCTTTGCATGAGGCCGGGACATATCGTCCCGCCCGCAGTTTCGCAGGCCGAAGGCCGAGAATGTTTGAGGACGGGATGATATGTCCCGACCTCCCGGGAGAGTTACCTATGAACTACGCGAACATTAAGTATTTCGACATTGCTGATGGGGAAGGCGTTCGTACTTCTCTGTTTGTGAGCGGGTGCCGTCGTGGGTGCAAGAATTGCTTTAACTCTGTCGCGTGGGACTTTGCTGCGGGTGAGCCGTTCGATCGTGCCGTCGAGGACAAGATTATCGAGAGCCTCGACCATCCCTTTATCGATGGCCTGACGATTCTGGGCGGCGAGCCTATGGAGCCCGAGAATCAGGCGGGGCTTGTTGACTTTATCGAACGCGTGCGTGCGGCCTATCCCGCGGGGTCGGGCAAGACCATTTGGTGCTTTACCGGCGACGTGCTCGAGGAGCTTATGCCGGGTGGTCGTCACCATACCGAGGCGACGGACCGTATCCTTGCCTGCCTCGATATGTTGGTGGATGGCCCGTTTGTTCAGGATCTGTACGATATCTCATTGCGTTTTAGGGGCTCGAGCAATCAGCGCGTGATTGATATGAACGCCACGCGCGCCCGTGCTGTGCGCGAGGGCGTTGCGCTTTGCGACGCTGTGGAGCTTTGGCGGGACGATCCGGTCTATTCGACCCATACTATGTAGCTTGTGGCCGATGCCAAAGGGCGTGGTACCATAGCGCGAACGCAAAATCGGAAAAGTGAGGCCCAGATGGTCGATCAGGAAAAAGTCGAGGCCGCCATTAAGCTGTTGCTTGAGGGCATAGGCGAGGACCCAACTCGTGAGGGCCTGCTGGAGACCCCGGCGCGCGTTGCCCGTATGTATGGTGAGATCGCCGGTGGTATGGACCAGAGTGCCGAGGAGCACCTGTCCAAAACCTTTGCCGTCGCTTCGAACGATTTGGTTATCGAGCGCGACATCACGTTTTACTCGCTGTGCGAGCATCATCTGCTGCCGTTTTACGGCAAGGCTGCCATTGGCTATATCCCCAACGGCCGTGTCGCAGGGCTTTCTAAGCTTGCCCGCACGGTAGAGGTCTACGCCCGTCGTCTGCAGCTGCAGGAGCAGTTGTGCGCACAAGTTGCCGATGCCCTCATGGAGTATCTCGCTCCCCAGGGAGCGATTGTGCTCATGGAAGCTGAGCATATGTGCATGACCATGCGCGGCGTGCAAAAGCCTGGCACCAAGACCGTGACGCTCGCTCGTCGCGGCGTCTTTGAGGCCGATCCGGCGCTCGAGGAGCGATTCTTTAGGATGCTGGGACGCTAACTATGAGAGTCGTCAACGACTTTACATCGAATACTGACGAGGGAACGCCGCGTCGCGGTTTTATGGCTTCGGGCCTGGCGCCTTTTGGTGCCATGCCTCGCATTGATTACATCTGTGCCAACGGTCTGTTCCGGCGGCACCTGGGCAGCATTGCACAGTTGGAATCGGGGCGCATCTTCTGCCGCCACGGTATTGACCACCTGCTGGATGTCGCTCGCATTATGTGGATCAAGAATCTCGAGGAACAGCTCGAATTTGACCGCGAGGTCATCTACGCCACGGCACTTCTTCACGATATCGGCAAAGATGAACAGTATGAATCGGGTATATCCCATGATGTTGCAAGCGAACGCGTCGCTGATGCGATTCTCGGCGGTATGCCCGATGACGTAGCGTTTGAGCCGGCCGATGCCGCAGCCATTAAGACGGCCATTCTGGGCCATCGAAAGCTGCGCGTGAACAGCCAACCGCTCGAGCGCCTGCTCTATGCAGCCGACAAAGCGTCGCGCGCCTGCTTTGCATGCCCCGCGCGCAATGCTTGCAACTGGAGCGATGATAAAAAGAACCTGTCGATTCGCGTGTAGTTAGTTTACGCGGTCGGGGTTCTAAACGAAGGAGACGATCGCGATGAGCAACAAGAAACTGCCCGAGAATGCAACCAAGACTGAAGGCGCCGAGCTCGCCCGCCGTGGAAGGGGCGAAATATCCACCGCAACGGCGGTGCCCCACGTGAACTATGACGATCTGCGCCATGCCGACCGCATCACCGTTGAAGGTCTTGAGGTTTTTGCTAACCACGGCGTGTATCCCGAAGAGAACGCGCTGGGCCAGAAATTCATCGTGTCCTTGGTACTCTATGCTGACCTGCGTGCAGCGGGAGAGCACGATAACTTGGACGCCTCGATTGACTACGGCTCGGTGTGCCACGATGTCGATGGCTATCTGCGCGAGCATACGTTTAAGCTCATCGAGGCGGCAGCTGAAGGTACGGCCCAGATGCTGCTGCGCCGTTATCCCTCGCTGCTTGGTGTGCGCATCAAGCTCGATAAGCCGTGGGCGCCTGTTGGCCTGCCCTTGGCAAGCTGTGGCGTCGAGATCGAGCGTGTGCGCTAACCGGTTCTAATACGTCTCTATGGGTGGCTGCTTGAGCCGCTGCGACAGAGCCCTGTTGTTGGGGCAGTACGTGTCGAGCAGCGCGTGAAACCGATGATTGTGGCTCGGCTCGAGCAGGTGGACGAGCTCGTGGGCGACAACCATGTCAAGGCACTCGACGGGGTAGGCGGCAAGTTCTCGTGCGATGCGAATGGCGCCGGTTTTGGGCGTGCATGATCCCCAGCGCGTTTTCATGCTGCGCACGGAAACGCGGGAAACGGCGACACCCATTGCGATTTCGTATGCGTGCACCATATCACGCAGCGCCGATGTGACTTCGGACGTATAGAGCTGGTCAATATGGGCTTGGATCTCACTGGGCGTTAAGCCGTCGAGGGTCGCATTCCACTTGGCCTGCGGACGTTCGTCTGGCTCGTCGGCACCCATAAAACTTGCGAAGGTGGCCTGCTTGGGCCGCGGTGCGGGTGATGCAAAGTTGTGATCGAGTGCGTCCTGTACCGTGATGGGCTTGCCCCAAAGCGCAATGATGGACGAGGGGCTGAGCGGCTCTCGTGCCGTCGCCTGACGTTGCTCGCGCTGGGCAAGCCGGCTGATAATCCAGGCGCTGTTGCGCTTCACAAACGCTTCGATGCGCTCGCGACTGGCGCCGAGCGGTGCGCTGGCGTGGACCTCACCGCTCGATGTGACGCGTAGGTTGAAGTTCTTGACGCGCTTTTTGGTAACGACGACGGGGATGGGCGTCCCATGCGGTCGGGATACGGAAATCGTAAACTGCTGCGTCAAAAGCGGTCCTTCAGATTGGGGACGGGCCGGCATGTCAACCGTTCGGCATGCCGACCTGCTCAAGGGATGTGAAATTAATAACGCTCAAAGAAGGCAAGCGCGTTGTCGCTGCAGAGCTTTTGCATCACGGTCTTGCCAAAATGCTTGGAAAGCATGTTCTGGAACTCGGGCATCTTGCTGGCATCGGAGAGGAAAGCGGGCACCGTGGCACCGTCCCAGTCGCCGCCGAGTGCGATGACGTCCTCGCCGCCCAGGTCGAGCCAGTGCTCGATATGTGCCGCTAGCTGGTCGAAGGTGACGTCTGCGGCGGTCTTGTCGGTTGCGTCGTTGGAAAGGAACTCGCTGCAGTAGTTGAGGCCGACGATACCGCCCATGTCGCGAATGGTGCGGAACTGGTCGTCGGTAAGGTTGCGTTTGACGCCGCAAACCGCACGGGAGTTGGAGTGGCTGGCGACGAAGGGACGCGTGGCGTGGGCGACAACCTCGTCAAAGCACTCATCGTTGAGGTGGGAGACGTCGAGTACCATGCCGGCGTGCTCCATCTGCGTAAGTGCCTCGATGCCGGCGCCGGTGAGGCCGGCGTGGGTGTCGTGGCCGCTCGCGAGCGGCCCCTGCGCATTCCAGCTGAGTGACGACATAAGCACGCCCAAGCTCTTGAGCACTTCGATCAGCGCGGGGTCCTCGGCAAAGAACGTGGCGTTTTCGATGGTGTGGATGCAAGCGACCTTGCCGTCCTTGAGCGCGGGGCGAATGTCTGCGGCGCTGCGCACGTTGACCATACGGTCGTGGTTGAGCATTGCCTGGCCGCTCATATGCGCCATGATCTGCGCCTGGAAGCGCGCGGCGTGGGCGGTGGGAATCTCGTCGGGGACAAACGTGGCGAAGCACTGTGCCCACGGCGTGTTGCCGATCTTTGCGAGCGAGATGGCACAGGCGTTACCCTCGATGAGGTCGAAATCTTGCGGATGCGTTTCGTCGCCGGGGAAATAACCGTCGGTGCCGGCGGTAAAGCGCAGGTCGAGATCGAGCGTGGCCCAGCCGATTCGGTCGGCGGTGTCGCAGTGTAGGTCAAATACGGGATATGCCATGGTTCCTCCGGTTGCAGCGTTTCTTTGCAAACTGTCTTCAAATTGTATGACTAGGGTATAGTTAGCGCCATATGTTCATGGCGGCCCGTGTTGTGCGCCGCCCTTATCACGGAGGTTTCCATGTCCAACCAGGGCAAGAAGGTAAAGACTCATTATCGCGGCACGCTCGACGACGGCACGCAGTTCGATAGCTCCTACGATCGCGGTGAGCCGCTGGAGTTCACCTGCGGCGCCGGTCAGATGATCAAGGGCTTCGACGCCGCTGTTGTCGACATGCAGGTGGGCGAGAAGAAGACCGTGCACATTCCTGCTGCCGATGCCTACGGCGAGCACAACCCCGAGATGGTTATTACCTTCCCGGCCGAACAGGTTCCCAACATCGAGCAGATCGAGAAGGGCATGAAGCTTTTCCTGTCCACGCCGAGCGGCATGCCCGTCCCCGCCGTGGTCATCGACGTAACGCCTGAGGCCGTGACGCTCGACGCCAACCACGAGCTGGCCGGCAAGGACCTCAACTTTGATATCGAGCTCGTTGAGGTCGAGGACTAGGCTATGCCTGTGAATCTGGTTTCGACAGCGTGTCTCGGAAATCTCAACGACCCGTCCTATGAGCTTTTGCTTCGCCGGGAGCTGGGCGGTGTCTTTGAGGTCGATGAGCTACTACTCGATTGGGACCAGGCCGATGCCCGCACATTTGTGGGCGTGACGGAGCTGGGGCGTACGGTCGATATTCGGCTGGGCGCTGCCGATGGCGATTGCCTTGCCGATGGCGATGTGCTTGTCATCGACCGTTCGGGCATGGTGCCCGTGGCGGTTGTCGTGCGCCTGCGCAGTGCCGAGGTTTATTTGGTCGAAGTTGACCGCATGGACCCGATTGCGCTCGCGCATGCGTGCTGGGAGATCGGCAATATGCACGCGCCGCTTTTCCGAGGCGATTCGGACGAGTATACCGTGCGCATGTATACGCCGGTGCAGCCTGTTTTGGGCCGCATGCTCCGGGGCGTCGAGGGCGTTCGGCTCTCGGTGGCTACCCGTGAACTCGATGCGGACCGGCGCTTTGCGTCGAGTGCGGCGGATGCCGTTGTGAGTATGGCTCCAGACTTTACGATCGTAAAAAAGGCGCGCGGTTAACGTGCGTATGAGTAAGACGGACTTTGAGAGGCAGCTATTCAAAGTCCGTCTTACTGTTGATGAGGTGCTTTGGGGGAAAGCATATGGGTCTTGAGGGAATCAAGCTGATTGCATGCGATTTGGACGGCACGTTGCTGCATCCGGGGGAGCGCGAGCCGCGTTCCGAGGCTTTTAAGCTCATCGACGAGCTGCATCGTCGCGGCATCGTGTTTATGCCGGCGAGCGGTCGTCAATATGCGAGCTTGCGCTACCTGTTTGCCCCGGTGGCCGATGAGCTCGCCTATGTATGCGAAAACGGAGCCCTAGTGATGAGCGAGGGGCGTGCCGTTGTCAAGCGTTCCATGGAGCGTAGCCTTGCTATGGATATCGCGAATGCCGTGGTTGCGTATCCCCATGCCGACGTGACCCTTTCGTGTGAGGGACACCTCTACACCATGAGCGGCAACGATGCGTTCGTCGACCATTTGCGCTATGAGGTCCACTGCGATGTGGCGGTGGTCGACCGCCCCGAGGACATCGACGAGGACGTCATTAAGATTGCCTTCCAGACGCCCGAGGTGAATCAGCCGGCGGCGCTGGAGTATTTCGAGCGCCTCTTTAGCGACCGTGTCGACGTGATGACGTCGGGAACCGAATGGACGGACTTTATCGGCTTTGATTCGGGTAAGGGTTCCGCGCTTGCCGATTACGGTCGTGCCTTGGGTATTTCGCCCGATGAGATGATGGCATTTGGCGATAACGAAAACGATCGCGACATGCTCAACGTCGTGGGCCATCCCTGTCTGATGGAGAACTGCAACCCCACAATGCGCGGCATCAACGACCGCGTCCGTTACGTGCGCACGGTCGAAGAAGAGCTGCGTCGCCTGCTTGCCGAGTAGGCATGTCCCAAACATCTACCGGCAGTCGGGGCAGAGACCCTCGAAGATGGTGTAGTGCGACGTGACGTGCCAGCCGATTTGCTCGGACGCTTTGGCGTCGAGCTGGGCATCGAAGGGGAGCGGTACGTCGATGACGCGGCTGCATGAGGTGCAGATGATATGCGCATGCGGCTCGATCGTGCAATCGAAGCGGCTGCCGCCCGGCGTCTTGATGGAGAGAATCTCGCCGGCATCTGCCAAGAGATTGAGGTTGCGGTAGACCGTGCCGCGGCTGATCTTGTCATCCTGTTCGCGCACGGCGTTGTAGATTTCGTCGGCGGTGGGATGGTTATAGCTTTGGCGCACGGCGTCAAGAACCAGCTTTCGCTGCTTGGTATTCCTTCTTTGCACCGCCATGCGCCTCGCCTCTTTTCTATCAACGGTCGTAGGTAAATGATACCGTATTTAGCACACAATACTAATAACGAGGCGTGAAACCGTCTTCATTGGCAAGTGGGGCTCGGGCCTGGGCGTCTACGAGGCGAAAACGCGTTCCCATACGCTCGTAGGAGGCATGAAGCGCCTCGAGATGAGATAGGATATTTGCCGGAGCCCCCTGTATCTCCATCTCGACTGAGCCGTCTTCCATGTTACGCACCCAGCCGGTGAGCGCGCGTGCCTGCGCGAGGTTGGTGTTGGTAAAGCGAAAGCCAACGCCCTGGACTTGCCCCGCCCAGCGCAGGAAATAGCGCAGGGGAGTGTCTTGAGTGGCCTCGTCGCTTGCGAGCACAGTAAGCCTGCGGCGCAGCTCGAGCTCGACGTTTGATGGTTTTTGAGGCTCTCGACTGCCGCCGGTGACGCTGGAGAAGAACGTATCGAAGAGGCCCATAGCTATGCCTGCTTGCCTGCGTCGGCCGGGAAGGTTATGCCGGCCTGCTGGCGCACGGCATCCATGATGCGCAGTGAGACGAGCGTGACATCGCGGTAGTGGCCAAGCTCGTGGCGTCCCGCCGGGGTCTCCCAAATCTCTTCCTTAACGTTATCGATGCCGCCGATGGCGGTGATAAAGTCTGTGAGTTCGTATTCCATAGTGTTGCTCGATTTGGGCAGGTCGAGCACGCGGCCGTTGTCTCCCTGTTCGCGCGGTGCCTCGGTCGCCGAGCCGCGTACGACGTCGCCGCGATAGTCGATGCGGACGTTGCGGGGCGTGGACAGATGGTCGATCTGGATAGTGCCACGCTCGCCTTCGATCTGCGAGGGCAGCAGATCGTTGGTGATCTTTGAATGCGCAAGCTCGACGGAGATGCGGCCTCCGCCATAACTGGCGAGAATGGAGCCGCAGCCGTCGATGGGGCCATGGGTGAGCTCTTGCGTTGAGGGGTCGAGCAGCGTGGTCATGCTGGTGAGACCGGAGGGCATGCCGAAAATCTCGACCATGGGCTCGACGGTGTAGACACCAATGTCCATGAGGGAACCCGATGCCATATTGCAGTCGAAGATATTGGTGGCGCGTCCCGCGAGAATCTTGTTGTAGCGCGAGGAATACTTGCCAAAGCGCAATGAGGCGCGGCGGATGGGGGCGATCTCGCCCAGGGCGTCCTCGATGGCGTGGAAGGCGGGATCGTGGAGGGGACGCATGGCCTCGAGGGCCACGACACCTGCTGCCTCGGCAGCGCGGAAGACTTCCAGCGCCTGCGCTTCGGTGGCGCAGAAGGGTTTCTCGACGATGACGTGCTTGCCACCGGCGATGCAGGCAAGGGCCTGCTCGTAGTGGAGCGCATTGGGGCTGCCGATGTAGACGGCGTCGACGTCGTCGGCGGACGCAAGCTCGTCAAGTGCGGTGAAGTTACGCTCGCCGCCGTGTTCGGCGGTAAAGGCGGCGCCGCGCTCGTCATCGCGCGAGAGCGTGCCCACAAACGCGGCTTGGTCGTTGGCGTTGACGACCTGGATAAAGTCGTCGGTAATCATGGATGTGCCGATGGTCGCTATACGCAGCATGTATCCCCCTCGTGCCGTTCGGTTTACAGGATGAGTGTAGCGCGAGGGGGCAGGAAATAGCGTGCGAAAACGCCGTTACAGGTCGCTCTCGTTAAAGCCGGTATCGATATCGAGGTTGCTGCCGTCGGCCGCCGTGGTGGCGAGCTCATCGCAGCGCTCGTTGAGCTCGTGGCCGGCGTGACCCTTAACCCAGATGAACTCAACCTTGTGCTTGCTTTTGGCGGTGAGTAGGCGCTCCCACAGGTCGCGGTTCTTGACGGGCTGCTTGTTGGCGGTTTTCCATCCGCGCTTTTTCCAGCCGTCGATCCAGTGCTTGTTAAAGGCGTTGACGACGTACTGCGAATCGGAATGGACCTCGACCTCGCAGGGGCGGTTAAGTGCCTCGAGCGCCACGATGACCGCCATGAGCTCCATGCGGTTGTTGGTGGTCTTGGCGTAGCCGCGCGAAAGCTCGGAGGTGAAGGTCTTGCCGGCGGGGTTGGTGTATTTGAGCACGGCGCCGTAGCCGCCGCGTCCCGGATTTGATCGGGCCGAGCCGTCGGTATAGATGATGACCTTCACGGGCTTCCTTTCGTTGGGTACGTTTCGTGTGAGTGACCATTGTAGCGCCATGCCCGCCGGGGGCTAGCAATCTACGATTTCTACCCCGTCTTCCGACAGTTAGTTGGCATGGATGATGCGGTTGAGCTCGTCGAGGTATTGCTGCAAGAGGGGAGAGGGCTTGCGCTCGTCGTGCATGATATAGCCTACGTGCATCGTTGGGGCGTCTGCTAACGGGATCGATGCCATACCCCATTGCATTTCATTGGAGAGGACACCGGTCGACAGGGTGTAGCCGTTCGACGTGATAAGTAAGTTAGTAAGTGTTCCGCGGTCCGAGATTCGTATGTTGCGGTCGCAAGGGATATAGCTAAAAGGTTCCTCGGCGTAATAGAAGGAGTTTGAGGTTCCCTGCTCAAAGCTGTAGCGCGTATATGGTGTGAGGTCGGCAAGGGACAGCTGCGGGCGGCGGGCAAGCGGGTGGCGCTCGCTAACGAAGACGTGGACCGTCGCGTCGAATAGGGGATGGAAGCTCGCGCGCGCATCGGCAAAAGCCTTCTGCAGAACGCGGGCGTTAAAGTCGTCCAGATAGAGGATGCCGATGTCGCTGCGAAATGCGCGGACGTCATCGATGATCTGCGATGTGGTGGTCTCGCGCATGATGAACTCGAACTTGCTGTCGCGGCAGCGCTCGACTACGTTGACAAAGGCCTCGACCGAAAAGGCGTAGTGCTGGGCGGAAATGGCGAGGCGGGCTTGCGGGGTACCGCCGTCCTCGTAGCGGGCCTCGAGCATGTCGGCCTGCTCTACGACCTGGCGTGCATAACCCAAAAGCTCGGTGCCGTCGTTGGTGAGCGTGACGCCGCGGCTGGAGCGCGTAAAGATCTCCAGATTGAGTTCCTGTTCCAGGCTTTTGACGGCGTTTGAGATGTTGGACTGAGCGGTATAGAGGCGCTGAGCTGCGGCGTTAATTGAGCCGGATTCTGCCACGGCGATAAGAAAGCGAAGCTGCTGGAGGGTCATCGGCGCCTGTCCTTTCGATAGCTATCTAAAAAACCGATAACAGGTTAGCGCTTTTAAGTGATTGACCGAGGGAAACAATGCTCGTACTATTCAAAACACACAAAGGCGGTAGGTAATTAAGCCAACCACGGAACCGGGATGCGAAAGGAGGCCCGCATATGAATTGCTTACCAAGACGAATGCCGGGCTCCTGTTTGCGCCCGTCGGCGTGATCAGGAGACAGCGACTTACTTCTCTCTTTTTATTTACTTTTGTTCGATCAAGGAGATCATCATGAGCCAGTTCATCAACAACCCCGAGCACACCTTTGGTTTCGATACCCTGCAGCTTCACGTTGGCCAGGAGAGCGCCGATCCCGCATCCGACTCCCGCGCCGTGCCTATCTACCAGACCACGAGCTATGTGTTCCGCAATTCCCAGCACGCCGCCGACCGCTTTGGTCTTGCCGACGCCGGCAACATCTACGGCCGTCTGACCAACTCCACCCAGGGCGTCTTCGAGGACCGTATCGCCGCGCTCGAGGGTGGCGTGGCAGGTCTTGCCGTCGCCTCCGGTGCTGCTGCCATCACCTATACCCTGCAGGCCCTTGCCCAGGCCGGTGACCACGTGGTGGCTCAGAAGACCATCTACGGCGGTTCCTACAACCTGCTGGAGCATACGCTCTCCCAGTTTGGCGTCGAGACCACCTTCGTCGATGTCCACAACCTGGACGAGGTCGAGGGCGCCATCAAGGACAACACCACGGTCATCTATCTCGAGACGCTCGGTAACCCCAACTCCGATATTCCCAACATCGATGCTATCTCCGAGGTCGCCAAGAACCACGGTCTGCCGGTTGTCGTCGATAACACCTTCGGCACCCCGTACCTGTTCCGTCCGCTGGAGCATGGTGCCAACATCGTCGTCCACTCCGCAACCAAGTTCATCGGCGGCCACGGCACCTCGCTGGGCGGTGTGATCGTCGACGGCGGTAACTTCGATTGGAAGGCGAGCGGAAAGTACGCCCAGATCGCCGAGCCCAACCCCTCCTACCACGGCGTTTCGTTTGCCGAGGCTGCCGGTCCCGCCGCCTTCGCGACCTATGTCCGCGCTATTTTGCTGCGTGACGAGGGCGCCTGCATCAGCCCGTTCAACGCCTGGGTCCTGCTCCAAGGCACCGAGACTCTGTCGCTGCGCGTTGACCGTCATGTCGAGAACACCAAGAAGGTCGTTGAGTTCCTGGCTGGTGACAGCCATGTCGCCAAGGTGAACCACCCGAGCCTGTCTGAGCACCCCGATCACGAGCTCTATCAGAAGTACTTCCCCAACGGCGGTGCCTCGATCTTTACCTTTGAGATTAAGGGTGGCCAGGAGGCCGCCTGGAAGTTCATCGATCATCTGCAGGTGTTCTCGCTGCTCGCCAACGTGGCCGACGTCAAGTCGCTCGTCGTGCACCCGGCTACCACCACGCACTCCCAGCTCTCTGCCGAGGAGCTCGCCGAGCAGAACATCACGCCCTCCACGATCCGTCTTTCCATCGGTACCGAGAACGCCGAGGATATCATTTGGGATCTGAAGCAGGCCTTCGCCGCGCTGGACGAGTAAGGCGACTTGTGCAAGGACCCCTTGCGACTCGATAGGTATAACTGCATAAAATGCCTGCTCAAGGCGCCTGTGCGAACAATGGTTGCACAGGCGCCTTTTTTGCATAGAGCGGGTGCAAAAACAGGGTTTTTGACACGCTTTATGCATTTGAGTTGTGGAAAACTCCTGTTGAGAGGATGTGAGTTTTACGCAATTGACGTGCGCCTTTTGAGTAAAACCGCAGGTCGCGATTTGCTCGGGGTACTATGCAGCGCGATCGAATCACACGCAGCTCAAACGCAGCAAAAACGCACTACGGAGGTTTCCAGCTACATGAGGATCGATTCACGAAAACCGAAAGCCGCCGCCCTTTCCGCCGCTCTGACCGTGGCACTTTTGGCGGGCGCCGGTGCAACTGATGCCCACGCCGCAACACTGTCCGATACGGTTGGATCTACGCCGTCCGAGACGACGCTGGTACAGCCCGTTGACTATCGCGGCGATGGTTATGGTTCCATGCAGGAGTGGAACGCCTCGATGGAGGCCAAGCGCGATTCCCTGGAGATGCGCGCTCAGATCATCATGAACATGTACGGTGACTATGCCACCGATGACGAGCGCGCTGTGCTGCAGGGTTGCATCGACGGCGCGGGTAGCCTGTTGACGATGGGGGAGGTCGACGCCAAGTCGACCGAGCTCGATGAGCTGCGCACTGCGCTTGAGGATGCCAAGCGCAATGCGCTCGAGGCTGCCGCCGAGGCGGAGGCTGCCGAGGTCGCCCAGGCTTCGTACTACAACGCCGGTTACACTCCGTCCTACGCGTCTGCCGCGTCCTACGCGAACGGATCGGGCCTGACGCGCTCTGCGGGTGTCAATAACTACAACGGGCGCCGCGAGACCTATTACAGCAGCAATGTGCTTTATCACTATCGCACGGGCGAATGGACTCAGGATTCTGAGGGCTTCTGGCGCGATTCCGACGGCTATTACGTTGTTGCCGCGGGCGATATGGCCCAGGGCTCGACCTTTACGGGCTCCAAGGGTGATTGCAAGGTCTATGACTCCGGTTGCGCTGCCGGAACCACCGACTACTACACCGGTTGGTAATCTGCCATAAGCAAAATAGGCACATGATGGGCGGGCGTCTTTACTGAGCTTTTAGGCAACGTAAAGCCGCCCGTTCTTTATGTGCGTTCGAGTTAACAGAGCCCTTACCGTGGCGGTACGCTGGGCGTATGGATGCGGGGCACACTAGTTCATGAGAAATAAGGTCTTTCTCGTGGAGGAAGTGGTCTTGTGAACGCTCGAGATATCGCCGTTGCCGCCATTGCATTGACGCTTGGTTGCCTTGGTCCTACGGCCGCGCTCGTCGCAGGTGTGCAGGGGTCTTGTGGGGCTGCCTCTATTGTGGTCGGCGCGCTGATCGCGGCCACGCTGCTGGGAAGCGCAGGCGTGGTTCTTTGCCGCGACGATGAGGACGAGGTGCCGGGGTCGCAACGCTAACTGTTGTGAGATCGGCCGCCGGTCATAGACGAAGATGAAGGCCGCCGCAGGGGAAAGGTTCCCTTGCGGCGGTTTTGCTGTTAAGGCTGTTGAATGCGGCGCGTCGGCGCTACCAGCTTTTCTCGATATCGCGGATGCGCCGATAGAGCCACTCGTTTTGCGGTGCCTGGATATCGTGTTTGGCTGCGAGGCGGCAGATGGTGCCCGCGAACTCATCAACCTCGGTTTTGCGCCTTGCGATGCGGTCTTGAGCCATCGAGGGCATACCGGCGGGGTCGATTCCCTCGATGAGGTGCACCATTTGCGTCAGATCTGCCTCGGTCAGCTCAACGTCCTCGGCGTTGGCAACCGCAAGCGTCTCGCGCATGGCGGAGACAAAACAGCGGCGCTGCTCGGAGCCCGGCTCCGTGGCGCTTCCGTAGGTCCCGCCGTAGGCCATGCAGGTCTGGTTGATGCCGTCGTTGAGCATGAGTTTGGCCCACATGCGGTGCGCAATGTCGCTCTCGACGGTATGGGCGATGCCGCAGCGCGTATAGAGCTCGTCGATAGCGGCGACGGTCGCGGGGTCCGTGCCGGCCGCCGCGCCAAAGCGGATCTCGCCCGCATTGGTAAAGGTGAGCGCGCCGTTGAGGAACACGGCGTCCATGCCCTGGCAGATACCAAGAACGGTATGCTCCCAGCCAAAGCGTTCGGCAATCTTTTGCTCGCTCGTAATGCCGTTGCATAGCGAGGCGATGAGCGTGTTGGGTCCCACGACGCGCTCCATAGTCTTGAGTGCTTGGTCGAGACCGGTGGTCTTGACTGTCAGGATGACCAGATCGGCGGGCGTCGCCTCGCTGGCGCGGACGGACGTGAGATCGCAGGGCTTGCCGTTGACAGTGAGCGCATCGCCCGCGTGACGCTCAAAACGGGTGTCATCCATAACGTATTCGACGGCGTCATTGCCGAGGGCCCTGGCAATCATGCTGCCGTAGAGCAGGCCGACGCCGCCCTTGCCGATAAAAGCGACCTTGTTGATCTGCATGTGAATCATCTCCCCATGTAAAAGGCGCCCGCGTAAGGGGCGCCTGATGGATTGTATGCTGCCAGGGTGATTGGTGGGTGCGCGGGGCGGCTGTTATAAAAAAGAAACGTTTGCCTGGACGCTACGCTGCAGGGCAGACCGCAAAGACATGCGCGTGGTCATGCCCGGCTCCTTTCATCGGGCTTTTTGCTGATGTTAAAGCGGTGCCGTGACGGCTCGATTTCTGCTGCGTTACGATACGTTCTCGATTGCGATTCCACGATGTTTCGGCTGCGTGACCATTGTGTTTCGCCTTGCCGGGGCGCTGATGGCGAAGGGAGGGGCCGTGCAATACCGTGTTGACCCCAAAAGTGGTAACCGAATATCCGCTCTGGGTCTGGGCTGCATGAGGTTTCCCGGTGCGCCGGGACACCCCGATGCGAAGACCGCCGACGCTATCATCTCCCGTGCGGTGGAGCAGGGGATTAACTACCTTGACACGGCCTATCTCTATCCCGGCAACGAGGCGTGCATGGGCGCTTCGCTTGAACGATTGGGGCTGCGTGACCGGGTGTTGCTGGCGACCAAGTTGCCGCATGCTTCGTGCAAGTGTGCGGAGGATTTCGACCGGTTCTTCGATGAGCAATTGCGCCGCCTGCGGACCGACCATATCGACTATTACCTCATGCACAACATTACCTCGCCCGCCCAGTGGGAACGTGTGGTGGCGTTGGGCATCGAGGACTGGATTGCGCGCCAAAAGGCTTCGGGGCGCATTCGCCAGATCGGTTTTTCGTACCACGGCAGTGCGGCGGACTTCCTCACGATGCTCGATGCGTATGTGTGGGACTTTTGCCAGATCCAGTACAACTACGCTGGAGAGCGATATCAGGCGGGAACGGCGGGGCTCATGGCCGCCGCCGAGCGAGGTCTCGCGGTGTTTGTGATGGAGCCGCTTTTGGGCGGACGCTTGGCAGGCAAATTGCCTCCGCGGGCGCGCGCTGTTCTCGATGGTGCATGCGATCGGCATTTGCATACGCCTGCCGCTTGGGGGCTCTCGTGGGTGTGGAATCATCCCCAGGTGACCATGTTGCTTTCTGGTATGACCGATACCGCGCAAGTGGACGAGAATTCGTCACTGGCAGACCTCGCGTTGCCGAATTCGATGACGGCCAACCAGCTCGACACGATTGCGCGCGTGTTGATGGAGTTTGAGAAATCGAACCGTGTGCCCTGCACGGGATGCGGCTACTGCATGCCATGTCCCAAGGGTATTAACATTCCCGGCTGCTTTGCCGCTTACAACGCGAGCTACGCGCACAGCTGGTTTACGGGGCTGTCTCAATACTTTACGGCGAGCGCGGTGCGCACGAGCGAGCCCAAGCTGGTGAGCAATTGCGTCAAGTGCGGTAAATGCGCACGTCACTGCCCGCAGCACATCGATATTCCCGAGCGTCTCGATGACGTGCGCCGACGTTTCCAGCCTGGCCCCGTAACGGCTGTGCTTAAAGCCTTCCGCACAACGCGCTCCTCATGATCCTTTTATATCTTGTGATGGAATAGTTCCTGTTTACGGCAGAATAGGGCAACAGCAGGAACTATTTCGCCGCAACTAATGGGAGACTATCGTGGGTGACCGAGGTTTACGTAATGATTCGCGTGAGGTTCGTTGGGGCATTTTGGGCGCCGGGCACATTTCTCATCGATTTGCATCGTCGCTCAAGAAGGTCGACGGGGCACGGCTGGTGGCTGCGGCCGGCCGCACTCCTGCACATGTCGAGGAATTTTGCCGAGTGTTTTCGATCGATGCTGCGCATGGCCATGTCTCGGTCGACGATAACGGCAATGCGGCTTATGACGCGCTGATTGCCGACCCCGATGTCGACGCAATCTACTTGGCTCTTCCGCATGGCATGCATACGCGTTGGGCCTGTCGCGCGCTGCGCGCCGGAAAGGCCGTGCTGTGCGAAAAGCCGGCCGTTTTGAGTGAGGAAGAGGCTCTCTCGATTGCCTCCACCTCTCGTGAGCGCGGCGTGCTGTTTATGGAGGCGATGAAGAATCGGTTTTGCCCGATGCGCACTCGCGTGAAGGACTTGCTTGCGTCGGGTGAGCTTGGCCGTATTGTCTCGATTGAAAGCGTGCAAAAGCTCGATTACGGCGAGCCTCCTTCGGGCTATCTGCTTGATCCGTTGCAGGGCGGCTGTCTATATGATATGGGCTGCTATGCAGTCGGTTGGTTTGAGGATTTGCTCGCGGGCGCGTGCGAGGTTTCTTCCCGTGAAGTTCGCTGGCGTGACGTATCGGGCGGCCGCGTCGATTGGGCCGACGAGATCCATATGAGCGTCGGCGGTATACCCATTCATATGGTGTGCGACGGCAAAGCAACATATGAAAGCCGCTTAACGATTGCCTGTGAGCGGGGCTCGTTGGAAATCGAGCGGCTCCATCGCCCCGAGCTCGCTCATGTGAAGTATTCCGACGGTCGAACGCTAGAAATAAATGCCCCGTTTGAGATCGATGATTTCTACGGCGAAATCCAGCATGCGACGCAGCTTATTCAGGCGGGGAAACTCGAGAGTCCCGTCATGCCCCTTGCCGCCACGCAGCGCTGTGCACACATCATCGATGCGATTCGCTTGAAACTTTAGGGCGTGGGGGCATGGCGCCAGCGCCTGGAATGCCTTGGAGGCCTTCGCCCCTGATGCCCCTTTTATAACTTGCGGTGGAATACGGTCTGTTTGCGCCAAAATAGGGCACCAATAGACCGTATTTCACCGCAACTGATGAGGGGGAGCTGGAGATGCTGACAATCGGATGTCATCTTTCGACGACGAAGGGCTATCGGGCAATGGGGGAGACGGCGTTGTCCATTGGTGCCAATACCTTTGCGTTCTTTACGCGCAACCCGCGCGGTGGCAAGGCAAAAGGCCTTGACATGGATGACGTGGCGGCTCTGCGCGAGCTTATGGCGCAAAACGACTTTGGACCGCTGGTGGCGCATGCCCCGTATACCTATAACCCCTGCTCCGCTAAGGAGCGGGCGCGCGAGTTTGCCTTGGAGGCAATGGCCGAGGACTTGCAGCGTCTGGAAACACTGCCCGGCAACTACTACAACTTCCATCCCGGTGCGCATGTGGGACAGGGCTCCGACGTCGGCATTCAGATGATTGTCGACACGCTGTGCCAGGTGATGTTTGAGGGACAGCAGACGACGGTATTACTCGAGACCATGGCAGGAAAGGGCACCGAGGTGGGCCGTAGCTTTGAAGAACTGGCGTGCATTATCGAGGGCGTTGCCGCCAAGCGCCCAGAGCTGTCCGATAAGCTGGGCGTTTGTTTGGACACCTGCCATGTGAGCGATGCCGGCTACGACATCATCCATGATCTGGACGACGTACTCGACGAGTTCGACCGCGTGGTGGGTATCGATCGCTTGCATGCCGTACACATCAACGATTCGAAGAACCCTTGTGGCGCCCATAAAGATCGTCACGAGTGCATCGGCAAGGGATACCTTGGCAGCGAGGAATTTGGTGGCGGTATGCAGGTTATGCAGAATATTGTATCGAATGGCCGTTTGCGTTCGCTGCCGTTTATTTTGGAGACTCCGAACGAACTTGCAGGTTATGCAGCTGAAATTAGACTATTAAGGTCATTGCAGCAGTAATGACTGTTACAAAGTGGAGTGTTCCATTCACGTTATGGGTTTGTTTCAATCAGTTTTCTCATTGCAGATTCGTAATTCCGGGTGCATAATAGCCAACAGTTTTTGCAGACCTCTGAATCAAACGAGGTCACCGGAAGGAGACTGATTATGAAGCTGAAGAAGCTTGGCGCATTTGCCGCCACGGGTGCTATGGCGCTCGCCCTTGCTCTGACGGGCTGCGGTTCGTCCAACGCCACCTCTGGTTCTGATGCCGGTTCCAGCAGCTCTGACGACGCTAAGGTCGAGAAGGTCGACGGCTCCAAGGAGTACGCGCTCGTCAAGGACGGCACGCTGACCGTCGGCACCTCTGCCGAGTACGCGCCGTTTGAGTACAAGGATGACAACGGCGATTACCAGGGCTTTGACCTTGAGCTCATTAAGGCTATCGGCGACAAGCTGGGCCTGGATGTTGAGTATGTCAACAATGACTTTGACACGCTGGTTCCGGGCGTCGCTTCGGGCGCCAAGTATGACGTTTCCATCGCGGCTATCACCGACACGCCCGAGCGTGAGAAGGAAGTCACTTTCTCTGATTCCTATTACATGGACGATCAGGCTATCGTGACCAAGGTCGATAACACCGACATCACGGCCGACAACTACAGCGAGAAGCTCAACAACGCCGATGCTACCATCATCGTCCAGTCTGGCTCGACCGCCGAGGCCTTTGCCCAGGAGAACTTCCCCAAGGCCAAGATCGTCCCCTACAAGGACGCTACCGAGTGCTTCAGCGCCCTGCAGTCCGATAAGGGCGACGCCGTAGTCACCAACCGCTCCGTTGCCAGCCAGCTGACCGCCGAGCAGTTCAACACCTGCCAGACCATCAAGCAGATCAGCACCGGCGAGGAGTACGCCATCGCCATCAACCAGGGCAACACCAAGCTCAAGGACGACATCAACCAGGCCATCAAGGACCTGACCGACGACGGTACCGTCGACGCCCTCATGGCTAAGTACAACATCAAGTAAAATAACTACTTGATTGCGCGCGGGCCCTTTCCGTTTTGCGGAGAGGGCCTTTGCGCTTCTCTTGACGGAGAGTGTTTCCGTCTCGTTTTGCCGGCAACTTCTACGATAGGAGCCACCTTGTCTCGACTGAACAAAGGGGCCGCGGGGCAGCGTTTTCCACTGCCCTCGATGCTCCAAAAGCTAGCCTGCGCTTTGGCTGTGGCGCTCGCCCTGGTGTGCGCGGGGGTTTGCGTGCCTTCGACCGCCCAGGCGCTTGAGACCGCAAAGATCACTGCCCGACCCAACACCGGTTCGGGCAGCGACGTGGTCGGTGGCACCGAGACCCGCATCACCTGGGAGGTCCAGGCCGATGCTGACGAGGAACTGAGCAGCCTTTCACTGACGTTTGCCGACGGCACGACCTTTGGCGCCGATGATACGCGCCTGACGATGCTCTCGGGCGATGACCTTATGGACCGTACGCCCATGAAGCCCACGTGTAAGGTCGATGGTCAGACGCTCAAGATTGATTTTGGCGAGACGGCGCCTGCCGGCGGCTATTTCCGCGTCGAGGTCTACGGCGTGACCTTCCCCGTCGAGGGCGGCGATGAGGCCTTTAGCGGCACCTATACGCTCGCTGACGGGTCGACCAAGAAGATCTCCAAGATTCCGTCGGTGGAGATCAAGGGCGTGACGGCATTCGATAACTTCCTGGCCGACCTTAAGGAGCAGCCGTGGGTCGAGGCCTGGAACTCCAATATGTTTCTGCGCCTGTTCTTAAACCCGGTCATTTTGGTCCAAAGCCTGCCGATCGTCTTTAAGGGCTTCCTCATGTCGCTCTCGATCGTGCTCGTGGCGTTTCCGCTGGCAATCCCCTTTGGCTTTGCCTTGTCGCTCATGCGCATCTCCAAGTCGCGCATCCTGCGTTGCCTTGCCGGCATCTATGTGAATATCATTCGCGGTACGCCGGCGTTCCTGCAGATCTATATCGCGTTCTTCGGTCTGCCGTTGGCCGGCGTCAAGGTGGACGACTATGTCTTGGGCGTCATCGTCATGGCCATGAACTCGTCTGCGTACCTGTGCGAGATCTTCCGTGCCGGTATTCAATCGATCCCCAAGGGCCAAAACGAGGCTGCGCGCTCGCTGGGCATGAATGCCTTCCAGACGCTGCTCTACGTTATGATTCCGCAGACGTTCCGCAATGTTTTGCCTACGCTGACCAGCGAGTTTATCTTGCTTTACAAGGATACGTCGCTGCTTGCCGCCGTGGGTGTGGTCGAGATCGTCATGAACGCCCGTACCATCGTGGCCACGACGGGCTCCATTACGCCGTACGTGGTTGCCGCCCTGTTCTATCTGGTCATCACCCTGCCGCTCGCTCGCTTGGTGAGCGGTCTTGAGGCAAGGCTTTTGGGCACGACCGAGACCAAGAAGAAGCGTCCCGCTAAGAGCGCCGGACAGGTTGTCGCGACGCCTGCCGATCACATCGCCGGTCTGTAAGGAGGTCCTATCATGAGCGAAACCAATAACTCGAACGAGGTCGTCGTCAGCATCAAGAACCTCCAGAAGGCCTTTGGCGATAACGTGGTCCTGCGCGATATTGATCTGGATGTGCACAAGGGCGAGGTCGTCGTAGTCCTGGGTCCTTCGGGCTCGGGCAAGTCGACGATGCTTCGCTGCATCAATCGTCTGGAGCATCCCACGAGCGGCTCGATTGTCGTTGAGGGCGTGGACGTGTGCGCCAAGGGTGTCGACCTTAACAAGGTACGTACGCATCTGGGTATGGTGTTCCAGCAGTTCAATTTGTTCCCGCACCTGTCAGTCAAAAAGAACGTCATGCTCGCGCAGCAGAAGGTGCTCAAGCGCAGCAAGGAAGAGGCCGAGAAGATTGCCGTCGAGGAGCTGACCAAGGTCGGTCTTGCCGAGCGTATCGACTTTATGCCGAGCCAGCTCTCGGGCGGCCAGCAGCAGCGCGTGGCCATCGCCCGCGCCCTGTCGATGAATCCGCACGTGATGCTCTTTGACGAGGCCACGTCGGCGCTTGACCCCGAGCTTGTCCGCGACGTTCTGGGCGTCATGCGCGACCTGGCACGCGATGGCATGACCATGATCGTCGTGACGCACGAGATGGGCTTTGCCCGCGACGTCGCCGACCGCGTCGTCTTTATGGACGGTGGCGTTATCGTGGAAGAGGGCACGCCGAGCGAGGTCTTCGACCATCCCAAGAGCGAACGCACCAAGGCGTTTTTGGGCAATATCTCGTAGCCGGTTGATGTAACTGCCGTTACTAAAGAGCGGGGGCTGGACTTGAATCCAGCCCCCGCTCTTTTGTAGGGATGAGGATGCGCTTTGATGCAGGCTCTTTTGGAGGCCCTGGGTTCGTTACGCGAGCTCGGCTCCGAGGGCCTTGCAAGCGGTCTCGCCCTCATCATCGGGCGCATCGTAGCAGATGACGGAATCGACGACGTTGACGCCGGCCTCGTCGGCGTCGGCCTTCCAGTTGTCCATCCACTCGCCCTCGGCCCACGAATAGGAGCCAAAGAGGACGACCTTCTTGTCTCCGAGAGTCTCCTTGACCTCGTCCCACATCGGCTGGAACTCATCGTACTCGAGTTCCTCGGAGCCCATGGCGGGGCAGCCGAAGGCGAAGGCATCATATTCGGCGACCTTGTCGGCAGAGAAGTCGGCGCAGGAGATGACCTCTGCCTCGGCGCCGGCACCGGTTGCGCCCTCGGCAACGAAGTTTGCCATGGCCTCGGTGTTGCCTGTACCGCTCCAGTAGACGACGGCGATCTTGCTCATGTTGAGTCCTTTCAGTTGTGCGGCAGGTTGCCGCGGCTTCTATTTTCTATCGGGTTGCCTGGGCAAGTTGCGCCAGGCTGCAGCCCTGCTGATAGACAAAGGTGAAGTATTGGGTGCAGGCACGGTAGGTATCAAACATCGCAAGCGCTTGCTCGACATTCGTGTAGACCTTCCAAGCTCCAAAGACCTTGTAGTTCTCGCCGCGCTGGACGATAAACTCGTGAACGTCGTCGTAGGGATATCCAAGGAAGTAGCCTATTTCGTGCGGAAACTCGCAGGTGCAGTCGTTGCTGCAGCTAGCTTGCTGGGGTAGTGCGCATCGAGTCTGGCTACAGGCGCATTCCGCGACGTTATTGCTCGCGAGCGTGATGCGTGATGCCAAATGCACAAGGCATGTCGAAAGGTCTCTCGTGTCGTAGCCTTCCGAGGCGAGCGCCGTTTGGGCGCGAGGGTCTGCGAAATAGGTGGTGAGGCTTTTGGCTCGGTACACGTACACGAGCGCTCCGCAGGGCCGCCAGACCAAAACACTCAGGTGGATGCCGAGCGGGTCAAGCTCACGATTGCACTGGGCGATAACGTTGAGCAGGCGTGCCCGGCGTTCTGCGATGGTTTCGGTTGCGGTCGAGCCGTCCCCGTGGGCGTAGGCGCCTGGATAGGTAAAGAGCGATGCCGGCTTGATGCCCGCGAGCGTGGGAGAGCAGTTGCGCACGACTGCTGCCTGAAACGTTGGGATGTCTATGGTTCGAGTCACGGCGCTCCTTACGAATCTAAACTGTTAGCCTAGGAAAACTTATACACGAAAGTAAGCCATGGTCAACAAAAAAGTTTGAAGTGGGAAACTAATTGACCGAACGGACATGAATTTTGGTTAAGATGGGGACACCCCATGGGGGTATCTAGATAGTGCTACTTGAAAGGGGAACGCATGAGCGACTTGCTCAACCCTGCGAATCTCATCGTGTTGGCCGTCATTGCCGTCGGCATGTTTTTTGGACTGCGTCGTATTGCCGCTTCGACACACGGGAAAAGTTGCTGCAGCGATGGCGCGAGCGGCAAGAAGGCCAAAAAGGTTGTTGTGGTGGATACCGATGCGTCACACTATCCCTATAGCGATGAGCTGCTCATCGGCGGCATGAGTTGTGACGGCTGCGCTCAGAACGTAGCCAATGCCCTCAATGCGCTGGATGGCGTGTGGGCAACGGTGACGTATGCGGACCACACGGCACGCGTGCGCTCGAAGCACCCGGTTGATCGTGGTGTCCTCGAGACGGCCGTGAAAGACGCGGGCTACTACGTCATGACGCTGTAAGCGCCGCCCTGGATGCGCTCCCTTGGCTAGGCTCGTCCGCGCAGTTCGATGTCTTGGATGTCGTCGAAGTCGATGGCGATGTCTCGGAGCTTGAGGAGCTTGAAGGCGGGGAGCGCCTCGTCGAGGATACCGGTGCGGCTGCGATAGCCGTATGTATCGTAATAAGTGATACGAACCAAGTCGCCACGTTTGAGACCCTCGAGCTTTTTAGAAAGCTCGAGGGCTTTTTCTTCCGTGAGCTCACGTTTTGGCTCGACGGTGATTTCCTGCTTGCGCACGAGTTCGTAGTATCCCGTGAGGGCGGCAAAGGGCATAAACTGTGCGGCGCGGTTGGCGCGCACGGCACCGTTGGCAGTGAGGTTGGGGTCGGCGGCGCGGCGTCTGCCCTCGGGGTCCGCCAAGCGCTCGAAGGCGGTCGGCGGGCGCACGGGCTGTTGTTTGGGTTTAGGCACGGTGTCCTCCAACTTGTTCGTTGCGTTCGCGCGCGGTGGCGCCGGCGGTAAAGCTTAATCCCTTGACGAGCGCGTTCTTGCCGTACTTGCCTTTCACGGCCAGGACGGTGCGCGCCAGGTCGCGCTCGCGCTCATCGGCCTCGATATCGCTGAACAGATCGATGGTGGCAAATTCCTCGGGCATGAGGTTGCCAAATCCCAGGTTGATGCGCTTGACCGGTCGTTTGGGATCGACAGTCTGCGCCCAGAGCTCATCGAAATAGCCCATGATCTTCTTAAACGAATTGGTACGCTCGGGCAGCTTTCGCGAGGCGTTAGAGTGCGCAAAGAGTGCGGCATAGCCGCCGCGCGGTTTGCCGCCATGCTCTCCCACAAAGATGCCATCGATTGCCTGCGCTTCGCGCACCAGGCGACGCCGTTCGTCATCGCGCTGGACGGGCTTGGGCGCACGGGGCGCGAGCTCGGGGCCGGCGGTTGCGGTGGGTTCGATACTCGATGTGCTCGAGCGCAGATGCCCGCATCCGTCCACATACTGCGCTGTACCGCTGGCGTCGAGGCGGCGTATGTCGGCGCGTTCGCTCGCGTAGCCCACAAAGAGCGAGATACTGTCGCAGACCACGTGCTTATCGACCAAGTCTAAAACGGCGTTGTCGACCATCTCGCGCAAGACGGTGTAGGCCTGCTCGTAGGCATAACCCTTCGAGAGCACCTGTCCTGTGGTGGTCGAAGTTGCCTGCGGGCGATAGGCTTGGATATCGGCGATGGTTGTCGGCTCGCGCCCGAAGGCATGGTCGATGAGATATTCGGCATTGACGCCGAGCTCGTCGTAAAGCAGGTTTTCGTCGAGCGCCGCGACGCCCATCAGATCGTAGACGCCGTATTTCTCGAGGCGGGCTGCCACGCCGGGACCGATGCCCCAGATATCGGTGATGGGACGATGGGGCCAGATCTCCTTGCGAAAGGTCGCGTCGTCGAGTATGCCGATGCGGCTGGGTGCGTGCTTGGCGGTAATGTCGAGCGCTACCTTGGCCTGGAATAGGTTGGGGCCGATGCCGACCGTCGCCGTGATGCCGGTGCGCGCGAGGACCTCGTCGCGCAGCGTGCAGGCGAACCCTTCCGCATCGGTGTGATAGAGGTCCAGATAGGGCGTCACGTCGATAAAGCACTCATCGATGGAGTAGACGTGCACGTCCTGGGGGCTGACGTATTCCAGATAGATACCGTAGATTTTCGCCGACACCTCCATGTAATGCTGCATGCGCGGTACGGCCGTGATGTAGTCGATGCCATCGGGAATCTCAAATAGGCGGCAGCGGTTGTGAATCCCTAAGTCCTTCATAGCCTGTGTGATGGCGAGGCAGATGGTCGTGCGCCCGCGCGATTCGTCGGCAACGACCAGGTTGGTGGTGAGCGGATCGAGCCCACGGTCGACGCACTCGACGCTGGCATAAAACGTCTTGAGGTCGATGCAGATATAGGTGTGCTGCTCGTGCGCCATCCGTGTCCTTTCATCAAACACATGTTCTTATCGAATATCTGTTCGATAATACCCGCTCATCTGGACATCGTCAAAACCTGTCAAAAAGGGACTGGTTTGTTTTGGTAGGTATGGTCGTGCGGCTGCATCGGGTTTTTAACGCAGCCCTAAAGAGCGCGAAACAGCTCGGAAAAGCTCGCTTCGTAGCATGAGCCTAACGATCGATACCGCCTATACGCACGGAAGGGTTGTGGGAAAGATGGTCAATTATGGGTTTGGTATGCCGACGCGCTTGGTTGCGGATGGGGATGTGGCTCGCTGGTGCGGGCGATTGGTTGCCCACTATGGCGGCACCAAGGCACTGGTCGTGCTGGGAGGCGACAAGCATGCGCGCGACGAGCTTGTCTCGGCGGCGCTCGGCTCGCTTGATCGAGCTCTGCTCGAGCGCGTGCTTTTTCGCTGCGGCTCGGTTGGGGGCGACGGGGGAGACGAGCTGATCGACGAAGCCGTGGCCCTGGCGACCGACGAGGGCGTGGACTTTGTCCTGGCGATTGGCGATGCCGATACTTGCAGGCTTTGCGCGCGAGCTCGCGCGTCGCATGGCGGCGCTCGATGCCGGCGAAGACGGCTTTGTGCCTTATGGATGCATTGTCTCGGAGGGCAAGGTGCCTGCCGTCGTGGGAGCCGGCGAGGTTCCCGTTTTTGCCATTATCGCTCCCGAACTGCTTGAGGGCATTGGGTCCCCTCTGCGCGAGTTGCTCGGCAGCGTGTGCGCCGCGGCCTAATATCTGCCAGGAAGGGACAGGTTTATTTTGGTAGGTAAAGCGTTTGACCTGCCAAAATAAACCTGTCCCTTCCTGGTCGGTCGCCGTTTAGGGGCGGATTGGCAACGCTCGCTGATTACGGTCTTGACCTGCGCTAGAATAGTGGCATCTGAATGTCCGGGTGCATGGAGGCGTGCGCCCGTATGCTGAGGAGGACTCTATGGCAACTGTTGCCGCACCTATCGATGCTACGTCGACTGCCGCTTGGAAGGCACTCGAGGCTCATCAGGAGAAGCTTGAGGCCGATGGTATCGACCTCAAGGCCTGGTTCGCCGCCGATGCCGAGCGCGTGAACAAGCTGAGCTTTGATGCCGGTGACCTGCACTTCGATCTGTCGAAGAACCTGGTGACCGATGAGACCGTCAAGCTGCTGTGCGATCTTGCCCGCGAGGTGAAGCTCGAGGAGCGCCGTGACGCCATGTTCTCCGGCGAGCACATCAACACCACCGAGGACCGCGCCGTCCTGCACACCGCACTGCGCCGCCCGGCAACCGAGAAGGGCCAGCTCATCGTCGACGGCCAGGACGTCGTCGCTGACGTGCACGAGGTCCTCGATCGCATGTATGCCTTTGCCGAGCGCGTGCGCTCCGGTGAGTGGAAGGGCGTTACCGGCAAGAAGATCGAGCACCTGGTGTCCATCGGCATCGGCGGCTCCGATCTGGGCCCGGTCATGGCTTACGAGGCCCTGCGTCCCTATGCCGACGCCGGTATCGACTGCCGCTATATCTCCAACATCGACCCCAACGACCAGGCCGAGAAGCTCAAGGGCCTGGACCCCGAGACCACGCTCGTGATCATCGTCTCCAAGACCTTCACCACGCTCGAGACCCTCACCAACGCCCGCGAGGTCAAGACCTGGATGCTCGAACAGCTCAAGGCTCAGGGCGCCATCGACGGCTCCGATGAGCAGAACGCCGAGGCCGTGGCAAAGCACTTCGTCGCCGTTTCCACCGCACTCGAGAAGGTCGAGGCCTTCGGCATCGACCCTGCCAACGCCTTCGGTTTCTGGAACTGGGTTGGCGGCCGCTATTCTGTTGACTCCGCCGTGGGCCTGTCGCTGATCGTCGTGCTCGGCCCCGAGCGCTTCCAGCAGTTCCTCGAGGGCTTCCACGCCATCGACGAGTACTTCTGCAATACCCCGCTCGAGAACAACGCCGTCGCGCTGATGGGCCTGCTCAACGTCTGGTACGTCAACTTCTTCGGTTCCAAGAGCCACGCCGTGCTGCCGTACTGCCAGTACCTGCATCGTTTCCCGGCCTACCTGCAGCAGCTCACCATGGAGTCCAACGGCAAGCGCGTCCGCTGGGACGGCAGCGCCGTGACCTCCGACACCGGTGAGATCTTCTGGGGCGAGCCCGGCACCAACGGCCAGCATGCCTTCTACCAGTTGCTGCACCAGGGCACCGTGGTGGTCCCGGCCGACTTTATCGCTTTCGCCAACACTGCCAATCCCGCAACCGACAGCGGCCAGGATGTCCACGAGCTGTTCCTGGGCAACTTCCTGGCCCAGACCAAGGCGCTCGCCTTTGGTAAGACGGCCGATGAGGTGCGCGCCGAGGGCACGCCCGAGCAGATCGTCCCGGCCCGCTGCTTTGAGGGCAACCGTCCGACGACCTCGATCTTCGGCGACACGTTGACCCCGTTCGCGCTCGGCGAGCTCATCGCCCTGTACGAGCACATCACGTTTGTCGAGGGCACGGTCTGGGGCATCGACTCCTACGACCAGTGGGGCGTCGAGCTGGGCAAGCAGCTTGCCAAGCAGATCACCCCGGCCTTCCACGACGATGCCGCCAAGGCCGAGCAGGACGCTTCGACTCAGGCGCTTATCGAGTTCTATCGCGCGCATCGCAAGTAGTCGCTGCTGTTAACGCATCGCGTCTTATAGTCAGGGGCCCGTATCCTATCGGATGCGGGCCCCTTTGCTTTGCCGTGGTCCCGGGGCGCACGGCCTTTGTGGAACATCGCCGGGGCGCCGCGCGCTGCGAGAACCCTGCGCCTAGATCTCGGCCTCCGCATGGCCTCGCTGCGCCTCGGGCAGCTCCCCGTAGAGCGGATGGTCTTCGAGCCTAAAGCGCTCGACCTGTTCGGGAGTGCGACCGCGTACAAAGAGCCACGAGCGATCAATCGGCGTCGCCATGAGCGTGCTGGGCAGCGCGTCGGCGCGGTCGGAAAACACCCGGGCACTCTCGGGATCCTGGAACGCCAGCACCAGATGCGTGTCGCAGTTGCCCATGATGGAGCGTGCGCGTGCCTCGCCATAGAGCGCATCGAGCTGGTTGGTCGACTGCAGCAGCAGCGTTGCCCAGATGTTGCGGCTTCGGATAATCGAGAGCAC
Organism: uncultured Collinsella sp.; assembly: GCA_902494085.1. Classification (GTDB taxonomy): domain Bacteria; phylum Actinomycetota; class Coriobacteriia; order Coriobacteriales; family Coriobacteriaceae; genus Collinsella. The sequence goes on from CABURU010000003.1 coordinate 79,036, forward strand.
GTTGTCGATCTGGGGGATCTGCAGATTTGCGAAGTCATCGAGCATAAAGCGCACGGGCACGGGCAGGCTGCCGTCGGGCTGCCTATCGGCCTCACGAATGAGGCCCATAAACGCCTGCGAAATAAAGAGGCCGGTCAGCGGATCGAGATTGCGGTCAATATCGCTCACGGTTACAAACAGGGCGCAGGGGGTGTGTCCCATGGAAGCGAAGTCCACCTGATGGCACTCACGATAGAGCTGTGCCGCACCGTCTAATCCCAGACACATGACCTTTTCGGCAAGGATGCCGACGATGCTCGCGTGCATGCGCTCGGCATTTTGCGTAATGGCGTAGCGCCGCCATAACGAGAGGGCATAGCTTTGGGGGTCGGTCGTGATCAGGTCGTCAAACAATCGACCCGTGGCACCGTCCTGCAGGTGCTCGATCAGCTTGATGACCGAGCTGATCGTCTGCTCGTCGGCGGGTAGCTGTTCGGTGACGTAGGCGATAAGACACGACAGCAGGTTTGCCGCCGCATGATCCCAAAAAGGCTGGTTGTTGTCCTCGATGGGGCAGATGGCCTTTGCCACCGAGAGGATGTCCTGCTGGTTGGGCCTGCCGTCCGCCTTGCGGCGAATGTGCCTCAGGGGGTTGTAGCCGCAGCGCTCGATGCCGGGCGCAAGGGCCGGGACGGTGTTGAGGTCGGCGAAGTTGAGACATTGCACGCGGTAACCGTGGGCTGCCAGCACGGGTCCCACTTCGCGACAGAGCGTGCCTTTGGTGTCGAGCACGATGTAGCTTGCGTTCATTTGCAGCAGGTTGGGCTTGAGGACGTTTCGGGTCTTGCCGGCTCCCGAGGGGCCGATCACAAGTGCATTGTTGTTGAGTCCCGTTTGGCGGGTGTCGCAGGAAAGCGTTCGATCCTTGGCGAGGATGGTGGACGATGCGGACTCAGATGCGGCGAGACGGCTGGCGAGGTTAGACATGGGCGACCTCCTTGGTGGTCGAGAGGATTTCGTGGGCAAAGCCGAGCTCGACGGCGCGCTCGGCCGAAAGGTAGGTGTCTTTTGCAGTGAGGGACTGGATGCGCTTGGGCGTGAGGCCGCTGCGGTCCGAGAGGATTTGCGTGAGGGTCTTGCGGGTCTGCATGAGACGCCGGCTGGTTTCCTGCAGCGCAAGTGCCGAGCCGCCTGCCCCCTGGGGGATCAGCGGGTCGTGAATCATGAGCTCTGCATGGGGCGCCATACGGCGATCGTCGCCGCCCATAAAGATCACGGCGCCCATGGACGCGGCGAATTCCAGGCAGACGGTGCGGATGGGGCACGATGCGAGGCGCATGGCGTCATAGATCGCAAGGCCCGATCGCACGCTTCCGCCGGCGCTGGCGACAAATATGGTGATGGGGCGGCTGGGGTCGGTGGCATCGAGCAGGCGGATCTGCTGGCATAGGTCGTGGGCCATCGGGGTTTCGATGTTTCCCATGACGGAGAGCTCGCGACGGGCGAGCATCTCATCGTAAATGCTGGTGAGCGTGATGCCTCGGGCGGATTCACGCATGGTGAGGGGGCTGATGATGGGGGAATGGTTGGTGTCCATGAGGACTCCTTTCTGTTGGTTGTGTTGTGGGATAGGATTGTTGCCCGCGGAGGGGCTGGCGAGCTACAGGGTTCGTCCGAGCCTGAGATCGAGCTCGGTTGTGGGGCAGGCTGCCTGTTCGTGCGGCTCGCAAGCGCCAAGGGCTCCAAAGCGATAGAGCGTTGCGGCGGGCGTGGTGTAGGCGAGCCGCAGCTGATGCTCGACAGGGGCACATCCGTCATTTTTGTAATGAGCCGCGTAGTACTGCGCGATGCTGGCGTTCATCTCGCTGCCATTGCGATGGCGCTCAAACTGGCGTCTGCAGGTCTCGATGATCTTTGCTACCGACTTGGGTGCCGTCGCGGGAACAAGGGCGAGATAGCCCTCAAATAGCTCGTTGATGCTCAGGAGGCACAGCAGGTCGATCAGCGTCCTTATGGCTGCTCCCTCGGCAGAAAAGTGCGCGGTCATGCGGTTATATCGGTTGCGGTCGACGATGGCCGCATGGGGTCTTGGAGTTTTCTGCCCCGTGGTCCCGGGCTTTTGCCGCGCCTGTGTATTGAGCTCGACGTTGCAGCGCTTGAGGCCGTCCAACGGAAGGAACAGTGCGGTGCGCAGGGTGTTCCGCTTGCTTTCGAGTTCATGACGCTCGTCGGGTTCCCATTCGAGCTTGAGTTTCGTGTCGAGTGCCGTAAGCATATGGGCTAGGCAGCCTACGGTAAGAACGTACGAATCGTTGTCGCGTTTTGGGGCATAGGGGTCTGTCAGCTTGCGAATGTCGGGGTCGCCCATGATCTTTGTGCAGCGCTTCAGCAGTTGAGGGTGGTCGGCCAAGATCGTCGCGAGCGGTAGCGACGCGTAGTTCTTGATGGTCGCGGCGGCAAAGGCGGCGTCATATTCGTTTGCATATGCTCGCTCAATGCGGGCATCCAGAATGCTTTTCTTATCGCCGTCTTCAGCGTGGTGGTTTGTCATAGCTTCTCCAATCGGTTGATGTTCGTGCTGTTTGTTGATGTGTTGGTTGTCGTGAGTGATGTGCTTGCCGTGGGTGATGTGCTGACGTTGGGGTGCTATGCGGTTTTCAATGAGCCCGTGAGGCAGTTGCTGCAGGGGCGGGATGGAACGGCCCATGCAAGGCGGAAGGCATCGTGCTCAAAATCGAGACAGCAATGCCCTGGGTGCCTCACATGTGGCAGTTACCTCATTAAGTTGTCATTGCGTTTGGGGCTGTACTTTGCCGATCTTCTTTCTCTTACACGCTAAAACTGAAACTTCATATGCTCGATCTACTTAAAACCGCAACGGCGGTCTTTTATCAACTTATATGTCGGAACGTGTCTTTGCAAGTACTATTTTGCGTTTGTTTCAAATGGGGTGGTTTTGCAACCGTCACGCGCCACTCTATACGAACGTGTCCCGGCTCGGATAAGATAGTGCGCGATAAAAACGATGCAAGGAGGCACATATGGCAATTAAAGCCATCGCAATGGATATCGATGGTACGCTCACCAACGATCAGAAAGTGATTAGCCCGCGTACGCGCGAGAAGCTGCTCGCGGCGCAGGAGTCGGGCATTAAGCTCATCTTGGCTTCGGGCCGTCCCGCATGGGGACTGCACGCCTTGGCGCAGGAGCTCGACCTTCAAAACCATGACGGTCTGCTGGTTGCCTTTAATGGCGCGCATGTGGTCGACGCTCAGACCGATGAGGTCCTTTTTGACCAGGCTATGCCGGCTGACGAGCTGCACCGTCTGATTGATCACCTGCGTAATTTTGACGTGATCCCTATGATTTCGCTCGGTCGCGATTTGCATGTCGTGGATTCGTATCACTGCATGATCACGCTGCCTGACGGCTCGCAGAAAAACATCGTCAAATACGAGCGCGATGCGTGCGATCTTAAGATTCGCGAGGTGGAGAGCCTGCATGAGGTCGCTGATGCTTATCCCGTGGACAAGCTGCTGACGGCGGGCGATCCGGCCTACCTGCAGGCGCATTACGAGGAGATGTATGCGCCCTTTAAGCAGACGCTTTCGGGCATGTTTACGGCCGACTGGTACTTTGAGTACACGGCGCCCGGTATCGACAAGGCCCGCGCACTCGAGGGTGCCCTGCCCAAGCTCGGCATCGATGCCAGTGAGGTCGTATCGTTTGGCGACGGCCAGAACGACAAGTCCATGATTGAGTGGGCCGGCACCGGTGTTGCCATGGGTAACGCCGTCGAAGAGGTTAAGGCTGTAGCCCAGATGGTGACCGCCGATAACAACGAAGATGGCATTGCGGTGGCGCTGGATAAGCTGCTGGGTTAGAATCGCCGATTAATGCATGGCTCGGGCGCCTGCTTGCGGGCGTCCTTTTGTTAGGGAGGGTGCCGTGTCCGCATTTCCGTTCGACGCCGTTATCTTTGACATGGACGGCGTCATTGTCGATACCGAGTATTACTACTTGGGCGAGACTGCCGCGTTTGCCAAGGAGCTTGGGCTTAATCTGACTCAAGAGGAGTTGAATGGGCAGGTCGGTACCTCGCATCAGTTCTTCCTGCATATGCTGGTCGATTGGTTTGAGCGCGCCGGTAAGGGACACTTCACTGGCGAGGAGGCGTTGGCCCGTTGGGACGAGTGGGCGCATAAGCGTCCGCGTGACTATCAGGCTTTGATTAACCCAGGCGCCGTGGATACGATTCGAGAGCTGCCGCGCCGCGGCGTTCGCGTGGCGCTTGCCAGCTCGTCTCCCATGGATAGCATCGAGGAAGTGCTCGATGCGTGCGGGCTGTCGGATGCCTTTGAGTATGTGGTGAGCGGCGAGCAGTTTAAGGAGAGCAAGCCCGAGCCCGACATCTACCTGCATGCGCTGGACCTGCTGGGGCTGCCCGCGAATCGCTGCTGCTGCGTCGAGGATTCGGTGCCTGGCATCACTGCCGGCAAGCGAGCCGGCCTGACAGTTATTGCCAAGCGCGAGGAGCGCTTTGGCTTTAGCCAGGATGCCGCGGACAAGATTATCGACCAGCTGCCGGAGCTGCTCACGCTTTCTTAGGAGCGCGGTAGTTGCGCGTTTTTCGGGTCAGATGAGTAAATACCCGACATTTTGGTGCGGCAGCAAGCATACTTTATGCTAATGCGGGCTTAAGGGCTTGTTGAATGCCCTTAAGCCCGCTTTAGACTTAATCGTGCTTGGAGAGGGTATATGCCACCGACTGAAGGGCTAACTGACGGTAAAGCAGCGATACCGCTGTACCAACAGGTTATCGATATCATTAAAAACGAAATCAACTCCGGCGCCTACAAGGCAGGCGCGCGGATACCCAACGAATTCGAATTGGCTGAGAGCTATAAAGTTGGCCGCGTTACCGTGCGACGTGCTATTGAGGAGCTCGTCCAGCAGGGCTATCTAACGAAGCGGCAGGGGAAAGGCACGTTTGTCAATGCCCCCAAGCTTAAGCGCAAGATTCGCCAGAAGGATGACGTCCAGAGTTTTTCGGACGCATGCCGCGTTAACGGAATGGAGCCGGGGGCGTGCGTCATTTCGAGAAAGATACTGCCGGCAGATTCTACCGAAGCGCAGTTCTTTGGTGTTCCCGTTGGAACTGATTTGATTTGCGTTGAGCGTGTACGTACTGCCGATGGAGTCCCCGTCATGCTCGAGAACAACATATACGTTTACGAGGACAACGCCTATCTATCAACGGCACCTCTATCTAACCAATCCATTTTTGAGTTCGTGCGCAACCGAACGGGCCGCACGCCCGCGTTTACCGACCCGTGCACGCTCGAGATCGCGTGCGCGTCGCCCGAGGTCGCTCGGCTGTTGGCAGTTCCCGTTGGCGAACCCTTGTTTTATATGGAAGCCTTCTTTTTCGATGAGCAGCGGCGGCCGTTTATCATCGGTCGTCAGCGGATCGTTGGGTCTCGCTACGTTTTTGACATCTAGGACATTGCGAATGGAAACGCCCGGTGGATCATCTCACCGGGCGTTTCCATACCGTTCACGGCGCGAACACAACCGTTCAACCGCGTTGCGGCAACCAGTTTGAAATTATCTTGATGAAGGAAAAAGCTGCTGGTAATCTATGGGACGTCATAGAACGTTTGACTTATGCAAACGTTGAAGCGAGATGCGATGCAGTCTCGAGTTCTTTGGAGGTATCTATGTCAGATACGAAGGCGAAGAAGACAAACAGACGTTTTAAGTTCAAATTACCGCATGTCTATACGATCATGTTCTTGCTGATCGTTGTCTTTGCGGTCCTGACTTGGATCGTTCCCTCTGGTCAGTATCAGCGCAAGACGATTTCGACAGCGGCGGGCGAGCGTGAAGTCGCCGTTGCTGGAACCTATGAACAGGTCGATAAGAACTACACCGATTCCGAGACCGGCGAGACCATCAATCTGGGCCAGGATATCTTCGCGGTTCTGCAAGCGCCCACCAAGGGTATCCAAGAGGCTGCCGACGTCGTTGCGTTCGTCTTATTGATTGGCGGATCGTTCGCGATCATCACCAAGACCAACGCTTTGAATGCCGGCATGAGCCGTGTGATTAAAAAGCTCAAGAACAAGGACATCCTCATCATTCCCATCACGATGACGTTGCTGTCCATTTGCGGCACTACGTTTGGTATGTCTGAGGAAGCCCTGCCGTTCTATGCCATCTTCATTCCCATCATGATGGGTATCGGTTATGACTCGATGACGGCATTCATCATCTGCTTCCTTGGTCCTAACCTGGGATATTGTGCTTCGACCATCGACCCGTTTAATGTTTTGATCGCCCAAGGCATCATTGGCATCGAGGGTAATCCGCAACTGTGGCTGCGCGCCGTTTCTTGGGTCATCTTCACTGCCGTCGGTATCGCATGGGCCATGCGCTACGCCATGCGCGTCAAGAAAAACCCCGAGTCGTCCATTGTGTACGAGGACGATAAGCTCAAGCGTATTGAGTTTTCCGTGACCGATGCCTCCATCGAGGAAGAGTTCACTATCCGTCAGAAGCTCGTGCTTATCGATTTTGCTTGCGGTATGGGCATTATCGTCTGGGGTCTTGTTACCCAGGGCTGGTACATGAATGAGATTTCCGCCGTGTTCCTTGGCATGGGCTTGCTTGCCGGTATCCTGGGCGGCCTTGACCAGCAGACGATCGCAGAGGAGTTCGTTAAGGGTCTCGCCGACTTTGCGTACGCTGCCATCGTTATCGGTATCGCTCGCGGTATTCTGGTCATCGCCGAGGGCGGCATGATCATCGACACCATCCTCCAGGCGCTCGCTACCGCGCTCGCCGGTGCACCCGCCGCCGTCTACACCACGTTTATGTATATCGTCCTTGGCCTGCTCTCTTTGCTGGTTCCCTCGAGTTCTGGCCTGGCGGCGCTCACCATGCCCGTTATGGGCCCCCTGACCGAGCTCATGGGCCTCAATCCCGAGGCGGCCGTCACCGCGCTCCAGTTTGCCAACCAGACCATCAACACCATCAGCCCCGTGGCGGGCATGACGGTCGCCGGTCTTGCCGTGGCTAGGATTTCGTTTGGCCAATGGTGGAAGACCATTTGGAAGTTCTTCATTTTCATGGTCGTCTTTGGCGTGATTGTAACGGCAATCTCTGGCATGCTTCCGGTGTAGGTGGTTGTGATGTCTGATCGTTTGACGGTCCTGACGTCTAAGAGCGTCTTTACCGGTACGGGGGACCTGCCGTTTGAAGGTTTCGTAGCGGTCCGTGGCAATCGAATTGAGGCTGTTGGCACCAAGTGTGAGGTAGCTTCGTATTTGACCCAGGCGGACGAGGTAGTTGACCTGGGCGACCGCACTGTCATGCCTGGCCTGATCGATGTGCATACCTTCTATACAGGTTGGGCGCTGCGGACGTTGGGTTCTGATCTGTCCGGCATCGCTGATGCCAAAGAGGCTGTGTCGCTCTTGCGTGCGTGGAAAGAAGATCATCCGGATTGCGCGGCGGTTTTTGGCCACAACCTACCCGAAACGTTGGCATCGGATGCCGAGAACGCAAATACGGCAGCTGTGTTTGACGATTGTTTTGGCGATATCCCTGTCGTCTGCTTTACACCGGGAGCGGAGACCTGCGTTCTCAATGCTGCCGCCAGTGCGCGATACGGCTTTACACCCCAGGCGTGCTATGCCGAGAAGATCTGGCGCATGATGAGCGATTTCCTCGCGCTGCCCGAGGTGCGTGCCGGGTATTCGGACTACATGAGCATGCTTAACGAGCGTGGCGTTACCGCCATCAAGGAAATGGCGTTTGATGACTACTACGGCTTTGCCGACGAAATGGCTCGCCGTGAGGAATCTGGTGAGCTGACGGTTCGCGTCTCTATGATGTCGCAGCCGGTGGGCGCCGGTGCAAATCTGGCATATGCCCGCGAGGCGCGAGAGCGCTTCCGGGGACCGTTCGTTCGTTTTTCTGGCTTCAACCGTATGACCGATCGCGGCGTATGGGCGGGGCTTGCCGAGATGATAGACCCCTATGAGGACTCGGCCGATGCGGGCGCTGCCGGCAAGACGGTCGTCGAGGAGCCAGAGTGGGATCTGATTGAGAACGAGCTGCGTGCAATTGATGCTGACGGCTTCCGATATTCCTTGCATTGCCAGGGCGATGGCGCCGTTCGTCGCACCGTGGCGCTCTATGCCTCGCTGCCTCGAGACGAGCATGGACGGATGCTTCGCCGCCATGCGATTACCGATCTCGAGAACTCTGACCCGACCGACCTTGTCGAGTTTGGCAAGTTAGGTGGAATTTGCGAGGTCTATCCGCAGATTCTGACGCTGGACCGGCGCGAGGATTGCCTGTCGATGATGCGTCGACAAATTGGCGAGACGCGACTTTTGCACAGCTGGAATCGCCGCGGCATGGAAGATTCCGGATGCACAGTGTGCTGCGGCACGGATTTGCCGCTGCTGATTCCGAGCCTGGGCGAGTCAATCTACAGCGCGTGCGGCGGATTCTTCGCCGACGGACTGCCCGTGAATGAGGTCAACACGCTGACGCTTGTCGAGCTCTTGCGCGCTTGGACTGCCGGGGGCGCGTACGATCTGATGCGCGAGGACGAGCTGGGTACGCTTGAGGTTGGCAAGCTTGCCGATATCTGCGTGCTCGATCGGGATGTGTTCGACCTCGATTATCGCGACGCACGCGATCTTGCGGTTGATATGACGATGTCGGACGGACAAATCGTGTTCGATCGAAATAAGGAGGCATAAGATGTCTGAATCCAAACCGACGCTGCGCCGCGAGCAGATTGCGGGCATGAATATCCACTACATCATGTGGTCGCTCGATTACTTCCTTGATGTGCAGCAGCGCTTGGGCTTTGAGTCCATTGAGCTGTGGTGCGCGGAGCCGCATGTGACGCTCGACCACACGGGCTACTTTGAGGCTGAGGTCCTGGCGAAAAAGGCTGCAGACCGTGGGCTTAGGTATTGTACTCTGTGCCCCGAGAATGTTGTCTATCCTTGGCAGTACTGCGCACGCAAACCGCTGCATGAACAGCGCAGCCTGGCGTACTTTAAGCACGGCATTGAGCTTGCCGAGGTACTTGGGTGCGACCGTATGTCCGTCAACTCGGGCTGGGGCGACTGGGACGAGGACCGCGAGGAAGCCTGGAAGCGCAGCCGCGAGCACTTGTCCATTCTGGCGGAGTATGCCGGCGAGCACGGTCTGGTGCTTACGATGGAAAGTCTGCGTCCCGAGGAGAGCAACCTTGTGACGACGGTTTCCGATGCGAAGCGCATGATTGACGAGGTCGCGAGCCCGTACTTACAGCCCATGGTTGATACAACCGCGATGGGCGTTGCAGGCGAGACGCTCGAGGACTGGTTTGCCGCCTTTGGTGATGGGGCAATTCACGAGATGCACTTTATCGACGGTGACCCGTATGGCCATCTGGTGTGGGGCGATGGCAAGCACGATATGGACGCCTTCGTCGCCACGCTCAACGCCCATGGTTTCGACGGCATGCTGGGCCAGGAAATCACGGACGGTCGTTACTACGATGATCCGGCGGCGGCAGATGCCAAGAACATGGCCGCATTCGAGAAATATCTGATTGACTAAAACAACTATCGGCCACGCAGCCAACGTCATTGATTGCGGCCAAACAAGAAAGGAACTGGATATGAACGCACACGATCTGATCAAAGAGGCAATTGCCGAGAAGGGCAAGTTCGACAGCGTCTACTGGATTGCTTGCGGTGGCTCCATGATCGATTTGATCCCGGCCCATGAGCTTCTGCAGCGCGAGGCAACCACCTTCACTTCGTATATCTATACGGCTCGCGAGTTCGATATCATGCGTCCGCGTCGTCTGGGCGAGAAGTCCCTGGTCATCGCTTGTAGCCACAGTGGCAACACCCCTGAGGTCGTCGAGGGCTGCGAGATTGCCCTTGCTGCCGGCGCTACGGTGATCGCCCAGACCGACAACGCTGGATCTAAGATCGACACCGGTAAATGGACCACGTGGGTCTACCCGTGGGGCGAGGGCGTGCCGCAGGCCGAGGTCCCCGCTGGCATTTCGCTGTCGCTTGCGGCAGAGCTGCTCGATCAGCAGGAGGGTTACGCCGATCTTGCCGATATGTATGCCGGTATCGCCGAGATGGATAAGATTCTTCCCCCGGCACGCGAGAAGGTAAATGCCGAGCTGGGCGATCGCTTTGCCAAGCTTTGCCAGGAGCACGAGTTCTTCTATATTCTGGGCAGCGGTCCCAACTTTAGCCAGACCTACGGTTTCGCTATCTGCTCTCTTATGGAGATGCAGTGGCAGCACTGCAGCTACATCCACTCTGCCGAGTACTTCCATGGCCCCTTCGAGGCTACTCAGGATGGCGTTTTTTACTTCCTGCAGATGGGCTCCAGCGAGTGCCGTGCTATGGACGAGCGCGCCCTGGCGTTCCTTAAGACGCATACCGATACGCTGATGGTGCTCGATGCCAAGGAGTACGGTATGGAAGCCGTGCCGGCGAGCGTCCGTGCCTATCTGGACCCGGTGCTGTTCTACGCCATGAACTGCGAGCTGCGTGCTGCACGCGGCAAGGTGTTTGATCACGACCCCGATTTCCGTCGCTATATGGGTGTTGTCGAGTACTAGAAGGGACAAAGGCCATGGCATTTAACGTTAATGCGCTCGGATTTGGCGACAACGTCGTCGATCGCTACGAGCATATCCACACCATGTATCCCGGCGGCAATGCGGTGAACTTCGCCGTTTATGCCAAGAAATGCGGTGCCGCACGCTCCGCATACATGGGCATTTTTGGCAATGATGCCGCTGCCGAGCATGTCATTGCAAGCCTCGAGGATGAGGGTATCGAGCTTGACAAGTGCGAGCAGATGATTGGCGAGAACGGAGCGGCTCGCGTGACCGTCGTTGACGGTGACCGTGTCTTCCTTGGCTCCAACGAGGGCGGTATCCGTGGCGATGCGCGCTATGTCCTCGATCGCTTTGACCTTGCGTACATGAAGCAGTTCGATGTGGTTCATTCGGGCAACTATTGCTTCACCGAGCGCGAGCTGCCCAAGTTGAAGGCTGCGGGCGTCACGGTCTCTTTTGACTTTTCGGACGACTCCACCGACGAGTACTACGAGCAGATTGCGCCCTACGTCGATTTCGCTTTCTTTAGTGCGGCGGATGCCGCGAGTGAGGACGAGATTCGCGAACGTCTGGCATGGGTGAAGGGCCTGGGTCCGCGTTTTGTGTCGGCTACGGCGGGCGCCGAGGGCTGCATTGCTTACGACGGCGAGCGCTATTACCGCCAGCTGGCTAAACCGGTAACGGACATGAAGGACACCATGGGGGCGGGCGACTCGTTCCTCACCTCGTTTTTGATGTGCTATCTCGATTCCGCCAAGCGCGGTGAGGATGGCGCCGAGGCCATCGAGCGCGCGCTCGACTTTGCTGCCGGGTTTGCCTCGACCGTGTGCGGCATGGAAGGTTCTTGGGGCCACGGAGCACCAATCGTCGAATAGCCGAGCTGTCCCGGGGAGCTGTATTGGTGCCTTCCCGTGACTCGGTGGTCAAAAAAAGCCAAATATGAGTACTGTGACTAATTTAGTCGCAGCAAAATCGACCCCTTCAGACGTGATTTGAGCGTTTGGAGGGGTTTAAGATTGCGAAAATGCAGGATGAGTGACTGTAAAAGTGTTAGTTAATGGACAATCGTAGATTATTCTGGTGGTCGGAAAGCTCAGAGTAATGTATCCATTTCGCTAGCAGTACTCATATTTGACGTTTTTTTGACCACAGGGGTTAGCGAAGGCTAAAAACAGAGTGTGCATTCGCTAAAACCGCCGACTCAATATGCTTTGCGTCGCATTTTTTGAGCGAGGCGACGTGTTCTGAGGCGCTTTCGAGCGATCTGATGAGTGACTGTGCGCTTATTTCTGCGTTTGCCTCCGCTGGTGCATCGGTCTCGAGCAGTAGGCGGTCGAGTGGAATCTGTCGTGCGTATTCGCGACCGCGCTTGGTCGCGAGCATGCGTTCGTTGACGGAAAAATAACAGCCCGCATTACGCGCGCGGACGAGTTCGTCCGAAGTACCGCTAAACCAGTGGAAGATGATAGCGGGGGAATCGGGGTTTGGGATGAGTAGTCCATGCGATTCGAGGGCGTCCAGTACGGCTCCTGCCGAACGAACGTCGTGAATTGATATCACACGCCCGGTAAGAGGATGTTGCGCGAGAGCCTTGCAGAGCCGGTCAAGTGCCTGCGTTTGCAGCGGTTCGCTTCCGGCAAAACGCGCGGAAAAATCGAGTCCCACCTCGCCGATGTAGCGCTCTTGGGCAGCAACTTTGCAAAGCAAATTGACTTCGGCAGGACCGCAGCGGCCGTCGGCAAGCCACCAGGGATGGAGGCCGACGCCCGCGATAATGTTTGGGTAGCGGCTGGCTCGCTTTTTTGTTGCCGCGAAGTCGCGTGGGTCGACCCCGCAATCAAAGACCCCCAACCCTATAGCCGCAGTTTCGTCGGCAACAGCATTCGGGTAAGTCATCAAATCAAGATGGCAGTGTGCATCAAATAACCGGGGCTCCATCTCGGCGCGCTCCGCTAGTCCAGGCGCTGGCCATCGGCGCGCACGCGCTCGGTGCCGCGCCCACTGATCTGGCGGATAACCTCGCCGGCGATCATCTGACCCATGATAGGCGGCATAAAGCTGGCGGTTCCGAGCTCGGTACGCTCGTGGATGTTGGAAGGGTCGCGGGGCTGTGTCTTAACCGATTCCTCGCAGCTAAACAGTACATGCAGGCTCTTGATTCCGCGCTTCTTACATTCTTTGCGCATGATGCGGCTCATGGGGTCACGTACCGTATCGAAAATGTCGGCAAAGCGGAGGCACTCGGGATGGAGCTTGTTGGCCCCGCCCATGGAGCTAACCAAACGAATGTCGTGTTCCTGAGCATATTTGGCAATGGTGAGCTTGGCCGAGATGGTGTCGATGGCGTCGACGACGTAGTCGATCTTGCCCCCCGTCTGCTCCAAAACGCTCGCGAAGAAATCATCGATGTTGTCGCTCAGCAGGTATTCGGTGCGTTTGATGACGGTAGCGGTAGGGTTGATGTCGTGAATCATAGCCTCCATGACGTCGACTTTGCGCTTTCCGATGGTGCTGTGAAAGGCGATGGCCTGACGGTTGATATTGCTGGGCGCGATGACGTCCTTATCCAGAATGACGAAATGACCGATGCCGCCGCGGGCGAGTGCCTCGCAGCAATTGGAGCCCACGCCACCGCAGCCGAGCACCAGCACTGTGGAGTTGGCGAGTTTGTCGAGCGCCTCGCGGCCCATGATGATCTCGAGCTTAGTATCGCGCGTCTCGACGGGAGCGGCAGCAGTTTCGGTCATAGACATCCTCCGATGGGGAAGCGAATCGTGTTTTAGCTATCGCCATTATAGGTAATCGCCCATAGGTTGCGATGGCGCTTACTTTGATGTGGTTTGAAGCATTTCGATTAGATAGTTAGACAAACATCTAAATATCGAGTATAGTGTGCGCGTCATGAGAGGTGATGAGAGGAGGTCTTATGCCGGGAGAGGGTTTTAAGGCGCTTGCCGATCCAACGCGACGGCGCATTTTGGAGTTGCTGCGCGAGGGCAATTGCACGGCGGGGGAGCTTGCCGAGCATTTCGATATCAGTAAGCCGTCGCTGAGCCATCACTTGGCGACGCTCAAAAACGCCGGGTTGGTGACCGACGAGCGCCATGGCCAAAACATCGTATACAGCTTAAACACCACCGTCATGCAGGATTTAATTGGCTGGTTTATGGGCTTTACAAACACTGAAGGTGATAAGGATGAATAACGAAAACAAGGGCATTCACCCCACAGGGGTATCGTCGCGCGTGTGGATTGCGCTGGTCGCTCTGTGCGTCGCCAATGTCGTAGCGCACCTCATGGTGATGCCGAGCTTGCCTGCGCAGATTCCCACGCACTGGGGCGCGAACGGCGCCGTCGACGGTTGGGGTCCTAGCTGGATGGCCTCCGCGCTCGGCGTGCTGCCTCTGGCGCTTCTCGCAATGTTCTGCGTGGTGCCGCGCATCGACCCCAAAGGTGAGGCATATCGAACCTCGGGCAAGTTCTATCAGGGCTTCGTAATCGCCTTCACCTTGTTCATGTGCGCCATAAGCTGGCTGGGAGAGCTTACGGTCTGGGGCGTGGTGCCGGCGGTCGGTTCGGTTAACGTGCTGATTTCCGGTGTTGTCGGTTTGCTGTTCATCGGCGTAGGCAACTACTTGCCGCGTGTGAAGCAGAACTATACGCTCGGCATCAAGACGCCCTGGGCGCTTGCCGATCCCGAGAACTGGCGCCGTACGCAGCGTTTTGGCGGCGCCTGCTTTATGGTGCTGGGTATTGGCCTGATTGTGATGGGCGTGGCAGGCAGCGTGCTTTCGAGTGAAGTCGTCGCCGCGGTGATTGCGGTTCTGGCGTTTGGTTCGGTCGGAGCCGTCTACGTCTACTCGTATCTGCTGTGGCGTAAATCGCAGCGAGCCGCTCGTTAAGGTTGCGGAAAACTAGCGTACGCAGTTCATGGTATGTTCTGGGGGATTTTTCCCAGGTAGTATTAGGGGGCATGGGCAACCATGCCCCTTTTTCGTTAAGTTTCAGAGCTGGTTTTCTCATTTCGTTTCCACTAAAGCGAATCAAGAATAGGGAAACAGCAGGTAGAAAGGATAAAACAGGCAAATGGCAGAGTTTATCTACCAGATGTATCAGGCTCGCAAGGCCCATGGCGACAAGGTGATCCTTGACGACGTGACCCTGAGCTTCTACCCCGGTGCCAAGATCGGCGTCGTGGGCCCCAACGGCATGGGTAAGTCGACCCTGCTCAAGATCATGGCCGGCATCGAGGAGGTCTCAAACGGCGATGCCAGGCTCACCCCCGGCTACACCGTGGGCATCCTGCAGCAGGAGCCGCCGCTCGACGACGACAAGACCGTCATCGAGAACGTGCGCATGGCGTTTGGCGATATGATCGCCAAGGTCGATCGCTTCAACAAGATTGGCGAGGAGATGTGCGACCCGGACTGCGACATGGACGCCCTCATGGCCGAGATGGGCAAGCTCCAGGACGAGATCGACGCCGCCGACGGCTGGGATATCGATTCCAAGCTCGGCCAAGCCATGGACGCCCTGCAGCTGCCCGATTCCGACATGCCGGTCAACGTGCTTTCCGGCGGCGAGCGCCGTCGCGTGGCCCTGTGCAAGCTGCTGCTCGAGGCTCCCGACCTGCTGCTGCTCGACGAGCCCACCAACCACCTGGACGCCGAATCGATCCTGTGGCTCGAGCACTTCCTGCACAACTACCAGGGCGCGGTGCTTGCCGTCACACACGACCGTTACTTCCTGGATAACGTTGCCGAGTGGATTTGCGAGGTCGACCGTGGTCACCTTTATCCCTACAAGGGCAACTACTCCACGTATCTGGAGACCAAGGCCGCGCGTATCGAGGCTCAGGGTAACCGCGATGCCAAGCTCGCCAAGCGCATGGAGGCCGAGCTCGAGTGGGTACGCAGCTCGCCCAAGGCCCGTCAGGCCAAGAACAAGGCCCGTCTGGCTCGCTACGAGGAGATGGAGGCCGAGGCCCGCGCAAGCCAGAAGCTCGACTGGACCGACATCCGCATCCCCGTGGGACCGCGTCTGGGCAACAAGGTGCTCGAGGCCCATCACCTGCACAAGGAGTTCGATGGCCGTGTGCTTATCGACGACCTTTCGTTCACCCTGCCGCGCAACGGCATCGTGGGCGTCATCGGCCCCAACGGCGTCGGTAAGACCACGCTGTTCAAGACGATCGTGGGCTTGGAGCCGCTGACTTCGGGCGAGCTCGAAGTGGGCGAGACCGTCAAGATCTCCTACGTCGACCAGAACCGTTCTGGCATCGACCCCGACAAGAATCTGTGGGAGGTCGTCTCGGACGGCCTGGACCACATGATGGTCGGCGAGACCGAGGTTCCCAGTCGCGCCTATGTGGCGAGCTTTGGCTTTAAGGGCCAGGACCAGCAGAAGCGCGCTGGCGTACTTTCCGGTGGCGAGCGCAACCGTCTGAACCTGGCGCTCACGCTCAAGCAGGGCGGCAACCTGCTGCTCCTCGACGAGCCCACGAACGACCTCGACGTCGAGACGCTGTCCTCGCTCGAAGCGGCGCTGCTCGAGTTCCCGGGCTGCTCGGTGGTCATTAGCCACGACCGTATGTTCCTGGACCGTGTCGCCACGCACATTCTGGCGTGGGAGGGCACCGACGAGAACCCGGGCAACTGGTATTGGTTCGAGGGCAACTTCGAGGCCTATCAGGCCAACCGCATCGAGCGCCTAGGCGAGGACGCGGCCCAGCCGCATCGTATCCACCGTAAGCTGACGCGCGACTAGTAGCAAGTAGAAAGGCCGCCACCAAGGGCGGCCTTTCTTGTAGCAATTGCACTGCAGCTATGCCCTGGCTGCTGGTTTGATTCATAATCAAAGTCATCTCTTTGGGATTAAAGCCCGTTTTTGCTATGAGTGATTTTCTAATTCCGTTTAAAACGTAAAGACGCATTGGGTTGCAAGGACATAAGCAAATCGAATTGAAATATAACCAGTGCTGTAACGTTACAAAAAAGATTATAGAATAGGAGTACCTTATAAGTCGCTTCTCTAGAAAGAAGAGCATATGCTTTCGCGTCGTCGTTTTCTGCAACTTGTCGCGTCTTCAATTGTCGCCTTAGCCGCACGTCCGAAAGAGGTTTTTGCTTCGACGGGCAATATTGATGGTGAGCAGATACAATTTACTTCTGAAATTGCGCAAGAGCTTGCCGATAAATATATAAAGGGACTCCTCGGCTATTCGTATACGCCTTCTGACCCTATTCCTTTTGTAGATGTTGATGGGTCCCCGCTTGGTTACATTGTTCCGGTTGTGACATCCAATAGAGCCGCGGGCTATTTGGTTTTAGATGCTTCAGATGATGAAATACTTACGGGATATCGTTTTGGAGACGGCTTAGTCAGCCCTATGGATCGGGGAGGAGATCTTGGTGTCGAGTCTTATTCGTTCAATAACCCAGTCGTAATGATCAATCCATTCGAATTCGGCGTGCAATCTTTGGACGGTTCAATAACAACAAATTGCGGAAGAACAATCCCGGCTGTTTCCATAGAAGGACGGCCTGTCGTTTTATCGAATAAACCTTCAAGCTGGAACGATGTTGTAATTTACGCAACTCAAATGCAGGATTACACAGTATCTGGATTTCGTTCCATTTCTCAGTTTATGTCATATGATGAAAGCGAGATTAAGAGGCTTACCGCCCACTATGCTTGTATGGTGACAGCTTTTTCGAACGTTGCGGAACTGTATGGCATTGCCAATTTATATAGCGACCCTTCGCAATATATGCAGATATGGAATTACACCAATACCCATGCTCTTTCCGATGAAGAACAGACTGTTCCCGGCGTTGTTTTGGGTGGAACGCCGATATCAACCTGTGCAACGGGGTTTACAAATTACTGCGCAAGCAGAGGAAGTACTCTTATCGCCCGCACTGTCTCCTCTCCGGCTATCGCGAGCATTCAAAATGAGATTAACTCTAATAGACCGAATGTTTTACATGCGAGTTTGTACAACGGATCAGCCCATTCTGTAACAGCGGAGGCTTACGCCACACTTACTGGTAAGAAAACTGGAGAGACAAGGCAGATGATTGGCATAGCGGACGGCTGGAATTCATCTTTATCCTTCCTGAAGTATGATCAGAGCTATTATGCGTGGACTTATGGAACGACTTTTTCGAAGTAGGGCGATTCGTCTAGCTCTGTCTTTGGTGCTGATGGCTTCATTGGTGGGCTGTTCAACAAAGGAAGAGATATCGCGCGGAGGTTCCGGAGAAGTGACTGCGACAGACTCAGGTTCATTAGAAATAGCTGGCGGGCATGCCGATGTGATGTTACAAGGAAAAGGCGTGCTTAGGTCGATTGATGCTGAAGACGCTGTCTGCTCAATAGAGGATTTGAAGACAGGTGAAACTGCATCGTACCGAGTTTCAGATAATGCTGCGAATATGATTGAGTCGATACCGACTGGAGCGCAGGTTTCTTTTAGATACTTTGCTCCGCAACTTGAGGATGAGCTTGCTTCTCTGGTGTCTATATGCACCGATGACAACTAAAAGGCCTGAATTCAAACGGCCTCGGATGGTCAATTGGCTATCCGAGGCCGTTTTTTACTCGACCGGGGCTTCGACCTTGTCGATGGCCCAGGCGGCTCCGAGACCGCCGGTGGTGTTGCGGCGGATGCGCACGGTAACCTCGCGGCGCTCGCCGGCCTGCGTGTAGCACAGGGGGAAGTTTGCGCGGTTTCGCGCGGCCTCGATGGTACCGCGCTCGCGGGCGATCCAGTAGTACTCGCCGACAATGCCGAGCGTGTCGGCGCCGTAGGGGAGATAGGTCGACAACTGGTGCAGAAGCGGGCCGGGGCAGAAGACCTCGGTTGCGAAATCGACGGGGAAGTCCTCAGGGATGGCGGGCGCTGCGGGTGCGGGGGTTGGGGCCGCTGCGGGTACCGAAGCCGGTGCCGGTGCGGGAACTTGGTCGCAAGTAGAGGCGGGCACGGATTCGATGACGGGTGCGGGCTCAGGCACCGGTTCCGGCTTAACTGCGGAATCTGCGGGCTTCACGGTGACGGGCGCGTCTACAGCTGCAGTTTCAATCTCAACCTGCATCGCGCTCTCATTCTCGACGCTCGACTTTGCTTCGATGGGCGTGGATGCCATGGTGGTGATGCCGGCGTTGGCGTTCTCGGGGTCATAGACGACCGTGAGCGAGATGGCGGGCTGCGGCGTCTCGGGCTCCGGCGTCGACTCGGTAGCGCCTTGATCGTCGGACTGATCGTCCTCAGCCTCGTCGCCAAAGACATCGCTGTTTTGGAACGCAGACGTCTCAGGTTGGTTAGCGACTTCTTCGGTTGTCGACTTGGGAGTCTCGTTGAGCTCCGCAGTGGCTTCCTGCTCGGATATGACTTTGGGATCGGTCGTGGCGGCGATTTCGGTTTCGGCTTCTGCCGTTACCTCAATAGCGACTTCGATCTCTGCCTCGGGCTCGGGCTCCGGCACAGCTTCAGCCACGGGCTCGGGCTCGGGACGCTTAACGTGCTTGGGGCGCACGGCCTTGAGGTCCTTCTCGCCGCGCTTCTTCTTTTTGTAGGACTGCTTGGCGCCCTTGGTGGCCTTGGGCTTGTCCTCGCCCTTGGCAAGGGCGGCATCCCATGCCTCGTTGGCGATGACGGTGGCATACAGGCGACCGCCCTTAAAGACGGTCAGCTTAATGCAGTCATCGAGCTCCTCGAGCAGCCCGCGCGTGGACTCGAAGCCCAGGTCATAAGCGGCCATGTCGCCAGCGGCGAGTGCCTCTTCGACCTGCGTCATAAACGTTTGCTTGCCGCACCCAATCGCATCGCGCAGTAGGCGATACAGATAGATGTGGTTGCCCAGCGATAGCGTGGGCCTAACTATTGTCTTGCTCATGGCAAATCTCCTCTTTACACACGTAAAGCATCTTACCATCGCATAGCGTTCGCCATGGCGGCACCCAAGGCAAACGGGCGCGAACCGCTATCGATTCACGCCCGTTGTACAGGTTGCCTATCTGGGGATGCAGCGCCTAGTTGCCCGATGTCGTGCCTTGGCTTGAACTGTCAGATGTCGTACCCGATGTGGTGCCACTCGAATTGCTGTTGTTGCTGTCTGCTGTGCCCGTTCCCGACGTGGTGTCGCTCGTCTGGCTGCCCGTGTTCGGCTGCGAACCGTCAGCCGTTTGGCTTGAGTCGGTCGTGCCGGACGGCGTGCCACTGTTGGCCGTAGAGGAATCGGTGCCCTGCGATTGGTTTTGGGTGTTCGAGGACGAATCGGTAGAGGTAGAACTGTCTTGCGTGCCGTCCGCTTGTGCCTGCTGATCTTGCGACTGGGTGTTGTCATTTGCATCGCTCTCGGTCGTGCGCGACGAAAGGATTGGCTCGGGGCGCTCGCCCAGACCCTCGCCGGCGGTGGTGATAAGGATGGCGCCGGCGCAGACGATGACCGCGACGATGGCGATGGCGATCGAGAAGACGATGACCTTCTTTTGCGTCTGGCTGCGCTCTGCCGCCGCCTTGGCGCGTAGGCTGTCGGGAGCGACGCGCGCCGTGGTCGCGCGTCCCGCAATCTGGCGCATCTCCTGCGTAGTCGCGGCGCCACCCAGGTGCTCCTCGGCATTAAACTCAACGGGCTCATAGGCGCCGGCGGGGTAGTCGACGGCGGCGTGCGTACCTTTGATGGCTTCGGCGCTGGCAGAGATAAAGTGGCGGTAGACCTGCGATGACACAACGGTGATGACCGAGCTCACGGCGGCACCAATTACTGAACCAGCGATACCGATCTTGGAGGCAAGCGCGACGCTCGTGGCGGCAGCCGCGGCGCCGGCGATGATCTGGGGAATGGAAATGTCGTCAAACAGGCCCTTTTTGGGCGCGATGGCCATGGTCTGTCCGATGGAATGGTTCTCGTGCACGCCGTTGTTGAGCGATGCCGGCGTCATGACGCGCGTGCGCGGCGCGTCGGTGTACTTGGTTGTCATACGGGGTCCTCCCGGTGTAAATCTGCTTCGTTTCATGTAGCCATCAGGGTACCCACCAGATGTGAATCGTACGTGACATTTAACAGATACCATCAACTCATCAAGGGGGGCTTGCTGTCTTTGGTGCAATAGCTTGATGCTAAACTGGATTTACGATTGTGAGGTGGTTTACGTGATGTACCCGTATATGACATTCGAAGACGGTACCGAGGTCGTTCATTCTGACCTGATAACAGATGGGGATATCGAAAAGGCTATCGTGCATTTTGAACGACCGACGGCAGAGGGCTTCGACTCCGCTCGTTGTGAGTTGCCTTCCTGTTCGTGGACTGACTGGGAAGGGCATTTTACTCAGAGTGAAAAACGAGCTTTCGAAGAGTGTTTGAGCAAATCATTTAGATTAGTTCGAGTTTAGTTCGAATATAGAAGCCGAATGCGATGACCTAAAGCGTATGCATTTTTAGTATTAGATGCGTATGAAATGGAGGATGTGAATGGATGAGCTAATAGACTTTAAAAAACGATTTCTCAAGAATGGCGAGCTGGTTTCAATTCCAAAAAAGGAAAGCTATAAAAGAATCATGCTGCTATGGGCCGTCTCTTTCTTTGAATTAAATACAAGTTATACGGAGCTTCAGGTTAATCGTGTGCTGTCACAGCTCTATCCTGATTATGCCGTGTTGAGGCGGTACTTGGTTGATTATGGATTCTTATTAAGGGATGAGCGAGGCCTGAAATACGAGGTTAATCGTGATGTTCACGGTATTGAGAGCTAGCCGTCCGGTTCGGGTCCTATATATTGCTAGAGGGATAAGCGAAATAGGCAATTGGTGTGCGAATATTGCTTTGCCAATGCTGATTTACGAGGTAACTCACGATGTTTCTGCAACTGCTTTGATGGTCTGCTGCAGATTTGCCCCCTCTCTGTTTTCAGTTGCGCTCGCGCAGCTGCCTCAGAAGATGGGTATCGGGACACTGCAGGCCATGAGATTGGCAGACTTAATTCGCGCGGGATTATTCGTTTGCTATATTTTTGTTGATAGTAAATGGAGTATGTTTGCTATTACGTGCGCGGTATCGCTTTGCCGAACGGTTGAAATGCCCTGCTTTTACTCGTTGTTAAGAGCCAATACGAATAGTATCAATCGCGACGTAATTAATAATTCGTTTGGGTTTCTGCAGAATTTGATGATGGTTCTGGGGCCAGTTGCCGGCGGTTTTGTTGTCGCTCAATTTGGGGCGGAGGCTGTTCTTGCATTAGACGCGCTTTCTTTTGCTGTGTCGTTCTGGTTGCTGCGAGATGTTCCGTCGGTTATCGAGGTTAATGATAAAGAGGGGATAAGCAAAAATGAAAAATACAGGACTGCATTTAGCGATCTTAGCGCGAAGCACTTGGCAATTGGTTTCCTATTAATCGATATTTCTAGTGGCGTGGCATTCGGCTCTCTGAATTCTCTTTTGCCAGCTATAGCGCAATTGCAATTTGACTCGTCATCGATACAATACGGATTCCTTCAGAGTAGTCTTACAATCGGACTGTTGTTCGGAAATACAATATATGGTCGTTTAATCAGTGGTTCCGATTGCGTTAAATCATATTGTTTTGTGACGTATCTTGCGCTCGGTGCGTATCTGGCGTTTGGCTATCGCTATGCGTCTGGGATATCGTTTATTTTCCTTTTTATCGTCGGTGCCGGAAACGCCATTCAAGATGTGCTTCTCATAACATCGCTGCAGGATTTGGCGAGAGACGGATCTGAATCGATAGGCCTGTTTTCAATTAGGGAGTCTTTGCAATCGGTTGCTGTTGTTATTTCAACACTCCTTGTTTCGCTGTTCACGAGCATCGCGATGTTCTCAATTCTCGTTACAGGACTTGGTGTATTTTCAATTATGATGGTAGTTGTGTTTCAATTGAATTATTTGCGAAAGATGTGACGTTGATATGCAGATGTGACGTTGATATGCCTTAATTTTGAAATACATGCTCTTAGCACAGGTTGGCCTCTCAGTAAACTGGGAGGTTGCTTTGGCTAGTTAGAGATATGTGAACGTTCGTTAGACTGAATCTCAGGGTAGAAGGGGCCTCCAGTGTCCAGATCAACAAGGCAATGCTGCGTTTCGGCTAATAAGAACGATGGCTTTTTGCGTGTGGCGGCGGCCTCGCCGCGGATTCGCGTGGCCGATGTCGAGGGCAATGCCGAGGTTGCGCTGGCGGCTGTTCGCGAGGCTACCGAGTGCGGCGTTCGCGCGCTGGTGCTGCCCGAGCTTAACTTGTGCGGCTATACCGCGGCCGATCTGTTCCATAACCGCACGCTGCTGCATGGCTGTGAGGCCGCTCTGGTGCACATCCTCGATGAAACCCGTGAGCTGCCGATCGTCTTTACCGTTGGCTTGCCCGTTGCGGTGGCTGAAAACATCTACAACTGCGCGGCCGTGTGCTGTGCGGGCGAGCTTTTGGGCCTTACGGCCAAGAAGTATCTGCCCAACTATGGCGAGTTCTATGAGCGCCGTTGGTTTGCTCCGGCGCCTGCGGATCCCGTGTGGGTTGAATTTGCCGGTCAGGGTCCGGTTCCGCTGGGTTCGGGGCTTGTCTACCGCTGCTGTGATGAGGGCGCCGAGGACCTGGTGCTGGGCGTTGAGGTCTGTGAGGACCTGTGGGTGCCGGCGCCCCCTTCGACCGAGATGGCGCTTGCCGGTGCGACGGTGATCCTCAACCCGTCGGCCTCGGACGAGATTATCGGTAAGGCGGATTACCGCCGCAGCCTCATTTCCAACCAGAGCGCGCGCCTGTACTGCGCCTATGCCTATGCGGACGCGAGTGAGGGCGAGTCCACGACCGATATGGTCTTTGCGGGCGAGAACCTCGTCTATGAAAACGGATCTAAGCTCGCCGCCACGAAGCTCCTCACCTGCGATATGGCGGTGGCCGATGTCGATCTTGACCGCCTGGTTGCCGAGCGCCGTCGCTCGACGACGTGGACGCGCGCGGACGATGCGCCGGAGGCCACGACCGTTGAGTTTTCGTTTGAGGGCGTGCTGGCCAAAGAGCCTGTCCTGCGCGATGCCTGCGATATCGACCGTGTCTTCCCCCGCGCGCCTTTTGTGCCGGCCGACCACGGCGACCTGGCCGAGCGTTGCGAGACCATCCTCGATCTACAAACCGCCGGCCTCAAGACCCGCCTTGCCCATACGGGTACCAAGGCTGCAGTCATCGGTCTTTCGGGCGGCCTGGACTCCACGCTGGCACTGCTTGTGACCGTGCGTGCCTTCGATGCGCTGGGGCTGCCGCGTACGGGTATCACGGCGGTCTCCATGCCAGGTTTTGGCACGACGCATCGCACCAAGTCGAATGCCGAGTCGCTCGCTCGCGACCTGGGTGTGAGCTTCCGCGAGGTTTCGATCCACGCGGCTGTGGAGCAGCACTTCAAGGACATTGAGCACGATTCGGCCGTGCAGGACGTGACCTACGAGAACAGCCAGGCCCGCGAGCGTACGCAGATTCTGATGGACCTGGCCAACCAGGCTGGCGGCTTTGTCATCGGTACCGGCGACCTGTCGGAGCTGGCGCTCGGCTGGGCTACCTATAACGGCGACCACATGAGCATGTACGCCGTCAACGCGAGCGTGCCCAAGACGCTTGTGCGCCATCTGGTGCGCTATGCGGCTGATGTCTTTGGCGGGCGTATTGCCGAGGTCTTGCTCGATATCCTCGATACGCCGGTGTCCCCCGAGCTTCTGCCGCCCACGGGCGATGGCGAGATCGCACAGAAGACCGAGGATTTGGTGGGCCCGTACGAGCTGCACGACTACTTCCTCTACTACCTGCTGCGTTTTGGCTTTGAGCCGGGCAAGATCTACCGCATGGCGCTCAAGAGTTTCGAGGGCGTCTACGACGTCAAGACCGTCCACACGTGGCTGCGTACGTTCTACCGTCGTTTCTTCGCCCAACAGTTTAAGCGCAGCTGCCTGCCCGATGGTCCCAAGGTGGGATCGGTGACGCTCAGCCCGCGCGGCGATTGGCGTATGCCGAGTGACGCCAGCTCGCGTTTGTGGCTTGCGCAGATCGACGCGCTCAATCCAATTGACTAAGGTTGGCCAAATTGAACCAATGCGGGGGTTGCAAGCGTTACACTTTTGCAATCTGATGGCCCGTATCGCGCGGCGCTCTTGTCGGAGCGCCGCGTTTTTTATATCGAAAGGTGGCACCATGCAGGCATCGCAGCGTCTCGACCGCTTTGGCGCGGAGGTCTTCGCCTCGCTCAACAACAAACTGCTCGCGCTGAAGGCTCAGGGCAAGACCATTTACAACATGAGCGTGGGCACGCCCGACTTTAAGCCGTACAATCACGTGGTCGAGGCACTCACGCAAGCAGCCCAAGATCCCGAGATGTGGAAGTATGCCCTGCGCGACCTGCCCGAGCTCAAGCAGGCTGTGTGCGATTACTATGAGCGCCGCTTTGGCGTTTCGGGCATTACACCGTCCATGGTGCA
Source organism: uncultured Collinsella sp. (assembly GCA_902494085.1). Classification (GTDB taxonomy): domain Bacteria; phylum Actinomycetota; class Coriobacteriia; order Coriobacteriales; family Coriobacteriaceae; genus Collinsella. Next base: position 104,156 of record CABURU010000003.1, read on the forward strand.
GTCGTGCAACGGCACGCAGGAGGGCGTGGGTCATTTGGGCCTGGCCCTGCTCGATCCGGGTGACACTATTTTGGTTCCCGATCCGTGCTACCCGGTCTTTGAGGCGGGCGCCAAGATCGCCGATGCCAAGCTCGAGTACTATCCGCTGATTGCCGAGCACAATTACCTGCCCTATGTGGCGGGTATCGATCCCGAGGTTGCCGATCGTGCCAAGTATATGATCGTGTCGCTGCCCGCCAACCCGGTGGGCTCGGTGGGCACGCCCGAGGTCTACGAGGAGATCATCGCTTTCGCCCGCGAGCACGACCTGCTCATCGTCCATGACAACGCGTACTCCGACATCGTGTTCGACGGCGAGCCGGGTGGCAGCTTCTTGCAGTATCACGGTGCGCTCGAGGTGGGTGTGGAGTTCTTCTCGCTCTCCAAGTCGTTTAACGTCACCGGTGCCCGCATTGGCTTTTTGGTCGGTCGCGAGGACGTGGTCTCGGCCTTTGCCAAGCTGCGCAGCCAGATTGACTTCGGTATGTTCCTCCCGATCCAGAAGGCTGCTATCGCGTGCCTTAATGGCCCGCGCGATGAGGTCGAGGCACAGCGTCTGAAGTACCAGGAGCGCCGCGATGTCCTGTGCGACGGTCTTGAGGGCCTGGGCTGGGAGCGTCCCAACGCGCATGGCTCTATGTTTGTGTGGGCCAAGCTCCCCGGTGGCCGCACCGATTCGATGGCGTTTTGCGAGGAGCTCATGGAGAAGGCCGGCGTTGTGGTGACGCCGGGCGCGAGCTTTGGTCCTTCGGGCGAGGGACACGTGCGCATGGCGCTGGTCTTGCCGCCCGACCAGATCGCTTTGGCTGTCGAGGCCATTCGCGAGGCGGGCCTGTATTAGAAAGCCATTTCGACTCGTCAATAGCCCGAAACCGATTTCGTGCAGTTATTTTACGAATTCTGCAAACAATTTCGGTAAACGGTCGATTTTTGGCTGCGAATAGGAGCATAATCAAAGTCCCGATTGGATGTATTGGGATTACGGCAAGCCGCTCGGGTCGTTCCCGGGCGGCTTGTTTGTGGAGAGAGATGGGAGTTTCTAATGGTTAACGAGAAGAAGGTCGCTATTGTCGGCTGCGGTTTCGTCGGTTCGTCTTCGGCGTTCGCGCTGATGCAGAGCGGTCTGTTCTCCGAGATGGTCCTCATCGACGTGGACAAGAACCGCGCCGAGGGTGAGGCTCTGGATATCGCGCACGGCATGACGTTTGCCGAGCCGATGAAGATCTACGCCGGCGATTATTCCGATGTCGCCGACGCCGCCATGATCGTCGTCACCGCTGGCGCTGCTCAGAAGCCCGGTGAGACCCGTCTGGATCTGGTCAACAAGAACGTCAGCATCTTTAAGTCCATTATCCCCGAGATTAAGAAGTCTGGCTTCGACGGCATTCTGCTAATCGTCTCCAACCCGGTCGACGTTCTGACCTACGCCGCCATCAAGATGTCCGGCCTGCGCGAGGGCCATGTCATCGGCTCCGGCACCGTGCTCGACACCGGCCGTCTGCAGCAGATGCTCGGCGCTCACGTCGAGGTTGACCCGCGCGATGTCCAGGCCTACGTCATGGGCGAGCACGGTGACTCCGAGTTCGTCGCTTGGTCCAGCGCTCAGGTTGCCGGCGTGCCGCTGAACACCTTCTGCGAGCTTCACGGTCACCTGGAGCATGAGGCTGCCGAGAAGCGCATCGCCGAGGACGTCAAGAACTCCGCCTACACCATCATCGAGAAGAAGCACGCCACCTACTACGGTGTCGCTATGGCCGTTAAGCGCATCTGCACTGCCGTCATGCGCGATGAGCAGACCGTTCTGCCTGTCTCCTCGCTCATGGTGGGCGAGTATGGCCTGTCCGATCTTGCCATCTCCATGCCGACCGTCGTTGGCCGCGACGGCGTCGTCTGCCGCGTCCCCGTGCCGCTGAACGATGACGAGCAGCATGAGCTCACCGTCTCTGCTAAAGCCCTTAAGGACATCATCGACAGCGTTGACTTCTCCTGCTAAATCAAGCTCTTTTGGGCAACAGGCTACAATGAAAGGCGTCCGGGCCACACGGTCCGGGCGCCTTTTTGGTGCGAGGGGGTCAGGTTACTTTGCACCACCACAATGCACCATAGTTGATGGGAGGGCCATGTCGGATTCGCCTAATTTTTTGACCTATGCCCAGACGGCGTTTGATCCGTTTGAGGAACGGCCGTTCTGCGCGGTGGATAGCCTGGTCTTTGCGTGGTTGTCCTATTTGCGTTTGCCGGGTGATATGGCGGAGCTGACGAACTGGCAGGGCCTAGACGTACGCGAGCTGCTGCGCGCCGAGTGCTACCAAGACATGATTGGCGACCTGTGGGATCCGGAGGGGAGCCGTGCCCTGTTGGAGGCTGTGGCAGCAAGCCCTCGCTACCGTGGCGTTCGTGTTTGCGGCTATCGTAGCGTGAGTGATGCCGAGACAACGGAGCAGTTTGCGGCCATGACGTTCCGATTTCCGGCGGGGTTTAGCTATCTTGCCTTCCGGGGGACCGACAGCACGATTGTGGGCTGGAAAGAGGACTTTAACATGGCGTTCCGGTGTCCTGTGCCGGCCCAGGAATCCGCGGCGCGTTATGTAGACGAGGCGGCGGATGCGATTGGCGGGCCGCTTTTGTGCGGAGGTCATTCCAAGGGTGGAAACCTTGCGGTGTACGGTGCGGCGATGTGCCCCGATGTCGCCCGTGAGCGAATCGAACGGGCGTATTCCCATGATGGTCCGGGCTTCGTCGAGGAGTTTCTGAGCGGCAACGCCTTCGCCGACCTATCCGGTCGAATCGACAAGACGCTACCTCGGTCGTCAATCTTTGGCATGATGTTCGAGACACAGGAGGACTATGCCATCGTTGAGAGCACCGAGTTCAGCCTGCTTCAGCATAATCCCTTTAGCTGGGTGGTTGATGGTCGCGACTTCGTGTACTGTGAGCGCCTGTCCGCCGGTGCTCGATACGTTGATGGCTCCATTCGCGAGATGCTGCTTGCGGTGTCGCCTAGCGAGCGCGAGCGTTTTGTAGATGCGTTGTTCTCCGTGCTTGAGGCTACGGGTGCTGAGCGGTTTGCGGATATCGCTGGGAATCTGCGCGAGAGCCTGCCCGTGATGCTTCAGGCTGCGCAAGGCTTTGACAAGGATACGCGACGCTTTGTCTCGCAGACTATCGTTGCGATTCTTAAGTGTGCGCTTCTGCCCAAACGTCCCCAGATCGACATGCCCGCTGCCGGCAAGAGCTTGGCAGAACAGCTCGAGGCTTGGCAGTCCGAGCTCCTGCGCTAACCATTGGTGCAAAGCAGCCTGTCCCCGATGCACCAATCTTCGATGCGCCTGGGGCGGGATCGACCGCTATACTGGTTCGTGCCGAAATCGATCTAGAACGGAATGCCGTATATGAAAATCAATCACGCGATTCTGCATATCCTGGACTTTGACTCTGCCGTCAACGTTATGAGCCAGCGCGAGCTCGATATCGAGAGCCGCACCGTGCGTAATTTCGTAACCACGCACCTGCGGCGCGCTCGTACCTCGGCTGATAACAAGCGTGCCACGTTTGCCGAGAACTCCGCATTCGGCGGCGAGCTCAAGGGCTATTTCTTTGGCGAGCGCGAGTTCGTGGACCTGTCGCAGCAGATTGCGGAGTTTATCTCCTCCGAGCTCACCAAAGCCGAGAAAGCCGAGTCCACCGACGTGCTCGTGGCCGATTTTGACGACGATGAGGATGCCCGCTGGTTTGCCGTGATGCTGCTGGGCTCCAAGCAGGCTTTTATGCACGAAGTGGGTCGCGAGGAGGGGGAGGTGCGCAACGACATCGCGCGCCACTACGCCATTCTGCCGAACCCCTCGCAAAAGGTGCCGAGCTATGCCATCGTGCGCGCGAGCACCATGGAGATCGGCTATGTGGACAAGAAACGCAAGATCGCCGGCGAGGACCGTATGCTTATCCCCGATGGCCTGCTGCAGTGCGACACGGGCGTATCGGGCAAGGAGGTCATCGACACCGTGACGCGTGTGGTCGAGGAAGTCGCCGAGGAGCATGGTGCCAACACGGCCGTAGCGCTCGCTAAGGTTAAGGCTGCCGTTGCCGAGAAGGTTGAGGATGACGAGGAGCTGCCGCCTTGGGATATCGTCGATGAAGTCTTTGAGGACGAACCGGTCATCAAAGAAAGCGTGCGTGCGGCGCTGACTGAGGAGAAGGTACCCGAGCGCGTACCCGTGGAGCGCAAACAAGTCGAGCGCGCGGCCGTACGCAATCACAAGATTCGTACCGACACGGGTATCGAGATCAGCTTTCCGGCCGAGATGGGTTCGAACTCCGAATACATCGAGTTCGTCAACGAGCCCAACGGCCTCATCTCTATCGAGCTCAAAAACATCGGGTCAATTGAGAATCGATAAACTGCGCTTGAACTGCAGGCAAAGCAAAGGCCGAAGCCCCGATGGTGCTTCGGCCTTTTTTGTTTTCGGCTTGGTTGCTGACATTGCGCCGCAGGTTGAGCATGCGTCAGCGAAAACGCCCCTAGGCGAGCAAGGTGACGTGAAAGAGGAGGGAAGCGTACTTCGGTACGCGACCGACGATTGAACGTCAGATTGCCGCTCTGGGTCGTTTGCAGCGTCGACTAGTTACGCGGTTTGGTAAAACCGCGTAACCCTACAGTTGACGTAAGCCCTCTTCCAGACCGGTCTTGCTGTTGGTCTTCTCGTCGCGCATCTTGATGACGCGGGCGGGGACGCCGGCCACGACGGCGCCGGCGGGGACGTCCTCGACGCACACGGCGCCGGCGGCAACGATAGCGCCCTTGCCCACGCGCACGCCTTCCAGGACCACGGCGTTTGCGCCGATCATGACATCGTCCTCGATGATGACGGGCGTGGCGCTGGCGGGCTCCACAACGCCTGCCAGCACGGTGCCGGCGCCGATGTGGCAGTTCTTGCCCACGGTGGCGCGACCGCCCAGCACGGCGCCCATATCGATCATGGAACCCTCGCCGATAACGGAGCCGATGTTGATGATGGCGCCCATCATGATGACGGCACGGTCGCCGATCTCGACGCGGTCGCGGATGATCGCGCCCGGCTCGATGCGGGCGTTGATGCCCTTAAGGTCGAGCATGGGCACGGCGGAGTTGCGGCAATCGTTTTCAACGTCGTAGTAATCGATGGAATCGGCATTGGCATCGAGGATGGCCTTAAGCTCATCCCAGTCGCCAAAGACGGTCTTGCCACGACGACCGCCGTAGACATGTGCGTTGCCCCAGGCAACCTTCATGCCCGGCTTCTCGCGCACGTACAGCTTGACGGGCGTCTTTTTGGGCGCGGTGGCGATGTAGTTGATAATCTCCTGTGCATCCATCTCGGCTGCGTTGCTCATTTGCTATCTCTCCTTTGGGTGGATTCGGTTGATACCTGGTTAGGCAAACATGACCTTGTCGAACGTATAGAAGCCGGGTTCGCGGGTGACGAGCTTCTGCGCGGCTGCCAAGGCGCCGTTGACAAAGATCTGACGGCTCGTGGCGCGGTGGGTGAGCGTGACCTCCTCGTCCTGGCCAAAGAAACTCACCTCGTGCACGCCGGCGACGGTGCCGCCGCGCAGCGAGTGCATTCCGATCTCCTTGGGGCCACGCGCGCCGCACATGCCCTCGCGGCCATAGACGGGGTGGTAGCCTGCCTCGGGCTCGGCTTCGACGACGGCATCGAGCAGCAACTTGGCAGTGCCGCTGGGGGCATCGACCTTTTGGTTATGGTGCGTCTCGACGATTTCGCAGTCAAAGCCGGGCAACTCGCGTGTGGCCTGTGCTACCAGATGACGCAGGGCTGCGATGCCGATGGAGTAATTGCCCGAGTGCATGACACAGGCATTCTGGCCCAGCTCACGCAGGCGGTCCATCTGCTCGGGGGTGTAGCCTGTGGTGCCCGAGACCAATGCCGCGCCCGTGCGCTCGACATAGGCGACGACGGCATCGAAGGTCACGACGTTCGAGAAGTCGATAATCACATCGCCAGCCGGTGCGTCCTCGAGCTCGCTCAAATCGAGGCCAATCTGGGCCACGATATCAAAAACAGGCTGCCCGGCAGCATCGACAATGCTTTCGGCGGTGGTGCGGATGAGCGAGCCCATGCGGCCCGTTCCCATAATGACGGTCTTAATCAAGCAGACCAGCTCCCTTCAGAGCATCGGTAAGTGCGGATCGCGTGTCGTCTGCCATGGGGCACAGCGGCATACGGTAGTTTGCCTCGATCATGCCCATCTGGGCGAGCGCTTCCTTAACGGGGATGGGGTTGACCTCGCTAAAGAGGGCGTTGATGAGCGGCTGACCGGCAATCTGGATATCACGGGCGCGCGCTACGTCGCCGTCCAGATAAGCGCGGCACATGTCGTGTACGAGCTGCGGCTGCACGTCTGCCCACACGCTGATGGTGCCCGAGGCGCCCAGGCTCATGAGCGGCACGGTAAGCGCGTCCTCGCCCGAGTACATGCGGAAGTCGTCTGACAGCAGGTGGGCGATCTTGGCCGCGTAGGCGACGTTGCCCGAGGCCTCCTTAATACCCATGATGTTGGGGTGCGCGGCCAGGCGCTCTACGTTGCGCTCGCTGATACCGCAGCCGCAGCGGCCGGGGATGTTGTACAGGATGCAGGGGATGTCCACGGCATCGGCGACGGTTTTAAAGTGCTGATAGATACCCTCTTCGTTGGACTTGTTGTAGTAGGGGGTGATGAGCAGCAGACCGTCGGCGCCCAGGCCCTGATAGGTGAGCGACTTGGTGAGCATGGTCTGCGTGGAGTTGGAGCCCGAGCCGGCGATGACGGGGACGCGTCCTGCAACTTGCTTGACCACCGCGGCGACGACGGAGTTGTCCTCGTCGTCGGTCATCGTGGCGCTCTCGCCGGTGGTGCCCAGGGTGAGGATGGCGTCGGTGCCGTTTTGCAGGTGGAAATCGATAAGGCGCTCGAGCGCGTCAAAGTCGACACTGCCGTCCTTTTTAAACGGTGTGACAAGGGCGACGATTGAGCCCTCGAGATTGCGGATGTCCATGTTCTTCTCCTTCGCCTCCGCGATCTGGATGCGTTTGTTCCATTGAGCTGCGACTGCCAGGCGCTCGTCTTGGGCGCGACGGCGGGCACTTTCGGCGCGCGACTTGGCCAGCAGCTCTCGGCCGCACGGCAGCACGTCGAGCGTGGCAAAGTAATCGCCCGGGCGCTCGGCGCGGCGGATGAGGTCGGCCGCGCCATCGGGGCGCAGCAGGACCTCGGCCGAGCGTAGCCGTCCGTTGTAGTTGTAGCCCATGGAGTAGCCATGCGCACCGGTATCGTGGATTACAAGCAGGTCGCCCATGTCGATATGCGGCAGCTCGCGATCGATAGCGAACTTGTCGTTGTTCTCGCATAGGTTGCCCGTGATGTCATAGGTGTTCGTGACGGGCGCTGTGGCCTTGTCGGCGCCGCCCGGCTGACCCATCACCGTAATGTGGTGGTAGGCGCCATACATGGCAGGGCGAATCAAATCGACGGCGCTTGCATCGACACCGATATAGTCCTTGTAGATCTGCTTCTCGTGGATAGCCTTGGTGACCAGGCAGCCGTAGGGGCCCATCATAAAGCGGCCCATCTCGGTGCAGATGGCCACATCGCCCATGCCGGCGGGAACCAGGATCTCGTCGTATGCCGCGTGTACTCCCTCGCCGATGGCGTGAATGTCGTTGGCCTGCTGCTCGGGCAGGTAGGGGATGCCGACGCCGCCGGACAGATTGATGAAGGCGACGTGTGCGCCGGTCTCGCGCTCCAGGCGTACGGCAAGCTCAAAGAGGATGCGCGCGAGCTTGGGGTAGTAGTCGTTGGTGACGGTGTTGCTGGCAAGGAATGCGTGGATGCCAAAGTTTTCGGCGCCCTTGGCCTTGAGCATGCGGAAGGCCTCGAAGAGTTGCTCGGTGGTCATGCCATACTTGGAGTCGCCGGGGTTATCCATGATGCCGTTGGAGAGCTGGAACAGGCCGCCCGGATTAAAGCGGCAGCTGACCGTTTTGGGGATGGGCCCCGCAACGCGCTCAAAGAACTCGATGTGGCTGATGTCGTCAAAGTTGACGATGGCACCCAGCTTGTCGGCGAGCTCAAAGTCGGCCGCCGGCGTGTCGTTGGACGAGAACATGATGTCGTGTCCCGTGATGCCCAGCGAGCGGGCGATCATGAGCTCGGTATAGCTCGAGCAATCGCAGCCGCAGCCGTATTCGTTGAGAATGGAGATGAGCGCCGGGTTGGGGTTGGCCTTGACGGCAAAGTATTCCTTAAAGCCCGGGTTCCATGCAAAGGCGTCGCGCACTTCTTGCATGTTGCGGCGGATGCCCGCCTCGTCGTATAGATGAAACGGCGTGGGGAACTGCTCGACGATATGCTCGAGCGTCTCCTTGTCCACAAACGGCTGCTTGGCCGCATATGCCTCGTTGGGAGTCAATGACATGTCCCGTAAACCTCGCTATCCAGACGGCGCTACCTGCGCATCGAATCCGCATAGCGCGGACCCAATGTCCGGATAGCGCTCCCGCATTGCTGCAGACAGTCCTGCGGGTGTTTCCCGCAGGCCCACCAGGCTGTTCGTGCCCGAAAAACCCAGTTCGGCGGGTTTCGCCTCCCCGCGGGGTCAAAGCCTGCCGGCTCGCCCGCGGCTCTTCGTGCCCGCGCCTCTATCAAGTGGTAACGACCCTACCACGTTGCACTTTACCAAACAAGAGTATTCGTATATAACGTTTAAAAAATGCAGGGATATGCTGGAAACATGTGTGCCACAATCCTGTATCACAATAAGTTGCAACAGGTGTGCCTCACGAAGGGATTCTCTATGACCGAGCTCCAAGAACTCCGTCGCTATCGCCGCGATCTCCATCGCATTCCGGAGCTCGATTTCGATCTTCCGCAGACTATCGCCTATATCGAGGGCGTGTTGGCGCCGCTCGCTTGCGAGGTGACCCATCCGTGCCCCAGCTGCATCTGCGCTTTCTTCGACGCTGGCGTTGGTGCCGTGCATGCCACGGCGATTCGCGCCGATATGGATGCGCTGCCCATTGCCGAGGCAACGGGGGCAGCGTTCGCTTCGACCCATCCCGGCAAGATGCATGCTTGCGGCCACGATGGACACATGGCCATGGCGCTTGCGGCGGCAACCTTTGTCGACCGTACGATCTGTGAGCGGCCGGGCGCCATTAAGCGCAACGTGCTCTTTGTGTTTCAGCCGGCCGAGGAAACGATCGGTGGCGCCAAGACAGTTTGTGAGAGTGGGGTGTTTGAGCGCTACGGGGCGGACCGCATCTTCGGGTTCCACGTATGGCCCGACCTGCCTGCGAACACGTTGGCGAGCTGCTCCGGTCCGTTGCTGGCGCGTTCGAGTGAGACGCACATTCATATTCACGGAACGAGCATCCATATCGCTAAGACTTATGGCGTTCCGGTCGAGGAGTCGCACGATGCGGCGTTGGCGGCTGCCAAGTTCTTGGTTGCCGAGCGCGAGCTCATGGACGAGTTGGGTGCCGACGAGCCCTGCATTGGTAAGTTCGGCCTGCTGCAGGCCGGCACCGTCTGCAATGCGGTGGCGGGGGAGGCTCATGTTGCCGGCAGCCTGCGTGTGTTTACGGACTCCATGTTCGACCGTGCGCGCGAGGGCGTACGCCGTGTGCTCGATGAGGCGTGCACCGCAACGGGCTGCACGTACGATCTCAATTTTGCCGAGGGCTATCCACCGGTCGATAACGACCCCGAGCTGTTCGCCCACATTGCGCCTGCCTTGTCCGAGCTGCAACTTGCGGACGAGCCGCTGCTAATCGCCGAGGATTTCGCGTTCTATCAGCGCCATCTGCCGGGCGTGTTTTTCTTGCTGGGCACGGGCGTGCCAGAGGGACAAGAAAACCCGATCGACGCTGATGGCTGCCCAGCCTATGCCACAAGCGCTCTGCATACCGATAGCATGCTCTTCGACGAGGAAATCCTACTCAAAGGCCTCGATGTCTACAAACGATTGCTTTTGCTTGACTAAGGCGTGAAGGAGTATTTGTTCTAGAAAACACGAACAAACGTACGATATAATAGAGATGTAAGTCTATAGAAACGTTTGACGTTACTAACGTAAGGCGATACTATGATTGCATCGTATAAAGATGAGGATACCGAACGCTTTGCCATGGGTATGCGGGTCAGGAGGTTCGTGCCCTTTGAGCGTGTTGCGTTGAGGAAGATTCGCCAACTGCAGGTTTGTGCTTCGCTTGATGATCTTCGCGTTCCACCGGGCAACCGCCTGGAAGCTTTGAAGGGCGATCGTGCCGGTCAATATAGCATCCGTGTTAACGAGCGCTATCGGGTCTGTTTTGAGTGGAGACAGGAGATGGCTTGGAATGTCGAAATCGTCGATTATCACAAGTGATGAGACTTCGGCCGATTTGCTGTCGCCGGTGACTCCTGGTGAGCTTCTCAAAGAGGAGTTTCTTGTCCCTATGGGCATTTCTCAATATCGCCTCGCCAAGGAGACCGGGATTCCGGCTCAGCGTATCGGGCAGATTGTCTTGGGAAAACGTCGCGTGACGGCCGACACCGACCTCCGTCTTTGCCGTTATTTTGGCCTGACGGATGGTTATTGGCTGCGCGCTCAGGTGGCGTTTGACCTTGAGGCCGAGAAAAGGCGGATTGAACCGGAACTCGATAAGATCGTTCCTGTTCAGCAGGCCATCGCACTGTAGTGCTCAAAGATGATGGGGGGGTGGCGATGAGGCGATGCCGACAGTCTTCCGTATATAGTCCGGGTGGATGCGGGTGCGGTTTGCTACTGCTTCCGGTCATCGCTGTGAGCATTGGCGTGATGTTTGTGCTTGCTGGGCTGGCTGCGGCGGCACTCGTACTGTTTATCACCGCCATCGGCGTGACGATTTGGCTTTATCGCAGTCGTGAGCAGCGCCGCGCCGACGGTAAGACCAATGTAGGATGGATTGCCTTTTTGGTCATCGCCTACCTGCTGAGCATCAGCTATTTGGCCTTCTTTATCCTGTTGCTTGTGAGCACCTTTACCGGGGAATCCGTCACGGTGGGTTGATGCACTGCCAGCAGACGGTTGCGCAAAGTGCGTTTGCTCGGCGTTTGGATAACTGCATTGGCCGTTTACCGCAGCCTTAGCTCTCAGCTAATGAATTCAAGTTTAATCCTTCCTACGATGTGCTGTGTGCCGGCACGGTAGCCGGATCGTAGGAAGGATGCATGATGAAAAAGCTTGAAAACGAAGTGCTGCTGAGCCGTCGCGCTGCACTGGGCGCATTCGCCACCGTCGCCTTGGGGACTGCCGGTCTTCTTACCGGTTGTGGTAGCGATAAGGCGACCGTCACCGAGGACACTGGCGATGGCGACAAGAAGGAAGAGGCGAAGAAGGAAGAGCAGTCTACGACTGACCTGGCGGTTGGTGCGACGGTGACCACGGCTGCCGGTCTTTCCGTCGTTGTCGATTCCGTCCAGCCCGGCCTCACAAATTATGACGGTTCGACCATGACGGGCATTCACGTCACGTACGTCAACAATGGTGATGAGGGCGCAGATTACAACATCTACGACTGGAAGGGCGAGGACGCCAACGGCGCTCAGCAGAATCAGGGTTACTACAGCGAGGGCTCCGATGAGCTGCAGTCTGGTACCCTTGCCGCTGGTGGCTCTGTGGCGGGCAATATCTACTTTGATGGCGATATCAAGAAGGCACTGTATTTTGCCAACATGTTTGATAAGTCTGCCACTGCAAGCTGGGTGTTGGCCTAGCATGTCGCTACCGTTGCGCCGTATGGGAGGTGAAGTCGTATGCCCGATAAAAAGCTGACTGACGAGTTGCTCAATGAGCTTCTCGACGCGCCAAACATCGATGGCTATATCAAAGAACACGACTTTGCCGCCCCGTCGCTTTCGAACTACCTGAAGCAGCTACTGCAGGAAAAGGGCTTGGAGCGCTCGCGCGTGGTTCGTATGGCCGATCTCAATGAGACCTTTGGCTATCAGATCTTTACCGGCGCGCGTCATCCGAGTCGCAATAAGGTGCTGCAGATTGCCTTTGCGATGGCGCTGACGCTCAAAGAGACCAACCGTGCGCTGACGGCTGCCGGGGTAAGCGTCCTTAACTGCAAGGACCGCCGCGATGCGATTATCATTTTTTGCATCGATCGCGGGTGCAGCCTCCAAAAGGTCAACGAGGAGCTGTATCGCTTTGGCGAGGAGACGGTGAGTTAGCGGCTGATATCTGAGCCGGCGGAGCTGTCGAACAGCGATGCAAACGAACGGTGCGCGGATGCCATGGGGTGTCTGCGCCCTGCGCTATGATGGAGGCTATGGATACTCAGACCCCAACATATTCCGATGACGAGCTGACCGCAGCGCTTGCCGAGCACCTGGCGTCGCTCGATCGCGACGACAGCTATCGTGTGGAGCGTGTACTTAAGCACTCGTCCGTTGAAACAACCGAGCTCGTGTACTTTGAAGGAACCGGCGGTGGTTCGCTCGGCCCCTTTGTCCGCAAACGCATTGATGCTTCGGCTCAAATCGGCGGGGCATACGAGCGTCTGTTTGCCGCTCAGCGGGCAGGCAGGCGTTTTGAGCACCTGCCCAGAATCGTCGATTGTCGTCGTGTGGGCGACGAGCTCAACGTGGTTATGGAATACATCGAAGGGGAGACGCTCGGGGCGCTGGTGGACCGTCTGGGAGCCACCCCCGATTATGCGCGTGAATTGTATCCTGCACTATGCGATGCCGTGGGCGAGCTCCACGCCGGTTTTGCAATGGCGGGGGAGACGTCGGCGCCGGTGATCCATCGCGACCTCAAACCGTCGAATATCATCGTGACGGGTGCCAACTATACGTCTGATGACGGCCTGACGTTTTCGTCGCTGGTGATTATCGACTTGGGGATCGCGCGCGTATGGCGCGATGGCGCCGATGCCGACACCGTCAAGTTTGGCACGCGACCCTATGCGCCGCCCGAGCAGTATGGGTTTGGGCAGACGAGTGTGCGCAGCGACGTCTACGCACTTGGCGCCCTGTTGTTCTTCTGCTTGACGGGAGTCGACCCTAAACCAGGGCTCGACATGCGCGAGCAATGCGAGGCGCGTGGCATTCCCACTCCACTTGCCGATGCCGTCTGCATGTCGATGGCGCTCGACCCGGCCAAGCGTTTTGCGAGTGCAGAGGCATTGGGACGGGCGACGCGCGCGGCATACGACCTGAGTCGCCCCGTGCGGCCTTCTACACCTGCGCCTGTCCGTACTCCGGCCTCGGAGACGGTGTTGACGCTCCAAGGGCTCCAGAACCCCGCAGGGCTTCCTAGGCCTGCCGCCTCCGCTGCATGCGGTCTGCTCTCTCGCGTTCCGGAGTCTCTGGGGCGCATTTGGAATACGCTTGTCTGCTTCTCGCTACTTGTGTTCTTTGCCGGAAGTCACTTTGCCGTCTTTCACCCCACGGGAGCAAACCAAAGCTACCCGACGTGGCTTCTCATAATCGAGTATTTTTTCTTTGTCGATGGCCTTATGGTGCTTATGCATTTTGCGCTACTCGATAAGCGCCGTCTTCGTCGGCGATTCGCGCTGTTCGACAGCTATCGCGGCAAGAAACTCGCGAAACTCTGGCTCAAGGCATTGGGTGTGCTGCTCCTATGCATGATCGTCATAGTCGCGGTTGCCAATGCGACCGGCGTCGTCGATACCTCCGCTACCTAAAAGAAAAGGGCCCCATTGGGGCCCTTTGCAGTTGCACCTAGATGCGGTTCATCTGAGCGGCGACTTTGTTGTACCAGTCCTGCCACGTGGGCGGGCAGTACTTTTTGGCCGCTGCCGGGGTAAGGGTGGAGCCGTAGTTGGCGCCCAGATAGGCAACGTGAGCGGAGATGCCCTCGCTCCAGCTGCCAAAGCTGCGCCAACCGCCGCCACGGGCACTCCAGCCCCAGGCGTTGTAAGAATTGGCGCAATAAGCACCCTTGGTGCTCTCGATGCAGGCGATGGCGGGGGACCAACGGGGGTCGACACCGGTATTCCAAGCGGCGACGGCAAAGTTATAGCCCTGGCCTGCCATGGGGGAGCCGGCGAGATAATTGTCGATGCGGCTCGTCCACTCATTAATGAACGAATCGTAATCGGAGCTACCGGTATTGGCGTTGTTCACCGTGGTGTCGATGGTGGTGTTGGTGTTGGTGGCCTGGCTGCTGGAATTGCTGCCGCTTACGCCCTCGCCCGAGAGCTTCTCGGCGGCAGCGGCCTTATCGGCCTCAAGCTTGGCAAGCTCGGCGGCATTTTCCTGCTCGGCTTTTGCCTGTGCCTCGCTGCGGAGCTGCTGGGCCTGAGCCAACGCATCCTCGGCGTTTTTCTGCTCTGCCTCAAGCTGAGACTTGGCCTGCTGGAGCTCAGCCTTGTTCTGCTCGAGTTCGGTTTGCATGTTATTGAGCTGTTCGATCTCGTCGACGCTCGAGCTCGTGATCTGGTTGGTGTATTTGCAGGTCGTGATGAACTCACCCAGGCTCTGCGCGTTGACCAGGAAGCTCACGATGGGGTTGGTGCCCTTCTGATACTTGTAAAGATCGCGCATGGCGGAGCTTGCCTTGGCCTGCTGCTCGGGAAGCTTAGCCTCGATTTCCTCGATGCTTGCCTCATTGGAGTCAATCTGCTTTTGCAGGTCATCGAGTTTGGTGCGGGCGTCGTTGTAGGCGCTCGTGGCGGCTTCGATCTTCTGCTGGGCTGCGGAAAGCTGGTCCTGCGTTGCCTGCGAGGCGGCATACGCCGCAACGGGGGAGAGCATCGGCGTGGCCGTCAGCGCAACGGCGAGCGCGGCGCTCGTGATGATACGAGCCGGCTTCGACGCAATGAGCGCTGCGGCGCGATGATTCGAATGCTGCATCCAGTCCCTCTGCAATCAATCGTAGGTTATGGTTCGAACGGTATTCTACTACTGCTTTCGACCTCAACTTGAACCTTAAAGGTTCCAAAGGGTCAAGTTGAACTTGAGGCTTTGGCTTTGACCTGCAGTTATGATGAATTGTTGAGAAACCATAGAGTTCAACTTTAACGTTACAGAGCCCTGTTTGAGAGGTGTTTTGGGCTGTAAAAGCTATCTCAACGTGGGGTTTTACAACTACAGCGTGCCCTCCTGACGAGCCCGCTCAATCTCTTCGAGGGCCTCGGCAGGGGTGAACGAGCAGGTGCCGTCGCCGAACTTGACCACCTGGATGTCGTCGCCGATATGGACCTCTCCGCCCTTTAGTACCACGCCAAAAACGCCCTCGTGGGGAAAGATGCAGTCGCCGGCGAGATAGTAGATGGCACAGCGTGTGTGGCAGACCTTGCCGATTTGGCTGATTTCGACAAGCACCTCGCTGCCAAGCTTGAGCTGCGTGCCCAAGGGGAGCGAGAGTAGATTGATGCCTTGCGTGGTGAAGTTCTCCCCAAAGTCACCCTCGTGCACATCGAGCCCGCGCTCCTGCGCCGTCTGGATGGACTCTGCAGCTAAAAAGGAAACCTGGCGGTGCCAATGCCCGGCGTGTGCGTCGGAGGCGAGGCCAAATTGCTCTATAACGGTGTCGTGTCCATCGGCGACGGGCGACTTGCGCGTGCCCTTGTGTGTCGACGTGTTGATCGAGACGATGCGGGCGGGCCTGTCGTAGGCATCGTCTGCCGTGCGTAGGGGAACGGCCGTTTGTGCGCGTTCCGCCAGCTCGCGTTTCGCGGCATTGAGGATGGGGTTATCGGTCGGATGGTCTTGGGGCACGTGCGCGCCTTTCGTTTGAGGATGTCAATACGCTTAATCCTACAACAATGGTAGGTTCATTGCCCATTGTCATACAACGGTGAGCGCCGTCTTCGTGCTGGCCTTCGTGCTGGACGATTACGTCGATTGCCATAGATACGGTGGAGCTTTGGGCGCCGGCGGTTTGGCACGCTAGAATAAATCAGTTGCGCAAAGACCGCCCGTTGTGTGGGCAGTTCATGATAGGAAGTTTCCATGGCATTGCAGTTTACAGAGCGCGAGTTCATTCCCGTGCTGCTCGGTGGCGACATCAACGCCTATTCGGTGGCGCGCGCCTTTTACGAGGAGTACCAGGTCAAGAGCCTGGTCTTTGGCAAGTACCAGACGGGTCCCGCGTACCGCAGCCAGATTATCGACTACACGCCCAACGTGGATATCGATACCATGCCCGTGATGCTCAAAACCGTCAACGGCATTGCCCAAGCGCATGCCGATAAGACGATTGTCCTTGTGGGCTGTGGCGATAACTATGTTGCCCTCGTGGCTCAGGCCAAGGATGCCCATGAGTTGGCGGATAACATCGTCGCGCCTTACGCTCCCTACAGCATGCTTGAGCAGTGTCAGAAGAAGGAGATCTTCTACGAGCTGTGCGAGAAGCATGGCGTGCCCTATCCGCATACCTTTACCTTCACCATGGCGATGCTGAACGCCCAAGGCGAGGCACCTGCCGAAGTGCTCGACCAGATCGATTTTCCT
This sequence comes from uncultured Collinsella sp., assembly GCA_902494085.1. Lineage (GTDB taxonomy): Bacteria > Actinomycetota > Coriobacteriia > Coriobacteriales > Coriobacteriaceae > Collinsella. Next base: position 120,680 of record CABURU010000003.1, read on the forward strand.
TACCCGATGATCCTGAAGCCTTCCGACGGCATCATGTGGTGGCAGCACGAGTTCGAGGGCCAGAAAAAGGCCTATGAGATTGCCGACCGTGCCGAGCTGGAACAGGTCATTCGCGACTCGTATGCCAGCGGCTACACCGACGATCTGATCTTGCAGGATCGCGTGCCCGGCAACGACGAGTACATGCGCGTACTCACCAGCTATTCCGACCGCAACGGCAAGGTCCGCATGATGTGCCTGGGTCACGTGCTGCTCGAGGAGCATCAGCCTCACGGTGTCGGCAACCACGCCTGTATCATCACTGAGCCCAATGACGAGCTCATGGGCGGCGTGCGCAAGTTGCTCGAGGACCTTCACTTTGTGGGCTATTCCAACTTTGACGTTAAGTACGACGAGCGCGACGGCTCGTTTAAGTTCTTCGATTTCAACACGCGCCAGGGCCGCAGCAACTACTACGTTACCAACAGCGGCTTTAACGTTGCCAAGTATGTGGTGGATGAGTATGTGTTCAACCGTCCGTTTGAGCCGGAGTTTGTGACGGCTCAGGACGAGGCCCTGTGGATGGTCGTCCCCATGTGCGTCGTCGACAAGTACGTCAAGGATCCCGAGCTGCGCGCTAAGGTGCATCGCCTGGACAAGGAAGGCAAGGGCGCCGACCCTTCGTTTATGAAGGGCGACTTTGTCTTTAACCGCTGGCTGCGCATGTGGCACACCAAGCTGCGCCACTTTAAGCTGTTCAAGACGTATTACAAGTAGATGAGCGCGGCGCCCGTCCGGTTTGCATCGGGCGGGCGCGGGTATGATACGCGCAATTGCGCAAGCGTCACCAAGGAGGCGGCGATGGAAAAGCTGGGAGTTATCGGCGGCATGGGCGCCGAGGCCACGTCGTATTACTACGACCAGGTGGTGCGTCATACGGCTGCTGCCTGCGATCAGGAACATATCGACATGGTGGTGCTCTCCAAGTCGACCATGCCCGACCGCACGTTGGCCATTAAGACCGGCGAGCATGCCAAGCTGCTGGCGACCATGAAAGAGTGTGCCCAGGCACTCGAGTCGCTGGGCTGTGCGCACATTGCCATTCCCTGCAACACGTCGCACTACTTCTACGACCAGATCCAGTCGTTTACGAAGGTGCCGATTATCCACATGCCGCGTGAGTCGGTGCGCTATGCTCTGGCCGGTGCGGTGATGGGGGAGTGCGAGTTCGACCCCAACCTGAGTATGCCGGCCGAGCCGGTGCACAAGATTGGCATCATGGGCACCGACGGAACCGTGGGCGCGGGTGTCTACGGCCGCGAATGTAAGGCTGCGGGTGTTGAGGTTGTCTATCCCAGCGAGAAACGTCAGAACGATGTGATGTCGCTTATCTACGATGATGTGAAGGCCGGACGTGAGCCCGATATGGATAAGTTCGACCGCGTGATGTGGGAGTTCGCCCGTAGCGGCTGCGACCGCGTCATTCTGGCCTGCACCGAGCTCTCGGTGTTGCAAAAGTACCGAGAGATGCCCGAGATCACCCTCGACGCCATGGATGTCCTGGTGCGCGAATCCATCATCCGTAGCGGCGCTCCCTACCGCCTCTAGCTTCCGACCTGTCAAAAAGGGACAGGTTAATTTTGGTAGGTTTTATCTGGTGAAACAGTAAGGCCTCGGCTCGTTTGGTGCGAGCCGAGGCCTTTTGCGTTGGGCGGTTGCTGTCAGTGGTGAACTAGAACAGGAAGCCGATGGCGATGAGGGCGATGCTGACGATGAGCACGGCGATGTCTAGGCCCTTGATGGGGTAGCGCTTGTACGAGCTGGCGCGCGTACGCAGATAGAAGCCGCGCTGTTCTGCCGCCAAGGCTGTGGCATCGGTCTTGCCCACGCTCGAGATGAGCAGCGGCACGCACAGTGGCAGCATGAGCTTAAGCTTCTTGATGGGGTTCTTGGTGTCGTACTCGACGCCGCGTGCGGTCTGCGCCTCCATGATGGCGTTCATCTCCTGACCAAACACCGGCACAAAGCGCAGCGCCGTGGTAAAGGTGAAGGCATAGCGATACGGCACGTGCAGCACCTCGACGCAGGCGTTGGCAAGGTCGTTGAGCTTGGTCACCATGAGCATGAGGATGAGTGGTAACGCCACACCCAGCAGGCGCAGACAGGCCTTCGATCCCGTGATGAGGCCCGTGTCGGTGATAAAGCTCCACACCACGTTGCCATCGCGCATAAAGGCCAGCTGGAGCACCAGCATGATAAGCGCGAGCGGAATCAGCAACTTGAGCAGCGAGAACAGACGGTCGACGACGCCGGCATAGGCACCCAGCGCAAGGGTGAGTGCCAAAAAGCCCAGCAGCGCCACGTAGGTGTCGGACAAGAAGAAGCCGACGATGATGGCGGCGGCGAGGCCCAGTTTGACGACGGGGTTTAGGCGATGCAGCAGTGTATCGCCCGGCATGTAGTCGATGACGTTAACCACGGTGGACCATCTCCTTGGTAATTCGAACGACATCGGTGACCTCGCTCACCTGCGCAAAAGCGGGCGAGACGGAAGATGCCAGACGGCGCGAGAGTTCGATGACCTGGGGCGGCTCAACGTAGGCATGCTGCATGAGTTCGATGTTCGAGAACAGCTCGTGCGTGCGGCCGCGGTCGAGGATGCGACCGTCGGCCATTACCACAATGCGCTCGGCAAAATCCGAGACGACTTCCATATCGTGGCAGACCATGATGACGGCGCAACCGCGCTCGGCCATGGTGCGTACCGTTTCCATCACGGTCATGCACTCGCGGTAGTCCAAGCCGCTCGTGGGCTCGTCGAGCACGACGATCTTGGGCTCAACCACTACGACGGAGGCAAGTGCCACCATTTGTCGCTGGCCACGCGAAAGCGAGAACGGTGCCTCGTCGGCGGGCAGACCAAAGCGGTCGATGACCAGCTGGGCGCGACGCAGAGCCTCGGCACGGTCCATGCCGCCCAGCTCCAAGCCAAAGGCGACCTCGTCGAGCACGGTATCCTTGCAGATCTGGCGGTCGGGGTTTTGGAAGAGCGTTGCCACTTCGCGTGCGATGCGGCTCGTGGGAACCGATGCCGTGTCCAAGCCCGTAACGCGTACGCTGCCCGATGCGGGCTTGAGCAAACCCGTGAGCAGTTTGGTGAGCGTGGTCTTGCCGGCACCGTTCTGGCCGACGATGCCCACGAGCTCGCCAGGATAGAGCGTCAGGCTAAGGTCGTGTACGGCGGCGCCGCCATTGGGATAGGCAAACTCAACATGGTCGAAGGTGAGTACGGGTTCGGCGTCCTTGGCATGAGGACGCAACGACGGTGCATGCGGGGAGCCGGCGGGCGCTTGGGCTTCGCTGACCGCGTGTGCGGGGTCGACGATGCCCGAAATCATGCGCTCGGCCTCATCGACATCCAAGCAGGGGGTACCGCTTACCAGGCCATCGGCCTCGAGACTATTGAAGATACGTGTGACGCGAGGGCAGTCGACGCCGATGGCACGGAGCTCGTCGGTATGCGCGAAGACCTCGTGTGGCTCGCCCTGCAGCGCGATTTCGCCATGGTTGAGCACGAGCACGCGGTTGCAGTACTCCGAGAGCAGGGCGACCTTTTGCTCGACGACGACGATGGTGATTCCAAGTGCGCGGTTTGCCTCACGCAGCGTCTCGAAGACCAACGTGGAGCTGGCGGGGTCGAGTGCCGCGGTGGGCTCGTCGAGAACCAAGACGCGCGGACGCATGGCGAGGATGGCGGCGATGGCTACCTTTTGCTTCTGTCCGCCCGAGAGGGTGGCGATCTCGCGGTCGCGCAGGTCGCTGATGCCGACGGTCTCGAGAGTTTCGCTCACGCGCTGCTCGATCTGGTCGTGGGGAACACCAAAGTTCTCGAGGCCAAAGAGCATCTCGTCCTCGACGACCGAAGCGACCATCTGCGTGTCGATATCCTGCAGCACACTGCCGACGATTTGCGACACGTCGGTGAGCGAGACTTCGCAGGTGTCGTGGCCGTCGACCATGACGGACCCAAAGAACGTGCCGGTGTAGTGGTGGGGCACGGCGCCCGACAGACAGGCGGCAAGCGTGGACTTGCCGGCGCCCGAGGGTCCGATGATGCCGATGAAATCTCCCTTGTTCACGCTGAGCGAGATGTGGTTGAGCGCCTGCTCGGTCTGCGTGCCATAGGAGAACGAGACATCGTCGACGTTGATGATCGTTTCCATGGATACCTTTCATAGTCATTGGGGACGTTCTTTAATGACTAGTCGTTTAAGAACGTCCCCAAAAGCTAGCCGTTTGGGACGGTCTTTACCGATGGGGCACTGTGGGTTAGTTGAGCTTCAGGGCCTTCTGGATGGGCAGATAGAGGGCGCCGACCAGAATGGCGTTAAAGACGGCGGTCATGGCGACGACGGGCAGCATGGCGGCGGCGAGCTCGCCGACCACGCCGAGCATGGCCATCTTGATGATCATGAAGATGACGCCGGAGACAAAGGTGGTCAGGAAGGTTGCGACAATGGCGATGGCGGGCTTGACCTGACCGTTCTTGCCAGCGGCGTTGACGATGCCGGCCATGAGCATGGCGGCGATGCCCTCAGCGGCAAAATCGACGAACGGCGAAGTGGTGGTGATCTGGATCACGGCAGCCGAGATGAGGCCAATAACGAGCGCCTGGCCGATGTTGGGGCGAACGACCAGGATGGTGAGGCAGAAGGCCGAGATGATGAACTCGGGGCTGATCATGCCGCCCGAGATGCCCGAGATGGCCTTGCCGACGGTGAAGTTGAGGATGAAGCCGGCAGCGAGCAGGATGGCGAGCAGGACGAGGGCGCGGACATCGAGTTTGCCGCGGTCGGCGGTCTGGACGGTGCGGGGCTGGGCGGCGGTGGTGTTCTGAGACATGGTGAAAATCCTTTCGGAAGAGGAGTGCAAGAGAAAAGCGGAGGCGCGTGATGCGAATGCGATCGGGCTCGAGATAGAAAAAGGCCCCCGGTCGAAACCGGAGGCCTTCCAATCACCTAGAGCGCAAAAACAGGCGTGAGGGACTCACTGTCGACCGATCGTATTCGCATCACGCCACCACCAGTTGTTGAGAGACTTCATCGTGTTCTTCATGTTGGTGGCTCCTTTCGTGATGCCGTGGCGCGGTCGCACCTTGTTGCTGTTGCGCTGCACTATAGCACAGCAAAGTGTGTGCGGGGAAATCTTTTTTGAAAAGATTTCAGCGGTGTTTCCCGCCGGTCAAAAGAGCGGGCTGAGCGGGCGAGGCTGCCATTGCTGCCTTGTCCGCTCAGCTAGGACATGAGGGCCTTAGGCCTTCTTGCGACGATAGATCACGTAGGCGCAGACACCGATGATGACGACGGCGCCAACGGCCATGGCGGCCATGTTGTTGCCCTCGGACTTCTCCTCGGTGACCTCTTCCTCTTCGGCCTCGGGCTCGGCCACGTCCTCATCGGAAAGGGCCTCGTCGGCGTAGGTGATGGACTCGACCAGGCAGTTGTTGTCAACATCGTAGTCACTCGGGACGAACTCCTCGGAGAAATCGCCCTCCTGGAGGTAGTCGCGCATCTCCTCGAGCATGGCCTTGCACTTAACATAGGTGTTCTTGGTTGCAGCCTTGCCGGCCTTGTTGGCCAGGGCGGTGCGGGCTTCGGTGCCTTCTTCGGCCTGCATGGCCTCGTCGACGGTCAGGTTCTGCTCGATGAGTTCCTTCTGCAGGGCGTCGAGATAGGCGCGGACGCCGGTGGCGCAGTGGTCGCGGTTCTCATAGGCGAGCGTGTTGATGTCCATGAGGACGTAGTTGATGGAGTTCTTGGGCTCCTCGTTGTTCACGACGTCTTCCTCTTCGCAGTGATCGAAGGGGACATCCTGATCGCTGAAGTAGGGGCTGACCTCGGTGAGCAGTGCGGAGTAGAGGGGGATGGCGACGGAGAACTCAGCGTTGGAGAGCATCTCCCACTGGATGGTCGCGATCTCGGGATCCATGCCGTGACGGATCTGGAAGGTGTGGATCTCGGTGTTGCGGTTGGAGCCGATGGCATAGGCGCCGTCGGTGTTGGCGTTGAGGCCGGCGACATTCTCGCCGCGAGCGGCGAAGGAACGAATCATCTCAAAGGTGTTCCAGTCGGACTTGCCGGGCTGAAAGAACAGCGGCTGCATCTCGTGGACCAGGGCGCCGGTCGTGGCGCGAGCCTCTTCGCGCTCGTCCTTGACGATCTCGTAGTCAGTGCCTTCAGCCAGCGGGGCCATGAAGTAATCGCGACCCTGGATATAGCGCGACCACTGGTGCATACCGGCCTCGTCGATCTTCTCGCCGTAGGTCTTGGCGACGTCGAACTTGCCGTCGGTGTACTCGGCAAAGCCCTTCTCCTTAGGCATGGACTCGATGCCCTCGGAATGGAGACAGTTCTCGGTGTCATCGAGGTCGACGTTATAGGTGAGGTTGCCGATGTTGGGGTTGAGCGAGGCGATGTCATCGGCGAGCTTCATAGCAATCCACTGATGGCCGGAAAGCGCGGCGAACAACCAGGTCTCGGTGCTGTCGGCGATGATGATCTGATCGTTGGAGCAGACGCCCTGCTCGTCGATCAGGCTGCCGATGAGCTCGACGCCCTCGCGGGCCGTGGCGCTCTCGCCCAGGATGACGCTGGCATAGCTGTATTCGCCAATGCCGGTCTCCTCGGTGATGGGGTCGGCCTCTTCGGCCTTCTCGTTATAGGAGGTGCTCAACGTGGCAGAGCAGGAGACGCCCTTCTCGTTGATGCCGGCCTCGGAATATGCGTCGTAGCGATCTTCCCACTGCGAGGGGTTGTCGCGAACGAAGGTGTAGCGGTAGGTTGCGCCCTTGGACTTGTACTCAAAACCGGACTCGACCGAGGTGTACTCGTTGCCGTCCTTGTGTGCGGGCTCAATGCCAAAATGCTTGACATAGCGCGGACCGAAGTCCTCGGAACGGCCGTAGTACGTGTTGCCGTCTGCCGTGAGCTTGCTGCCCATGTAGATCTGGGTGCAGGCGAGTGCCGAAGTCGGCATGGCCATGATGGCCGCTGCTCCAAACGCAAGGCCGCAGCCGAGCTTTTTGAGCGTGTTGACAGGATGAGTAAACCTCATAATCCCTCCCAACCGTTGAAACCCTGCGGAACCGTGCAGGATTTCAGCTAATAAATACATCTATTAGCCTATAGGAAGTCTAAAGAGTATTCATCTAATTCGATGAAGTACTCGATGAGCGTCCTAAAATATGCGATGAGCGGATAAGAATACTCATTTTGTAGCTTTAGTTAAATAAAGGCACCCTGCAATTACTGTACCTGAATAAAGCGCCTTGCACGGGGCACAAAGAAAAATCCCCCGCTGCTTGGCAAATGCATAAACAGCAGGGGAGACGATAATTGGATGAATATCATGCCAATGTGGAATTACTTCTTCCGGCGGTGGATTACGTTGATCGCATAGCCGACGAGCATGGCCAAAACGATGATGATAAAGCCGAGCAGGGGATTGTCGTTCATAGGGTCCTCTTATTTTCCGAGCGGGGAGAATTCGTCGACGATGAGGTCGAGGCATTGTGGAAGCGCGCGGGCTCCAAAGACGCCCGAATTGCTGGAGATAATCTCGCCATCGAACTGCATGCCCAGCGACGGGGTGCAGGTGATCTTGGCTTCCTTGGTCTGGATGATCTTGAACTGCGGGCGCCCGAGTACCTTGCCGGCGGGGTCAAGCGCAGCGGTGATCACGGTAGGCAACAGCTGCACGGTGCGCACGGGTTCGATGACCGCAATGTCGACCATGCCATCGTTCATGCGGCAGTCGGGGAACAGGTTGATGTCGTTTTGGATGACCGAGGTGTTGCCGGCCATGCAGCAGATGCCGTCGAGCTCCTCGACAATGCCGTCATGCTCAATCGTAAAGTGCGCTACCGTAGGGTTGGGCGTGGCGAGCGCAGAGAGGAAGTAGGCGATCTCGCCGATGTCGTTTTTGGTGGGGGCGGCCTTCATCATGATCTCGGCGTCGAAGCCCGAGCCGGCGATGATGATAAAGCCGTGGCGCTTCTCGTTGCCGTTCTCGTCGAGCCAAAAGAGCTCGCCCATGTCCACTTTGACCGTGCGACCGGCGCGGCAAGCCTTGGCAAGCGCCGCTGCCTCGGGGGCATTGCCGATGTTGTTGAAGAACAGGCAGGCTGTGCCGGAGGGGAAGACGAGCGTGGGGACACCGCATCCGCGCATCTGGTCGAGCACGTTGGAGACGGTGCCGTCGCCGCCCGAAACGACCACGCGATCAAACTCGCGCACGTCTGCCACGGCGTCCTCGGGTTCCATGCCATCGCCGATAAAGCGCATCACGACCTCGTCGCCGCCCTGTGCAAGGGCGTGCGTGAATGCGAAGATTTCATCTGAGCTGGGGCCCGATGCCGGGTTGTGGATGATAAGGCAGCGCATACTTACGTTCCCGTTCTGTGACTAACCGAGTATAGTTGTAAGGCAATGCTGATATCCTACCCGTGTTTTTCGGGCCTAACCTTATTCGATGGGTTGATATGTACATTTCCACACATCAGGCTCTACTCGACTTTTGCCAGCGCGCCCGTGAGTTCGACGCGATTGCCGTCGATACCGAGTTTTTGCGCGAGCGCACGTTCCATCCGCGTCTATGTTTGGTTCAGATTGCCACCCCTGCTGAGAGCGTCGCGGTCGATCCCCTGGTAATCGACGACCTATCGCCGCTGGCCGAGCTTATGGCCGACGAGAGCGTGACCAAGGTCTTCCACGCGTGCTCGCAGGATATGGAGGTCATGCTCCATACCGTGGGCGTGCTGCCACGACCGATTTTCGATACGCAGGTCGCCGCCGCCTTTTTGGGCGAGCGCCAGCAGATTTCGTATGGCGCGCTTGTTCAGACGTTCTGCGGCGTATCGCTGCCCAAGACCGAGTCACTGACCGACTGGTCGCGCCGCCCGCTGACCGATAAGCAGATTGAGTACGCGATCGATGACGTCAAGTATCTGATCGTGGCCTATACCGAGATGATGAGCCGCCTGCGCGAGCTGGGCCGCGTGGACTGGGTGCTCGACGAGCTGCGCCCGCTGGCTGACGAGTCGCACTATCGCGCCGATCGCCACGAGGCGTTCCGCAAGGTCAAACGCATCAACTCGTGCAGTCGTCACCAGCTGGGTATCGCGCGCGAGCTCGCCGCCTGGCGCGAGGACCGCGCCGAGCGCCGCAACATCCCGCGCAAATGGGTCATGTCCGACGACACGCTGCTTGCGCTCGTTAAACGCAATCCCGTGCGCGTTGAGGAGTTCCGCAGCATTCGCGGTACCGATCAGTTGGGGGAGCGCGACGTGGACGGTGCGCTCATGGCCATCAAGCGCGGCGCAAGCTGCCCGCACGATCGCCTGCCGCTCATGGTGCGCGGGCATCGCCAGATCTCTCCGGAGTTGGAGAGCGTGACGGATCTCATGTACGCGCTCATCCGCCTGGTTGCCGAACGCTCGGGAGTGGCGACCTCGGTCATTGCCTCGCGCGATGACCTGGCCGACTACATTGAGCATCCCGAGCAGAGCCCCTTGCGCGAAGGCTGGCGCTTTGAGCTTGTGGGCTCGCGCCTGGACGATCTGCTCTCGGGCAACATGGGGTTGACGGTCAAAGATGGCAAAATTGAATTGCTGTAAGGAAGCCTAGCCGCTTGAGTGGGTAGAATGCCTCCAACGTGTAACTCGATTCGGAGGAATTCGCATGCCTTATTACTATGGATACGGCTTTGGCATCGACCCGCTGTACCTGCTGGTTGTTCTTGTCTGCACGGTGATTGGTCTTGCCGCACAGAACTATATCAACTCGACGTACAAAACCTGGTCCAAGGTTCGCTCGGACGGCGACACGGGCGCCACGGTCGCTCGCCGCATGCTCGACGCCAACGGCTGCAACGCCGTGGGTATCAAGGGTGTCGCCGGCGAGCTCACCGACCATTACAACCCGCAGGACAATAACCTGTATCTCTCGGATGCCAACCGTTCGGGCGGGTCGGTCGCAAGCGTTGCCGTCGCCTGCCACGAGGCGGGCCATGCCGCCCAGCGTCAAAGCGGTTACGCCATGATGAAGGTTCGCACCGCCCTCGTGCCGGTCGTCAACTTTACCCAGAACACCTGGACCATCGTGTTGCTCTTGGGCCTGTTTATGAACATCGCGGGACTCACGACCCTCGCACTGATCTTCTTCTCGTTTAGCGTGCTGTTCCAACTGGTTACGCTGCCGGTTGAGATTGATGCCAGCCGGCGTGCCGTGGCGTATATTGAGCAGTCGGGTATGAGCTCCAAGCAGGTCAACGGTGCCAAGAAGGTGCTGACGGCCGCCGCGCTTACCTATGTGGCTGCGGCGCTCACCTCGATTATTCAGCTGCTCTATCTTATGGCTCGCTACAACAGAAACTCCAACCGATAACAAATGGGACAGGCAGGCGCCGCGGGGATTCGTGTCCCCGCGGCGCTGTACTATGTGTTGGACTTGAATTTGCGCAGGGCCGGAGCCCATGTGCACGATGACGAAAGGAGGCTGCGTGGCGGGCTGGAATCTAACCGGCAATGCCGTTTCCGCCGAGTTCGACGGTTCGGACGATCAGGAGCGCAAGGAGCTCAGCGTGAGCCAGGCGGTGGAGATCGCCGCCGGCGCGCTCGATGCCATTCCGCAGCTGAGCGTTTTGGGCGAGGTCACGGGTTTTCGTGGTCCCAACGCCCGAAGCGGCCACTGCTACTTTCAGATCAAGGACGACTCGGCGGCCGTCGACTGCATCATCTGGAAGGGCGCCTATCTCAAGCGCACGTTCGATCTGCGCGACGGCATGCAGGTGAGCTTTAAGGGCAGCTTCAATCTCTATAAGGCCACGGGCCGCATGAGCTTTGTCGCTCGCTCGTTTTCGCTGGCGGGGGAGGGTCTGCTGCGTCAACAAGTGGCGCAACTGGCCGAAAAGCTACGCCGCGAGGGCCTGATGGACGAAGCGCGTAAGCGCCGCATCCCGGTGTTTTGCTCCCGCGTGGCGGTCGTTACCTCGCTTTCGGGTGCCGTAATCGACGACGTCAAGCGCACATTGCGTCGTCGCAACCCGCTCGTCGAGCTCGTCTGCGTGGGCGCTAAGGTTCAAGGCGAGGGTGCGCCGGCCGAGCTTATTGAGGGCCTGCGCCGTGCCGCCGCCATCACGCCAGCGCCCGACTGCATCTTGCTGGTGCGCGGCGGCGGCTCCTTCGAGGACCTCATGACCTTCAACGACGAGGAGCTTGCCCGTGCGGTGGCGGCTTGTCCTGTGCCCGTGGTGACCGGCATTGGCCATGAGCCCGATACCTCGATTTGCGACATGGTGAGCGACCGCCGCGCCTCCACGCCCACGGCGGCGTCAGAATCGGTGGCGCCGGCTATGACGGAGTTGGCCGATGTACTCGAGGCGCGCCATCAGCGCCTGGGTGCCGCGATGGCATCGATGATTGGGTCGGCCCAGGTCGACCTGGAGATGCTCGATCAGCGTGGTCGCCGTGCCTGGGATACCTATTCGGCTCGCTTGGGCGATGCACTCGATGCGGCTGCGTGCCGCCCGTGCCTCAACGACCCCACATTTATGGTTGAGCGTCGCGAATCGGAGCTTGCGCTGACTGCTGATCGCCTGTCGGGCGCCATAGTACGCTCGGTCGGGACATTCCGCTCCAACTTTGAGCGCTTGCCCGAGCGTCTGGTTACAAGCACCTCGGGGCTCGATGGCAAGCGCCATGCGCTCACGCTTGCGAGTTCCCGTCTGGAGCATCAGGGACGTTCGATGCTCAGCAAGCCCGCGTCCGACCTGGGCCGAGCTGCCGCGTCGCTTGATGCCCTGTCGCCGCTCAAGGTGCTTGCCCGCGGCTATTCCATCGCGTACAGCGATGATGGGGTGGCCACGAGCGCCAAGACCTTTAAGCCCGGCGACGCCATCCGCGTGCGCATGGCAGACGGTAACGTTGCGGCAACGGTCGATACGGTCGAGTAGACCGCGTTTCATAGCGATAAACCTTTAGGAAAGGAAACAGATATGGCAGAGAAAACCCCGGTCGAGCAGCTTACGTACAAGCAGGCCTCGCAGGAGTTGGAGCTCATCATTCGCAGCTTGGAGTCGGGCGATATGGAGCTCGAGGAATCGCTCGAGAGCTATACCCGCGGCGTCGAGCTCCTCAAGAGCCTGCGCACCCGCCTGTCCGATGCCGAGCAGAAGGTCTCGGTGCTTCTTAAGGACGTCGACGGCAACGACGTGCTCGCCGACGGCGAAGCCGCCAACACCGACGACAACCTCTCGTTCTAGCCATCCCGACCAAATATAATTACCTTGGTCTGTGAGAAAGGAACCAACTATGTGCGATTGTATCTTCTGCAAAATTGCCAACCACGAGATCCCCTCGACCGTTGTCTATGAGGATGACCAGGTCATCGCCTTCGACGACCTCAATCCCCAGGCGCCGGTCCATACGCTCGTGATCCCCAAGAAGCATTACAGTGACATCGCCGACAACGTACCTGCCGAGACCATGGGCGCCATGGCTCACGCCATCCAGGAGGTCGCTAAGGCCAAGGGCTTGGAGGACGGTTTCCGCGTCATCTCCAACAAGGGCGTCAACGCCGGCCAGACCGTCATGCACTTCCACATGCACGTTCTCGGTGGCAAGAACCTGGGCGAGAACCTCATCTGAGGGCGCGTAGGCCGTCGACTTGGCTGCCTTTGGAGTAATCTATGCAGCTCTCTCAACTCGAATACCTTCAAGCTGTAGCGAACTATGGCGGCGTGCGCAAAGCAGCTCGCGCCGTTCACGTGAGTCCGCAGGCCGTTTCGTCGGCAATAAAAAAGTTGGAATCTGAGTATCAGATTGTTTTGCTCGACCGATCGGCGGGGGAGGCTGTTTTGTCTCCGGCGGGCAGAGAATTTGCGCGTCGTGCACGCGTGATCCTGGCGCAAGTCGACGATCTCAAAAAGTACGCTCAATCGGGGAACGGCGGCGTTTCGCCCGACGGCCATTTCCGTCTTTACGCCCCCTGTCTTCACGGGCGGGGGCTCTTTTTTCCGAAAACTGGTACGACTCGTTTGAAAGCTCGCACCCTCAGATTCATCTTGATGTGTGGCATCAGCCAACGGCAACATGCTTTGAATCACTTATACTTGGAATTTCGGACGCGGCTATCTCGTTTGAGGAACCACGGGACAGCGTCCTTTCTTCAAAATATATGGGTGAAAAGGAGCTCAGGGTTCTTTCATGCCCAGCTGGTCATCAATCTGTTGACGCTATGACCATTCGTGAGTTACTGGGCGGCAGGCTCGCTGTTCCCATTAATTTGTCACCCTGTCTCAATGCAATCAATCAATGTCCCGAAGCTCAGCTGGTTAATTTCCGCTTTCGCGATGTCGAATACGGAAGCAGGGCGCAGGCTGAGTTTCTTCAAGCCGGGGGATTGATATTGAGTTTTTCTGGCTCTTCTCTCGCATCAGATGGATTGGAAGTGAGCGAGTGCTCTATTGAAGGCTCGCATGACGTAGCCTTGCCCATCTACTTTTGCTATCGACAAAATGCCTGGACCGATCGACACCAGACGGTATTTCTTCACCTATTGCGTCATCTTGCTTCGTGAGGCCATTTGGCCTCGTGTTGTCAAGTGAATGTTGACGCCTTGTAACACATGACTGACGGCTTTGCCCTCATGCTTTTCCAAGATTCCGATTCAGATTGTTGACTCTTGGAGGGCGGAGCATGAAAAACCGTACGGTTTTGCTTTATATGACGTTCGTTTTTCTGTCGAACTTCAGCACCATTTTGTATTTTCTGACGGTTTACCTTGAATTCGTCGGATTCTCGATAGTGGCGATTTCTAGCATGATGATTGCATATCAAGTGAGCAAGTTCATCCTCGAAGTTCCCACTGGCTATATTGCTGATAGGTTTGGACGAAAGACAAGCGGTCTCGTTGGCGTCGTGGGGATGCTTGGATACTACGCTGCCCTGCTTCTCGTCCGTTTCCCTCTGCTTTTAATCGGTGCGTTCGCTCTCAAAGGTTTTGCCGTTGCATGTCTGAGCGGATCCATAGAAGCGATTTACATTGACAGCGTCTCTCAGGACCAGCTCGTAAGACTTAATGTCGTTGAGCGATTTGTTTTCTATGCCTCTTATGCCATCTCCGCTTGCGTGGGTGGTTTCATTTCGTCTGTCGGTGCATATCTCATTGGTCTTTCGGCAGATATCATCGCAATGGTGTTGACGTTGGTTGTCGTTGTCTGCATTCCTGAGATGCGAAGAGGGGGCACTGCGGGGGCACCTGAGCGTGGAATTAGCCCGAAGATGATCGGTGCCGCTATTGCGTGTAATGGCATTCTTCGTTCAGCGTTCATCATGGACTGTTCTCAGGCATTTGCTTTTGTCGCCCTGGAAGACTTTTTCTCACTGCTGCTTGCGGGCCGCGGAATGAATTCCGTCGCTTCGGGTGTGACCATTGCGGTCCAGCTCCTTGCCTCGGCCTCCATGGGGCTTATTGTGCCCAGTGTGATTGCTCATGTCGACAAGGGCCGTTTTGCGCGTATTTGCGGCATCATTCGCTTAGTATTGACAGCTTTGTTTTTGATCCCCCTTACTCCGGCTAATTTGCTGCCCGTGTTCTATGTGCTGCAGACGGTTGCGTACTCGTTGTTTGCTCCAATTAAATACTCAATTTTTCAAAATGCTGCTGATTCTTCGATGCGCTGTTCATTGATTTCGGTTCAAAGCCAGATGGTGGCGGTGGGTGCTGTTCTTTTCTATCTGCTCAACGCTGTGTTGAGCAGCGCTGCGGGCATTCGAGTCGTATTGCTTGTCGCGCTCGGGATTTCTTCTTTGGTGTATATCCCCGCGCTATTTCGTCTTACACGCCAAAGGACATGAGTATTTAGACACCGATAACTTATATATCAACGCCAATAAACCCGAGCGCGAGGGCGTTTGGGTTTATTATTGAAGCGTATGTAACCTGGCGGCGCCACACCGCCTGTTAGTAGGGAGACACATGAACGTTCTGGTCGTCAACGCGGGATCTTCGACCCTTAAGTATCAGGTCATCGACACCAAGTCCCACAAGGTGTCCGCAAAGGGCTCCTGCGAGCGCGTCTGCTTTACCGGCGGTACCTTCACCCACGCTGCTAACGGTTCCAAGAAGGTGACCGAGAACATCGAGTTCCCCGACCACAAGGTCGCCATCGAGGTCGTCCTGAAGGACCTCGAGGCCAACGGCGTCAAGATCGAGGGCATCGGCCATCGCATCGTTCAGGGTGGTTGGTACTTTGGCGATTCCTCCCTCGTCGACGAGGACGTTCTCGCTAAGATCCGCGAGGTCGCCCCGCTGGCGCCGCTCCACAACAACCCCGAGGCCAACGTTATCGAGTTCTGCCTGGAGCAGTATCCCGACCTGCCCAACGTCACGGTCTATGACACCGCTTTCCACTTCAACATGCCCGAGGTCGCCAAGACTTACGCTCTACCCAAGGACGTTTGCGACAAGCTGCACATCCGTAAGTACGGCGCCCACGGCACCAGCTACCGTTACATCTCCAAGAAGGTCGCCGAGATGACCAACGGCGAGGCCCGCAAGGTCGTCGTGTGCCATATCGGCTCCGGCGCTTCCCTGTGCGCTATCGAGGACGGCAAGTGCATGGACACCACCATGGGCCTCACCCCGCTCGATGGCGTCATGATGGGCACCCGCTGCGGCTCCATCGACCCGGCTACCGTGTGCTACCTGCAGCGCGAGGGTGGCTACACCTTCGACGAGGTCGACGAGATGATGAACAAGAAGTCCGGCCTTTTGGCTGTGACCGGCGGCAAGACCAACGACTGCCGCAACGTCGAGGAGCTCGCCGCCGCTGGTGACCCCGATGCTCAGCTCGCCTTCGACATGTTTGTCTACAAGATTGCCGCCAAGGCTGCCGAGATGGCTACTTCCATGTGCGGCATGGACACCCTGGTCTTTACCGCCGGCATCGGCGAGCACGCTCCGGCTGTCCGCGCTGGCGTGGCCGACCGTCTGGCCTTTATGGGCGTCAAGATGGACCATGCCCGCAACGCCCTGCGCGGCGACGGCGCTTGGTGCCTGTCCGCCAAGGATTCCAAGGTCAAGATTTTCGTCATCCCCACGGACGAGGAGTTCATGATCGCTTCCGACGTCGAGCGCATCGTCAACGGCAAGTAATTGCAAGAGGGGAGGGGCTGGACGACCGAGCGCCGTTCGGCCCCTCTTTTGTGCTCGTTGGGCGATATGCTTGATAGCTATTTATCAAGTTGTGATAACTTCTTATTAAAATGCGGCCGCCTTAAGGGGTCTGCGTCGACCGTATTGCACTGCAAAGGAGTCTCATGAACGTACTTGTTGTCAACGCCGGCAGCTCAAGCCTTAAATATCAGCTTTTGGATACCGATACCCGCGAGGTTTTCGCCAAGGGCAACTGCGAACGTATCGGTTCGGACATGGGCATCTTTGGCCACTCCGAGAACGGTGGCGCCAAGCAGACCGAGGAGGTCCCTTTCCCCGATCATCGCTCTGCTATCGCTCGTGTGCTCGAGGAGCTCGAGAAGACCGACTTTACGATTGATGGCATTGGTCATCGTATCGTTCAGGGCGGCTGGCACTTCGATGATTCCGCAGTTGTCGACGACGAGGTTATGGCCAAGATTCTCGAGGTGGCCCCGCTCGCCCCGCTGCACAACTACGGCGAGGCCGCGGCGATTGAGTATTGCCGTGAGAAGTATCCGGAGCTGCCCAACGTGGCGGTCTTCGATACCTCGTTCCATATGACCATGCCCGAGGTCGCCTATACCTACGCGCTGCCCAAGGACGTGTGCGACAAGTACCACGTGCGCAAGTACGGCGCCCACGGCACGAGCCACCGCTATGAGTGGATGATGGCCAAGGAGATCCTGGGTTCGCGCTGCCACCGTCTGCTTTCGTGCCACTTGGGTAACGGTGCTTCGCTCGCTGCTATCGAGGACGGCGTGTGCCGCGACACCACGATGGGCCTCACGCCGCTCGACGGCCTGATGATGGGCACTCGCTGCGGTTCCATTGATCCGGCAACCGTGTGCTACCTCCAGCGCGAGGGCGGCTACAGCTATCAGGAAGTCGATGACATGATGAACAAGCAGTCTGGTCTGCTTGCCATCTCGGGCATCTCCAACGACGCCCGCGACATCCGTACACGCGCCTCCGAGGGCGACGAGCGCTGCCTGCTCGCCTTCGATATGTTCGCCTACAAGGCCATGCAGCAGGCTGGCTCCATGATCGCTTCCATGGCGGGCGTGGACACCATCACCTTTACCGCCGGCATCGGCGAGAACGACTGGTCGATCCGCAAGGCCTTCTGCGACTGCTTTGAGTGGCTGGGCGTACGCATCGACAACAATAAGAACCGCGAGGCCGTGGGCAACGGCCCGCAGGTCATCAGCGCCGCCGGTTCAGCCGTTACGGTCATGGTCATCCCCACCGACGAGGAATACATGATCGCCCACGACGTCGAGCGCCTGACCAAGAACAACTAACGCGCGCATTTGCAAGTAAACGAAAGGCCTCCAGAGCAACAGCTCCGGAGGCCTTTTTGCTAGCAGGCGGAAATTCCTGTCCCGAGGGGATATGTACGCTACTCAGCCATCTGAGCCTGGACGGCGGTGATGGCCACGACACCCACGATGTCGTCGGCAGAGCAGCCGCGCGAAAGGTCGTTAACCGGCTTGGCGATGCCCTGCAGGATGGGGCCGTAGGCGTCAGCACCGGCGAAGCGCTGGACCAGCTTGTAGCCGATGTTGCCGGCCTCGAGGTCGGGGAACACGAGCACGTTGGCCTTACCGGCGACGGAGGAGCCGGGGGCCTTGAGCTGGGCGACGGTGGGGACGATGGCGGCGTCGAGCTGCAGGTCGCCGTCGATGGCGAGCTCGGGAGCCTTCTCCTTGCAGAACTTCACGGCCTCCTGGACCTTCTTTGCGACCTCGCCACCGGCGGAGCCCATGGTGGAGTAGGAGAGCATGGCCACGTGCGGCTCAACGTTGCCCATGAAGGTGGACCAGGAGTGGGCCGAGGCGATGGCGATCTCGGAGAGCTCGTCGGAGGACGGGTTGATGTTGAGGCCGCAGTCGGCGAAGATCAGCGTGCCGTCGGTACCGAACTGCGGGGTGTCGGTGCACATCACGAAGAAGGCCGAGACCAGCTTGGTGCCCGGGGCGGTCTTGAGGATCTGAAGCGCAGGGCGCAGGGTGTCGGCGGTGGAGTGGCAGGCGCCGGAGACCAGGCCGTCGGCATCGCCCATCTTGACCATCATGGTGCCAAAGTAGGTGGCGTCCATCACCTGGGCGCGAGCCTGCTCGATGGTAACGCCCTTCTTGGCGCGGAGCTCGGCAAACTTCTGCGCGTACTCCTCGTGCTTCTCGGCATTGCGCGGGTCGATGACGGTGGCGCCGGGAACGTCGATCTCGTCGGGGTTGCCCAGGATGACGATCTTTGCCAGGCCCTCCTCGATGATCTTGGTGGCCGCGACGATGGTGCGCGGATCCTCGCCCTCGGGCAGGACGATCGTCTTAAGGTCGGCCTTGGCGGCAGACTTCATACGGTTAAGGAAATCGCTCATGTTACTCCTTACAAGCGTTTCGCTAAGCTCCAGGCGCCCGGCTGTTCACGAATAAACCCGCTGCTAGCGGGTTTACCTTTCAATTATGTACGCCGCGATGCTTGAGCTTTCCTTGTGTGGCAAGCTCATTATAGGACGCATTAGCGCTATAATCGCTCTGATAAATATGTCTCGAAGAATGTTCGAGAAAAGCCCAGCTAACGAGCCCGTGGCTTTTGACAAGGAGTATCGATGCAGATTACCTCAGGCCTGCCTGAAGGCTTTAACGCCGGCGCGTACGACATGATTGTCGTCGGTGCTGGATATGCCGGTGCCGTTTGCGCCCGCCGTCTTGCCGAGACCATCGGCTATCGTGTTGCCGTTTTGGAGCGCCGTAGCCACATTGCGGGCAATGCCTATGACTGCACTGACGAGGCCGGAATCCTGATCCACGAGTACGGTCCGCATATCTATCACACCTTTAACGAGCGCGTGCACAATTTCCTGTCGCGCTTTACCAAGTGGACGGATTATCAGCACAAGGTGCTCGCCAACATCAACGGTACCCTTATGCCCGTGCCCTTCAACCATGCGAGTCTCAAGCTCGCCTTTGGTGACGAGCGCGGCGAGGAGCTGTATCAGAAGCTCGTGGAGACCTTTGGCAAGGATGTCAAGGTGCCCATTATGGAGCTGCGTAAGAAGAACGACCCCGACTTGGCCGAGGTCGCCGATTACGTCTACGAGAACGTCTTTTTGCATTACACCATGAAGCAGTGGGGCCAGACGCCCGATCAGATCGATCCCTCGATCACCGGCCGCGTTCCCGTCTTTGTGGGCGATGATGACCGCTACTTCCCGCAAGCTCCCTTCCAGGGCATGCCGCAGGAGGGCTACACGGCGCTCTTTGAGCACATGCTCGACCACGACCTGATCGACGTGTTCTGCGACGTGGACGCCCGTGACCTCTTTGAAATCGACGAGACTACCGTCAAGATCGACGGCAAGGTCTACGGCGGCGAGATTGTCTATACCGGTCCGCTCGATGAGCTGTTCAACCTCGACTTGGGTGCGTTGCCGTACCGCACGCTCGATATGAAGTTCGAGACGCTCGATATGGACCAGTTCCAGCCCGTGGGCACCGTCAACTACACCACGAGCGAGGACTACACGCGTATCACCGAGTTCAAGAACATGACCGGTCAGGTCCTGCCCGGCAAGACCACCATCATGAAGGAGTACTCTAAGGCCTATACGCCCGGCTCGGACGAGACGCCGTACTACGCCATTCTTGAGCCCGAGAACCGTGAGCTCTATGAGCGCTATCTTGAGCGCGTCCAGAACCTGACGAACTTCCACCCGGTGGGTCGTCTGGCCGAGTATCGTTACTACGATATGGACGCTGTGACCAATTCCGCCCTCGATCTTTCGGATGAGATTATCGCCTGCCATGCATAAAGTCATAACATTCGGTATTCCCTCGTATAACGCCGCCAAGGACATGGACCATTGCATCACCTCCATCTTGGAGGGGAGCAATTACGCCACCGATATCGAGATTATCGTGGTGGACGACGGCTCCAAGGACGAGACGGCCGCCAAGGCCGACGAGTGGGAGGCCCGTTATCCTGGAATCATCCGCGCGGTGCACCAGGAGAATGGCGGTCACGGTATTGCCGTCCTTTCGGGTCTGCGCGAGGCGCAGGGCACCTACTACAAGGTTGTCGACTCGGATGACTGGCTCGACGCTGCGGCTCTTTCGACTATGCTGTCGATTCTGCGTGGCTTTGAAGAGCGCGATCAGCGCGTTGACCTGTTTATCTCGAACTACGTGTACGAGAAGGTTTACGAGGGCACGCATACCGCTATTGGCTACAAATTTGCCCTGCCGCGCAAAAAGATCTTTTCCTGGGATCAGATCGGTCATTTCCGCCTGGACCAGAACCTACTCATGCACAGCCTGTGCTATCGCACGGATGTGCTGCGCGAGTCCAACCTTCCCATGCCGCCGCACACGTTCTATGTGGACAACATCTACGCCTACGTGCCACTGCCGCGTTGCAAGACCATGTACTACGCCGACATCGACCTCTACCGCTACTTTATCGGCCGCGAAGGTCAGAGCGTCAACGAGGCAACGATGGTCAAGCGTCTGGACCAGCAGTTCCGTGTTACGCGTATCATGATGGAGTCGTACCACCTGTACAGCGATGTTGAGTCGTCGCGCCTGCGTTCGTACATGATGGGCTACTTCACCATGATGATGGCGATCTGCTCGGTGCTTACCAAGCTTTCCGAGGAAGATTGCGCCGACGAGCGCCTAAAGACGCTGTGGAATGATTTGAAGGCCTACGACGAGCGCATGTATCGTCGTGCCCGCTACGGCGTGGTCGGGTTCTTCACCAATCTGCGCGGACGGGCCGGAGACAAAACTACACTCGGCCTATACCGTCTTGCCTCAAAGATCTTTAAATTCAACTAGCTGCTGAGTAATCGCTGCTGATAGGTTGACTGGGCCCCTTGGCCTTTAGTTTGCTACTGCGAACAGTCCTGCTCGCACGGAAAGCACATTAAGTGCTTTCCGGCTCGTGCGGAACTTGTATCAAACTAAAGGCCAAGGGGCCTCTGCTATAAGAATCGATTGTTAGCTAGTTGAATTTGAAGATCTTCGACGCGCGGTACACAGGGGCCTGGGCTGAAAAGAATCTGGTTGGTAGGTTGCCCGGTGGGGCTTGGTTATGTTTGTCGCGAGTTCCGCACGAGCCGAAGAGCACTTAATGTGCTCTTCGTGCGAGCCAGGACTGTAGAGCAGCAAACATAACCAAGCCCCACCGGGCAACCGGTCAGGTTAGGTTACTTTGCGGCGCCGGGGATGCCGTGGGAGGTTTTGGCGGTTTTGGCTCCGTTTACGATGGCGGTTTGCAAAGCCCTTACGGCGAGCATGCCCAACAGGTCCAAGGGAACGGCGGCGCTTGCCTGGGCACCCAGTTTGCCGCTGGCGAGGGTGTAGATGGTGTCGCCGTCGTTGGTGGTGTGTGTGGGGCGAATGGCGTGCGCGTAGGCATCTGCTGCCATCTGGGAGACCTTGGTGGCCTGCGCCTTGGTGAGCTCAACGTTGGTGACGATGCAGCTGATGGTGGTGTTGGTGCGGTCGAGTGGCATTTGCATGGAGCCGGCGGCGGCAAAGGCTGCGAGCTCCATGTCGACGATCTGGTCGCTGTCTGCTGCAGCGCGCATACCAGCGACCCATTCACCGGTGAAGGGGTCGACGATATTGCCGCAGGCGTTGACCGAGACCACGGCACCCACCTTAACAGGGCCGAGTGCCACGGCGGCAGCGCCTAGGCCGGCCTTCATGCAGGTGGCGGGGCCCATGAGCTTTCCGACGGTGGCACCCGTGCCGGCACCTACATTGCCCTGCTCGAGCGTGGTGGGGGTGTTGTCGAGCGCCTCGCGCACGGCGGAGATGCCAGCCTCAATGTCGGGGCGTACGGTGGGGTCGCCAAAGGCGAGGTCGAAGATGCAGCTAGAGCAAACGATGGGCACCTGCGTGGGACCGACAGGAAGGCCGATGCCGCGGCTCTCAAGCTCGCGAGCGACGCCGCTTGCAGCCTCGAGGCCAAAGGCCGATCCACCCGAAAGGCAGACGGCGTGGACCTTGTCGACGGTGTTCTCGGGTCGCAGCAGGTCGGTTTCGCGCGATGCTGGAGCACCGCCGCGAACGTCAACGCCGCCGGTGGCGCCCTCGGGTGCCACGATTACGGTGCAACCGGTGCCGGCCTCCTCGTCCGTATAGTTGCCATAGCAAAAGCCATCGACATCGCAGACGTCAATGGCCTCGAGCAGTGTATCCATGTTTAACTCCTATCGGTTTTCCGCCGCGCCTTGTGCCCGGTCGGGATCCGTACGGTACGCCAAAATTGTAGGCGCCGGGGGATACCCAGCGCCAGATGCAATTACGAGAGTTTTTGAATCGCGCGCGCGACGCGGGCGATGGGTAGGCCCACCACGTTATAGAAGTCGCCCGAAATATCGTGCACGAGCATGCGTCCTCCTGTGCCCTGAATGCCGTAGGCGCCGGCCTTGTCCATGGGCTCACCCGAGGCGACGTAGTGCTCGATCTGCTCGTCGGTGAGCTCGTAGAACGTCACGTCGGTCACATCGACAAAGGACAGGCTTTCGGCGGCATGCGGGGCGGCCGTATCGCCTGCCTTAACGATGCAGACGCCGGTTGCGACCTGGTGCGTGCGGCCCGAAAGCTCACGGAGCATAGTGCGCGCCTCGTCCTCGGTTGCCGGCTTGCCCAGAATCTTGCCGTCAAAGGTGACGATGGTGTCGGCCGCGACCGTCAGCTCATTGGGCTCGGCATACTCGGCAGCAACGGCAGCCGCCTTGGCGCGTGCCAAGCGCTCGACAAGCGTGAGCGGGGCCTCGCCATCAAAGGGCGTTTCGTCGATATCCGCGGGAATCACGCGAATGTTGTAGCCTGCCTCGCGCATCAGCTCTATGCGGCGCGGCGATTGCGAAGCCAAAATCATAGTTGGATGCCCTCGGCGACCTTCTCGACGGCCTTGTCGCCGGCGAGCGTGCGCAGCAGCTCCAATGCAAAGGGGAGGGACTGTGCCATGCCGCTGGCAGTGATGATGTTGCCGTCTTGCGTGACCTTCTCGCCGGTATAGGCGCCTTCGGGGAAGCTTTTCTCAAAGCCAGGGAAGCACGTGGCATGGCGCCCCTCGAGCAGGTCGAGCTCGCCCAGGATAAACGGGGCGGCGCAGATGGCGGCGACGTGCTTGGTTGCGGCGAACTCGCAGACCACGTCGCAGACGCGCTGATCTGCGCGCAGGTTGGTGGCACCGGGCAGGCCGCCGGGCAGCACGACGCAGTCGTACTCGTCAAAGTTGATCTCATCAAAGAGCGCATCGCAGGTCACGGGGATCTGCAGCGAGCTTACGACCTCGCGCGTGGGCATGATCGAGACGAGCGTGGCACGCACGCCGCCGCGACGCATGACATCGACCATGGTCAAGCATTCAATAGTTTCAAAGCCATCGGCGGCGAGAACGGCAACGCTGGGCATGAGGGTTCCTTTCATAGGCGGCATACAATTAGCCGTCTTATACCCCGAAGACCTCCGCTTGCCACGCTCGATTTCCCAATGTTTAAAATAGCCCCGTCCGAATTAGCTACCCTCACCCATCCTCAACAATCTCAATCTGTAACATCTAGACCCACTTTTGACCCCTAACTGTTACAGATCAAGACAAACGGAAACTGCCCCGACAAAACGTCTAAATCTGTAACATCTACGGACCAAAACCGGGTCTTACTGTTACAGAGCGAGACAGTCCCCAACAGCACCGCCCCGTTCGGGGAACGACCGCCACAGGTACGGCGGGCAGAGGCTCACTTTTTCCTCGGTTTTTCTTGACGGAATCTCACCTGTTGTAGTATTTTGTCCCAGTCTAAAAACGCGTGGACTTTTCTGGGCGCTAGCCACCTTTTTGCCACGCAACCGAGCAGTCGGTTGCGTGGCTTTTTTCGTCTTGGCAGCAGGTACCACATGCACCGCCAGAAGACCGCACGAGCCCACCTTCCGACTGCAGGGAACAGACGCACGAGACGTGCATCTGCAAGACAGCAGACGGAAGGGAGCCTAATGGCAGGAACAAACACAATCAAGCAACAGGCCGCCGGGGCAGGAGTCACGGGCGCGGGACAGGCCAAGGCGGCGCTCCAGGTCTTTGCGGGCGGCGCCTGCTACGGCGCGATGGCCACGACCTACAAGCTCGCCTACGCCGCGGGCTTCACCTCGGCACAGGTGGTGGCGAGCCAGGCGTGGTTTGGCTGCATCTTCTTCGCCCTCGCCACGCTCGCAGGGCACGCACTCGGGCACCGCTGGCAGCGCGTGGGCTGGAAGCTCGCCCTTAAGCTCATGGTCCTGGGAGCCCTCACCTGCCTCACCTCAATCCTCTACTGCTACGCCATGAGCGTGCTGCCCGCCCCGGTGGCGCTCACGCTCCTCTTCCAGTTCACGTGGCTGGGGCTCGTGTGGCAGACCGTCATGACGCGCCGGCCGCCGAGGCTCCTCCAAGTGGTCTCCGCCCTGGTCATCGTCTTCGGAACGGTGTTCGCCAGCGGCGTCTACAAGACCGGCATCACCGGGTACGACCCCGTGGCCCTGCTCTGCGCGCTGGGGGCGGCCGTGTCCTGCTCCCTCTTTGTCACCCTCTCCGGCAAGGTCGAGGCCCCCTGCTCGTCCGAGCAGCGTGGCGTCATCGTATGCGCGGGTTCCGTGGTCATGTCGCTCACGGTGTGCCCGGACTACGTCGTCTCGGGCGTCCTCGCCCAGGGCATCCTGCCCTTTGCCGTCATCGCCGGCTTCTTTGGCATGCTCTGCCCGGTCCTGCTCTTCGGCATGGGCTCTCCGCACCTGCCCGCGGGCCTCTCCACTGTCATGGCCGCCGCGGAACTCCCCGCCGGCCTGTTCATCGCCATGATCGTCCTCGGCGAGCCGCTCGGCGTCGTCGAGTGGCTGGGCGTCGCCATCATCCTCGCCGGCGTGTGCCTGGCACAAGTCCCCTCCCTGCTTGGAGGCCGGGAGGCACGTCGCGCCGCCGCAGGACAAGCCGTCAGCTAGTCACCCCTTCACAGGCGGCCCGCGCGCATCAGGGAAAGGGCCACGGGCCCGGCGCGCGAGGCCGCAAGGACGTTATAAAGCGTCCCCCGCAGAGATGGGGGCGCCAGAGAGAAGGAGGCACCATGCCATTTCCAAAAGGGTTCCTTTGGGGAGGAGCCACCGCCGCCAACCAATGCGAGGGAGGTTATGACGAGGGCGGCCGCGGCCTTGCCAACGTCGACGTCATCCCACACGGGCCGGAGCGCAACGACGTAAGCCGCGGCCTGAGGCGCATGCTCGACTTTGAGCCCGGGTACTACTACCCGGCCCAGACGGGCATCGACTTCTACCACCACTACCGCGAGGACATAGCCCTCTTCGCGGAGATGGGCTTTAAGGTCTTTCGCCTCTCCATCGCCTGGAGCCGCATCTTTCCCAATGGCGACGAGGAGGAGCCCAACGAGGCCGGGCTCGCCTTCTACGAGGACGTGTTCCGCTGCTGCCGCGAGCACGGGATCGAGCCCCTCGTGACCATCACGCACTTCGACTGCCCCATCCACCTCGTCAAGAAGTACGGCGCCTGGCGAAACCGCACCCTTATCGAGCTCTACAAGCGGCTTGTGACGGTGCTCTTCAACCGCTACCGCGGCCTCGTGCGCTGGTGGATCACGTTCAACGAGATGAACATGATCTTGCACCGTCCCTTCATGGGTGCCGGCATCGTCCTCGAGCCCGGGGAGAATGCCCGCGAGGCCGAGTACCGCGCCGCGCACAACGAGCTCGTGGCGAGCGCCTGGGCCACCAAGATCGCCCACGAGGTCGATCCGGAGAACAGGGTGGGCTGCATGCTCGCCGCGGGAAGCTACTACCCCTACTCCTGTCGTCCCGAGGACGTTCGCGCGGCGCAGGTCAAGAACCAGGAGGACCTCTTCTTCGTGGACGTGCAGGCGCGCGGTTGCTACCCCGGCTACGCGCTCAAGATGCTCGAGCGCGAGGGCATCGACGTGGGCATGACCGCCGAGGACGAGCGCATCCTTGCGGAGAACACCGTCGACTTCATCTCGTTTAGCTACTACTCCTCGCGCTGCACCGCGGGCGACCCCGACTCCGTGGGCGGCGTCGCCGAGGGCAACGCCTTCGCCGGCGTGGAGAACCCCTACGTGCGCACGAGCGACTGGGGCTGGGTCATCGACCCGCTGGGATTCCGCATCACGATCAACGACCTCTGGGACCGCTACCAGAAGCCGCTCTTTGTGGTGGAGAACGGCCTCGGCGCCTATGACGAGGTGCTTCCCGACGGCACGATCGAGGACGACTACCGCATCGCCTACCTGCGCGAGCACATCGAGGCCATGCGCGACGCCATCGAGCAGGACGGCGTCGAGATGCTCGGCTACACCACCTGGGGGCCGATCGACCTCGTGAGCGCGGGCTCCGGCGAGATGGAGAAGCGCTACGGCTTCATCTACGTGGACCGCGACAACCTGGGCAACGGCACGCTCGAGCGCAGGCGCAAGAAGAGCTTCTACTGGTATCAACAGGCCATCGCCACCAACGGAGGCGACCTGGGCTAGCCGCCCGGGCAATATCACTAAGGAGATAATAATGGCAGAAAAATACGACGACCTGGCCAGATCCATACTCGAGAACGTAGGCGGCGCCGAGAACGTCGCCAGCGTCGCGCACTGCATCACGCGCGTGCGCTTCAAGCTCAAGGACGAGTCCCGCGCCAACACGGCCAAGATTGAGACCCTCAAGGGCGTCATCCAGGTCATCCAGGCCAACGGCCAGTACCAGGTGGTCGTGGGTAACATCGTCGAAGACGTCTACGACGCGGTCATGGAGGCCGGCAACTTCTCGGGCGGCGCAAGCGCCGACGACGAGCCCCAGGGCGATAAGACCGTTGCCTCCGTCATCATCGACCTCATCTCTGGCATCTTCCAGCCCATCCTGGGACCGCTTGCCGCCGCAGGCATCATGAAGGGACTGCTTGCCCTCATCACCTACTTCGTCCCGGCCTTTGCAAACGGCGGCCTCTACACGCTGCTCTACACCGTGGCTGACGGCTTCTTCTACTTCCTTCCCGTCGCCCTGGCGTTCAGTGCCGCGCGCAAGTTCCGCATGAACGAGTTCACTGGCGTGGCAATCGGCGTGGCGCTCCTCTACCCGACGATGGTCGCCCTGACCTCGGGCGAGGCGCTCGGCAGCATCGACCTCGGCGTGGCCGGCACGTTCTCGTGGTACGCCACCGCCCTCGGGGTCCCCATCATCATGCCCGTGTCCGGCTACGTGAGCTCGGTGATCCCCGTCCTTCTCATGGTGTGGTTCGGCTCTATCCTTGAGCGCTGGCTCAAGAGCTGGATGCCGACTGCGCTCAAGATGTTCCTCGTACCGCTCGCCACGATGACGGTCTCCATCGTCTTGGGCTACCTCGTCATCGGCCCGGTGGCAACCCTCATCACCAACCTGCTGAGCGCGGCGTTCTCGTTCATCTTCCAGCTTCCCGTGGTTGGTTCCGTCCTGGGCAGCGCCCTGGTCGGCGGACTGTGGATGTGCCTCGTCATCTTTGGCTTCCACTGGAGCCTCATCCCCATCTCCATCATGAACCTAAACACCCTCGGCCACGACAGCGTGCTCGCCGCCACCATCGGCCACGGGTTCGCGCTCGGAGCGGTCATCTTTGCCATGTACCTCAGAAACAAGGACGAGCGCTTCCGCGGCATCGCCCTTCCCGCGATGATCTCCGCCTTCTTCTTCGGCGTCACCGAGCCGGGCATCTACGGCATCGCCCTGCCCAACAAGCGCGCATTCGTCGTGGCATGCCTGAGTTCCGCCGTTGGCGGCGCCATCGTGGGAATGACGGGCGCCCTCATGTACATCTCGGGCGGCCTCGGCGTCTTCAACCTGCTCAACTTCATCGACGGGACCCCTGGTGGCGCCGGGATCTCTCACATGATCTTCGCGATCATCGCCTCGCTCGTCTCTGCCGTCCTGGCCTTTGTTATCGAGTTCATCACCTACCGGCCCAACGACGAAGAGGAAGGCGCCCGCTAGCTTGCGCCTCTTCTCGACCAGCTCCATGTAATTGAGGAGCAGTTGAGGTGGGTGAGGGCCGAGGGCGATCAAGGTGGCCGCCCTCGGCCCGGGACAACCTGCCAGAAGGCGTTTAGCTTTCTCGGGCGGCGCTGAAATGAACTGCGCCCCGATACTTGGACGGGTCAATTAGCGGCCTATGCCGCACATGGGGACTGATTCCGGAACTCCTCCGGGGTCAGCCCCTTTTGCTTAGCCCGCCTCCTCCTCTTGTTCCAGTGAACGGTATAGGCTTCGAGGTCCCGCTTGAACTCCTCGAAGCTCCGCCACGTCCGGTTCCTGTAGAATTCGTCCTTCAGGCGCCCCGGCAGCAGCTCCGTCGCATGAGCTTGCTCTCGCACGCCGCCGGCCCCGGCCGGGTCCGGGCACCCTTCGGCGCGCCCGTACCCCCTGTCGCAAAGCTCTGCTGCAAGAGTCCTCAGCGTGGCGTCGTGCCTGACTCTCCCGTCCATAAAGAAGCCCCCATTTTTAATGTTCAAGAAATGAGGGGGCGGTTCAATTTCGGGACGGGGATTAAATAATCATTCGGTGCAAATTGATTATTAAATCCCCGTCCCAGAAAAATCATCGGGCGTGGCCTTGGGCAAACAGTCTAGTTGCTCTTGAGGTGGACGACGGTTTCGCAGTGGAAGGTTTGCGGGAACAGGTCGACCGGTGTGATCTTGACGGGGGAGAAGGTGCCTTCCTCGACAAAGCGCTTGAGGTCGCGTGCCAGGGTGGCAGGGTCGCAGCTCACATAGGCGACATCGCGCGCACTCGTGCTGGCGATGAGGTCGATGGCCTCGGGCGCCAGACCTGCACGCGGCGGGTCGACCACTAGGACATCGGCGTCCTGGTCGGGGAACTCGCGCACGGCATCGCCGCCGATGACGTCGACGTTGTCGAGCTTGTTGATCTCGAGGTTACGGCGCAGGTCGCGCACGGCCGGACCGTAGGCCTCGACGGCGGCAACAAAGTCGCAGCGGCGGGCGAGCGGCAGGGTAAAGGTGCCGGCGCCGCAGTACAGATCCACGGCAAGCTCGTCTTCCTGCGGATCGAGTGCGTCCATAACGAGTTCGATCAAAATCTCGGCGCCCTTGGTGTTGACCTGGAAAAACGACGGGGCGGACAGGCGCATCTGGCCGTCAGCGATATTCTCGGTCCAGGAGCCCTCGCCGGCGAGCATCTCCACCTTGGAAACGCGGCGGGCCTTCTTCTCGCCCTTGCTCATGACGCGCACGACGCTCGTGGGATGTGCGGCGTCTGCCAGAACGCGCGAGACCTGTGAGCGTGGGAAGGAGCCTGTGGGCGTCCAAAGCGCGACCTCGAGTGCCTTGGTGCGGCGCGAAGCGCGAATGCCCACGCGCTCCAGACCCAGGTCGTGGCTGCCGCTCAGATAGTTGAGCGCGCCGACGACCGATTTGAGCGCCTTGGGAAAACGCTTATCGAACAGCGGGCATGCATCGACGGTCACGATCTTGCTGGGATCGACGCCGTGCATGCCAAGGCGCACGCGACCGTTGACGATGGTCGGTTCGAGCTCGATTTTATTGCGGTAGCCCCAGTCGTCCTTGGTGTGGCGGATGGGCTGTACCAACTCATCGACCTGCTCGGGGGTGAACTTGCCAATGCGCTCGAGCGTGGAACGCAGGTTTTGCTCTTTGGCGGCGAGCTGTGCCGTGCGTGAGAGGTTGCCCCACGAACAACCGCCGCAGATGCCCACGAAGGGGCAGGGAGGCTGAATGCGATCGGGGCTTGGCTCCAGAATCTCGGTCGTGCGGGCGCGCATAAACGACTTGCCGTCCTGCACGATCTCGGCTTCGACGGTGTCGCCCGCCACGGCGCCTTGCACAAATGTGGCCTTGCCGTTGTCGGCATGTGCCAGACCGTCGGCGCCGTAGGTCATCGATTCTATAGTGAGCTTCATATTCCTGCCTGTCATTCGCGGATTTGTCCGCAACCATGGTAGCAGGGAAAAGCGCCCCGTATCTGGGGCATTCCTCAAATACGGGGCGCTTCTACAAACGTCTATTTCGTCTTGCCGGTAATGAGCGTCTTAAGGCCTAGGCCGATCAGACCCAAGCCCATGCGCACGCGGCCGGGGCGATGGCGCTCGATGGCCTTGGCTTTGCCAGCGGGCTTCTTGTGACGCGCGTTGCTCTCGGGGGTTGTTGTGGGTGCCTGAGGTTGGGCTGCGGGAGCAGGTTCGGGCTCGATAACGGTCGCTCGGACCTTCTGGACCTCGGGAGCTGCCGGCTGCGGCTCGGGCTCAGGCTGGGATGCGAGCGCGGGTTCTGCCTCGGTGTCGGCCTCGGCGTTGCGATACGCGCGCTCCAGCAGAGCTTCCTGCGAGTTGAAGGGTTTCTCGTCCTCTTTGCGCTCAACCGGAACCCAGGTGCCGTCACTCGTCAGGCTGCGTGCCTTCACGTTGTCGCGCAGCTGCATGCCCATGTACTCGTGCACCAGGGCGCGGCAGGTGGGGTCGAGCACGGGGAAGGCGATCTCCACGCGGTGCTCGGTGTTGCGCGTCATCATGTCTGCCGAGCTCAGGTAGATCATGTCCGAGTCCACGCCAAAGGCATAGACGCGCGCATGCTCCAAAAAACGTCCGACGATGGAGCGCACGTGCACGTTCTCGGTCTTGCCCGGAATACCGGGCTTGAGGCACGAGATGCCGCGGATGATCATGTCCACGCGCACACCGGCACACGATGCCTCGGCGATCTTATCGATAACCTCGCGGTCGGTCAGCGAGTTGAGCTTAAAGAACACGCGGGCGGGCTCGCCGACAAGGGCGCGCTGAATCTCGCGGTCCAGGCCGCGCATGATGAGCGGTTTCAGTCCGACGGGCGCCACGCCCAGGAAGCGGTAGTCGCCGCGCAGGTTGCCCAGAGACAGGTTGCGGAAGAACAGGTTGGCGTCTTCGCCGATACCGGGATGGGCGGTCATGAGCATAAAGTCACTGTAGAGCTTGGCCGTCTTCTCGTTAAAGTTGCCGGTGCCCAACAGCGTGAGACGGGTGAGCGCCATGCCCTCGCGATAGGTGAGCTGGCAGATCTTGGAGTGGCACTTAAAGCCCTCGGAGCCGTAGATAACGGTGCAGCCGGCCTCTTCCAGACGCTCGGCCCACTCGATGTTGTTCTGCTCGTCAAAGCGTGCGCGGAGCTCCATGAGCACCGTGACCTCTTTGCCGTTTTCGGCAGCATCGATGAGCGACTCGCACAGGCGGCTCTGTTTGGCCACGCGGTAGAGCGTGATGCGCAGCGAGATGCACTCGGGGTCGTAGGCTGCTTCGTGCACCAGGTCCAGGAACGGATTCATGGCCTCGTAGGGATAAAAGAGCAGCTTGTCGCCCTGCAGCACCTGTTCGCGGATGGAGCGGGTCATGTCGATGTTGGGGTTGGGCTGCGGCTTAAACGGCGTAAAGAGCAGCTCGTTGCGTAGATGCTCGGGAATCTTGCCCTCAATGCCAAAGACGTAGCTCAGGTCAAGGGGGATATCGCAGGTAAAGACCGAGCGGCGAGAAAGCTCGAGCGCCTTGCGGATGGTCTTGAGCGTTGGCTTTTCGAGGGAGCCCGATACGGCGAGCACCACCGGCTGCAGGCGCAAGCGCTTCTTGAGGATGCGCTTCATGTGCTGGCGGTAATCCTCTTCCTCCTCGACGCCCTCGCCGTCCGGGTCGATATCGGCATTACGGGTGACGCGGATCAGCGCGCGATCCAGCGGCTTATAGGAGCCAAAGCAGCTATCCAGGCAGGCGAGGATGACGTCCTCGAGCAAGATGTAGGAGTAGGTGCCGGTGGGCGAGGGGATCTCGACCACGCGGTTCATCGAGGCGGGAATCTCGATAAGGCCCAGCAGGCTCTCCTCGTCGGTGACGCCGTCCAGGCCACAAGCCAGATAGAGTGCGCCGTTGCGCAGGTTGGGGAAGGGGTGGCGCGGGTCAATGACCAACGGCGAGATGACCGGCGACACGTAGGCTTGGAAGTAGCGGGTTACGAAGGTGCGCTCCTCGGGCGTAAGCGAATCGATGCGGGCGCGGTGAACGCCCAGAGCGTCGAGCTTGCCCTCGATGCTCTTAAAGATGGACTCCCAACGGGTAAGGAGCCCGGGCAGCTCTTCCATGACGGCATCGACCTGTTCGGAGGCGGTCATATTGCTCTTGTTGTCGACAGGCTGTTTTTTGAGCTCCGCCAGATCGGACAGGCCGCCCACGCGCACCATAAGGAATTCGTCGAGGTTGGACTCGAAAATCGACACGAACTTTAGACGCTCGAACAGCGGAACGGTCTCGTCGAAGGCTTCGTCAAGCACGCGGTTGTCAAAGCGCAGCCAGCTAAGCTCTCGGTTTTGCGTGTACGAGAAGTCGCGCGGCGGCTTGCGCAGCTTGGCGGCCTTTTGCTTCTTTTCGATTTTGCTCGGCATATGCATCTGTCCGTTCAGTCCCCGCAGGGGACGGTAGCCTAACTCTAATTCACTATTGTCTCAATTTAGTCGACCACTGGCACGGACGTATCGCGTGAACGGTATCTTTACCTACTTCTTACGCTGACAAGTCATAGGACTGACGCCCTGCTCGTTCGCAAGCGATCCATATCCTCACTCAACTGGTGAGAATGTATGAATAAGAATGATAGCAAGATGAATATAATCGAATGTAGGTCGAATCGAGGGCAAGCGTCATTTATATGCAGAAAACCGTTTTCACTATGCAATTTTGAATCATGGATAACTTTGAGTGTTCAAGCTTGATTTCCTAGAAAAATAACGTTTACCTAGGAAAATCTGCTTTACGAAACTGAAGTGCATCATGGGGAATCATATGCGATATACCGTTCATCGCACTTTGTTGACCGTTCGGGGGCGAGGTAGCATTACGAATGAAATTTGGATATAACTAGAGCTGTCAGCAAGCAGCGTCCCATATGGAGGGGCGCTGATACATTCGGCCAGTAAGGCCCGAAAGAAAGGTAGGAGGCCATGACGAAAGGTCTGCACGTGCCTTCCGAGATCGGCAAGCTCAGGAAGGTCTGCCTGCACCGTCCCGGCGACGAGCTCCTCAACCTGCCGCCCGA